>NZ_JAWLDU010000002.1:53771-107955 GCF_041686475.1 Marinobacter sp.
CCGCCAGCAGGGAATGCTGCTCACGGCTGATATCCTCGTCATGGCCCCGGGCATGGTCAGTCCAGGCCTGCATAGGGTCGTCGCTGAAGTTTTCACCCGGTGCCGGTTGCAAACCCTGGAGCGGTTCCTCGCCAACGGTTTCCGGTTGCCGCTCTTCGGCCCGCATCAGCTCCCCTTCGTCCACGTTCACCAGGCTGGCATCTTCGGCCTCCTCTGGCAGGGTGCCCTCCTGGCGCTGGCCGCTGATTACTTCCGCCGTGAGCCGGTACCGGCCAATGGTGATGGTGTCGCCGCTCTTCAGGCGGGCCCGGCGTCCACGGCCCACCGGCTGGGTGCCGCTGTTGATGTAGGTGCGGCCACTGCGGTCGATCAGGCAGAACACGCCGTCCAGGAAGCGAACTTCGGCATGGCCCGCCACGGCGCCGGTACGATGGGACGACAACTGCCAGGTGTCGCTACCAGCGCTGCCGATTGAGCCGCCGTTGACGCCGAACACATGTTCCCGGGCGAGGCCACTGGCGACCTGAGTGGGGTTGCTGACCACCAGTTTCAGGCTGCAGGTTGGTTGATGTTCCATATCCGGTTTCCTTGTCTTCAATCCATTGGTCCTAGCGGCGTATCTGCAGCCGCACGGCTGGCAGCTTGCTGGTCTTTTCCGGCGTTACAAACGAGTTCCAGCCCAGCCGCACGTCAGCTCCCATTTGCAGGGGCTTGACGTCGCTGGGGCGCATCTGCAGCTCCAGGTCGTAGGCGAGTTGCTCCCGGGTGACAAACTCCACCAGTTTCACCAGGCGGTCGTGGTCCTCTCCATTGGGCAAAAAGTCCGCGAAGCGCTGCCGGCACAGGTTACGGATACGCAGGGTGAACTTGCCACTGCGGTCGCGAATGCCGGAGCCGACCAATGTGTCCTCTCCCAGGGAGGCATTGGCCTGCCCCAGGCGGGTTTGCTGGTCCTGGGGAATCTCCACCCTTCGCAGCACCCACTGCTCAATGCCCACGTCGTCGAGATCAAAACAGTGACCGATGATGCCGCTGACCACCTCTGGCGAGCGGCTGCGGCCTGCCATCATCCCGGCGTAGGCCAGCATCTTGGACCAGTTGACCGGTGTGGCCGCCCGGACCTGCGGGTCTCCCAGGCCAACCAGGGAAAAGATATGCTCGGAAAAGCCATCCGAGGCTTCCGGCTGAAAGCGCACGTAATAGCGGTACTTGCGCCACGCCCGGTGAAACAGGGTCACCAGTCGGTGATTGAAGAAATCCAGAAAGTGGCGGCGAATGCCCAGGTTCTGCCCTGCTTCCCAGGCCAGGTCTTCCAGGTAGTAACCCGGCAGAGGCGACTGGGAACCGTGCAGGCCCAGGAAACTGACTTCCAGCTGGTAGGGCGCATGTTCATGCTCCGGTGACGCCGCCGACACCACATCGCTGCCGGGGAAACCCAGCCCTGCCGATGCCGAGAAGCGAATGCGCTCGTGCTGGGGCTGTTCGTCCTGGGACCGCTCCAGGTCATCACCGTGGTGACGATGAATCAGATCCACCAGCTGAAAAAAACTGTAGCGCCGTGCATTGCCCAGAACGGGCTGCAGCTCGGCTACATCAGAGGCTGCTGCCCTTGCTGTAACATCCATGTGTACCGTTCCTGGTTGTCTGTATTCACCACTTCCAGTTGGTGAAATGCGTTAATACTGGCGTAGAGTGCAAAGAACTGGCTGAGCACCGTGCCGAACAGATAAAGATCGCCTTCCGAAGCGAACGACTGCTGATCCAGCCGCATGACCGAGCGAATGCCTCTCACGGGCAGCCCCCGCACCATCCGGTCAACCGGCGTGGTTTCAATATCCAGGATGCCGGCCAGACGCTTCTGGGACACCCGCTCCGCCTGGCGATCCACCAAAGCGCGGAAATCATAGACCCGTAGTACCGTTCGCAGGGCGTCCACATCCAGCAGCGACAGATAGTTCAGGGACAGGTTGGAGATCAGTGTCCACAAAAGACTGCCATCCAGTGTCGGCCGCAGGGTTTGGGTGGGCCGGGTAATATTGCTGAAAGACGCAAACGCCGGCGTGGTCTCCGTTGCCATGCTTATTTCACCTACGGCCAATTGATGCGGTAACTGTCGGTTGGTACAGGTCAGCGTCAGCGATACCGCTTCCTGGCGGTTCATGCACTCGGACTCATCCCCGCGCACGAAGGAAATGTAGTGATCAAACCCATCCCCACGCACACTCTCCCGGGCCTTCACCCGGTAATATAAGGCAGTACGGCCACGATCCCGTTCCACCTCATGCTGGAAACTCTCAAATGCGGTGTACAACCGCGGCTCTCCGCGCCCCGACCGGCCTTCCAGCCAGCCCTCCACCTGCTCGATGCTGAACACTTCGTAGTGTTCCGGCGAGCGGCTGGACGGCGCAATTCGGTACTCTGTCTGTCGACCGTTCAGGTCCACCGGATCGGCCTCGTGGCTAAACAGATTGATGGCCGGCGTGCAGTAAAGCTGAAAGTTCTCCGCCCGGATCTTCGCGTCCGGCGGCAGAATCCGGCTGAAGTGGAAACGCAGGCTGACCTCATCCGCCTGCACCGCCGGCAACCGCGCTTTCAGGCCCTGAATATCCACAAATCGAAACGCTTCGGGAAAACTCAGGTACTCCTGCAGAATCCGGTAGCCCGGGTAGGCGTTCTTGGGATACGGCAACAGGGCTTCATCACTGGTAAACCCCACCGGCTTCAGGTGGCTGGCCGGAATGGAAAACACCAAATCCCCCACCACCAACTCCATGCGCTTCAGGTAGTGATTCAGCCACAGGTACAGCGTTTCGGAAACATGGCTCTCGCCACCCAGGTAAAACCGCAGGTTATCCAGGCCCAAGGAAGACAGTGGCTGGTCGCTATGCAAAGCCAGGTCCACTGTCACAGACGACACTTCCCGCGAATGCTCCGCATGGGCATCCGCCACACTCACCGGAAACACATCCACCGCGCGACAGGTCCGGAACCGGCATTGGGTCTGCCGCGTGGCGTCTCCCAGCGGCCGGCTCTTGATGTCAGTATGCCGCTCAACCCGCTGGCGCTCACTGATGGCATGCAGTTGCGGATCAAACCGCATAATGGTGCAACTGGGCACCGGCCGCAGATAGTTCGGCCACAGCATGTTCAACAGCGAATGCGTCAGCTCCGGAAACTCGTCCTCGACCTTCTCCCGAAGCTTCCCGGTCAAAAAGGCAAAGCCTTCCAGCAGCCTTTCGACATCTGGATCTGTGCTCTGTTCTGACAGGAAGCGAGTTAATTGCGGATGTGCATCCGCAAATTCCCGTCCCTGCAATCGCAAAAAGCTTAATTCATCCCTGTAAAATCGGTTTAACTTCATAAAACTACTGCACCAAAGTTCGGCCGAGGGGACGGGGATGCCTTTTCCGCCGGGAAAAAGGTGTCTGAGCGAAGCGAGTTCTTTTTCCCAGAGGAAAAGGTATCGCCGTCCCCGCTGACTCCGAGCGGGGGTGCAGGCAGGCTTTCCAAAAGACGCTCAAGCCCATCCATGGGGCGCTTGAGCTCCGCCATCCATGGCTCCGCACACTTTTGGAAAGCCTGCCTGCACCCCCACTCTCATCCGTGTCTGCCAGCTATTTACACAACTCTGTAATAGCGCTTGTCATCCAATAACAAATCAATGGTCGTCTTATCGTCTTCCGAACCCACCTTCAGGTAGACCGTCACCTGGAACCGCAACTGCAATGGATCCGGCCCCTGGGGCATTGCCATCACATCCACCCGGTTCACCCTGGGTTCAAACTTCTCAATACACTGCCGTATGGCGCTGCGAATACGAATGCTCAGGTCATGGGTACCAAGAGTGGCATCGTTGAAATCCACCAGCCCCAGGTCCGGCACGCTCTCGCTATTGCCCGGATGGGCATTCAGCAGGCGAACCAGGTGGCGCTTGATGGAATCTACCACATGGGTCTCTTCCCCCATGCACTGCCCCACGGGTTCGGCAGCCTGCTCCAGACGTTCGAACAGGCTGCCGCCCGAAGCCTGAACACCGTCAGCGCCGGTGTTCCCCAACACGGGTTAGTCCTTGTCCAGACGGCCGACCAGTGACAGCTCGAAGTTCGCACCCATGTACTTGAAGTGCGGACGAACCGCCAGTGATACCTGGTACCAGCCCGGATCGCCTTCAACATCGGAGACGGTGACCTGGGCGGCACGCAGGGGGCGACGGCTGCGGACATCCGCCGGTGGGTTTTCCTGGTCGGCCACGTACTGGCGAATCCATGTGTTCAGTTCCCGCTCCAGGTCCTGGCGTTCTTTCCAGGAACCAATCTGCTCACGCTGCAGTACCTTGATGTAGTGCGCCAGGCGGTTCACGATCATCATGTAAGGCAGTTGCGTACCCAGCTTGTAGTTGGTTTCCGCTTCCTTGCCTTCCTTGGTGTTCGGGAACTGCTTGGGCTTCTGCACCGAGTTGGCAGAGAAGAAGGCGGCGTTGTCGCTGCCTTTGCGCATGGTCAGGGCAATGAAGCCTTCGTCGGCCATTTCGTATTCGCGACGGTCGGTGATCAGCACCTCGGTCGGAATCTTTGCTTCCAGCTGGCCGAAGGATTCGAAGGTGTGAACCGGCAGGTCTTCTACCGAGCCACCGCTTTGCGGGCCGATGATGTTCGGGCACCAGCGGTACTTGGCGAAGCTTTCTGTCAGGCGCGTGGCCAGCAGGTAGGCGGTGTTGCCCCACAGGTAATGCTCGTGCTCGCCGGACACGTCTTCCTTGTAGTTGAAGCTGCGCACCGGGTTTTCGGTGGGGTCATAAGGCACCCGCAGCAGGAAGCGTGGTGATGTCAGGCCCAGGTAGCGGGCGTCTTCCGATTCACGTAGGGAGCGCCACTTGGTGTACTTCGGGCCTTCAAAAACAGCCTTCAGCTCCTTAATGGCCGGCAGCTCCTGATAGCTATCGACACCGAAGAAAGACGGCGCGACAGAGGACAGGAACGGTGCGTGGGCCATGGCTCCCACGGAAGACACGTACTGCAGCAGCTTCATGTCCGGAGTGGATGGCGTAAACGCGTAGTTGCCAACCACGGCACCCACCGGCTCGCCGCCAAACTGGCCGTATTCGGTGGAGTAGATGTGCTTGTAGAAACCGGTCTGGGTCAGGTCGGGCGCAAACTCGAAGTCTTCCAGAAGCTCGGTCTTGGTGGCGTGAAGAATGTCCACCTTGATGTTCTCGCGGAAATCGGTGCGATCAACCATCAGTTTCAGGCCGCGCCAGGAGGATTCCAGTTCCTGCAGCTTCGGTGCGTGCAGGATTTCATCCATCTGGGCGCTGATTTTGCGGTCCAGCTCGACCACCATCTGGTCCACCAGAGCCTTGTTGACCGGCTGGCCTTTCTCGTCGCTTTTCAGCAGGTTGGAAATAAACGTCGCCACGCCGCGGCGCGCCACATCGTAGCCTTCGTCGGCGGGCGCCATGCGACTGTTGGCCATTACCTGGTCCAGCAGAGAGCCCTCAGCTCCGGATTGACGATCATCCACAACGGATTCGGAGGCAGCAGATTGCCGCTCAGCAGTATCAGACATACCACATCCCTTCAGTACGTTTTAATAGAAAAGTGAAACCTGCCAGCAAATGACAGAATTCGAATCAAGAGCCCGGATTATTCGCCGCTTTCATCCGTGGCCAGGTCAAGCTCCTGGAGGAGTTTGTCCCGGGCTTGCTCGTTGTCCAGCAGTTCCTGCAGCTTGGAACGGAACGATGGCACGTTACCCAGCGGACCCTTGAGGGCAACCAGTGCTTCGCGAAGCTCAATCAGCTTTTTCAGCTCCGGTACCTGGCGGGAGATACTGTCCGGGGAAAAGTCGTCGAGGGTCTGGAATTCGAGGTTGACCGGCAGTTCGTCGGCTTCTTCGCCCAGTTTGTTGGTGACCGTGGTAGAAAGGGTGAGGCCGGCTTCCGACATCACAGAACGGAAGTTGTTCCTGTCGACGGAAATGGCTTTACGGTCTTCGATCGGAGTTTCTTCGGCTTGCCCCTTGAAGTCACCAACGACAAACATTTTCAGCGGCAGTTCTGTTTCAGCCTGCTGATCACCGGTGGCGGGGACATACTTGATATTGATGCGCTCTTTAGGCGCTACGGAACCGTCTTTTGAAGACATGCGCTTGCTCCCTGTTGTCCATATGCAAACTCAGTTGCTGTAGTACAGTCCATTGTGCGCACCTCCCTGGCACGCTACGGGCAAAACTTTACACAGGATAAATCGGGTACTCAAGCAAAAACTGGCCAGCTTCCGGCAAAATCCGGCGCGGGGCAAAGAATTGCCAAATCTTCGATGTTTTGACCCTACAAAAGCGCCAGTGACGATAATGCGGAACCAATTGGAATGATCAGCCAATGACGTCACCATCAGCTCTGGATATACTTCTCGCAACCGTAAGTAACGGAATTCAACACCAGCAGAAAGGAACCCCACATGAGTGACCTGAAAACCCGTTTCGACGAAGCCGTAAACTACATCCAGAACGCCGAGGGCGACTTCAAGCCGTCCAACGAACTTAAGCTCGAGTTCTATGCACTCTACAAGCAGGCCACAGAGGGTGATGTCAGCGGCAAGCGCCCGGGCATGATGGATTTCGTTGGCCGTGCCAAGTACGACGCCTGGGAAAAGGTGAAGGGCACTTCTTCCGAGGAAGCCATGCAGAAGTACATCGACAAACTGGAAGCCCTGAAGTAATCACACGGCCTGCCAGTCACGAGAGCAACAGTCATACTGATTTTTGCTCTCAATCAATTCTCCCTGTGAAAGTTTTTGCGGCGGTCAAACGATTGTCATAAGATGCGCGCATTATAAGAAAAACGGCTCACAGGGAAGACGCATCATGGATATTACAGAGGCACTGGAGCAGTCCCAGCCCGGCCTCGTCAGTCGAGTGACTGGCGCCATCCGCAAACACCAGCTCAACCATCGCGCAGAGCAGACCTATCTGCACTGGATTTCCCGGTTCGTTCTGTTTAACGGCCTGAAGAATCCGGAAACACTGCAGGCTGATGACCGGCAGCTTTTTCTGGCATATCTCAGCGAGCGCCTGCAAGTCTCACGGGCGCGCATGAATCAGGCAAAACAGGCTCTTGCGTTCTTTTACGAGGATGTACTGGGCAAGCCTGAGTCGGAAGGGATCGTCGCCGCCTGAAGCGGTAGCGGAATTATCGTTCGGTGGTTGTGGTATTGAACGCGCCGTAATTCCGGTTGGTTGGTGGCCGGATAATGTAGTTATTGCCGTGGGAGTGTCCGGGAGTCACGGGGTTGCAGGGAATGGTCTCCAGAGTTGCCAGACCGATTGCTGTCCTTATCGAATCGAATCCACCCATAACCGTGCCTTTTGTTCCATGTCGCGCCAGGGCTGACAATTTTTGATCATCCTATCGCCGAACACGACAAAAAACCCGGCCAGTCGTCAGTTTGGTGACACTCCTCACTAGTCGGATGTCAGGGGCTCGTAGCGGATTCCGGTAATAACAACGTGGTTCCAACCGTCCGGCGTCCGCACACCAACCTCGTCATCGATACGCTTTCCGAGGAGCGCGCGGGCCATAGGGGAATCGATGCTGAGGTAGCCCCGCGACAGGTCGAACTCATCAGGCCCGACCAGACGGTAGGTGTTTTCGGTGCCCTCCTCGTTCTCAATGGTGACCCAGGCACCAAAAAATACCTTGCCACGATCGTCCGGCAACCGGTCCACGACTGTCAGCTCATCCAACCGCTTGGTGAGGAACCGCACGCGGCGATCAATCTCGCGCAATTGCTTCTTGCCATATATGTACTCGGCGTTCTCGGAACGGTCTCCCTGGGCAGCTGCCTCACGGACGGCCTGTGTCACCTCCGGACGTTTCTCCTTCCAGAGGTAACGCAGCTCTTCCCGAAGGGCCTGTTCGCCCTCGGCTGTTATGTAGCGGGTTCTGGCCATATTAAAATCATCGAGTAGAAATAAAAAAACCCCGTAAAAACGGGGTAAGGCTAGCGCTGTGCTGGAGGGAGAAGCAAGCGGAGTTTCCGCCGGCTTCCATAACTACACCCTCCATTATCCACAGTCGAGGTTACACGGCAGTGGCTGCACGATTACGTTTTTTTCAGGACAGATATTAGGTTGTTCACTCTAGAGCGCGGCGTTAACGTTCATGGTAAATAAAGGTCTTACCAGATTAAGCAGTTATCGATCGACTCTTTCCGAGCAAACGGGGCACCGACATGAACACTCAAAAGCTTATCAACACTGCGCTTAACGGCCTGGACAGTATCGGCTACCGGCTGGACCAGTACGGCATTACCGGCAAACTTAACCGCCACAATCTGGCGGCTTTCATCATGCTCGAGCAGAAACACCTGGAAGGCGAGTGGGACAGCATTCAGGCGAAATTTGATCGCCGTCGTTCACAGATCGACGGCCTGCTGAACGCCATCGAAACCCGCACCGATCCGTTGATCAAGCCTCTGGTCAGCCGTGTAAACCAGTTCCGGGGTGTTTCCGGCAACTGACTGATCACGCACCCTTGAGCTCGCCCGGAGAGGTTTGCTCTCCGGTTTCAGAAGCCGGAATCGTCTGGGTATCCTTCAGGCGTTTCCGGTTCGGTGAATAGGCCGGCATACGAATCGTTACCATCAGGCCCGGATATTCTTCGCCGGGATGATGGTCACTCAGGGATATGGTCCCCTGGTGTATCTCGGCAACGGCACTGACAAGGCTGAGGCCAAGCCCGTTGCCCGGCAATGACCGGCTCTTGCCCACCCGGTAGAAACGCTGGAACACCTGGTCTTTCTCCTCATCGGGAATACCGATACCGCTATCCCCTACCTCGAATATCGCATCGTTCCCTTCCTTGCGAACATTAACCCGGATCCTGCCCTTTTCAGGCGTGTACTTGATGGCATTGTCAATCAGGTTGCTGACCATCTGGAACAGCAGATCCCGGTCGCCCTCGATCACCACCTGGTCTTCCAGGGATTGCTCGAAATCCTGGTCCTTGTCTTCCGCCAGCGCCTCGTAAAGTTCACAGGCGTCGCTGACGAGCTCTCCCAGGGAAACCTGCTTCATGTCCGAAGTATTACCACGTGTTTCCAACCGCGCAATCCGCAACAGGGCGTTGAAAGTGGCCAGTAACTGATCCGCTTCCGCCACGGCCTTTCCAGCCTGCTCCCTGGCCTCGTCGTTGTCCACAGACATCAGGGTAGTTTCCAGCTGGTTGCGCAGGCGGGTCAACGGCGTTCTCAGGTCGTGGGCGATGCTGTCGGAAACATGGCGAATGCCTTCCATCAGGTACACAATCCGGTCCAGCATCTGGTTGAGGTTTTCCGCCAGCTGGTCGAAATCGTCTTCGGTACCCCGGGTAGGTATCCGCAAAGACAGATGCCCGTTCATGATTCGTCGGGACGTGTTGTTGATCACTTCAATCCGCCGGGTAGTGCTGCGGCTCATCAGGAAACCGCCCAGTAATGCCAGAGCCAGGGTGATGCCCATACCCCAGTTGATGGCTGTTTCAATCACTTTTTTCAGGTTGGTAAGCTCGTCCACATCGCGACCAACCAGCAGGCGCAAACCACCCTGAACCTCGAATATACGTGCACGGGCCAGCCGCTCGGGCCCCTTCCAACCCACGGATTCTTCCAGTGTGAAATTGATCCAGCCACTTTCCGACCGTGAACCCTTGGGCCAGGTGTCAATGTTGCCGGCAAGCTTGAGAAAGTCGTCGGTGGTGAGCAGATAAATGGATTTGGCGTTGGGGTCGCGGGCAACACGTTCGCGGATGATGGAAATCAGGCCATTGATACCGCTGCCGCGGTATTGCTCGGCGAGACCGGCAATCTCAGCCTCGATGGTTTCATCGGTCTGTGCAGTCATGAACCCTGCTGTGCGCCAGTAGATAAACGCCAGCAACAGGAAAACCGAGGTGGCGAACACCACCATATACAGCAAGGCTAACTGGAACGATGAGGTTCTGAGCTGGCTAAGCAGTTTCACGCAACATGTATCCTGCACCCCGGATGGTCTGCAGCAAAGGGGTATCGAATTCCTTGTCGATCTTTGCCCTCAGGCGGCTGATATGCACATCGATCACGTTGGTCTGGGGGTCGAAATGATAGTCCCACACCTTTTCAAGCAGCATGGTACGGGTGACCACCTGTCCGGCATTGCGCATCAGGTATTCCAGCAGTCGGAATTCCCGGGGTTGAACGTCGATATTGTGTCCTGCCCGCTTGACCGTTCTGGCAAGCAGGTCCATTTCCAGATCCGCCACGCGCAGCACCGTCTCTGTTTCCGCGGACTGGCGGTTACGCCGCACCAGGGATTCTATCCTGGCCAATAATTCGGTGAAGGAGAAAGGCTTGGTCAGGTAGTCGTCTCCGCCACCTCTGAGACCTTCAACACGGTCATCCACATCACCCAGAGCGCTGAGAATCAACACTGGCACCTGGTTACCGGTGGCCCGCACCGTTTTGATAATGGCCAGGCCGTCCATGCCCGGAAGCATGCGGTCAACGATCATGATGTCGTAGTCCTCACTGGCAGCCATCATCATGCCGTCCTTGCCATCCGCCGCATGATCCACGACAAAATCAGACTCTTTCAGCCCTTTGACAAGGTAGTTGGCCACGTCCTGATCGTCTTCAATTACCAGTGCTTTCACCGGTTATCCTCCTGATTAGCGGATTACATTAACAGCTAGGGTACGAAGAACATCGATTGCCGGCCAGTTACGATCTTGTAAGAGGGTGTCGCCAATGGCGACGGTCAGATTCCCTCCCGAAACCAGTTCAGACTTGCCGCCGTGTCGCCGCTGGGGCGATATTCCGCACTCACCCAGCCACCATACCCCAAGCGATCAAGGGCTGCGAAAACATTCCGAAAGTTAATTTCCCCGGTACCCGGCTCGTGGCGGCCCGGATTATCGGCAAACTGGATATGGCCGATCCACGGCAGCAGGCACTCGACCGAACGGATCAGGTCCCCTTCCATGATCTGCATGTGATAAAGGTCATACTGCAGTTTCACGTTGCCAGCATCAACGGCCTCGATCAGCTGCATTACCCGGGCGGAGGTATCCAGGAAGAAACCCGGCATGTCCGCCCGCGAGTTTATGGCTTCCAGACACAGAGTCATGCCTTGGTCTCCAAGCCGTGCGGCAGCATGATTCACATTGTCCACCAGCGTCTGCCAGGCCTGCAACTCATCCAGTGTGTCCGGCCGGATCCCCGCCAGACAGTTGAGCTGCTTGCAGTCCAGGGCCCGGGCGTAGCGAATGGCCTGATCCACACCCTCCCTGAATTCATCCACACGGTCTGGCAGACAGGCAATACCTCGCTCCCCCGCGCTCCAGTCACCGGGCGGCAGATTGAACAACACCTGCTTCAGGCCATTGTCATCAAGCTCCCGCCTCAGGTCTTCCGCTGGCCAGTCGTAGGGAAACAGGTACTCGACACCGGTAAACCCCGCCTCCCGTGCAAGCCGGAAACGGTCCATGAAACCCGACTCGGTAAACAGCATGGACAGATTGGCAGCAAATACAGGCATGGCGCTTATCCCTTGCGTTTGGTCGCCGGCGAGGAGCCCAACAGGGCTCCGTTGAGGTGTTCCAGTTCCAGCAGCAGACCACTGTGGTCCACATCACTGTGCCCGTTGGCCACCAGGCTCTGATATTCATTGTGGACCTGCTGCGCCAGCGGCAGCGTCAGCCCCTCGGAGCGGGCTTCATCCAGAATCATACGCAGATCCTTGAGCTGAATCCGCGCCGGTGCCCCGGGAGAAAAATCCCGGTCAATCATGCGCTGGCCGTGCAGCTCCAGAATCCGGCTGCCTGCAAAACCACCCATCAGCGCCTCCCTCACGGCGGCAGGATCAGCCCCGCCCTGCGCCGCCAGCAACAAAGCCTCGGAAACCGCGCCAATGGTAATGCCCACAATCGCCTGATTGGCCAGCTTGGCCAGTTGCCCGGCACCCACAGGCCCTATCGGCGTGCACTTCCCCAGCGCCTCAAACACGGGCCGAACCCGCTCAATATCCGCCTCAGAGCCCCCGGCCATAATGCTCAGCGTGGCCTGCTCCGCCCCAACGGTACCTCCGGACACCGGCGCATCCACATACCCGGCGCCCTGCTCCTGCGCCAGAGCCGCATGTCGCCGGGCCAGCGAAGGCTGCACCGAACTCATATCAATATAAACCGCCCCGGCCTTGAGCACGCCGATACCACCCTGCTCCACCATCACGTTGTCCACCACGTCTCCGTTTTCCAACATGGTGATCACTACGTCAGCGTCACGGACAGCGTCTTTAGGTGAATCTGCAATCGTTGCCTCCTGTGTGAAAGGCTCACATTTGCTCACGGTGCGGTTCCACAATGTCATTGGATAACCCGCGTTCAGAAGGTTCCGAACCATGGGCGTGCCCATCAAACCAATTCCCAAAAAGGCGATCCGCAAATATCTCGTAGTCATGACTTTATCAGTCCCTAATTCAAATACCGGAAGAAGTGAGTGGGCAGGCCCTTCCAAAACCGTGCGGAGCCATGGATGGCGGAGCTCGAGCCGCACAGGGACGTCTTTAGGCGCGTTTTGGAAGGGCCTGCCCACTTACTTCGGCCCGAAAGCTTGAGTTAACTCACAAGAGTTCGATTATACAAACAAAAACGCCACCAACCCCGCAAAGGGTGGTGGCGTTCTGACAAAGCCTGACATTTTTCCAGGCTTAAGCGGCAACCTCTTCCGTCGTCATCTGGGTACGGATCTTCTTCATGGCATTCTTCTCCAACTGACGAATACGCTCAGCAGACACGCCGTACCGGTCAGCCAGTTCATGCAAGGTAGACTTACTGTCTGACAACCAGCGCTCCCGCAGGATATCCTGGCTGCGCTCGTCCAGCAGCTCCAGCGCCGACATCAACCGACCATTGGAATCATCCGTCCAGTCCGACTGCTCCAACTGGGTAGCCGGGTTACTGCGATGATCCTCCAGATAATACGCCGGTGCCTGATAGGCATTGTCGTCGTCATCATCCTGGGGCCCATCGAAAGCCGTATCGTGGGACGCCAGCCGGCCTTCCATTTCGCGAACCACCTTGGGCTCGACGCCCAGATCGCTGGCCACAGCGTTGACCTCATCATGGCTCAACCACGCCAGACGTTTCTTCTGGCTGCGCAGGTTGAAGAACAGCTTACGCTGGGCCTTGGTCGTGGCCACCTTGACGATGCGCCAGTTACGCAGAATAAACTCGTGAATCTCGGCCTTGATCCAGTGTACTGCAAATGACACCAGCCGCACGCCGTATTCCGGGTTGAAGCGCTTGACCGCTTTCATCAGGCCAACGTTGCCTTCCTGGATCAGGTCAGCCTGGGACAGGCCGTAGCCGGCATAGCTGCGGGCAATATGGATAACGAAGCGCAGATGCGAAAGAACCAGCTCACGCGCCGCTTCCACATCACCGTCGTAATGCAAACGCTCCGCTAGACTGCGCTCTTCCTCGACAGAAAGCACCGGAATGCGGCTGGCCGCCTGAATATAGGACTCAAGATTGGCGCCCGGAACCAGTCTGTCGATGATCTGTAGATTCGTACCCATGCTTTATCCTCCGAACATGACGACCAATAAATATATCAATCTAACTGTTGACCGCCAAGTACTCTGCAAGTTCCCCATATTCCCACTAAAACGTTTAAAATCAACAAAATGGAAATAAGGCTGCTTTTCTGACTCTGCCTTCAACCTACGCCAGCAGAGCCTGTGTTTTCAATACGGTATTTCCGAAACCGGAGATCACCCGCCGGCAATCTCGCCGGGATCTATATCGTCGAGATGACGTTTCACCGCAACCCAGGCGCCAAGCCAGCCTAACAACATGGCGGCAATTATCAATGCCAGCGCGCCGTCGAAGCTCAGCCCGTTCAGGGAGAATTCACTGCGATAAAGACCCGCCAGGCGCTCCACCGGCCCACTGAGCCACCAGAGCGATAATTGCAGCAGGATCCACGCCACTATACCACCTCCCAGACCGAACCAGGCGCCGGTGTAGAGAAATGGCCGGCGCACAAAGGCATCGGTACCACCCACCAGCTTGGCTACCAGAATCTCGTCGCGACGATTTTCGATAGAAAGGCGCACCGTGTTGCCGATCACCAGCACCACGGCCGCTGCCAGCAACAGCGCCAGCGCCCAGACCGCGCGGCCCAGCAGATCTGTCATGGCATTGAGACGCTGAAGCCAGCCAAGGTCCACCTGTACACGCTCTACGCCATCCAACCCTTCAATAACCGTCAACAGCATTTCCACGCCGTCGGCAGTTCGGGAGCTTTCACTGGGCGTCACCAGCAGCGTATGCGGCAACGGATTCTCATCAAGGTAATCCAGAGCATCCTCGAGGCCGGAAGAGGCACGAAATTCACCCAGCGCGGTATCCCGGTCAATCAGTTCCACCTCCGCCACGCGGCTGTCATCAGCCACCTCGGCTTGCAGTGCCTGCGCCTCTTCAATAGACACGGAATCGTTCAGGTAGGCGGTCACTCGCGCGGAGCTTTCCCAACCGGCACTGACACCTTCGAGGCTGGCCAGCAACAACATCAGCGCAACCGGCAACGCCAGGGCAACGCCCATCACCGTCCAGGTCATCATGCTGGCAATCGGGGACTGCCACAGCTTTTGGGCGCTGTCCCGGGCCACTTTGCGATGATGACTCAGGTAACTCTCGGCCTGTTCGCGCCAGGGAGAGCGTGCACTTTTCGCGCCCCGGCTCTGCTGCCTGCGGGGATCATTAGCCACGCCCACCTCCCCCGGCGCCGACGCCGGACACCAGCCTGCCTTGCTCCAGTGTCAGCGTGCGACGACCGAGATCATTGATCAGGGCAATATCGTGGGAGGCGATCAAAACCGTGACCCCCACCTGACTGAACTCCGCAAACAGCCGCATGATATCGGCTGACAGTTCCGGGTCCAGGTTACCGGTGGGCTCATCCGCCAGCAGCACCGGCGGCTTGTTCACCACGGCCCGGGCTATGCCTACCCGCTGCTGCTCACCGCCGGACAGCTGCAAGGGGTTCATCTTTTCCTTGTTCAGCAATCCTACCTTGTCGAGGGCGGCACGAACACGGCGCCCGATATCGCGGGCAGGCGTGCCCATTACTTCCAGGGGCATGGCTACGTTGTCGAACACCGTGCGATCAAACAGCAACTGGTGATTCTGGAACACCACACCAATGTGGCGGCGAATGTAAGGCACCTGGCGCCGCGGCAGGGTATTGAGCACCTGCCCACCGACTATTACCTCACCGGCGCTGGGGCGCTCCATCACCATAATCAGCTTCAGGAGGGTACTTTTACCGGCACCGGAATGGCCGGTGAGGAACGCCAGCTCACCGCGTTCCAGACCAAAGTTGACCTGGCGCAGCGCGGTATGGTCGCTGTCGTAGCGTTTGGTGACCTGGCGGAACTCGATCATCGAGGGTTACTTCTCCGGGCTTTCGTCAAACAGCGCATTCACGAAGGTTCGGGCATCGAAGCTGCGCAGATCATCCACCTGCTCACCCACGCCGATGTACCGGATGGGCAACTGCAACTGCCGTGCGATGGCAAACACAATACCACCCTTGGCAGTGCCGTCCAGCTTGGTCAGGGTAATACCGCTGACCCCCACCGCCTGCTGGAAAACCTGGGCCTGGCTCAGGGCGTTCTGGCCGGTACCGGCGTCCAGCACCAGCATGACTTCGTGAGGTGCGCTGTCGTCCAGCTTCTTTATCACCCGCACAACCTTTTCCAGTTCGCTCATCAGATTGTCTTTGTTCTGCAGGCGTCCGGCGGTGTCGGCAATCACCACATCAACATCGCGGGACTGGGCCGACTGGACCGCATCGAAGATTACCGAAGCACTATCGGCACCAGTGTGCTGCGCCACTACCGGCACGCTGTTGCGCTCGCCCCAAACCTGCAACTGCTCAACAGCGGCTGCCCGGAAGGTATCCCCCGCCGCCAGCATTACCGACTTGCCGTCGCGCTGGAACAGCTTGGTGAGCTTGCCAATGGTGGTGGTTTTCCCAACGCCGTTGACGCCGACCATCAGGATTACGTATGGCTTCTTGGCGGTATCGATTTCCAACGGTTTGGTCACGTCCGCCAGCAGACCGTGGAGCTCCTCCCGCAAGGCCTGGCGCAGGGCCTCGCCGTCCTTGAGCTGGTTACGCTCCAGCTTGTCAGTCAGGGAATCAATGATTTCCGAAGTGGCAGTCACCCCCACATCTGCCATCAGCAAGGTGGTTTCAATCTCCTCCAGCAGGTCCTCGTCTACCTTCTTGCCAAGGGAGAACAGATCCGCAAAGCCACCTGTCAGATTGGCACGGGTTTTACCCAGTCCCTGACGGATACGTTCGAAAACACTGACCTGAGGCGCTTCAGGTTCTGGTTCTGGTTCCGGAGCTGGCTCCGCAGGGGCCGGCGCTTCAACCGGGGCTTGCTCCGCTGCGGGCGCTTCGGCAACCGGAGCGCTATCGGGCGCGGCTTCCTTCTCCTCGCCAACCTCGGGCCTGGCACCTTCCGGCGCTTCCGGCTTCTTCTGAGGCACCGGCTTCGGCCGCGGCACACGCCGACGGTTGGCGGCCACATCCAGAACAAACACAAGGACAAGAAGGGCCAGAAGGCCGATAGCAATCCACTCTGCCGTCATAGTCATACCATTTGGTTGTCGATTCGCGGGATAAAAGAAAGCCGGTATTCTAGCAGACTGCTTGCCCTAAGTGATGGCCGCAGGTGACTCGCCTGATAAACCTTCGTAACATATCGCCCACTGCTAACACAGACGCTCCAGAACCACGAAACAGAGGCCCTCTCGATAATGGCACGCAACCAGAAACCCCGGCCGACCAGCGGCGGCGAACTCCGCATCATCGGCGGCGACTGGCGCAGCCGTAAACTACGCTTCCCCGAAGCCGGCGGCGTACGCCCGACACCGGCGCGCACCCGCGAAACCCTGTTCAACTGGCTGTCATTCCACATCGCCGGCAGCCGCTGCCTCGACCTCTTCACCGGCTCCGGCGCCCTCGGCCTCGAAGCCCTCTCCCGCGGCGCCGGCACAACCGTCTTCGTCGACCACACCCCGGAACTGGCCCAGGCCCTGCGCAGTAACCTGCGCCTGTTAAAAACGGAAGACGGAGAAGTAGCCTGCCAGAACGTCGACACCTACCTGGCCCAGACACCGACCAAACCGTTCGACATCCTGTTCATGGACCCACCGTTCAGACAGGGCTGGCTGGAAAAACTGTTCCCGATGATTGCGAATAATGGCTGGGTAAAGCCGGGAAGCTGGATCTACGCGGAACACGAAAGCAAACTGCCGACACCCACCGCACCCCCGAACTGGACGCTGCACCGACAAAAAACAGCAGGCCAGGTGACCTACTGTTTGTACAGAGTGGAAGAATCAGAACCCAACTGAAGAAACCGCAACAGCGATCCCACAGTGGTCAAATCGGTCTCGGGGTGGGGTGCCTTTTCTGCCGGGAAAAGGTGTCTGAGCAAAGCGAGTTCTTTTCCCAGAAGAAAAGGCACCCCACCTCGGGACCAGACACCTGAACCCTCAGGCTAAAAGGATGATCACGGAGAAGGCCGAAGCGAATAAGCCCGCAAATGCGCCGCAAAGTCTTCCAGATAGCGAATACCACTGGCCTCCGCCTCCCGGCACCACTCCATCAGCGCCTGCAGCTTCTCCTGCGGCTTCAGACCACGACGGCGCCACAACGCCTGCAACTCATTGCTCTTCTCATAGATCTGACGCAACGTCGCATTGCGCTCCAGCACCGTCTCCAGATGCTCCTTCTCCTTCGGCTTGATCAAGGTCACCTCACGGGAAAGCAACCGCTTAAGACTTCGATAGCGTGGACGAATCTCCTCATCCATCAGCGCCTTCTGCTGGCGCAACACCGGTTCCATCACCCGCTTGCGATACTGGCGCATGATATCGAACCGGCTGTTGGTAATCGCCTGCACGGTTTCCACATCCATCTCCTGCTTGCCCGGCACATAATGGGCAATCGGCTTGAACCCCTTGGGCTTCGCCAGCCCGAAGAACTGGAACAGACGGATATAACCCCAGCCAATATCCACCTCGTACCAGCGGCGGGACAGCTTGGACGAATTGGGATAGGTGTGGTGATTGTTATGCAGCTCTTCACCGCCAATCAGGATGCCCCAGGGCGAGATGTTGCGGGCATTGTCCGCACATTCGAAATTGCGATAGCCCATGAAGTGGCCGATTCCATTGACCACACCGGCGGCCCACACCGGAATCCACATCATCTGCAGCGCCCAGATCCAGATACCGTGGACACCGAACAACAGCAGGTCGATCACCGCCATCAGCTGGATACCCAGCATCCGGTAGCGGCTATATACCTTGTTCTCAACCCAGTCTTCCGGGGTGCGCTGGCCGTAACGTTCCAGGGTTTCAGGAGTGCCCGCCTCGTCGTACAGCTCAGCCCCCTCGAAAAGCACCTTACGGATACCCAGAACCACAGGGCTGTGGGGGTCGTCCTCGGTTTCACACTTGGCGTGATGTTTACGATGAATAGCTGTCCACTGTTTGGTGTTCTGCGCTGTGGTCAGCCACAGCCAGAAACGGAAGAAATGTGCCAATATCGGATGCAGATCCAGCGAGTTGTGGGCAGAATGGCGATGCAGGTAAAGCGTCACGCTGATGATTGTGATGTGGGTAAGCCCCAGTGCAACCAGGATCAGCTGTATCACCGAAAGGTCCAGAAGACCGTTGTACCACATAGATTTTTCCTCGTTCGAAATCATAAGGTTGCAAAGTGCATGACGGGGCCCGGCATGAAGCCTGCGGCCTGACGGATCCGGTACTGCCCAACAACCGTATCTGGCCACTCTAGCGTACAGTTGTTAGCCGGAACAACCGCAATTGGCTGCGATTTTGTTACTGATTACACTCATCCGTCACTACCCGCGCTACTGGAGAAGCCCCCTTGCCCGAATTACCCGAAGTAGAAACCACCCGACGCGGCATCGCCCCCCATTGCGAAAACCGGACCATCACCAGGGTGACCGTACGCGATGGCCGCCTGCGATGGCCGGTGCCGGGTAATATCGCGGAGCTGTTGGAAGGCGCGGTCATCCAGAGCGTTGACCGCCGGGCCAAATACCTGCTTATCGGCGTCACCTCCGCCACGGTGGCGGGTTCCCTGATTGTGCACCTGGGCATGTCCGGCAGCCTGCGGGTAATCACTGACCAGAGCGAGCCACTGCCCCATGATCACGTCGAGCTGGAACTGGATCACGGCATCCGCCTGCGCTTCAACGATCCTCGCCGTTTCGGCTGCTGGCTCTGGTCGGAAACTCCGGACCAGCACCCGCTGATCGCCAGCCTGGGACCGGAACCCCTGGCATCGGAGTTCAACGGCCGCCGCCTCTATCAACTGTCGCGGGGCAAAAAGACGCCAGTAAAGTCATTCATTATGGACAATCATGTGGTGGTGGGGGTCGGCAACATCTACGCCAACGAAGCCCTGTTCAAGGCTGGCATACACCCCCGCCGCGCTGCGGGCCGTATCAGCCTGGACCGGTACAATCGGTTGGTGGAGGCCATAAGGGAAACTCTCAGCGCCGCTATTCTCATGGGCGGAACCACCCTCAGGGATTTCGTGAACAGCGACGGCAAGCCCGGCTATTTCGCGCAATCGCTATTGGTTTATGGCCGCACCGGGGAGCCCTGCAAGGAATGTGGGCAAACGTTGAAGGAGATTCGCATGAACCAGCGTTCGACGGTTTACTGCAGCAATTGCCAGCGCTAGACAACTTTTGAAACAGAAAAATCGTTTGAAAATGCGCAAATATGATTCATAGTTAACAGAGTATTAATAAACATAAGCTACACTGAGGCTATGTGAATCCCCGGCACCCTGAGGCAGGGTGCCATCGGCAAGTCAGACTCGCCGATCAAGAATGCCGACCAAGCCAGGAGAGACAAGAAATGACCGGTAAGATTTCCCACATCGTTATTACAGCCGTAGCGGTATGCCTGCTGGCTTTTTCCTCTGTCGGCCATGCCCAGGCTATCGATGAAGAGCCTTCCGCCCTGGCAATGACCGGCGATGCGCTTTTCGTGCGCCCGGCCCTGTTCGCCACCACCATCATCGGAAGTGCCGTTTACCTGGTGTCACTGCCATTCTCCGCACTTGGCGGTAATGCCGCAGAAGCAGGGGAAGTACTGGTCGTCGGTCCTGCCAAGGCAACCTTTGTTCGCTGCCTGGGCTGCACCCGCACTGGCAAAAAGCCAGAGACCATCGAGCAGGACGACTGATCCGTAAAATCCCGCCTTGCCAATTTACGCATTCTTCGGCAGCCTGAAGTGAAACCAATTTCAGGCTGTTATTGTTTATGGTGAACTGGCACTCCCTTGATACCGTGTTCCTGGATATGGACGGAACGCTGCTGGACCTGCATTTTGATAATCACTTCTGGCTGGAACACCTGCCCAGGCGTTACGCCGAACACAACAACCTCAGCCCTGAAGAAGCCCGTGACACCATCATCCCCATGATCACGGCCGAAAGGGGATCCCTGAACTGGTACTGCACGGATTACTGGAGTAACCGGCTGGATCTGGACATCACCGGCCTCAAGGCCGAAGTCGGGGAGCGCATTGGCTATCGGCCCCATGTCACCGATTTTCTCGATGCGGTGAAGAGCACTGGCCTGCGCTCTGTCATCGTAACCAACTGTCACCCGGACCCACTCAGCCTGAAACTGCAGCGCACGGGCCTGGACAGCCGTGTGGATAACATTATTTCCAGCCATCAGCTGGGCAAGCCCAAGGAAGATCCGGCCTTCTGGCAGGATCTCGCCGGCATTGAAGCCTATCAGCCAGCGACGACCCTGATGATTGATGACAGTTTCCCGGTACTGGAAAGCGCCCACACGGCCGGCATCGCCCAGTGTCTCGCGATCCTGGCGCCAGATAGCAAGCAGACTGCCCGCGACAGACACCCGGACATCCCCTCGATTCATCACTTCGATGAAATCCTGCCGGCCCTGCGTCAGCGCCGGCCCCTGCCATCCGGCCAGTGAGACAGCTATACTATGGCTATACGCTCATCAGGTGAGGAGACATGACGGCGACCACCACTGACGACACCCGCGTACGACTCGACAAATGGCTGTGGGCAGCACGCTTCTATAAAACCCGCAACCTAGCCAAACAGGCCATCGAAGGGGGCAAGGTTCACTACAACAGCCAGCGAACCAAACCCGGCAAACTGGTGGAGCCTGGCGGGAAAGTGACGTTGCGACAGGGATGGCAGGAGCGCATCGTCATCGTGGACGACATCAGCGAACGCCGCCAGGGCGCCCCGGAAGCACAAAAGCTCTACCACGAAACGGAAGACAGCGTGAAACGCCGGGAAGAACTCGCCTGGCAGCGCAAAACCATGCAGGCGGCGCAATTGCCCCCGGCCCGGCGGCCCTCCAAGAAAGATCGCAGGGACATCCAGCGCTTCCGGGAACAGAACGGGCTCTAGAGTTCCGGGCTTCCCACCTCAATGATTACCCATTCCGACTTTAACGTTCAGGAGAAAACACCATGGCATCCCGGGACCAGTTCCAGCGATTTATGTTTGAAGACAGCCAGGTCCGGGGAGCCTGGGTCAAACTGAATGACAGCTACAGCGAAATCGGCAACCAGGCACCCTACCCGGCGTCGGTAAGGCGCATGCTGGGGGAATCCCTTGTGGCCAGTGTGTTAATGAGCAACACCCTCAAATTTGAAGGCACTCTCTCCCTGCAGGCCCAGGGCAAGGGACCGTTGCGCACGCTGATGGCCGAATGCAGCCACGACCGCTTCATCCGCGGCCTGGCCCGCTATGACGAGCATGCGGTCACCGAAGACTCCCTCGACGCACTACTTGGCGGGGGTCGCATGGCCATCACCATCTCCCCGGAAAAGGGCCAGCGCTATCAGGGCGTGGTGCCCCGGGAGGAGGAAAATCTGGCAGGTTGCCTGGAAGAATACTTTGAGCGCTCCGAACAGATTCCCACCAGTTTTTTCCTGTTTGCCGATGAAAACTGCAGCGCCGGCCTGATGCTGCAAAAACTGCCCGGCGACACTGAACAGGATTCGGACCTGTGGGATCGACTCAACCACCTGGCCAGCACGGTAGAAGCCGAGGAACTGCTGACCCTGGACAGCGAAACCCTCCTCCATCGACTGTTCCACGAAGAAACCGTTCGCCTGTTCGATGCCGAACCCGTCGCCTTTCGCTGCAGCTGTTCCCGGGAGCGGACACTGGGGGCGCTGGAGGCCATCGGCAAGGAAGAATGCTACAGTATTCTGGAGGAACAGGGCTCCATCGAGATGGATTGCCAGTTCTGTCGCGCACACTATCGCTTCGATAGAAACGATATTGATCACCTTTTCACCGGTCATACGTTACACTGAATGTTCGGCTTAGCGGTCTGGAAGCCAGTCACAGAGCGGCTTCCGGGGCAGTCGTTTTTTACCGGCGCCTCTGGCATAATAGCGCGCCTGAACTGACCCGATTGCTCAGATTTCCGTCAATTTTCAGGGGGGACGGCCTGAACAATCACGATCACATCCCGAGGGCGAGGTCGAAGTGAGCAACACTTATAATGATCTGAGTGCAGCACAACTGGTTGAGCTGGCACTGGAAAGACGTGAAGGCCAGCTGGCCGCAAACGGTTCACTGGTGGTAAAAACCGGCGAGCGCACTGGCCGCTCCCCGATGGACCGCTACATCGTGGAGGAGCCAAGCACCTCCGACGACATCCACTGGGGGCCCATCAACCGCCCGTTTGACGCGGAAAAGTTTGATGCCCTGTGGGACCGCGTAGAAGCCTACATTGCCGAGAAAGACAGTTTTGTAAGCCACGTACACGTTGGCTCCGACCCGGAACACTATCTGCCGGTTCGCATGACTACCGAAACCGCCTGGCAGAACCTGTTTGGTCAGAACCTGTTCATTCGCCCGGACAGTTTCAACCCGGCCGACAAGCAGGAATGGCAGATCCTCAACGCAGCAAACTTCGAGTGCGTGCCCGAGCGCGATGGCACCAACAGCAACGGTTGCGTGATCATAAACTTTGCCAGGCGCAAGGTACTGATCGCCGGCATGCACTACGCCGGCGAAATGAAAAAGGCCATGTTCTCGGTGCAGAACTTCCTGTTGCCGGAAAAAGACGTGCTGCCCATGCACTGCTCCGCAAACGTGGGTGAAGACGGCGAGACCTGCCTGTTCTTCGGTCTTTCCGGCACCGGTAAAACAACACTTTCCGCGGATCCGGAGCGCTTCCTGATCGGCGACGATGAGCATGGATGGGGCCCGGGCACCGTTTTCAACATCGAAGGCGGCTGCTACGCCAAGTGCATCGACCTGAGCCAGAAAAACGAACCCATCATCTGGGATGCCATCCGCTTTGGTGCCATTGTTGAAAATGTCACCATCGACCCGGACACCCGCGAGCCCGATTATAGCGATGTCTCCCTCACCGAAAACTCCCGCTGCGCCTACCCGCTGGAGCACGTTGAGAAACGAGTGGTTGAGAACCGCGCGGGCGAGCCGTCACACATTGTTTTCCTGACCTGTGACATGACCGGCGTACTCCCGCCAGTGTCCATCCTCAGCAAGGAAGCAGCGGCCTATCACTTCCTCAGCGGCTACACTGCGCTGGTTGGCTCTACTGAAATGGGCTCGTCTTCCAAGCTGAAAGCTACCTTCTCCACCTGCTTCGGCGCGCCCTTCTTCCCGCGCCCGGCTGGCGTATACGCCGAGCTGCTGATGAAGCGCATGGACGAGTTTGGCAGCAAGGTTTTCCTGGTTAACACAGGCTGGACCGGTGGTCCCCACGGCGTGGGCGAGCGCTTCAGCATCCCCACCACCCGTGGCATCATCGCCGCAATCCAGAATGGCGATCTGGACGACACTGAAACCGAACACCTGCCTACCCTGAATCTGGATGTCCCAGTGGATGTGCCCGGTGTCGACAACAACCTGCTGAACCCGCGCAATACCTGGGCCAGCAAGGAAGACTACGACGCCAAGGCTGCAGAACTGATTGGTCAGTTTGTCGAGAACTTCAAGAAGTTTGATGTCTCTGACGCCATTGTGGAGGCCGGGCCGAAAGCGTAAGCCCGCCTGTTCTGAAAAAAGCGCCCTGCTCTAGGAGTACGGCGCTTTTTTCTGGCTGAAAGGACGTGAATTATCACTGTTCCCGGTCCTCCGCACTTTCCTCGGCTTCAATTTCTGCCTTTCGCTCCTGGATTTTCTTCATTTTTTCTTTCGATATCGGCATCTTGCCACTGTCACGCAACATGAACAGCCCGCCAAGTACCAGGGCAATGGCACCAAGAAGGAAGACCCATCCTATCGTTGGCATAAGCATGACTCCCTGACCGGATTGGTTTCCTTTATAGTGGACCACTCAGCTTCAAACCTACAACCAGATTTCGGATATTACTTGATGTCCTTTGCCCGAATTTACAATCACGCGGCTGCCCGCAAGGGAGGAGAAGTCGAATTACGCACACTTCTGCCCCGGGTGGCAGGGCCCGGTGAACTGGAAGCCCTGGGTGACGACCGCTACCTGTCTGAAGTTACCCGCTGTGTGTTCAAGGCCGGCTTTGTATGGCGGGTGATCGAGAACAAGTGGCCGGGGTTCGAGGCCGCGTTCAAGGGTTTCGTTCCACTCTACTGGCAGCAGGTACCACCGGATGTACTCGAGGAGCTGGCACAGGATGAACGCATCGTGCGGAACATGCAGAAAATCCGCACCGTGCCCGAGAACGCCCGCATGATCGTGGATGGTGCCCGTGAGCAAGGCAGTTTCGGGGCTTTCCTGAGCCACTGGCCTTCGGACGACCAGGTCGGGCTGCTGATGTGGCTCAAGCGCCACGGCGCCCGGTTGGGCGGCAACACCGCCCAGTATTTCCTGCGCAGGGTTGGCTGGGATGGTTTTATTCTCTCTTCGGACGTGGTGGCCGGGCTGCACCGGGAAGAACGGCTGGACGCCACACCGGGCAGCAAAAAAGCCCTGGTCCAGGCGCAGGCAGCCTTCAACGACTGGCACCGGGAGACCGGCCTGCCCTACAGCCACCTGTCCCGGATACTGTCCTACTCCGTGGGCGAATAACGTCACTCGCCGAGCAGAACTTCCTTGGCCTCGTTGATACGGGCGGCAAAATAGTTGCTGCCGCCGCGGTCCGGGTGCATCTT
Source organism: Marinobacter sp. (assembly GCF_041686475.1). Taxonomy (GTDB): domain Bacteria; phylum Pseudomonadota; class Gammaproteobacteria; order Pseudomonadales; family Oleiphilaceae; genus Marinobacter. The sequence continues at coordinate 79,019 of NZ_JAWLDU010000002.1, forward strand.
CTGCATCATGCGGCGGTGCGCCTGAATGATGTCGTTGCGGGTGGCATCAGGCTCCACCCCAAGGATATCCCGGGCTTCACTCTCGGAAAGTGCGCCACCATGATACCGCTCTTCGCTTTCGCCATGCTCGCTGTTGCCACTGGTGCCAGGGTCATCTGATCGCCAGGAATCGCCAAAGCGGCGATCCAGGTAGGTTTCCAGCAGCCGCGCGGAATCCGCATCATGCTGCCTGCAGTACTGCAGCAGTTCAATAAACTCGCCTTCGCCCAGACCCGACAGCTCGCGACCTGCCATGGGGCCTTTCAGTACCTCGCCGGTCATGTCTCCGGAGTCATGGTCCAGCGTCATATCAAGGATGTCGCTGGTAACGTGGGACTCGTTGCCGGTTCGGGCTTCGGCTCCACCGGCCCCGCCTCCAAGCCCACCGGACATGCCACCACCCAGCAACGCCGGCAGGAAACGACGCAGCAGCGGAAACAGGAATCCCAGCAGTGCAAACAGGAAGTGCAGGCGGCCCGTCAATGCCATAACCACCACCATAAGGATGCCGGAAAACAGCACCAGTTTGATAATGGCGGGTTTACGCTGGCTGGCCGGTTGGCTGCGTAGCCAGAACCATGCAACAACCGCCAGAATAAGGACCAGAAACGTTAATGGCACAATGAGCGCTACCTGATCTGTTGGGTCAACCGTTTTACTTCCGGAGAGCTGCGGCTGGAATAATCCTGCAATGCCTTGGCGCCCCCGGATGCATAGACCGCAACGGCGCCCATAAGATCCTTCAACACTTGCGGACTGTTACGATCAAACGGCGCATAGGCACCACCCGAGAGTTTGCTCACCTGCTGGAAAACCGCCCGGGCATGGGCATCACTGCCTTCATGGAACATGAACACCGGGGTTCTGAGCATGCCCAGTTCGCCGGCAGTGTGGCAGAGTTCGTCGATTGGCTCTTCACAGCAGTCACCGATGAAAACCACCGCCTTGACCGGTTGTGCCCGGGTTTCCTTGACCGCGTGGGCCAGAACCCTACTGATCTGGGTTCGTCCGCCGAGGCAGGAAACACCATTCATCAGCTTCAGCAGTTGCTCAGTGGCGCTGACAAATGCGGTGGATCTGAATTCGCGAAAACCCCGATAGTAACAGAGCTGTATTGCCAGGCCACCGAGGTCACGGGTAGCCATAAAAAGCTCACTCTGCAGGTCACAGGCCTGATCCCAGGTGGCTTCCCGGCTGGCGGTAGCGTCCAGGGCAAAAATCAGCCGGCCCTGCCCGCCCCCTTTCTGCGGCATCGTGCGAACCTGATTGATGAACTGGTCTATCGACTGCTTGTCAGACCGGATACTGACAGGTTTGTCGTTCTTTGGCATAGGCGTGAAGACCCCCGAATAATCGGTTTCTTCTATAGTGGCTTTGCGAAGACCGTATAGCAATGGCAGGATATCCGATCACCAGTATCACCACCATCAGCAACATGGCGGACCAGGCACTGTCGAAGGCCTGGGGAAAGGCTTCCATGAGGTGGGAACGTTCGATCACGCCGCCGATGCTCACGGACAGGCCCAGTAATAACAAAAGTGCACCGATTTCAGCGGTTGTTATTGTTGGGCGCTGCGACAGCAATCCAGCGGGGCGCTGGAGGAGCATCAGGCCGGGCGGCGAGCGCCGCCTGTTACAGTTTGTAACCGAAAACGACATTATCGCTGACAACTCCCTGTTTTTATGAGACTCCGCCCGCAAATGAGACCGGAGATTGAAATGTATTCGAATTGCCGGTTTGCACAATGAGTCGCAAACCGCTATAGATTTGGTCAGCCGGCGGTTACGCAGCCACCGGCAGCAACCAAAAACGACAACAAGGAGTACCCAATGCGCAAACCTGAACTTGCCGCCGCTGTTGCAGACCACACCGGATTGACCCGGGACAAGGCCAGCGAAGTGATCACCGCTTTCACCGACCAGATCTCAGCCGCCGCTGCCCGGGGCGAAGTTACCACACTGATCGGTTTCGGTGCCTTCAACATCCGCAACCGCGAGGCTCGCGATGGTCGCAATCCACAAACCGGCGCAACCATCCGGATACCCGCCAGCAAGACTGTCGGCTTCAAGGCAGGCAAGGCGCTGAAAGACGCAATCCGTTAAGGCTTGATCGGGGCCCGCGCGGCCCCCGACCATCACAGGTTCAGGACGCACATTCCGAACGGGAATCATCCACCCGGCAGCGAATTGCCTTCATAAGGCTGATGGCGCGCTCGTCATACACACCATCCGGGATCACTCCCTTGTAGAGATCCAGGGTGGCAATCCGTTTACCCTGCAGTTTTTCCACCGAGTCGATGGCCCGGTCACGGGTATGGAGATATACCGACCCACCGGGGAACACGCCGGCCACTTCGTAGTCGCCGTCAATCAGGAACGGGCGTGCCTTTTCCAGGCTGCGTGTGTTGTACAGCAGCCGCATCTCCTCTTAACCGGGTACGGCACCCATTGCCTCCAGGGTACCGTTGAACCTGTTGAATTTGCGGGCACGGGTTCCGGTTAGCAGCACTGCGTCACACTGGCCGGCCTTGAAGTCTTCGGCGGCAACTTTCTCGTCGCTATAGGCGCGGAGTTTCAGCTTGATGCCTTCCTTCAGGGCAACGGGCTCGACAGAGGTTTCGCAACCCCTGCCAAATTTTGCCGACATGGTGGTGAGGGCTACAGGTTATTACGCGGCCAGGCTTGTTGCCCTTGGCACAGGGTAAGACGAACCATGCCCGGGATTGGCTTGCCCGGCAGGGGTACGTGGCGCCCCGCAGAACAGAGATTACTACCGTCCGGTTTCCAGCTGGCGGTGGGGTCGAACACACACAGGTCAGCAACCGCACCTTCACGCAGTTCAGAGCAACGGCCTAAAACGGAAGCCGGCCCGGTAGTAAGCGCCCGGATCAGGCCAGCCCTGTCGAGCTCGCCCCGCTCCACAAGCAACAGGCCCATGGAAAGGGTGCTTTCAATGGTGGACAGTCCCGGTTCTGTGGCCGCCATTGGCGCCTGTTTGGCGGCAGAGTCATGGGGCTGATGCTGACTGGTAATGGCTTCAATCACACCGTCGCGGACACCAGCCAGCAGAGCCAGCCGGTCTGTCTCGGAGCGCAGTGGTGGCCGCACATGGAAGCGGCTGTCGAAGCCGGATAATGCATCTTCGGTAAACATCAGCTGGTGCATGGCCACATCGGCCGTCACTGCAATACCCCGCTTGCGGGCATCGGCCAGCATCTCCACACTGCGGGCACAGGACAACTGGCTCAGGTGCAGGCGAACCCCGGTTTCTTCAGCCAGCAGCAGCATTTCCATCACCGCGGCAGTTTCCGCCACTTCCGGAATGCCCAGTAGTCCGAGCCTTGAAGCCACCAGACCGTCGTGGGCGTATCCATCGGCGGCAAGCGCCTGGTTCTCCGGGCTGAACATAACCGTCAGGCCGAAGGTCCGGGCGTAAGCCATACAACGGCGCAACACCCGCGCATTCCTGACCGGACGGGCGCCATTACCCAGAGCAACACAACCAGCACCGGCAAGCCCGGCCATGTCGCTGAGCAGATCGCCTTTCAGGCCACGGGTAATGGCGCCAATGGGCAGTATCCGCACGGCCGAGCGTTTGGCAGCCACGTCCATTATCAGGTTGGTGACCGCGCCGGAATCGTTCACTGGCGACGTGTCCGGAGACGCACACAGAGTGGTGAATCCGCCGTGGGCGGCGGCCAGGCTCTCCGAGGCAATATTGCCTTTCTGGCCATTGCCCGGCTCCCGCAGGTTGCAGCAAAGGTCTACAAAGCCGGGCGCCAGTAAGCAGCCTGCCGCATCAAACTCATTATCCGCAGACTCTCGTGCTGCTGTATCACCCAGTGCCGCTATGTAGCCATCCCGGACCAGTACCGTGGTCTCAGCATCGGTACTGGCGAAGCGGCCACCGGTAATTTTCAGACTGCTCATCCCTGTGCCCTCCCTGCCTGCTTGCGATTACGCTCTGCCATCTGGCCACCCATGGCCATGGACATGACTGCCATGCGAATGGCGATGCCGTTGGTCACCTGGTTCAGGATTACCGACTGCGGCCCGTCTGCTACCGCAGACTCAATTTCCACACCGCGGTTGATAGGGCCGGGGTGCATTACGATACACTCGGGATGGGCCAGGGCCAGCTTCTCCTGACTGAGGCCATAGAGGCGGTAGAACTCTCTCTCGCTGGGCAGTAACGCCCCTTCCATACGTTCTTTTTGCAAGCGCAGCATGATCACCACATCCAGGTCTTTCATGCCCCGCTTCATGTCGTATTCCACGGTGCAACCCAGGCTCTCCACATCCCTTGGCAGCAGGGTGGCGGGCGCAATCACCCTTACTTCTGCGGCACCCAGTTCGTTCAGGGCACGGATCTGGGAACGGGCAACGCGTGAGTGCAGTACATCACCAACGATGGCGACTTTCAGGCCCTCAAAACGGCCCTTGTGCTGACGGATGGTGAGCATGTCCAGCATGGCCTGGGTGGGGTGTGCATGGCGGCCGTCGCCAGCGTTGATGATGGCTACACCCGGAGTCACGCTTTCAGCAATAAAGTGGGGGGCACCGCTCTGTGAATGGCGCACCACAAACATGTCGCTAGCCATGGCCTCGAGGTTGAGAAGTGTGTCAGACAGGGACTCACCCTTGGAGGTGGCGGAGGTGTTGATGTCCAGGTTGAGCACGTCCGCAGACAGGCGCTTGGCAGCCAGCTCGAAGGTGCTGCGGGTGCGGGTGCTAGACTCGAAGAACAGGTTAACAACGGTACGACCCCTCAGTAACGGCACCTTTTTGATACTGCGTTCACCCACTTCAATAAAAGAGTCTGCCGTGTCCAGGATTTCGGTCAGCAGCGCCCGGTTCAGCCCGTCCAGTGTCAGGAAATGGCGTAGCTGTCCGTCTGCAGTAAGCTGCAGGGATGTCGAGGAAGGGTCGTTTGCGGTCATGTGTCGCCTGTTGATGTTATGCGTTCGCTGATTACTTGCCCGTTTCCTGTAGTTCTATGAGCAATGGGTCGGGGCCGCGCAATTTGACGCGCTGGTGAGACTCCAGGGCCAGCACCCGGCCGGTTACGTCCGGCTGCACCGGTAGCTCCCGTGCCCCCAGGTCCACCAGTGTGGCAAGGATGATGCTGGCCGGCCGGCCGTAATCGAAGATTTCATTCATGGCCGCCCGGATCGTGCGGCCACTCATGATCACGTCGTCAATAAGGATGATGTCCCGGTCTTCGGTGCTGAACGGCAGGCTGGAGGGTTTTACTTTCGGGTTCAGGCCGATGCGGCTGAAATCATCCCGGTAAAAAGAGATGTCCAGTTCACCCCACGGCTCCTTCAGGGCCAGGCGCTTGCTCATGACATCCGCCAGCCAGACACCACCAGTACGAATACCGATCAGTACCGGAGCTGTCACGCCCCGCTCTTCCAGCTTCTTACGCAGGCCCGCTTCCAGATCCTCCAGCAGCCGGTCAATATCAAGCAATGCAGTCATTTCAGTCCTCTCATACAGCAGCCTGAGCCTGCTCAGGCAAAACGGGATTCCTGCTGATGAAACCAGGTTTCCAGAATCAGTACGGCGGCTCGATCATCCACGCCGTCGCGGCCGAAATCACGGCTGCCCCCGGCCGCCATGACGTCGCCTTTGGCTTCGAAACTGGTCAGCCGTTCGTCAACCATTTCAACCTCTACGTGAAAACGGCCGTGTAGCCTTTTACCGAATTTGCGGGCGCGGGCACACATGTCATTCTCGGTGTCGTCCATGTTCAGGGGCAGGCCCACCAGCACCCGGTCCGGCTTCCACTCCTCCAGCAGGCTACCGATGTAATCCCAGTCAGGCACGCCATCCCGGGCCGGTATCATGGCCAGGGGTTTACCGGTACCCAGCAGTTCCTGGCCACTGGCAACGCCAATCCGGCGGGTGCCAAAATCAAAGGCCATCACCCGGCGGTTTCCGGCTTCAGGCATGGCCGACAGACTCGCTGAGCTGGTTGAGGTCAATGCCGATGAGTTTCAACACGGCCTGGTAACGGTCTTCCCAGGATGTGCGGAACAGGATGTCGGAGGTGGCGGGGCAGGTCAGCCAGGCGTTGCTTGCCAGCTCGTCTTCCAGCTGCCCTTCACTCCAGCCAGCGTAGCCCAGGCACACCAGGTAGTTTTCCGGCCCTTTCCCGGCACCAATGTCAGAAAGCACGTCCCGGGAAGTGGTCAGCAGCACGTCATCGGCCACCTGCGCGGTATTCTGCCAGCCTGCATCCGGCGAGTGCAGAACAAAGCCACGCTCTGGTTGCACCGGGCCACCACCGTATACCGGCACGTCCAGCTCGCCACCTTCCATGTCCAGCTGCTCGAGAATTTCCCCCAGATGAATGTCCAGGGGATGATTCACCGTCAGCCCCAGAGCGCCCTCATCCGAGTGCTCGCACAGGTAGATCACCGCGCCGTGGAAACGCGGATCCTGCAAATAGGGAGACGCCACCAGAAACTGGTGCCGCAGGCTGTGTGGAGAGTGCCTTGATGCTGTCATCCTGATGTCAGCCCCCGTCGTTCAAATACCCAGGTACGGATAATTTCCAGTTCATCGACGTTCTCGCGCATATCATCCGGGAAAGGTGCAAATGGCGCCGCCATTCTCACGATGCGAACAGCGGCATCGTCAAGCACGGTGCTGCCGGATGACTCGAGTATAGCCAGTTCCTTGATGGAGCCATCTTTCTTTAAAGAAACCAGCATGCGCAGGGTGCCATGAATGCCCTGCTGTCGTGCTTCTTTAGGGTAATTGATGTTGCCCACCCGGGTCACCTTGCCGACCCAATTCTGCACGTACCAGGCGTTCGTTGATTTCAGGGTCGAGGCCGCCGTTACCCGCATCACACGGGGCTTCTTCGCGTAGGCCTGTTGTTGCTGGTCAAACCTGGCCTCCAGGCTGGCGATTTCCAGGCTGCGCTCCATCAGGCTTTTCTTTTCCTTCACCGGCAACGGCTCTTCTGCTTCCGGTTCCGCGGTATCCGGCTCAGACACCTGGCGCTCACTGCGCGCCTCGGTCTGCACCAAGGGTTGCTCCTGCCGTTGCACCGGCTCAACCTGTGAGGGTGGTTCTGGCTGTACTTCGGCAATTTCCTGCTGGCTGATATCCGTGGGTTGCGGCGAGGTCATTTCCACGGGTGCTTCCTCGGTGCCGCTGCCTTTCTGGCTGGTCTGGGCGAGAAAATCGGCCTCGTCCGGATCGGTCTCGTCGTCGAACTGCGACAGGGTGATTTCCATGGTCTGGGCGGAGGAGCGGGGAGGCTCGGGCGCGAAGGTAATGCCCAGCACCACTATGGCATGGAGCGCCAGCGCCATGAAAAGCGTAAAAGAAAACCGATCGAAATCGCTGACCTGCACTGCCATTCCTGAACTTTACCTCGGTTAAGTCCGACAACGGACCATTATTTCAGACGACGCTCGATGGCATCCATCAATTGACTGGAAATATCGATTCCGTATGCGGCATCAAGTTCCCGGATGCAGGTGGGACTGGTTACGTTGATCTCGGTCAGGTAATCGCCAATCACATCGATACCGACAAAAATGAGTCCTTTTTCCTTTATTACCGGGGCCACGCGATCACAGATTTCACGATCACGGGTGGTCAGCTCACGGCCTTCGCCCCGGCCACCTGCAGCCAGATTACCGCGATTCTCGCCATGGGAAGGAATGCGCGCAAGTGAATACGGAACCGGCTCGCCATCAATCAGCAGAATGCGCTTGTCACCCTGTTTGATTTCAGGAATGTATTTCTGTGCCATGGCCTGATGGGCGCCATGGTTGGTCAGGGTTTCAATAATGACCCCAAGATTGTCGTCGTTCTCTTTCACACGAAAGATGGAGCGCCCACCCATGCCGTCCACCGGCTTCATGATGACGTCACCGTGTTCCGCGTAGAACTCCTTCAACCGACGCGCAGAGCGGGTCACGATCAGCGGCGGTGTACAGTCTTCAAACTGGGCGGCAAACAGCTTTTCGTTACAGTCCCGCAACGTCGAGGCCGGGTTGACCACCAGGGCGCCCTGCTGTTCCGCGATCTCCAGTATAAAGGTAGCCATCAGGAACTCGCGGTCCACCGGTGGGTCCTGACGCATAAGAATAACGTCCAGATCCCCCAGCGCCCGCTCCTGTGAGCCGCCGAAGCTGAACCAGTCTTGCGGATCCAGATGCACGGTCAGGTCGCGGGTCCGTGCTCTGGCCTGCCCACCCTTCAGATAGAGGTCCGGCAACTCCATGTACTCGATCTCCCAGCCCCGCTTCTGCGCGGCCAGCAGCATCGCCAGTGAGCTGTCTTTCTTGAAATGGATCTTCTCTATAGGGTCCATCACAATTCCGAGTCGGACTGTCATAATGCCTCGTCAGGTAAAAGGTTGAAAACACGAACCGGTCTGCAGAGCGGCGTCAGGAATAAGTGCTATGCTGTGACCACAAACGGTGATGGTATTGTACCCGAGCCGCGAATGCATCCGGAGAAATCCCGTATCAAATTCGTGACTTTCCGGGCAGAAGTACATTTGGTCACAAAGTTATACTTTTTATCCGGCCACCAATACTCTATAAATGAGCGGGATTTATAGAAGAACGTTAACGTTTGTGTTAAAAACCCCGGTTGAAAAATAACGACAGTCGCAGAGCGCAAGGCAGTTGGACAATGGATGACAACTTCGTGAATCTGAAGATTATGGTGATCGACGACAGTAAGACCATTCGTCGCACCGCTGAAACCCTTCTTAAGAAAGTCGGTTGCGAAGTAATCACCGCAACAGACGGCTTTGACGCTCTGGCGAAAATTGCCGATTCCCAGCCCAATATCATTTTCGTGGACATCATGATGCCCCGGCTGGACGGCTATCAGACCTGCGCACTCATCAAGAACAATTCCTCTTTCAAAAAGACGCCGGTTATCATGCTCTCCAGTAAAGATGGACTGTTCGACAAGGCCAAAGGCCGAATTGTTGGATCAGACCAGTACCTGACCAAACCGTTCAGCAAGGACGAGCTTCTTAACACCATACGCCAGTACGTTCCCCAGGCGGAACAGTAAACCTGCTGAAGCAAGAACTATTGAGGACACCATGGCCCGCATTCTGATTGTTGACGATTCTCCGACCGAGGTTAAGAAAATCTCGACCATCCTTGAAAAGCACAAACACGAAGTACTGACCGCTGACAACGGTGCTGACGGCGTCGCCAAGGCCCGTGCCGAAACTCCGGACCTGGTCCTGATGGACGTTGTCATGCCTGGCCTGAATGGCTTCCAGGCAACCCGCCAGTTGACCCGCGCCCCGGAAACCGCATCGATACCGGTTGTTATCGTGACCACCAAGGATCAGGAAACAGACCGGGTATGGGGTACTCGTCAGGGTGCCAAGGGCTACCTTGTAAAACCCGTCAACGAAGACGATCTGATCAAAACAATCAACAGCCTGATTGCCTGATCCCCAACCGTGGAGTAAGCATGTCCGCCCAGGCCGCCCCCTTTGCAGTTCTGACGGATATCGCCCGACGCAGTCGCACCATGGCTGCCGGCCTGCCGGAACAACAGGAAGCCGTCGAACTCTGGAACGGGATCGGCTTTGTTCTGGCTGGCGAGCGCTACGTTGCGCCCATGGGTGAAGTCACTGAAATCCTCCATGTCCCCCGCTATACCCACATACCGGGGGTTCATCAGTTCATGATGGGTGCCGCCAACGTGCGGGGCCGCCTCCTGCCACTGGTCGACCTGGCCGGTTTCTTTGATATCCCCCGCTCTTCCCGCAGCCAGCGAGAGCGCCGGGTACTGGTTGTGGAACAGGGTGACGTGTTCAGTGGCCTGGTCGTCGACAGTGTTTCAGGCATGCAGTATTTCGCAGCGGACAGCTTTGTGGCATCGCCACAGGATGTGCCTGCAAACGTTCAGCCGTTTGTAAATGGCGGTTACGAGCGTAACGAGGAAGTCTGGAAAGTGTTTTCTGCCGCCGAGCTTCTTGGTGACGAACGCTTCCTGGATGTAGCGCAATGGTAAGGGCGGTGACAACGGCAGGAACTCCTTCCCGCCTGCCCAACGCCCGCAGAAACAAACTTGCCAATATTACGAAGAGGCCGGGAGCCAGAAAATGAAAAATAGAGCCGGAAGACTCAGTATGGGACAGGGGGGCAACAAGCTGGTTGCCGGCCTGATCGCCGCACTGATCGCATTGACCGTCCTGCTCGTTGCAGTGCTGTTCATAATCAACAAGGACAGCCAAAACGACCAGGCATACATCGCCCACGCCTCGGAGCTGCGGGTACTGTCACAGGAAATTGCAAAAAACGCGACGGAAGCAGCAGGCGGCACAGCCTCGGCCTTCGACGCTCTGCGACGTTCCCGTGACGAATTCGAGCGCCTCTGGGGTTATGTGGTTGATGGCAACCCCGACACCGGCCTGCCCCCAAGCCAGATGGCCCAGGACAGCGATGTCCAGGCAACCTGGAACGAAGTACGGGACAACGCAGACAGCATCCTCTCCACCCAGGATGCCGTACTCGGCCTCCACGAAGTTGCCCGCACCCTGAACGAAACCATTCCGCAGCTGCAGGTGGAATACGACGACATCGTCCAGATCCTGCTTGATAACGACGCGCCTGCCGAGCAGATCGCCCTGGCCCAGCGCCAGTCACTGCTGGCAGAGCGGATCGTACGGTCGGTCAACAACGTACTGTCTGGTGATGAAGACGCCGTTATTGCCGCGGACCGTTTCGGCCGTGATGCCAGCCTGTTTGGCCGTGTCCTTGACGGCCAGGTGAACGGCAACCCGGCCATGGGCATCTCGCAGGTTAACGACGAGGATGCCATCTACGGCCTTGAGGTTGTTGGCGAACTGTTTGAATTCGTATCCCAGAACGTAGACGCAATCCTTGAAGCCTCTCCCGACCTCTTCAAGGTGCGTACTGCCGCCAGCGACATCTTCTCTAACTCCCAGGTGCTGCTGGACGAGATTTCGGTACTTGCCGAAGGATTTACCGGGCAGGCCGGCTCCCGCCTCATCAGCCCGACCCTCGCCTTTATCATTCTGGCGGCCATGGTAGGTATCGTTGTGATGATCGGTGTGGTTCTCTACCGCGAAGCCCAGGAGCGTCTGGCGACGACCCAGGAGCAGAACGAACAGAACCAGAACGCGATCCTGCGACTGCTGGACGAACTGGCTGACCTGGCGGATGGTGACCTGACCACCGAGGCCACGGTAACCGAGGACTTCACCGGTGCCATCGCCGACTCCATCAACTACGCGATCGACCAGATGCGCGGGCTGGTACAGGCGATTCGTGGCACAGCGGTACGGGTAGCGTCAGCCGCCCAGGAAACCCAGGCCACGGCCATGCACCTGGCCGATGCGTCAGAACACCAGGCCCAGGAAATTGCCGGCGCCTCTGCCGCGGTCAACGAGATGGCCGTTTCCATCGACCAGGTATCTTCCAACGCTGCGGAATCCTCCGCGGTTGCCGAGCGGTCGGTTGCGATCGCGAAGAAAGGCGCGGAAGTGGTACAGAACACCATCCGCGGCATGGACAACATCCGTGAGCAGATCCAGGAGACCTCCAAACGGATCAAGCGTCTGGGTGAATCTTCCCAGGAGATCGGTGACATCGTATCGCTGATCAACGACATCGCCGACCAGACCAACATCCTGTCCCTGAACGCAGCGATCCAGGCCTCCATGGCCGGTGACGCGGGCCGGGGCTTCGCGGTCGTTGCGGACGAAGTTCAGCGCCTGGCGGAACGTTCCTCTGCGGCCACAAAGCAGATTGAAGCTCTGGTCAAGACGATCCAGTCGGACACCAACGAAGCGGTTATCTCCATGGAGCACACCACCGCCGAGGTGGTCCGTGGTGCACGCCTGGCACAGGACGCGGGTATTGCGCTCGAGGAAATCGAGAACGTATCCATGTCCCTGGCGGAACTGATCCAGAACATTTCCAACGCCGCACGCCAGCAGTCGTCGTCGGCGGCACACATTTCCAACACCATGAACGTTATCCAGGAAATCACCTCGCAGACCTCTTCCGGTACCAACGCGACTGCGAAGTCCATCGGTAACCTGGCAGAGATGGCGTCTGAACTGCGGTCTTCTGTTGCGGGCTTCACACTGCCCGAGGAAGAGTCGGCCGAACAGGAAGAAGAGGAAGACAGCGACGTTCCGGTGGTGAGCTGATTATCGCTCCGAGGCTGCTGACAGTTTATGGCTGAAACACGCACCCATCTGTCACCTGCCGACGGCATCTGGTCACTGCGCCGACTTCCGGATATGAATGAGGCGCAGTTCAGCCAATGGCAGACACTGCTTGAGCACCGTACCGGCATCACCCTGTCTTCCGGCCGCAAATCGTTTCTCGAAACCAATCTCGGGATCCGCATGCGGGAAATCGGATGCAGCAGTTACCAGGCCTACTACGAGCAGATCGTATCCGGCCCGGATGCCATTATGGAATGGTCCACCCTGGTGGACCGCCTGACAGTGCAGGAAACCCGGTTTTTCCGGGACCCGGATGCCTTTCAGCTGGTGTCTGACTATGTGCTTACCCGGCCCCGCGAGGCGCTGAAAAAGCGCCCCCTGGAAGCCTGGAGTGTGGGTTGCTCCACCGGCGAGGAGCCCTACACGCTGGCAATGGTGCTGAATGAGTGCATGGAAGGGCTGTCGCTACAGCCACTGTTCGGGGTGACCGGCTCCGATATCAGCAAACCCGTCATCGACAAGGCCCAGTCCGGCCTTTTCAGTGCGCGCAAGCTGATAGGAATGGATGAAACCATGAAGGCCCGGTATTTCCGGTCAGCAGAGCGGAACAACGTTGAGATTGTAAAAAGCATCCGGGAGCGGGTGTGTTTCACACGGCTGAATGTGCTGGACCTGAAACATGCTCCCATGCACGGAATGAACATTATCTTCTGCCAGAATCTGCTGATTTATTTCCGGCGCTGGCGCCGGCGGGAAATCGTAAAACGGCTTGCAGAGCGGCTGGCGCCCGGGGGGTTGCTGGTCATGGGCCAGGGAGAGCTGACCGACTGGCAGCCCCCTGGCTTACAGAGGGTACCCTCGGAACATGTGCTGGCGTGGATCAAACGCCAGCCTGACGAAGAATAACCGGAGTGGTTATGGGCAATCACCATGACAGCATCGCCCTGGACTGGGTTCGTGGCGAAATACAGGACACGCTGACCCAGGGTCAGCAAGCACTGGAAGCGTATGTCGAGAATCGAGACGACACCGCGCGCCTGCGCTTCTGCCTGAACTATCTCCATCAGGTTCACGGTACCCTGCAGATGGTTGAGCTTTACGGCGCAGCCCTGCTGACCGAGGAAATGGAGAAGCTCACCCAGGCCGTCCTGAACGAAACCGTCGCCAATGTGGACGATGCGGTGGAAGTATTGATGCAGGCTATCCTGCAGCTTCCCCAGTACCTGGAACATCTGGCCAGCAGCAAGGATGATTTTCCGATGGTGCTGCTGCCACTGCTAAACGATCTCCGCGCGGCGCGGGGCGAATCACTGCTGTCTGACACCTCACTGTTCAAACCTGACCTGGCACCCTCGAAGATTGCCGCCGCAACCAACGTGTCCCAGCGCCTGCAGGATCCGAAAGTTCTCGGCCATATCCGCAAGCTCCGCCAGATGTTCCAGTTCGCCCTCGCCGGCGTGGTTCGCGAGGCCGACCTGGATGCTCATTTTGACTACATGCAGAAGGTTATCCAGCGGCTGATCCGCTTATGCCAGAAAACCCCCAGGGGTGAGCTCTGGAAAGCGGCCGGCGCCTTCGTGGAAACCCTTCAACAACACGTTAACCCGGTCAATACTGCCGTCACGTCTCTGTTGCGTGAACTGGATGCGGAAATCCGCCGCCTGACAGACGAGCATGTGGATATCCTGCAACAACAGGTACCCGAGGCCCTCCTCAAACACCTGCTCTATTACGTTGCCCGTGCCCGGGAACTGGATACGCCGCTGGTTCAGGAGCTGCGCGAGAGCTACCGGCTTGAGGACGCCCTGCCCTCCGACGATGACGTAGACGCTGCCAAGACACGGGTGTCCGGTCCCGGCCGCGATGCTATCCATTCCGTGGTCAGCGCCCTTAATGAGGAACTGGCCAAGCTCAAGGACCAGCTGGATCTTTTCGTCCGCTCCGAACTGCGCCAGAACGATGAGCTGGAAGACCTGCTGCCCGGCCTGCGCCAGGTGGCCAACACCCTTGCCGTACTGGGTCTGGGGATACCCCGCAAGGTCGTTACCGAGCAGCTCGAACTGGTGGAAAAGCTTTCCGCCCAGTCCGAAGCAGTGGATGACGGCACCCTGATGGACATTGCTGGCGCCCTGCTTTACGTGGAAGCCAGCCTGGCCGGCCTGGACAGCGACCGGCCATCCGAAAGCGAACAGGCCAATAATGACCAGCAGTCGGTCAATATGGGCTCGAGGGAACTGGGTGAAGCCAGTGGCGCTTTGCTGAGGGAATCCCGCAACACCCTTGAGCAGGTCAAGACGGCTATCGTCAATTTCATTGCGTCCCAGTGGGAAACCGGCGAGATCGAACATGTACCGGAGCTGCTTCATAGCATCCGCGGCGGCCTGAGCCTGATTCCACTGGACCGTGTTGCCGACATGCTGGCCTCCGCGGAGCGCTATGTCACTGATGTTCTGCTCGGCGGCAAACAGGTTCCTGACTGGAAACAGCTGGACACCCTGGCCGATGCCATCACCAGCATCGAGTACTACCTGGAGCGGCTTGCCGAAGGCATCGAGGACAACGACAGCGTTCTCAGTGTAGCCGAAGCCAGTCTCAGCTCTCTGGGCTTCCCGATTGGCCAGGAACCTACATGGCGGCATCCGTCGGAAGAAGACGTTCCCGTTGTTGATACGGAAGTGCCCACAGAGTCAGGTGCGGTTGAATCCAAGGAGTCGGACGAAGAACTTCTGGATGATGAGATACTCGGCATATTTGTTGAAGAAGCCGAAGAAGTTCTGGAAACCATCAACGAGTGCTACCCCCGCCTGCGTCAGAACCATGACGACCGTGACGCGTTGACCGAAGTTCGCCGTGCATTCCATACCCTCAAGGGTAGCGGCCGGCTCGTGGGGGCCACCAGCATCGGCGAGCTGGCCTGGTCGGTGGAAAACCTGCTTAACCGGGTGATTGATCAGACACTCCGTCCCAACGACGATATGTTCAACCTGATTGACGACGTTATCAGTCGCATTCCCGGGCTGATCAATGATTTCCGCAGTGGCCAGTCTGACGGTGAAGTGGCAGAGCTCATCGGGCGCGCAGAAGCCATGTCCACCACCCGCAAGACAGACACTGACAGCGCTGTTGAAGAGCCCCCGGCAGAATCCGACAGCGACGGCCCCGAAGCTGAAACGCAGTCCGAATTTGCGGCCGACGCGGCACAAACTGCGGCGGAAGAGGGTTCCGAAGACGATCTCATCGACGATGAGATTCTCGAGATCTTTATCGAGGAAGCTGGCGAGGTCCTGGATACCATCCGTGAATTCCTGCCCATGCTCCTGCGTCAGCACGATGACCGAACCGCGCTGTCTGAAGTCCGGCGTGCCTTCCACACCCTCAAGGGCAGTGGCCGCATGGTCGGGGCACTGATTGTCGGCGAGCTGGCATGGTCCGTCGAAAACATGCTGAACCGCGTCATCGACGGCAGCATTTTCATGAACGATGACATCGCCGGTCTTCTGGAAGAAGTGACGTCTGTCCTCCCTGAACTGGTGGAAGACTTCGAGAAGCGGCGCGCTCCGTCCCTCGATACCTCGGCTCTGGAAGCCCGGGCCACGGCACTCGCCAACGGCGAGATTCCCGACGCCAGCACTATGCCGCCTTCGGAGCCACCGGCGCTCACTGATGAAGAGCCGACCGTTGAACCACGTAATACCGGAGACGACGAAGATGCCGCCGTCGACCCGGTATTGCTGGATATCTTCGAGAGCGAAACCGAAACCCACCTGCAAACCCTGCAGGAATTCCTGCACTCAGCCGGTGACAAGGCAAGTGTCGCATACACCGACGATCTTTCCCGCGCCCTTCACACTCTCAAAGGCAGCGCACATACTGCCGGTATCGGCCCGATCGCCGCTGTTATCACTCCCCTTGAACGATTTGTGAAGGAAGCCCGTGCCCAGAACAGGCGGGCAGACCAGGAGGTCGTCGGCCTGATCGACGATGCCTGTCACTTCCTGACCCGGGGGCTGAGCCAGCTCCGGGAAAACCCCCAGGGCGATCTTCCCGGCACCGGAGCCTTCCTGCAGAAACTCGAACAGGTCAGTAATGACACGCTGCGCAGCGCTCATTCAGACGATGACGAGCAGGAAGATGACAACCGGCCACAGCTGGTACAGCTCTTCCTCAACGAAGGCCTGGATATCCTGCTGGATGCCGACCGGATTCTGGACGAGTGGGCAGACAATCCTGAACAGACCTCTGCCCTGGACACCCTGCGGGCAGAGTTGCAGCAGCTCACGGACGGAGCGCAACAGGCAGGCCTCGCAGACGTTGCCGACATGTCTGGCGCGCTTGCCAATGTCTATGAGCGCGCCGCAAGACCGGAGTTTCTGCCGGATCCGTCGTTCTTCGATACCATCCGCGCAGGCCACGAGCACCTGATCAACATGATGGACCAGGTGGCGGCCGGTCTTGCCACTGAAAGCGGTGATGAACTGATTACCAGCCTGGACGAGCTCGCAGTGAAAGGGTCCGAAGCGGCGTCCGCAGATGAACCGGACGCCTTCGAGCAGGAGTTCACCGGTGATCTCGAGGAAATCGACCGCAGCTTTGACCTCGACACGGAGGAGACACCCGAAGAGGGCGAAGAACTGCCACCACTGGCCGAAGCCGATGAGGATATGGACCAGGAACTGGCCGAGATCTTCCTGGAAGAAGCCCGAGACCTGATCGACAGCACCGCCGACGCCCTGCAGAGCTGGAGCGACAGTACCGGAAACCTGGACCTTCTGCGGCTCCTTCAGCGCGACCTGCACACCCTCAAGGGCGGCGCACGCCTCGCTGACATCCGGTCGATCGGTGATCTGTCCCACGAACTGGAAAACCTCTTCGAGGGTCTTACCGAGCAGCGGCTGGCGGTTACCGGTGAACTGTCCGATCTGCTGTTCCGCTGCCACGATCGCCTGGCGGGCATGGTGGACGCACTGGAGCAGAACGAACAGCCACGGCCGGCACCGGACCTAATCAGTGAGATCCACGCTTACATGGACGGCGCTACTGGCTCTCGCCCGATAACGGACGTGAACCAGCATAGTGCTGATTCCGAAGAGGCTGGAGACCTTCCGCTGGCTGAGCTGGATGAAGACGACATTACAGAGCCGGAAATCCAGGCAGGCACACCAGGAGACGAGGTTGAAGAGGAACATGGCACCGACCTATCCCACCTTGATCCCGAGCTTATTGGCATCTTCCTGGAAGAAGCCTATGACCTGATCAATTCCACTGGCAGTGCCCTGCATACCTGGAGTGAAGACACCTCCAACCGTGAAGTGGCCGCAGAGCTGCAGCGCGACGTGCACACGCTGAAAGGCGGTGCCCGCATGGCCGGTGTCGATGCCATTGGCGATCTCACCCATGTCCTTGAAGACCTGTTCGAGAAAGTGGCCGAGGGACAGCTCAGCGCCAGTGATGACATGAACGAGCTGCTGTTCGCCTGCCACGACAGGCTTGCGCAGATGGTAGAACAGGTTGCCACGCAGAAGCCGTGTCCGCCGGCAACGGAGCTGGTTGAGCAGGTAAAAGCGATTCTGTCCGGCAAAACCGCGGATGCAATTCCGCAGGCGTCGGAGGATGATCTGGTCGGCATCTTCCTTGATGAAGGCCTGGAAATCCACGAAGCAATTGGCGAATGTCTGGCCCAGTGGCGTGACGAGCCGGATGAGCTGGCCGGTGTCACCCAGCTCCAACAGGAGCTACACACCCTCAAAGGTGGCGCGCGCCTGTCTGACGTTGACACGATTGCCGATCTCTCAGAAGCCTGGTCGGACGCCCTGGATCCGCTGATTGCCGGCGCCAGCAACCAGTCCACCCTGCTTGAACTCAGCGAGACAGCTCATGTCTCGTTGCGGTCCATGCTCGCCAACCTGGAAGACGGCAGCAAGCCGGAGGCTGACAGGCCACTTGTTGAAGCCTTGAAGGATGCCCACAAGGCCTCTGGCGAAGAACTCTCCCAGGACGCCGCAACTGCCGAAACATCCAGCGAAGCAGATTCTGTTGATGCCGAAGTGCTGGAAATCTTCCTCGAAGAAGCGGGCGAGATTCTGGATCAGCTGGAGCAACTGCTGGACGACTGGCGCAAAGACCCGGCCAACAACCACTTCAACCAGGAAGCCCAGCGTGCCCTGCATACCCTCAAAGGTGGTGCAAGGCTGTCCCAGCTAAGCGAACTGGGCGACAAGGCTCACGCCCTGGAAACGCGGTTGATCGATCTGGGTGGCAACACCCCGGACGATGATGCCTGGCTTGCGATAACTGAAGGCCACGATCGCATTGTGGCGCTGGTCGCCGATATCCAGAACCGGTTTGAAAATCCCGGCGAGGCTCCAGAACCCGCCAAACCGGAAGTGAAAACACCAGAGGTGCCCGAGCCAGCAGCAGAAAAGCCTGCCGAGCCAGAAAAACCGGTCGCGCCGGCACCCAAGCCCAACAAATCGCCATCCAGGCCGCCTGCAAAAGCCGCTGCCGCCCAGCGAGCGCCACAGGAAACCATCCGGGTATCGGCGCCACTGCTGGACGA
Source organism: Marinobacter sp. (assembly GCF_041686475.1). Taxonomy (GTDB): domain Bacteria; phylum Pseudomonadota; class Gammaproteobacteria; order Pseudomonadales; family Oleiphilaceae; genus Marinobacter. The sequence continues at coordinate 97,819 of NZ_JAWLDU010000002.1, forward strand.
GCTGGTCAACCTGGCCGGTGAAACCAGTATCACCCGTGGCCGCCTGGAGCAGCAGACCAGCGACTTCAGCCACAACCTCGACGAGATGGCTGCGACCATCGAGCGTCTGCGTGAACAGTTGCGCCGGATGGAAATCGAGACCGAAACCCAGATTCTGTTCCGTGCCGAGAAAGAGCATGGTCCGGACTACGGCGACGACTTCGATCCGCTGGAAATGGACCGCTATTCCGCCATCCAGCAGCTGTCGCGGGCACTGACGGAATCCTCCTCTGACCTTGCGGACCTGCGGGAAACCCTGTCCGACCGGGTGCGTGACACTGAGACCCTGCTGGTACAGCAGTCGCGGATCAACACGGAGCTCCAGGAAGGTCTGATGAAGACCCGGATGATTCCGTTTGCGTCCATGGTGCCAAGGCTGCGCCGGATCGTTCGCCAGATCAGCGGCGAGCTCAGCAAGAAGGTCGAGTTTGATGTCCGTAACCCGGAAGGGGAAATGGACCGCAATATTCTCGAGCGCATGATCGCACCGCTTGAACACATGCTACGTAACGCGCTGGACCATGGCATCGAGGACCCGGCAGATCGCAAGAAAGCCGGCAAGCCGGAAACCGGTGAGGTTACCCTGTCGCTGACTCGTGAAGGCGGCGATGTGGTACTGCGAATGATCGACGACGGCGCCGGCATTCCGGCGCAGGTCATTCGCGACAAGGCTGTTCGCCAGGGCATGATGTCCGCGGACGAGGACCTCAGCGAGCGCGAAATCCTGCAGTTCATCCTGCAGCCGGGCTTCTCGACCGCCCAGCAGGTTACCCAGATTTCCGGCCGCGGCGTGGGCATGGACGTGGTGGCCAGCGAGATCAAACAGCTCGGCGGCAGCCTGGACATTGACTCCACCATCGGCAAGGGCACGGTCTTCACCGTTCGTCTGCCGTTCACGGTATCGGTCAACCGTGCGCTGATGGTGTCCACGGGTGAGGATTTCTACGCTATCCCGCTGAACACCATCGAAGGTATCGTACGGGTCAGCACCTACGAGCTGGAGGAGTACTACAAGCCGGAAGCACCCCTGTACGAATACGCCGGCCAGGAGTACCGCCTGCAGTACCTGGGCAGCCTGCTCAACAGTGATCACCATCCCAAGCTGCAGGGCCAGGCCCTGCCTTTGCCAGTGATACTGGTGCGCGGTGCCGAACAGCCCATGGCCCTGCAGGTGGACAGCCTGATGGGTAGCCGCGAGATCGTGGTCAAGTCCCTTGGCCCGCAGTTCAGCACGGTTCGGGGTGTCTCTGGTGCCACCATTCTCGGTGACGGTAACGTGGTGGTGATTCTTGACCTGCCAGCGATGATCCGTTCCGATATCCTGTCAGAGCGCCAACGCATTGCCAACCTTGAAAAGGCGAAAGAAGCATCACGCCGCGAGGAACAGGCAACCGTGGTTATGGTGGTGGACGACTCGGTCACCGTGCGCAAGGTAACCTCGCGCCTGCTGGAACGTAACGGCATGGAAGTCATCACCGCCAAAGACGGCCTGGATGCGGTGGCACAACTGCAGGATCATAAACCGGACATCATGCTGCTGGACATCGAGATGCCCCGCATGGACGGTTTCGAAGTGGCCAGCTTTGTGCGCCATGATGACAATCTCAAGGATATGCCGATCTGCATGATCACCTCCCGTACCGGTGAAAAACACCGTGAACGGGCGCTGGCCATAGGTGTCAACGAATACCTCGGCAAACCCTTCCAGGAGACCGAGCTGCTTGACACCATCACGCGGCTGACTGGGAATCAGTGATGACCGGTCAGCCAGGAAGGCCAGCGGTCGGCATCGTCTCGGACATCGTCCTGCAACGCCACCGGTTGCAGGAAGCCACGTCCAGGTTCGGCCTCGACGTCTGCTTTTCCGGTGACCCGGATCGACTTCAGGGTTACCCCGAGTTTCCGGAAGCCAGTCTGTGGTTGATTACCCTGGAAGATGAGGCCGATCATCCGGTCCTGTTTGATCATCTTCTGGAGAATACCGAAGCCCCGGTGCTGTTCGGGCTGGATCCGGCCCCCAAACCCGGCACTACCGAATACTTCCGCTGGGAACGCCGGTTGCTGGACAAGCTGGAGCAATGCCTCGGTCACCTGGAAAAGCTGGACTCCGCCGCTGAGATCGAGGAACTGGCCAACGAGCAGCCGCAAACAACGGCGTCGCCCGCACTGCCGCAATGGATCCCCCCTGCCTCGGCAGGCCTGCCAGCTGAAGATGTCTGGATTCTGGGCGCTTCATTGGGCGGCCCTGCAGCGGTCAAGGCCTTTCTCGACAACCTGCCACCGGGATTACCGGTCGGGTTCGTCTACGCCCAGCACATCGACAACAACTTCACCGAGGTGCTGACTCGCGTACTGGGACGCCATGCCCATTACCAGCTGAAACCGGCGGAAAACGGGTATCGTATCCACAACGGTGACGTTATCCTGATGCCGGTGGAGTACGAATGGACCCTCGACAACAGCGGTGCACTGCTGCAGAGGGGCACACCCTGGCCAGGTCCCTATGGCCCGTCCATTGACCAGGTGCTGCTGAACATTGGTGACCATTACGGAGCCCGTTGCCACGCCATCGTGTTTTCCGGTATGGGCAACGATGGCGCCATTGCTGCGCCTTTGCTGAAAGCCTATGGCAGCCGCATCTGGGTACAGGAAAGTAACAGCTGTGGCAACAGTTCGATGCCCGACTCCGTGGCAGCCACCGGCTGTTCCGTGTTCTGTGGCACGCCGGAACAGCTGGCCCGAGAGCTCGTCAAAACGATTGAAGAATCCTGCCTGCTCAAGGGCCGGCAAAAACGGGATTCCGCCTGAGGAAATGAGTAATGAACGACAACAGCCAAACCCTGCCCTGCGTAATGATCCCCATGAGCGGAAAACAACTGCTGTTACCCAACGTTTCCATTGCGGAAGTGGTGGATTTCGCCAGCTCGGATCCGGCGGCCAACACACCGGAGTGGCTCGTAGGGAAACTGGAATGGCGTGGTTTGAACCTGCCTGTTATTTCCTACGACGCAGCCAACGGCGACAAGCTTACGGTACCCGGCGGTAATCGCGGACGCATTGTGGTACTCAACACCATTGGCGACCACCACAACTCGGTGCCGTTCATGGCCCTGATCACCCAGGGTATTCCCAGCCAGACACGCCTGACGGAAGACCAGGTAAAGAAAGTTGACGGCAATACCGGCCCTGCGGACCTGATGATCGTGGAAGTCGAGGGCGAGACCGCCATCATCCCCGACCTCGGCTACCTTGAATCGCTGGCTCTGGAAGCCTCCCGATAGCAGGGGCATACCTGTAGTATCCAACGCAGACGTGGCACTGTTTTTTGCTAATGTTATAATATTGCAAATTTCGCAGGACAGTGCCCATGCCTCCCAGTGCTCTTCCCTATCGCCCCCACAATCACGACGCCTGTGTTGCCCGGGCTCTGGCTGATGCCAGAACAATCTGTCAGCAGCATAACGCTCGTCTGACGCCAACTCGCGAGCGGGTACTGGAGCTGATCTGGCAGTCCCACAAGCCACTTGGCGCCTATGATGTGCTGGCAGTACTGGCAGAAGATGGCCACAATGCCGCACCGCCAACCGTCTATCGCGCCCTTGATTTCCTCCAGCAGCACGGACTGGTACACCGGATTTCCTCCCTCAACGCCTTTATCGGCTGCACGCATGCCGGTGAAAGCCATAACGGAATGTTCCTGATCTGCCGCAGCTGCGGCAATGTACTGGAACTGACGGCACCGGGTGTGGCCAGTGCCGTAACCCGGGCAGCCGCGGAGGAATCTTTCCGGCCGGACGATGTAACCATCGAAGTGGCAGGCCATTGCCCCCGCTGTGTCTCGGAACCCGGCCATGACGGATAACGCCCTGGTAGAGCTGAAACAGGTAACGGTCAGGTTTGATGAACGGCCCGTGGTTGACCACGTGGACCTGCGTGTCCGGCGAGGTGACATCATCACCATTATCGGCCCCAACGGTGCCGGCAAGACCACACTGATCAAGGCAATTCTGGGGATTCAGGACATCTCCGACGGATCCCTGACCATGACCCCTGGTCTGACCATCGGTTACGTACCCCAGCACCTGACCCTGGAGACAACGCTGCCGATCAGCGTGAAGCGCTTCATGCTGCTCAGCGGCCGCTCGCAACAGGAATGCCTGGGTGCGTTGAAGAAGACCGGTGTGGACCACCTGTTTGGTGCCTCGGTCCACCACCTGTCAGGCGGCGAAAAGCAGCGGCTGCTGCTGGCCCGAGCACTGGCTCGCAGGCCGGACCTGCTGGTACTGGACGAGCCCGCACAGGGCGTGGACATAAACGGCCAGGCAGCGCTCTACGACCTGATCAGAAGCCTGAGGGACGAGCTCCACTGCGGCGTGATCATGATCTCCCACGATCTTCACCTGGTGATGGCTGCCACCGACAAGGTTATCTGCCTGAACCAGCACGTATGCTGCAGTGGCTATCCTGCGGATATCTCCCACGACCCGGCCTTCATTGAAACCTTCGGGCGCCCGGTAGCGGAAAGCCTGGCGGTCTACCATCACCACCACAACCACAGCCACGACCTGCACGGCAACGTGGTCTCCGAAGAGCACGATGATGCCCACGGGGGATGCTCCCATGCCCATCATTGATGCCGTGCTCGGCGATTTTTTCTGGCGCGCGCTGATTGGTGGCCTGGGTGTAGCCCTGGTGGCCGGCCCGCTGGGCTGTTTCGTGGTGTGGCGTCGAATGGCGTACTTCGGCGATACCCTGGCCCACTCCGCGTTGCTCGGGATTGCCCTGAGTTTTCTCATCAGTGTGCCCATCAACCTGGGCGTGATTATCACCTGCGTGGTGCTGGCCGTGGCCCTGGTCCTGTTTTCCCGCAGCAAGACTCTGGCCACTGACACCCTGCTGGGGATTCTGGCCCACAGTGCCCTGGCCATCGGCCTGGTGACCCTGAGCTTTATGCCCGATGTCCGGGTGGACCTGACCGGCCTGCTGTTCGGGGATCTGCTGGCCATGAGCCGCCACGACCTGCTCTGGATCTACGGCGGTGCCGCACTGATTCTGGGGTTACTGACCGTGCTCTGGCGGGGCCTGCTGATGAGCACGATTCATGAAGAGCTGGCACGTGTTGAAGGTGTGCCGGTGGAGCGCCTGCGGCTAGTGCTGATGCTGATGTTTTCCATAGTGATCGCTGTTGCCATGAAAATAGTCGGCGTACTGCTGATAACGGCATTGCTGATTATTCCCGCCGCCACTGCCCGGCGTCTGGCAAACAATCCCGAGCATATGGTGGGGCTGGCCATGGTTTTCGGTTTCATTGCCGTCACCGGTGGCCTGTCACTGTCCTGGCACTTTGACACACCGGCTGGACCGTCGGTTGTCGTTACCGCGTTTTTCGTCTTTCTGCTGGTCTACGGCTCGGCCCGCCAGGCGCGGTCCTGAGTCAGGCCATCGAGGGACTGTGGTTGTGCCCCCCGGGTAGCCCGGCAATCAGGTGTCCTGGCTGAGGGTTTTATGGGTGCCATCGCACAGCGGCGGTGTTCCGGTTTGTTTGCAGCCGCAGAACCATGCCCGCTCATCCTTCTCGGCGGTGAATTTAACCGGCGTGAACCCGGTTCCCTTATGGGAACCATCGCAAAATGGCTGGTTATCGCTGCGGCCACAGGCGCACCAGACATAGTTTTTACCTGCCTCCACCGACACGGAATACGGTGTGGAACTCGCTACTATCGGTTTTTCATCACTCATCGGATACACCTGTCAGGTTTCTGGATACTCGGGGACAGTATAGTCAACAAACAGGCTTTTGCCGCTTGCAGTGGACAGGATATTCACATATCGTTATATGCACACTTATGAATATGTGGTGAGCGGCATGCCTGACAAGCGAAAAGTGCTTTTCCTCTGCACGGCGAACAGCGCAAGATCACTGATGGCGGAAGCCATACTCCGCGATATGGCCGGCGATCAGTTCGATGTGGCCAGCGCGGGCACGCACCCGGAAAATCCCCACCCGCTGGCACTGGAATGCATCAGCAACGCCGGCATGGATACCAACGGTCTTCGCAGCAAGCCCCTCAGCACCCTGCTTGATGAACACTGGGATTACGTCATCACGCTATGCGACAAGGCGGCCCAGGAATGCCAGGCTGTCTGTGAACCGGCGCAACGCATCGCCTGGGACTTTCCCGACCCGGTTCCCACCAATCGACCTGCCGCCTTTGCGCTGGTAATGAAGGAATTGCGGGAGCGCATCAGCCTGTTTGTGATGGTTCACCAGAAAGCCGTCGGCCGCGCGGCCCACTATCCTCCTGTCACCGTTTTCAAAGCCCTTGGGGATGAAAACCGGCTGGCGATCATGTTGATGATCCGGCAGGAAGAGGAGTTATGCGTCTGCGAACTGACCGAAGCGCTTGACGCCTCCCAGCCCAGCATCAGCCGTTACCTGGCGCAACTGCGGGAACAGGGGCTGCTGGAAGACGAGCGCCGCGGGCAGTGGGTGTATTATCGTCTGCATCCGTTATTGCCGGCCTGGATCCTGAAACTGCTGCAGGATACCGCCAGCAATAACCCCGATTTCCTGCGGCCTTTCAACCAGCGACTGGCCGCAATGCCGGATCGACCGGCAAGAATGGATTGCGCCTGATGGGATTGTTTGAACGTTTTCTGAGTGTCTGGGTGGCCCTGGCTATCATTCTTGGCATCATCAGCGGGCATCTGATGCCCGGGTTGTATGAATCTGTAGCCGCGTTGACCTATGCCCACGTCAACCTGGTGGTGGCGGTATTCATCTGGGCGATGATCTACCCGATGATGGTCCAGGTGGATTTCACCGCCATCAAAAATGTGGGCCGCAAGCCCCAGGGCCTGGTGCTGACATTGATCATCAACTGGCTGGTCAAGCCCTTCACCATGGCGGCCCTGGGCTGGCTGTTTTTCAAGGTGCTGTTTGCCGACCTGGTGGACCCCGCCACCGCGACGGAATACATAGCGGGCATGATTCTCCTGGGCGTGGCCCCCTGCACCGCCATGGTGTTCGTCTGGAGCCAGCTCACAAAAGGAGATTCCGCTTACACCCTGGTTCAGGTGTCCATCAATGACATCATCATGATCTTTGCGTTCGCTCCGATTGCCGCGTTCCTGCTGGGACTATCCGATATTACTGTACCCTGGGAAACCCTGCTGCTCTCGATATTGCTGTACGTGGTGGCCCCGCTGATTGCCGGCGTGATTACCCGCAGATGGCTGTTGCGCCAGGGCGAACAAAGGCTGGAAAACTGGCTGCACCACAGCAAGCCAACCACCGTTATGGGCCTGCTGGCAACGGTCACCCTGCTGTTCGGCCTCCAGGCCGACCGGATTCTGGACAATCCCTACGCCATCGGCCTGATTGCCGTCCCGCTGCTGATCCAGAGCTACGGGATCTTTTTCATCGCCTACTTCGCCGCCAAGAAGATGGCTCTGCCCCACAACGTAGCTGCACCAGCCGGGCTGATCGGCACGTCCAATTTCTTTGAGCTGGCGGTAGCCGTGGCCATCAGCCTGTTCGGATTAACCTCGGGAGCGGCCCTGGCAACGGTTGTAGGGGTACTTGTGGAAGTACCGGTGATGCTTTCCCTGGTCGCTTTTGCCAATCGCACCCGCCACTGGTTTCCGGCGGCTGCCCTCAACGCTGGAAAATAACGGAAGGAGCCCACCATGAGCGCGATAAAAGTAGGAATCAACGGATTTGGACGTATTGGCAGACTGGCACTGCGCGCTGCCTATGACTGGCCGGAGGTGGAGTTCGTTGCCATCAATGACCCCGGCGCGGATGCCACCACCCTGGCCCATTTGCTGACGTTTGACAGTATTCACGGCAAATGGGACCGGGACGCAACGGCAGAAGACGGGGATCTGGTGATCAATGGCAAAGCCATTCGGGTAACCGCCAACAAGACCATCGCCGAGACGGACTGGTCCGGCTGCGATGTGATCATTGAAGCCAGTGGCAAGATGAAAAAACTGGATGTACTCCAGGCCTACCTGGATCAAGGGGTGAAACGCGTTGTGGTTTCGGCCCCGGTGAAGGAAAAGGGCGCCAAGAATATCGTGGTGGGCGTCAACGATGACATCTTCGACCCCGCCACGGATCGCATCGTCACTGCAGCCTCCTGCACCACCAACTGCCTGGCACCGGTGGTGAAAGTGATTCATGAGAAACTGGGCATCAGGCATGGTTCCATCACCACCATCCACAGCCTGACCAACACACAGACCATTATCGACGCACCCCATAAGGACCTGCGCCGGGCCCGGGCCTGCGGCAGCTCGCTGATCCCTACCACTACCGGGTCCGCTACGGCCATTATAGAGATCTTTCCGGAACTGAAAGGCCGCCTGGACGGACACGCGGTGCGGGTGCCGCTTACCAACGCCTCATTGACGGACTGTGTATTCGAAGTGAACACCGCTACTGACCGGGATACCGTCAACGCGCTGCTGAAAGAAGCTGCGGAAGGTGAACTGAAAGGCATCCTGGGGTATGAAGAACGCCCGCTGGTGTCCATCGACTACAAAACCGATCCCCGCTCCTCAATTATCGACGCGCTTTCAACCATGGTGGTCAACGGCACCCAGGTGAAGCTCTACGCCTGGTACGACAACGAATGGGGTTATGCCAACCGCACCGCTGAACTGGTACGCAGGGTGGGGGCCGCCTGAGAATGACACCGGCTGTCCGCCAGTACCTGGTCATCACCGGCAATTACTGGGCGTTTACTCTCACTGATGGCGCCCTGCGTATGCTGGTGGTGCTGCACTTCCACCAGCTTGGCTACTCGCCCCTGGAAATCGCGCTGCTGTTCGTGTTCTATGAATTTTTCGGCGTGGTAACCAACCTGGTGGGCGGCTACCTGGGCGCCCGCATGGGCCTGAACCGCACCATGAACCTGGGACTGCTGCTACAAATCATCGCCCTCGGCATGTTGGCAGTGCCGGCGGCCATGCTGACGGTACCCTGGGTGATGGCGGCACAGGCCATGTCGGGTATCGCCAAGGACCTCAACAAGATGTCCGCCAAAAGCGGCATCAAGCTTCTGGTCCCCGATGATCAGCAGGGCCAGCTCTACAAGTGGGTGGCTATCCTCACCGGTTCCAAGAACACGCTCAAGGGCGTCGGCTTTTTCCTCGGCGGCGTCTTGCTGATGTCCGCGGGCTTTACCGGGGCGGTGCTGATCATGGGTGCCGCCCTGTTGCTGGTATGGCTGAGCAGTCTGTTCCTGCTCAAGCAGGAACTGGGCAAGAGCAAGGCAAAACCTAAATTCACCGACATCCTGTCCAAGAGCCGCGCCATCAACGTGCTCTCCGCCGCCCGCCTGTTTCTGTTCGGTGCCCGGGATGTCTGGTTTGTGGTGGCGTTGCCGGTGTACCTGCATACGGTGTTCGGCTGGGACTTCTGGAAAGTCGGCGGCTTCATGGCCACCTGGATCATCGGCTACGGCTTCATCCAGACAATTGCCCCAAGGCTGACCGGAAGCCGCCAGAACACCATGCCGGCAAGAGGCGCTGCCGCCGGCTGGGCAGCCGCGCTGGCAGCCATCCCGGCACTCATCGCCCTCGCGCTCATGGCGGGTATTGCCCCCAAGCTGGCGATCATCGGCGGGCTTTTGCTATTTGGTGTACTGTTCGCCATCAATTCGTCCCTGCACAGCTACCTGATTGTCAGCTTTGCGCGGGGAGACGGCGTGTCTCTGGACGTGGGCTTCTACTACATGTCCAACGCCGCCGGCCGCCTGCTGGGCACTATCCTGTCTGGCTGGGTCTATCAGGTTTACGGGCTGGAAGCCTGCCTGTGGATTTCTTCAGGTCTGGTGGCCATGGCGGCGTTCCTGGTCTTCTGGCTACCGGAACGCGAGGCTGCCCCGGCTTAGCCTCCAGTCAGGCCAACCAGCCTGCGTGCCTGGGAGAGTGGCGGTGAGGGGCCGCACCAAACATTAGCGCTTCCCGTTCAAAGGCCGTAGTACGTCTTTCAGGCGGCCGGACTCCACCAGTTCCATGAATTCGTCGCCGAGGCCATCGCTCTCGGCGATGGCCTTGCGCCAGGCGCGCTCGCGGCCGGCGTCGTCG
>NZ_JAWLDU010000003.1:0-107448 GCF_041686475.1 Marinobacter sp.
CGCTGTTCTTCCAGCGGCAGGCCGTTGATTTCCACCACGTTGTCCAGCATGCGCGTGAAGATGCCTACCACCTTGCGGTACTTCTCATAGTTGAAGCTGGCCTTGTCGGTGAACGGGTAGTCCACGAACATGGTCAGGTTAACGGAGCCCAGCAGGCAGCTGCCATACGGGGGCAGGGGCTGCTCGCCACAGGGGTTGGTGGCGCGGATGTCTTCGCAGAACCAGTTGTTGTTCATCTGGTTGACCTTGTCGATCAGGATGAAACCCGGTTCGGCGTAGTCATAGGTGCTGGTCATGATGGTGTCCCAGATGAACTGGGCTTTCAGGGTGCGGTAGATCTTGCACGCCACCTTGCCTTCGCCGTTTACCACGTAGCCTTTCTGGATCGGGAAGTCGCGGTAGACAAACTGGCTGGCGTCGTTCAGGTCCAGGCCTTCGTCAGCAGCTTCTTTCTCGGTAACCGGGAAAGACAGGTGCCAGTCGTCGTTGTTGCGTACGGCTTCGATGAAGTCTTCGGTGATCAGCAGCGACAGGTTGAACTGGCGCAGGCGGCCGTCTTCACGCTTGGCCTGGATGAAGTCGATTACATCCGGGTGGTGCACGTCGAACGTCGCCATCTGGGCACCACGGCGGCCACCGGCAGAAGACACGGTGAAACACATGCGGTCGAAGATATCCATGAACGACAGCGGGCCGGAGGTGGTGGCACCGGCGCCGGCGACGTAGGCACCTTTCGGACGCAGGGTAGAGAACTCGTAACCGATGCCGCAGCCCGCTTTCAGGGTCAGGCCGGCTTCGTGGTTTTTCTCCAGGATGTCGTTCATGGAATCCTGAACGGAGCCGGATACAGTGCAGTTAATGGTGGAGGTGGCCGGTTTGTGAGCTTCCGCGCCGGCATTGGAGGTGATACGGCCGGCTGGAATGGCGCCATGGCGCAGGGCCCAGGCGAACTCTTTCATGTGTTTGGCGCGGTCGGCCTTGTTTTCCACTTCGGCGAGGGCAGTTGCTACACGGGTGTAGGTCGCTTCGATGTCCTTGTCGACCGGTTCACCGGTCTTGGTTTTGAGTTGGTACTTGCTGTTCCAGATGTCCAGCGAAGCTTCCTGCATTGGAATTGTTGTTATCACGGCCTGTGCTTTAGCGTTCATTGCTACCCTCGGATGTCCGGTATTTCTGTTAATGACCGTTGCAAACCGCAGCCGGCCATACCCAATGTGTTTCGTCAGAGTGTGCGCAGCCCGGGAGGCTGTCTTGCTTCAGATCCGGTAAACACTAGATCTGGTGTTCGTATTACCCGCCATGTCGCCCGGGAGAGGGCTTGGTGGCGGGTTTCAGGAAAGAGTCCCACCCTGTATTCACTGCCCGGTCTCTTGTGTTGCACTTTGTGCCTGTCTGGCCGGGAAACCCCATATATGGGTGAATTCCTTATGAGTATAACAGGATATAGTGTTCTGTGAATAAGAAGTCAACTATAGACTCCCGCTGAAAGCGTAAGAAAATCAATGGCGGAATACTTGAAAATCGGGAAATGCCTGTCAAAACGCAGCGTTGGGCGATTTTGCCAGAAACCACTAGATGTTGTGGTTAAAAATTGTGCGGCGGTGATTCTGAAAAAGGTTGGCCGGGGCGGGAAGGTTCCGTCCTTCCCCCGCGGAGATGGGGTTAACCCAGCAGAAGACTGTCGTCGGTAATTTCCAGTCCGCGCTGTTTCTCGAACAGCTCCAGCAGGTCCTTCACTTCCAGGCCTTCCCGGTCCTTGCCGGCAATATCGAAGACCACCTGGCCCTGGTGCAACATCACCGTGCGGTCGCCGACTTCCAGCGCCTGTTTCATGCTGTGGGTAACCATCAGGGCAGTGAGTTTCTGTTCCTCAATGATCTGTGTGGTCAGATCCAGCACGAAAGCGGCCGTTTTCGGGTCCAGTGCCGCGGTGTGTTCGTCCAACAACAGGATGGCAGAAGGTGTCAGGCTGGCCATCAGCAGGCTGACGGCCTGGCGCTGGCCACCGGAAAGCAGGCCCATCTTGTCGCCCAGGCGGTTTTCCAGACCCAGGTTGAGCGAGGCCAGGCTGCTTTTGAACTGGTCCATGTAACGGGCCTTGACCGCGGAGCTGAGGCCGCGTCGCTGGCCGCGTTTGATCGCCAGTGCCAGGTTTTCCTCGATGCTCAGGCCTTCGCAGGTGCCGGCCAGTGGGTCCTGGAAGACCCGTGCCACACGGCCCGCCCGCTTGTAGGTGGGCAGTTTGGTGACGTCCTGGTTGTCCACGATAATTTTGCCGCTGTCCACCATTACTTCGCCGGCGAGGGCGTTGAGGAAGGTGGATTTGCCGGCGCCGTTGCTGCCGATAACGGTAACGAATTCACCCTGGTTGACGGTCAGGCTCATGCCGCGCAGGGCGGGATTTTCCAGGGGCGTTCCCTTGCCGAAGGTCAGTTTCAGATCGGTTGCTGTAATCATGTTTCCCCCTTCAGGCCTTGTTGCGGGTCAACCGCGCGGCAACGGACGTGCGCACACCCGGCAGTACAATAGCCAGGGTGACCAGCACGGCGGTGATCAGATTCAGGTCCTGGGACTGCAGCCCCAGGAAGTCTGCATTCAGTGCCAGGGCAATCGCCAGCCGGTAGATGATGGCGCCGATCACACAGGCGATCAGGGCCCGCACGACCGTCGAAGGTGTGAGCACGGCTTCACCGCCAATCAGTGAGGCCAGGCCGATAACGATGACACCCACCCCCATGGTGACGTCGGCTGCGCCCTGGCTTTGGGCGAACAGCGCACCCGCCAGCCCTACCAGGCCGTTGGACAGGGCAACACCCAGAACGATCATGGCTCCAGTGGCAATGCCCTGGGCCCGGGCCATTCTGGGGTTGGCACCGGTGGCGCGCATGGCCAGGCCGGTTTCCGATTTCATGAAGCGCCATAACAGCACCAGGCCCACCAGCACCACAATGGTAAACAGCACCACCGGCACCTGGTGGTATTCCAGGTCCAGGTTGTACCAGGGCGTAAGCACGGTTTCTTCCGACAACAGGGCAACATTGGGCCGGCCCATGATGCGCAGGTTTACTGAATACAACGCGATCATGGTGAGGATGGAGGCCAACAGGTTGAGGATATTGAGCTTGACGTTAAGAAGGGCGGTAACCGCACCGGCGCCCATGCCGGCAATTACGGCGGCGCCGGTAGCCAGCCAGGGGTTGAAGCCTTCAATAATCAGCATGGCGGCAACGGCGGCACCGAGGGGGAAGCTGCCGTCCACTGTCAGGTCCGGAAAATCGAGCACACGAAACGAGATGTAGATACCGAAGGCGACCAGGCCGTAGATAAGACCGGTCTCAACCGCACCGTAAAAGGCGATATTACTGAGCATGGGATAGGTTCACCGTAATTGGAAACGGGCCGCCCTTGTGGGGCAGCCCGTCAACAGTGTGTTACTTGTCGCTGTTTACGACTTCTTTGGCTTCGCTGATCAGGTCATCAGAAAGGGTAATGCCCATACGCTCTGCGGCAGCGGGATTGACAAACAGATCGAGGGTGTCGACCGATTCCACGTCCATTTCCCCCGGGTCGGCGCCTTCAAGAATGCGCGTCACCATGCCGCCGGTCTGGCGACCGAGATCGTAGTAGTCAAAGCCAAGTGCAGCAACGGCACCACGGTTGACAGTGGCGGTGTCTGCGGCAAAGACGGGGATTTTGGCGCGCTCACCCACCGAAATGACGGCTTCCACTGCGCTGATCACGGTGTTGTCGGTGGTCAGGTAGATGGCGTCGGCCTTGTCCACCAGGGAGCGGGCGGCGCCCAGCACTTCTGAGGTTTTGGTGGCGGCAGCTTTGACCAGTTCCATATCGCGGGCTTCCAGGCGCTCTTCCAGTAACTCGACCAGTGCCACGGCGTTGGCTTCACCCGGGTTATAGACAGTGCCAATGCGCTTGGCATCGGGAACCACTCGCTCGAGGAGGTCCAGGTGGCGCTCGATGGGCAGCATGTCGGTTACACCAGTGATGTTGGCGCCAGGGGCTTCAAGGCTTTTCACAAGCTTGGCGCCCACCGGGTCAGTTACTGCGGAGAATACCACCGGGGTATTGCGGGCAGCGGCCGCCATGGTCTGCGCAGACGGCGTGGCGATGGCAACGATCACGTCCGGGCCTTCGCCCACGAACTTGCGGGCAATCTGTGAGGCAATTGCAGAGTTGCCCTGGGCACTTTCGTGCATGATGCGCACGTTGTCGCCGTCCTTATAACCCTGTTCTTCCAGCTGGTCCCTGGCTCCCTGGTACACCGCGTCCAGCGCCGGATGTTCTACAATCTGGGTGATGGCTATCACCCGCTGGTCACCGCCGTAAGCCGTGGCAGCCAGTGCCAGCAGAGCGGTGCCTAGCAGCGTACGCAGAAATCTGTTGGCCATAAGCCGGTCTCCCGAGTCAGTTCAGAATGTGTGGCGCGACCTGGGTGTCGTCTGACTGTCGAACGCCCGTTTAATAATGGGGCGGGAGTTTATCACAGGCTATTGGCTTGCGGAGTAGGGGAAGGTACCTTAATGATTAAATTCAGGGGCGAAACCTGCGGTCAGGCCGTTCATGAAAGAGAATAGTTTTATTTACATCACGTTTTGACGGCCGATGATGTGTTGAAATAGTCTACTAAAGTCGAATACGCAAAACCCCTTACAAAAAGAATCCCGATAACTCAAATAACATACTGCAAGGAAGGTCCATGGACACCACCAACAAACTCCCCCTGGATATGGTCTATCATTGGGAAACCGCGAAAGCGGACTCCCTTTATATGATCCAGCCTGTCGGCGATGGCGAAGTCGTCGAGTACACCTGGAAGCGGGCTGTGGACGAAGCACGCCGCATGGCTTCCTACCTGAAATCCCTGAACCTGCCGGAAAAGAGCCGGGTGGGGATTATCTCCAAGAACTGTGCCCAGTGGATCATGTCTGACTGGGCTATCTGGATGGCGGGCCATATTTCCGTGCCGCTGTATCCCACGCTGAACGCAGATACGGTGAACTACATTCTGGGCCACAGTGGGTGCGAGGTTCTGTTTGTCGGCAAGCTCGACGACTGGGATATGATGAAATCCGGAGTGCCGGAGAGCGTGCGTTGTGTGTCCTATCCTTTGAGCCCACCCAATGACTTCGAAACCTGGGATGACATCATTGGCAAGTTCCCTCCGCTTGAGGAAAACACCCGCCGTGATCCCGATGAACTGGCCACCATTGTCTACACCTCGGGCAGTACCGGTCGTCCCAAGGGTGTGATGCTGAGCTTCGGCAATATGGCGTTTGCCGCCGAGGGCGGTATGGAAGTGCTGAAAGTCGGGTCCAAAGAACGCATGCTGTCCTATCTGCCACTTGCTCACGTATTTGAGCGCACCTTTGTGGAACTGGCTTCCCTGTATGCCGGCTTCCAGCTGTATTTTGCCCAATCGCTGGATACGTTCGTGCAGGATCTGCAGCGTGCACAGCCCACGTTGTTCCTCTCGGTTCCGCGCCTCTGGGTGAAGTTCCAGCACGGTGTGCTGCAGAAGCTGCCGAAAGAAAAGCTGGAGAAGCTGCTGAAGATTCCGCTGCTGAACCGGGTGATCAAGAAGAAAGTGCTCAAAGGGCTGGGCCTGGACAAGGTCAAGCTGGCCGGCAGTGGGTCTGCACCGCTGTCCCACGATGTGCTGGACTGGTATCGCAACCTGGGGCTGGAGCTACTGGAAGGCTACGGCATGTCCGAGAACTTTGCGTACTCCCACATGAACAAGCCCGGCCGTTCACGCACCGGTTATGTGGGTGAAGCCCTGCCTGGCGTGGAGGTGAAGATCTCCGACGAGGGCGAGATCCTGGTCAAGAGCCCGGCCACCATGACGGGTTACTACAAGGATGAAGAGAAAACCCGCGAAACCTTCACAGAAAACGGCTTCCTGAAGACCGGCGACAAGGGCGAACTTGACGAGATGGGGCGCCTGAAGATCACCGGCCGCATCAAGGAGATCTTCAAGACCAGCAAGGGTAAGTACATTGCCCCGGCGCCCATCGAGAACCGCCTGATGTCTCACGAGGCCATCGAGATGGTGTGTGTGTCCGGTGCCAACCAGACCCAGCCCCATGCGCTGGTGATGCTGGGCGAGGAGATTCGCCCGAAGATGGCCGATGAGGCCTTCCGTCAGGAAATCGAGGAAAGCTTCAAGCAGCTGATCGCCGATGTGAACAAGACGGTGGATCCTCACGAGCAACTGGCGTTTATTACCGTGGTCAGTGACGAATGGTCCATTGAGAACAGTTTCCTGACCCCCACGCTGAAGCTCAAGCGCAATGTGGTTGAGGATGCCTACGGTGAAAAGGTCGATAGCTGGTACGCCAAACGTCAGCCTGTCATCTGGCAGTAAACCGACGTTAGTCGCATAGGGAAAGTGCCTTAACGGGCATAAACTGACGTCATATTCAGGAGGGAATATGACTCAGTTAGCCCGGTTTCAGAAACGCATTCACAGCATGATTCCGCTCTCGGAAGCGTTGGGGGTGGAATTACTTTCCTATGATGGCCACGCACTGCTGATCCGCGCTCCCCTTGAACCCAACCATAATCATCAGGGCACAGGTTTCGGGGGCAGCGTGTATTCCGTCGCAGTGATTTCCGCCTGGGGCCTGGTTGAACTGGTTCTGTCTGATCTCGGGCTGGCCGGCAACGTGGTGATACAGGTTGGTGAAATCGAGCATATCGAACCGGTAGACGGTGATTTCTATGCCCTCTGCCGCCTTCCCGGTGGCGAGATTCCCGACCGCTTCCGCAAGAGCCTGGCGCGCCACGGCAAGGGGCGTTTGTCTCTGATTGCCGAGGTTTACTGCGGTCAGCCGTCGATGGAACCGCTCAGTGAGCCGGTGGCTGTATTCCAGGGCCGCTTCGTGGTTCAGGACGCCCGTTCCAGGCCGGTTATCTAGCAGGCTGCCAGCTGTTGAAAGACATCAGCTTATGGAGCGGGTGCCAGAGATGGACTTGCTCATCAGAATAATCGGGATGATGCCGGCGAGCACAATAATCAGTGCCGGCAGGGCACTTTGTGCCAGTCGCTCGTCCGAGGCGAACTGGTACACGTAAGTGGCCAGAGTCTCAAAGTTGAACGGCCTCAGTATCAGGGTGGCCGGCAACTCCTTCATCACGTCCACAAACACTACCAGAGCGGCAGTTATCAGGGTGCCCCGAAGCATCGGGAGATGCACCTTTACCAGTGTCTGCCCGGGCGTATGGCCCAGGGACCGGGACGCCATGTCCATGCTCGGGGTGATCTTCTGCAGTGCACTTTCCACACTGCCGGCTGATACGGCAAGGAAACGTACGGTATAGGCGAAGATAAGCGCGAACGCCGAGCCGCTCAGCAGCAACCCGCTGCTGACGCCGAAGGTGTCCCGCATGATGTCATCCACCTGGTTATCGAAGGCCGCCAGGGGCACAATCACCCCCACCGCCAGCACGGCACCGGGCATGGCATAGCCCAGGCTGGAGAGCCGCATCATGATCTGCATCCCCCGGGTGTTGTGCAGCCGCCGGCTGTAGGCCAGGGTGACGCCGATTACCAGTGTTGTCAGGGCAGCGGTACCGGACAGGAACAGACTGTTTAGGGTGTTGCGGATGAAGTCGGTGTTCCAGCTCTCATCAAAATATTCCCAGGCGTACTGGCCGAGGGTGATGGCCGGTAACAGGAAGCCAAGAATGACCGGCAGCGCGCACACAGCCACGCAGATTAGCTGCCGCGGGAAAGACATTGTGAAGCGGTGGATCGGGCCGCGGTTGTCCCGTGCCGCGAACTGCTGCTGCTTGCGCCTGGAATAGCGCTCAAGAGTGACAAGGATCACCACGAAGGCCAGCATGGTGGTGGCGATCTGCGCGGCACCACCCAGGTTGCCCAGGTTCATCCAGGTGTCGAACAGGCCCGCTGTAAGTGTCTGTACGGCGAAGAAGTCCACGGTGCCGAAATCGTTCAGTGTTTCCATCATCACCAGCGACAAGCCGACGGCGACGGCCGGGCGGGCTATGGGCAGCATCACCCTGAAAAAGGTGCTCAGTGCCGAATGGCCCAGACTGCGGCTGACAGCAAACAGTGACGGCGACTGATCCAGAAACGCAGCCCGTGCCAGAAGGTATACGTAGGGGTAGAGCACCAGGCCGATCATCAGCGTGGCCCCCTCCAGGCTGCGGATTTCCGGGAACCAGTAGTCAGCAGCATTGTTCCAGCCGAACCATCCCCTCAGGGTGGTCTGCACGGGCCCGGCATAGTCCAGCAGGCTGGTGTATACATAGGCAATAACGTAAGCCGGTACCGCAAAGGGCAGCAGCATGGCCCACTCGAAAAATTTGCGCCCGGGGAACTCGCACATGGTTACGGTCCAGGCGGTAGCAAGGCCGATAGTCAGGGTAATCACGGCAACGCCGGCCATCAGCTTGAGAGTGGTCGTCAGGTACCGGGGAAGGGTGGTGTCCAGCAGGTGGGGCCAGATGTTTTCTTCGGGAAACAGTGCAAGGATTATCACAGACAGAACCGGAAGTACCACTATGGCCGTGGTAAGTGCTGCGGAGATCAACCAGCGCTTCGAGGTCCGCTTGGCCAGCAGGGGGATGACAGCTCCGGTCTGGTCAGCGGTAATGGCCTCGGTCATAGGTGCCCTTCGGGTTCATGAAAATACAGGGCCGGGATTGTACAAAAAAGCCGGGACCAACGTCCCGGCTTTTTTGGCGTGAAGCACTTAGTTGTCGTAATCGACGCGATCCACCATCCGCACTGCAGTGTTGCGGTTTTCGGCAATATCCTGCAGCGAAAGGTTATCCGGATTGATTTCGCCCCACTCGGCGACAATACCGGATGGCTCAACGCTGGGGTTGGCCGGGTACTCTGTGTTGGCCTCGGCGTAGATCTGTTGGGCCTTCGGCGTGGACAGGAACTCCATCAGGCGAACGGCGTTGTCACGGTTCGGTGCACTGTTGGTGAGTGCAATGCCGCTGATGTTGATGTGGGTGCCACGCCCGTCGGCATTGGGAAATACCAGGCGCACAGACTCTGCCTGTTCACGCTGGTTCTCGTCGTTCAGCATGTTGCCGTAGTAGTAGCTGTTGCCGATGGCAATGTCACATTCACCAGCGTTGATCGCCTTGATCTGGTCGCGGTCGCCACCCTGAGGTTTGCGGGCCAGATTGTCTTTCAGGCCTGAGAGCCATTCCTCGGCCTCTTCCTCGCCGTGGTGAGCGATCATCGATGAGAACAGGGCAACGTTGTAGGGGTGCTTGCCGCTACGCGTGCAGATGCGATCGTTCCACTTATCGTCTGCCAGGTCTTCGTAGGTGGTGATCTCGCCTTCTTCAACACGCTCTTTGGAGGCAAAGATCAGGCGGCCACGGGTAGTCAGCGCATACCACTTGCCTTCCGGGTGGCGGAGGTTTTCCGGAATGTTCTGATCGAGGGTGTCATTGCCGAGGCTTTGCACCAGGTCACGCTCAACCAGTTCGTTGAGGCGGGAGATATCCACTGTCATTACCAGGTCGGCGGGGCTGTTGCGGCCTTCGCGCTCCAGGCGCTCTGCCAGGCCTTTCTTGGCAAACACCACGTTGGTTTCGATACCGGTTTCTTCTTTAAAAGCATTGAGAAGAGGTTCCAGCAGATAGGCCTGGCGGTAGGAGTAGATGTTAACTTCTCCATCGGCACTGGCCTGGAGAGGCAGGGCGCAGGCAGCGGCCACGGCGACAGCGACAAGTTTCGGACGCATGTTATATCTTCCTGTAGTTCGATTAAGCGATGGCTTGCTGACCTGTATTGAGATTCAGCAATGTTTAAGAACAGCAACCACTCTCATTTCTATTCAGCCGGGTGTCAATACACTGATGCATATTCTTTTAAAAATGGTGCTATGCTTCGGAAGACTATAAAAACTATGCAAAAAGTGGTGGGAACACAGACTATGGTTGGGAATGATCGCAGAGTACACAACCGCACGGCAATGAGTGCGAAGGTCCGCGTGACTCATGAAGCGCTTGGTGAGTTCGTGTTCTCGACCAGGGATATATCCGACGGCGGTGTTTTTGTGGTGGTTGATACCGAGCCGTTTACACCATCAATTGGCGACAGGGTCCAGGTTCAGGTGCAGGGCCTGCCGGTGCCTGCCCCGGTTCTGGATATGGTGGTGGTGCGCAAGACCAATGACGGATTCGGGCTGCAGTTCGCAGACCAGTAACACGGATGTTATGAACATGAAGAGCCGCAGATTGCACCGTGCTTTATATCTTTCCTTTGCTTTTATGCCATTCCTTCTGAGTGGTTGCGCTTCCTATTACAGCCACGACGGGGCGAGCCAGGCCGGATGTGGTGAGGGAATTCGCGCCTGCGGAGAAACGGGCGATGATGTGCTGGCCCGTGGCGACAACAGCGAGAACATCGAATATATCCGGGCATCTTCGGTGCCTTATACCATCTACAGCCGCAAGACGCCGCGCGGGCGGCTCGATTCGAGGCCTCCGGCGCTGGATGATGGTGTCTGTGAAAGCGACCAATAGTTTTCTGACAATCTGTTTAATTGTGAGGGTTGTCACATTGCTACACTTTGTTTCCCGTTGATAGTTTTGGTTACCCCCTGTCGCTTTCGGGTTACTTTGCACTACAAAAATGTAATGGACTCTGGCGCGGGGCGCGTCACAATAGTGATTATCGATTCGTACACGTGTAGAGGTGTCCCGTGGGAGTCCGCCAAAAGAAGATAGCTGTCCACGATCTTGAAATCGGCATGTTTGTGTCTGATCTCGATCGCCCGTGGCACCAGACACCGTTTCCGATCCAGGGTTTCCATATCCGCTCCCAGGACGACGTTCGTTCCCTGGTTTCCTACTGCAAGTGGGTTGTTATCGATGTTGCGGAAACTCGCGACAGCGTTGAACAGCACAAACCAGGCAACCGAGCATTCGCCGGCAATGCCAGGCGCACGGGCAACAACCGCGAAGTGGTACATCTGCCCCCGCTGAGCATCAAGGAGCCGGTAAGCTACGAAAACGTGACCACCATGAAGAAAGAGCTCAAGATGTCCAGGAAGGTAATGATGGACGCCGAAGCCTCTCTTCATCGGGTTTTTGACGCCGTCAATCACGGCGATGCACCGGACCTTCGCGAAGTGGCCACGGTGACCCGGCAAATGGTCGCCAGTGCGATTCGTAACCCCGATGCGCTGCTATGGCTTAGCCGGACACGGCACCATGACGACTATACCTACCGACACTCACTGAACACGGCTGTCTGGGCCCTGGTATGCGGGCGTCAGCTTGGCCTGAACGAAGGCCTGTTGAACCACCTGGGGCTGGGCTGCCTGTTGTCGCAGATCGGTAAACTGGACCTTCCTGATAGCATCCTCGTGAACGAGGGCAAGCTGGATGCCGATGATTTTGTCATCTACCGTACGTACGTTGAAAAAGGTGTTGCGAAGCTGGTGGACACAGGAGTGTCCAGGGCTGTTATCAGCGTTGTCCAGGGGCACCGCGAGCGCCATAACGGCTCCGGCTTCCCGGAAGGTGTCCGGGGCGACAGAATTCCATTGCTGGCCAAGGTTGCCGGGTTGGCAGAGTACTTCGAGACTCTGATTGGCCCCCGCGATGCTGGCGAGCCGATGACACCTGCCCGTGCGGTTAATCTGCTTTATGAAATGCGCAACATCGAGTTCCAGGAATACCTGGCCGAGCAGTTTATCCAGGCTATCGGCATCTACCCGACTGGCAGCCTGGTTGAGCTCACGGACGGCCAGCGCGGTATCGTTGTTTCCCACACACCCGAGCGACGTCTGTGGCCGAAGGTGATGGTGATGACAGATCGCGCACATCAGCCCCTGCGCTCTGCCCGGATTCTGGATCTGGCGAAGTACAACGAAAGTCGCAGCGCCCATGAGGCCCTGACCATAGCGGAGTGCCTGCCATATGGCACGGAAGGGCTTCATCCCGAGCACTACGATGTAACCGGTGCCGAATCCCGCTGGAGCCTGTCGCGGATCGTTGGCGCCTGATGGCGCCAGCGCTTTGGTTTATTCGATAATCACCCGAAGCTGTTTTTTAACCCAGCGATAGGTATCTTCCGGGCGGAAGTTGACCAGCAGTTCCGACCCCCCCCCCCTGATTCACCTGCAACAAAATACTCAACGTGTGCTGATGGACTCGATGTTTGCCAACCGGGGTTTGCCGGCAATTTTCCGTACCCGGACGGTTTTGATGGCGGTATCAGAGGCCTGGAATTCCACGACGTCATCATCCAGGAAGTAACGGTTGGCCAGCTGGGTGCTGATGGCATCAAGCTCGCGTAAGTTGTTGTAACCGGCATTATAAGGAAGCCCCTTCTGGCATATCGGGAAACCTGTCGCAGTTTGGGGTTTTAGTGATTTTGCACCGCCTCTGCACGGCCACTTGAATTTTTCTTTCCGGGCCACAACTTATAGCTATCTGTTTTTTTGTTCCCGTGGATTCATTATGACCAACGCACTTGAGATTGAAGGTCTGGTCAAGACCTATGGCGACGGCTTTCGGGCCCTTAAGGGTATTGATCTGCACGTGGCCGAAGGTGATTTCTTCGCGCTGCTCGGCCCCAATGGCGCTGGTAAGTCCACCACACTTGGCATTGTCTGTTCCCTGGTGAACAAGAGTGCCGGCAAGGTGCGTGTATTCGGATCCGACATCGACACCCATCTTTCCGATGCCAAGCTGAACCTGGGCGTTGTACCCCAGGAGTTCAACTTCAACCAGTTCGAGAAAGTGTTTGATATCGTCACCACCCAGGCCGGCTACTACGGCATTCCGTTGAAGAAGGCGTCGGAGTCTGCTGAAAAGTATCTGCGCCAACTCGGGCTGTGGGACAAACGGGACACCCCGGCGATGATGCTGTCCGGTGGTATGAAGCGGCGGCTGATGATTGCCCGGGCGCTGGTTCACGAGCCGAAGCTGTTGATCCTGGATGAGCCCACGGCGGGGGTGGATATCGAGTTGCGTCGCTCCATGTGGACTTTCCTGGAGGCAATGAACCGCCGGGGCACCACCATTATTCTCACTACTCACTACCTGGAAGAGGCGGAAGCCCTGTGCCGCAACATTGCGATCATTGATCATGGTCGCATTCTGCGGAATACCAGCAAGAAGGAACTGTTGCAGCAGCTGAGCTCGGAAACCTTTGTGCTGGATACTGCCAAGCCGCTGGAAAAAGCGCCGGAACTTGATGGTTTCTACAACCACCTTGATGACGAGGGTGCACTGGTCGTGGATGTGCAGAAAGGCCAGAGCCTGAACGGTATGTTTATTCAGCTTGAAAACCAGGGTATTCGCGTGGTCAGCATGCGTACCAAGGCCAACCGGCTGGAG
This sequence comes from Marinobacter sp., assembly GCF_041686475.1. Lineage (GTDB taxonomy): Bacteria > Pseudomonadota > Gammaproteobacteria > Pseudomonadales > Oleiphilaceae > Marinobacter. Next base: position 13,360 of record NZ_JAWLDU010000003.1, read on the forward strand.
GAGCTGTTTGTTCGCATGGTGGAGGACAACAACACCAGTGTTGCGAAACAGGGAGAAACCGCATGAGAACGGACGCGATGCTGACCGCCTACAAGACCATCGTGACCCGGGAAATACGTCGGTTCATGCGGATATGGCCGCAAACTCTGTTACCACCGGCGGTCACCATGACGCTGTATTTCATTATTTTCGGTAACCTGATCGGCTCTCGTATCGGGGCGATGGGTGGCTTCGACTATATGTCGTTCATTGTTCCCGGGCTGATTATGATGGCGGTGATCACCAGCTCCTATGCCAATGTGGTGTCGTCGTTCTTCTCCATGAAGTTTCAGCGAAGCATTGAGGAGCTGCTGGTCTCTCCCGTGCCCAACTGGATAATTCTGGCGGGCTATGTCACCGGTGGCATGTCGCGGGGGCTGGGTATCGGCCTGATTGTGACGCTGCTGTCGCTGGGCTTCACGCAGCTGTCGATTCATCACCTGCCTATGGTGATCCTGACGGTGTTCCTGACCTCGGCCCTGTTCTCTCTGGGTGGCTTTATCAACGCCATGCTGGCAACCAAGTTTGATGACATTTCCATCGTACCGACGTTTGTGCTGACACCGCTGACGTACCTGGGCGGTGTGTTCTATTCCATCGATATGCTGCCGGGTTTCTGGCAGGGCGTTTCGATGATCAACCCGATTCTCTACATGGTGAATGCGTTCCGCTATGGCATTCTAGGGGTGTCGGATGTCAATCCATACGTTGCCCTTGGTATGATTCTGATGTTTATTGCCATTCTGTCTGCCATTTCCCTGCGCATGCTGGCGCGCGGCAAGGGTATTCGTCACTGATGTCTGGTTCCAGGATTGATCATGGCCCTTATTGATGCCCCGCTGGGCAAATCCAGCGACTACCCGGATGCATACGATCCGCAACTGCTGTTTCCCGTTCCGCGGGAAGAGAACCGCCGACGCATTGGCCTGGACGATGGCCGCTGGCCCTGGTTCGGTGAAGACCTGTGGCAGGCCTGGGAAATTTCCTGGCTCCGGCCGGGTGGTGTTCCTGCCGTGGCATGGGCGGAAATCCGTGTGCCTTCGGCCTCGCCGGCGATCGTTGAGTCCAAGTCCCTCAAGCTGTATCTGAACTCCCTCAACCAGACAGTTTTCTCTTCGGTGGAGCAGGTCAGGGATGTTATTTTCCGGGACCTTTCCAGCGCCAGTGGAGCCTCTGTGAGTGTGGATCTGCACAGTGTCGACCAGGGGGCGAGAGCCGTTGGCCGGCCGGAAGGGTTTGTACTGATTGATGATGAGGAACTGGCGTCCGTGGGTTATGACTATAACCCGGATGCGCTCGCCACCAGTGGCGACGTGGTTTCGGAAAAGCTTTGCTCACATCTGCTGAAGAGCAACTGCCCGGTCACCGGCCAGCCGGACTGGGCCACGGTGCTGATCGACTATACCGGTTCGCAATTGGATCGCGCGGGGCTTCTCAGGTACATCGTGAGCTTTCGCCAGAAGCAGGACTTTCATGAACACTGCGTGGAAACCCTGTTCACGGACCTGATGGCGCGCTGCCAGCCGCAGCACCTATCCGTGTGCGCAAGATATACGCGTCGGGGCGGGCTGGATATCAATCCATGGCGCAGCACTCAACCGGAAGACGCCGCCGGGCCAAGGTTGATCAGGCAGTAAGGGAAAGACCGGTCAGGAACCCTTTTCCTGGCGCAGGCGCTCCGCGGCGTCCTCCAACGCACAAAGAATCGACTCGCGTTCCCGCTCGGTGATTTTTTCCGAGTCCAGGTACATGGCAAAGCCGCTGTGCTCATGCTCCAGGAAGCTGCGGTTGGGCCCCATGTCACGGCGGAAGTCGACAACCTCGTAGATAGGCACCGGGCGGCCGAAACCTTTCACGGTTATCTCACCCTTGTCGCGGCACATGATGCGGTCTTTGATCAGCGAGAAGGTTTCGTAGGAGATAAGTATTTCGCCGGGCTCGGCGAGGGATTCCAGGCGGCTGGCCAGGTTCACTTCCTTGCCGATGATGGTGTAGTCCATGCGGTTTTCCGCGCCGAAGTTGCCCACCGTGGTATAGCCGGTACTGATTCCCATGCGTATCTCAAGCGGTGTCTTGATGCCCTGGCTACGCCATTTCTGGCGCATGATCTTCATGTGCTTGCGCATTTCCACTGCCATGGATACGCAGGCGAAGGCATCCTCTTTCTGGCCACGACTGGTGGGGTCCCCAAAGAAGATCATGATGGAATCGCCAACAAACTTGTCGATGGTGCCGCCGTACTTGAGGGCCACCTCGGACATCTCATTGAAGTAGTGGTTCAGCAGCTCGGTCAGGGCCTCGGGTTCCATTTCCTCGGACAGTTCGGTAAAGCCCTTGATGTCGGAGAAGAACACTGCCAGCTTTTTGCGCTGGGTTTCCAGGCGCACATCCCGCTCGCCGGTAAAGATGGACTGCCACACCTGGGGTGAGAGGTACTTGGACAGTTTTTGGGACAGGGCGATAGACTGTTCCCGTTGATTCTGGATCTGGGTTTTTGCCATCATCAGTGCCCGGGCCTGTTGATGGGAATAGAAGGCGGTAACGCAGATGTACAGCCCTGTAGCCAGTATGGCAACAATACTGGTGAGCATGGGCGACTGGAACGAATCTGCAGGGCCAACGATGACTACGCCCGCGGCACAGCTGGCCGCCATGATCACCGTGCCGAACAGCCACTGGCGGATGCCACCAATGATCAGGCAACTGAACATCAGCATCAGCACGACAGCGACAGAAGGGACGGCGATCAGCCCGATGCAGCCGACAAATCCGCCACCGATGGCGCAGTCCACCAACAGAATTTTTTGACGGATGCGGGTGGAGTTACGCAGAAAAGTGCGGCGGGTGAGCTGATGGGCGATGTGGGGCCAGGTGAGGGCACCGGCCAGCAGCCATAGCGTCCAGAGGCCGAACACATCCTGCAGAATGCCAGAGACAATAATGCCTGCAGTCGCTGTGTACGCCAGAATCCTGCCGCTATAATCCGGCATGGGGGGAATGGCAATCGGGTTGTTCTGGGAGTCCAGTAAACCGGCTTTGCTGGCACTGGAACTGGCGTTACGCAGGTCTACTGGTGCGCTCATCATATCGGGGGCGAGTCCGCGCAGAAGCAGACGCGTTGTTGTTGGCTCATAAAACGTCTACCGGTTCATTTATCGTTTTTAGGGTAGATAAGTACGGGTTCATCGTGGAAATTACTTATACTAAAGACTAACAGTAATACATTTGTCCCACAATTCGTAAGGGATATTCAGCCCGGCAGTGCCGGTGTACCCCGACTACAGCGAGACACTATGACTGCAGTAATCGATGCATTGTTGAACCGATCTTCCGAACCACGCCTGACCGCGCCTGCCCCGGATTCGGAAACACTGGACAAGGCCTTCGCCTGTGCTGCCAGGGCACCGGACCATGCGCTTTTGCGCCCCTGGCGCTATCTCGTTATCGAGGGCGAGGAAGCCCTGACGGCGCTGGGGGAACTGTTTGCCTCTACCTGCGATGACGATGCCCCGGAAAAGGCGCGGGAAAAGCTTCGCCAGAACCCCTTGAGGGCACCGATGGTTATTGTGGGTATTACCTCTCATCAGGCACACCCGAAAGTACCTGAAGTCGAGCAGACCATGTCAGCTGCTGTTGGCATGGGTTATTTGCTGCTGGCCTTGGAGGCTGCAGGCTTTGGTGGTATGTGGCGCACCGGTAGCCTGGCTTATAATCCGGGTATCGCGAAAGGCCTTGGGCTGGCGGACCATGAAATGATTATCGGGTTTCTCTATACCGGTAGCGTTAGCTCAACAAAACCCGGGGTGCCCAGGCCCGATCCCGATGAATTTGTCAGGCGCTGGCCACAGTAGTTGCCGGCACTTGCCCCTGCCGCTTGCGGCGGGGGAAATCCCTTGCCGCTTTACCTGTTTCTTTATTGCCCGGATTACCGATAACTTCGCTCCAACCCCCGCCCAGCAACAACTCCTGAAAACTGGCATCGTGATTGCTTTTACTCCTGCATAACGCACAAACGGCAATGTGAACAACGCCGTGTGCAGGAATCGGAGGCATTATGGCTATTTCTCTGGACAAAGCATTAGGCATTCATCAGCACTCCCTGGAAGGGCGGGTAAAGCGTGCCGAAGTGCTGGCAAACAATCTCGCCAATGCGGATACTCCGGGCTACAAGGCACGGGATATCGATTTTCAGGCGATGATGCAGAAAGCCCAGGAGGGCATGGACAGTGGCTTCGGCATGAACCGTACTCACGACTCGCACATGGATACGTCGACCATGGGCCAGGACAGTGAGTTACTCTACCGGGTGCCGCATCAGCCATCGGTAGACGGCAATACGGTGGATGCCCAGCAGGAGCAGACCCGTTTCATGCGTAACGCCATGGATTACCAGGCCAGTTTCCAGTTCCTGAACGGCAAAGTCACAGGTATCAAGAAGGCACTCTCGGGTCAGTGATCCGGGCGCAGTCAATTAACTGAGGAGCAACACCATGTCACTGGGTAGCATTTTCGATATCGCCGGATCCGGCATGACAGCCCAGTCACTGCGGCTGAACACCACTGCGTCCAACATCGCCAACGCCGAGACCGCCAGTTCCAGCACTGAGGAGACGTACCGCGCGCGCAAACCGGTGTTTGCCGCCATTCAGCAAGCCATGCTGAATCCTTCACAGCAGCAGGCCTTTGGCAGCGAAGAAGGGCCCGGCGCCGGCGTTCAGGTTGAAGGCATCGTTGAGAGTGATGCGGAACTGCAGATGCGATACCAGCCTGATCATCCCGCAGCCAACGAAGAGGGTTATGTGTTTTACCCCAACGTGAATGTGGTTGAAGAAATGGCAGACATGATGTCCTCCTCTCGTGGTTTCCAGATGAACGTGGACATTATGAACAGCGCCAAATCCATGATGCAGCGCATCCTGACCCTGGGTCAGCAGTAACCGAGCGAGGATTGAATCATGAGTGCAATTAACCCGGCAGACGCCTCGGATGTGCTGAGCAAGTACAAGCTCGAACAGGAGAAGGGTAGCAAGGGAAGTGAGGAACTTGGCAAGAATGAGTTCATGGAACTGATGATTGCCCAGCTCAAGAACCAGAATCCGCTGGAGCCCCAGGAAAACGGTGAATTCATCTCCCAACTGGCGCAATTCAGCTCCCTGGAGGAAATGCAGGGTCTGTCCCAGAGTGTGGATGATGTGGCAGGTCAGTTCGGCTCCACCCAGGCACTCCAGGCTTCCGCCATGGTGGGGCGCACCGTTCTGGCACCGTCGTCAGTGGGTATTCTCGGTGCCGACGGTGAACTTACAGGCAATGTGGAAGTGCCCAACAGCACCGGCAGCCTCAGGATTTCCATCGAAAATCAGGCCGGCGAGCGGGTGCGACAGGTTGATATGGGGGCTCAGCAGGCTGGCGTTACAGGTTTCAGCTGGGACGGCAAGGACGGCAACGGCAACAGTTTGCCTCCCGGCCCCTACAAGGTAGTGGCTGAGGCCTCCACCCCGGATGGCCCCGAACAGTTAGGCACCATGCTCAGTGCCAACGTGGACAGCGTCTCTCTGGGCAAGGGTGGCAATATTACGCTGAACCTGGCCGGCATGGGCTCAATCGCCCTGTCGGACGTTGAGCAGATCAATTGATACCGGTGAAACAGCACGAGGTGAAGTATGGCTTTCAACACAGGTCTTAGTGGCTTAAGGGCATCATCGGTTGACCTTGATGTAACCGGTAACAACATATCCAACGCCAGTACGGTTGGGTTCAAGGGTAGCAAGGCCGAGTTTGGTGACCTTTATGCCAGCGGCTTTCTTGGTTCCGGGAGCAATCCTATCGGTGACGGTGTGAGAGTCCAGGACGTCAAGCAGTCCTTTGGCCAGGGCAACATCAGCTTCACCGACAATGGCCTGGACATGGCCATCGACGGCGACGGCTTTTTTGTTCTTAACAATGGCGGTGAGGTTCGTTACTCCCGGGCCGGCCAGTTTGGCATCGATAAGGACGGGTTTGTTACCAATAATCAGAACATGCGGGTTCAGGGTTTTGTTGCCGATGATGATGGCAACCTGTCTGGCATTCAGGATGATCTGCAGATCGAAACCGATAACCTGGCACCCAAACGCACGACCAACCTGCGTTCTGACCTGAACCTGGATTCCCGCGAGTCTGTGCTGGAAAGCCAGGTGAGAAACTGGAACTCGCTGAGCGTAGATGATCTGCGGGATGAGAGTGTTACCTTTGAGTATGACGGTCAGTCCAGCACCATCGATATTGATGCGGATGAGGCTGTTAGCGATATCGTTGGCAAACTCCAGTCTGCGTCCGGAGTGTCGGCATCGGCTGCGACGTCTCTCCCGGTCGGTGATATGTCGGATGCCGATTTTTCAACCTTTCGATTGACGGTTGGTGACGAGAGTTCGCCAAGAGATATCGACCTGGATGGGGTCACGACAGTTGATGAGCTTGAATCCAGAATCAGGCAAGTATCGGATCAGTCGATATCCGCGTCGGTTGATGAAGATGGCGTGCTGAGTATTACGCACAACTCGGGTGAGACGCTTCGGGCGGAGTATGAAAACGCTACGGACCCTGACTTTGATGAATCGGCATTAGGCACTGTCTCAATAAATACCGACCGTACAGTTACTGGTGTGGACTCAACATCAACAACAGTTGCAGAGGCTTTTAACGTAGCTCCACAGCGGATAAACGCTTTCAACCCTCTGGACCAGCGTACATACAATCACGCAACATCCACGACCATCTATGACAGCCTGGGCAACTCCCACGATATGACCCAGTTCTATGTGAAGCAGCCATCGCCGGGTGATGGCGTGGGTACCAGTGAATGGTCGGTCTACACGCAGATTGATGGTGAGTTTGTTGGCGGAACGGATGAGACTCCCCACCGTGCCCGTTTTAACCAGGACGGTGAACTACAATCGGTGAATGGCGACCCCAATGGGGAAATCCTGATTGATGACTGGACACCCAAGGATGCTGACGGTGCGCCTAATGGAGCAGATGGCCCGCCGGCTCCAGGAGACAATATCACCACCCCGATTCCGGATCCGCCTACAAGCTCGGCGTTCGTCCTGGACCTGGGTAATACCACCCAGTATGGCAGCGAATTCGGGGTGAATGACCAGCAACAGAACGGTTATGCAACCGGCCGGCTGTCGGGTCTGGATGTTTCCGACGAGGGTGTGCTGTTTGCCCGTTACACTAACGGCCAATCCAAGTCACTGGGGCAGGTTGCGCTGGCTTCATTCAATAATACCAACGGCCTGTCTCCAGTGGGTGAAACCACCTGGGTGGAAACTTTCGAGTCTGGACAGCCAATTATCGGCGCTCCGGATACGGGAACCCTGGGCTCCATAAACGCCAGTTCCGTCGAAGAATCCAACGTGGATCTGTCAGAGGAGCTTGTTAATCTGATCATTGCACAGCGTAATTATCAGGCTAATGCAAAAACCATCGAAACCTCGGATGCCGTCACCCAGACGATCATCAACCTCCGCTAATCCTGAAAACTGAACATGGCACAACTCCTGCTTGAACACTGGAAAGACTGATAGCAGTCAAAATTCCGGCAGGAGTTTTCCCATGGATAAGTCCCTTTATATCGGCATGTCCGGCGCCAAGCAGAACATGCTTTCCCAGCAGGCCCACGCCAACAACCTGGCGAACGTCAGCACTACCGGCTTCAAGCGGGATTTCGCCCAGGCGCGCAGTATGCCGGTATTTGGCGAGCACCATCCCACCCGTGCCTACGCCATGGCGGAACGGCCAGGTACCGATCTTTCCGCCGGTGCATTGCAGGATACCGGCCGCAAGCTGGACGTTGCTGTTGAGGGCGATGGCTGGCTGGCGGTGCAGAACCAGCAGGGAGAAGAGGTTTTTACCCGTTCCGGCAGCATGCAGATCGATGTGAACGGTCTGGTGCGGCTCTCCAACGGAGAGATGGTGATGGGTAATGGTGGCCCGGTGGCATTGCCGCCTTTCGACAATGTTCAGATCGGTGCGGATGGAACGATTTCGATTGTTCCGGTTGGTGGCCCGCCGGACCAGCTGGTTGAAGTGGACCGTCTGAAGCTGGTGAATCCCCCTCCTGGAGCCCTGGAAAAAGGTGAAGACGGTTTTATTCGCCGCAAGCCCGACGAGGCGCTGGATGGCCCGGAGCCCCCGGATGCTGATATGAGGGTGGCTTCAGGGTTTCTGGAGAGCTCCAACGTTAACGCCGTGGAAGAGATGATTTCCAACCTGCAACTGTCCCGTCAGTACGAGATGCAGGTGAAGATAATGACCACGGCCAACCAGAATTCCGAGGCGTCGGCACGACTGTTGCAGAATCTCTGATAAACCTATTGAACATCGTCCGGATGGGTGCGGAAGCGGCAAGAATCAGCCGCATTGAAGCAACCCCGGCAAGGAGTACATGACATGCATCCAGCACTTTGGGTCAGCAAAACCGGGTTGAGCGCGCAGGACACCAACATGTCCACCATCTCCAACAATCTGGCCAACGTGAACACCACCGGTTTCAAGCGGGACAGGGCGGTGTTTCAGGATCTGCTGTACCAGATCGACCGGCAACCCGGTGGTCTGAATACCCAGAACTCGGAGCTGCCGTCCGGCCTTCAGCTCGGTACTGGTGTGCGTATCGTGGGCACCGCCAAGCAGTTTTCCCAGGGTAACCTGGAAGTCACCGAGCAGCCCCTGGATCTCGCGGTAAACGGCCGCGGATTCATGCAGATACTGCTGCCGGATGGCCAGATTGCATACACCCGTGATGGTCAGTTCCAGCTTAATTCCGACGGCGATATCGTCAACCCGGACGGTTATACCCTCGAGCCCAATATCAACGTGCCGGAAAACGCCACCAACGTCACCATTGGCAAGGACGGAACGGTATCAGCGGTGACTGATGACCAGGCGGCTCCGGTAAACCTGGGAGAAATCACGCTGGTGGACTTCACCAACCCCCAGGGGCTGCAGGCCATAGGTAACAACCTGTACAAGGCGACCAATGCCAGCGGCGACCCCGCTGAAGGCGAGCCCGGTATCGGCGGCCTGGGCACTGTTGAACAGGGCATGGTCGAGGCTTCCAACGTGGAAGTTGTGGAGGAGCTGGTGAACATGATTACCACCCAGCGCGCCTATGAAATGAACTCGAAAGTGGTCTCGGCAACGGACCAGATGCTGCAGTTCATCACGAACAATATCGGTTAACCGGCAGCAGCGAGCAGGAGGGGCAACCATGACACCCATTATCTCTAACAGAGAAGCCCGACACGGCGCCGGCACCCTGGCGGTGGTCCTGGCGCTGGTTGTGCTTCAGGGCTGTACTGCCATGAGCCGGCCCCGGGCAATGCCCGATGATCCGGCCTATTCCCCTGTTCGGGCCGAGGCCATGATGCAGCGGGATCCGGAGTCCGGAGCTATCTACCAGTCATCAAGAAACTACAGCCTTTACGGTGACACGGTCGCACTGAATGTCGGCGATATTCTGACCGTTACCCTGGAGGAATCCACCCAGGCCAGCAAGAACGCCGAAAGCAGCATCAACAAGGACAATGAAATTTCCATGCTGGACCCCCGTATTCTGGGCAAGGACAACCTTGGCGTGGACACAGACATTGATCTGGAACGTGATTTCCAGGGCCAGGCGGAAGCCGACCAGAGCAACAGCCTTAACGGCAATATCACCGTTACAGTGACAGAAGTGCTGCCCAATGGGATTCTGCACATTCGCGGTGAAAAGTGGCTGTCTCTGACCAACGGTGATGAATACATCCGCCTGACCGGTCTGGTTCGGCCCCAGGATATTTCCCCGGATAATATCGTAGCGTCGAATCGCATCGCTGATGCGCGCATCGCCTACGGTGGCACTGGTGACTTTGACCAGGCCAATCAGATGGGCTGGCTGGCCCGATTCTTCAACAGTGAGTGGTTCCCGCTATGAAAATGCTGAGGTTCGCGGTACTGGTATTGGTACTGTCGGTGATCGCTGCGCCCGTGCTGGCGGATCGCCTGAAGGACCTGGCTCGCATCAAGGGTGTGCGTGACAACCAACTGGTGGGTTACGGTCTGGTGGTGGGTCTCGATGGAACCGGCGACAAGGCGCCGTTCACCAACCAGACCTTCCGCAACATGATGAACCAGTTCGGCATTACCCTACCACAAGGGGTAAACCCGAACCTTGCCAATGTGGCGGCGGTGACGGTTACCGGCAATCTGCCGCCGTTCGCAAAGCCGGGGCAGGACATGGATATTACTGTGTCATCGATCGGCAACGCTGACAGCTTACGGGGCGGCACGCTCTTGATGACGCCGTTGAAAGGTGCTGATGACCAGGTGTATGCCATGGCCCAGGGCAGCCTGGTGGTTGGCGGTTTTGGTGCAGAGGGGGCAGACGGTTCACGTATCACGGTCAATGTGCCCAGTGTCGGCCGGATACCCAACGGTGCCACCATTGAGCAGGAGGTGACGTCACCCTTTACCAAGGGCGATACCATCACCTTCAACCTGATGCGTCCGGATTTCACCACCGCCCGCCGGGTGGTGGAAGCCATTAATGACCAGCTGGGGCCGGATATGGCCTATGCCCACGACGCAACAGCGGTATCGGTCAAGGCGCCCCGCGATCCGTCCCAGCGAGTGAGCTTTCTCTCCATTCTTGAAAACATCGATGTGGATCCCGCAGAGGAAGCTGCCAAGGTGGTGATTAACAGCCGCACCGGCACCATCGTTGTCGGGAAAAACGTCAAAGTGAGTCCGGCTGCTGTAACTCACGGCAACCTTACGGTGACCATCGAAGAGAATCCGGAAGTGGAACAGCCCAACCCCTTTACCGATGCAGACGCAGAGGTGGAGCCTGATTCCCAGATCGCGATTACCGAAGAACCGGCAAGAATGTTCCAGTTCGGGCCGGCGGTCACACTGAACGAGATTGTGCAGGCGGTGAACCAGGTAGGTGCTGCGCCGGGTGATGTCATGGCTGTTCTGGAAGCACTCAAGCAGGCCGGCGCTCTGCGGGCCGAGTTGATTGTTATATAGGTGGCGTGATGCAGGATTACAGTCTCCAGAAGGCACAGGTCTATACCGATTTTGACGGGCTCAACTCCCTTAAGAGCCGGGCCCGGACAGACAAGGATGCGGCACTGCTTGAGGTTGCAAAGCAGTTCGAGGGCCTGTTCCTGTCGGAAATGGTGAAATCCATGCGCAAGGCCGGCGATGTTTTCGCGGAAGGCAATTATCTCAACAGCAGCCAGTCGGAATTCTATCAGGAAATGTTCGACAGCCAACTCAGCCTCACATTATCGCAAAAACAGGGCACCGGACTCTCTGAAGCACTGGTTCGGCAGTTAAGCCGGCAGATTCCGGGTATGACCGACGAAGGTAAACCTATGGCGGCCCACAAGGCGGAGCTGGCAGATTACGACCGCAATGTACCCGTTCTGTCGCCACGTCTGCCGGAGCAGGTGGACAAGGTAAACCGGGTTGCCGAAATGCCCGCACCGGCCGTGAAGCCGGAAACAGGCGCAACCCTTCCAGACCGGTTCGAATCGCCGGAGCAGTTTGTTCGTGAACTGTTGCCCGTGGCTGAAAAGGTGGCTGAACAAAGCGGCATCAACCCCAGGCTGATGATTGCCCAGGCAGCACTGGAAACCGGCTGGGGCCGGCACATGATTGAGGGTGACGGCGGTTCACCGAGCTTTAACCTGTTCGGCATCAAGGCAGACCAGCGCTGGCAGGGCGGTTCCGTGGATATTGCCACGACTGAATTCCGGGAAGGTGTGCCGATGAATGAGCGGGCGGCGTTCAGGGCGTATCCGGATTATGAATCCAGCTTCCGGGATTACGTGTCGTTCCTTGAGTCCAATCCCCGTTATCGGGATGTGCTGGCCGCCGCCGACGACCCTGATCAGTTTGCCAACAAGCTCCAGGAAGCCGGTTATGCCACTGATCCGAATTACGGTGCCAAGATTCGCCGCATTATGAACAACGATTCCATGACAACATTGTCCATGGATTCCCGCGGGTCTGAGGAGTAACGGTTATGGCAGGGCTCATCAATACCGGTCTTACCGGCATCCTCGGCCACCAGACGGCGCTGAATACCACCGGCAATAACATTACCAATGCCAACACGCCAGGGTACAGCCGCCAGGAAGTCCAGTTTGAAACCCAAGCGGCGCAGCGCACTGGCGCCGGTTCCGTGGGTACAGGCGTCAACGTTACCGATATCCGCCGATTGGCCAACGAATATCTCACCCAGCAGGTGCGTGAAGACACAACACTGGCCGGAGAACAGGAAACCCTGAACTCCGAATTGTCACGCCTCGATAACCTTCTGGGTGGTGAGTCCACGGGCCTGAGTAATGCCCTCAATAATTTCTTCGCCAGCCTGCAGAATGCCGCTGAAGACCCGGCCTCGCTGCCCCAGCGGCAACTGGTGCTCAGCGAAGCGCAACAGGTTGTTAACCGTTTTGAAGCGCTTAACCAGGAATTCATCCAGCAGAGGGAGTCAATCAAGACCCAGAAGCAGCAGGGCGTAAAAGATGCCAATACGCTGCTCAAGAGCATCGCCGAACTGAACAATGCGATTTCAGAGTCGCCGGGGCTGGCGCAGGGGCGGGAGCCCAATGAGTTGCTGGACAAGCGGGACGAGAAACTGCGGCAACTGTCGGAGCTGGTCAACATCCGGGTGACTCAGGCCGAGGGTAGCCAGGTCAACGTGTCCCTGCGTAACGGTCAGTCTCTGGTCGTTGGCGATAATGCCGTGCAACTGGGCACCCGAGATGACTCAGAAGATCCTACATCGCTTGAGTTTACTCTGACCAACGGCGGTCGGACCAGTAATGTTGACGACCAGATCAATGGTGGCAAGCTGGGTGGTCTGCGCCGTTTCGAGTCGGAGGGGTTGCAGCCGGCGTTTGATGAGCTGGGCCGGATTGCGATTGCGCTATCTGAAACTGTTAATCATCAGCATGAAATTGGTATGGACCTTGAGGGTGAGTTGGGGGGGCGATTCTTCAGCGACATTAACTCGGAAGCGGCGCAACAAGGCAGGGTGATCGCTAATGCCAACAATAGTGCACCAAGAAATGCAGAGCTTGCGGTCGAAATCACCGACAGTTCAGAGCTGCCGGCTGGAAGTTGGTCTCTGGAGATTGGCGGCGATGGACGCAACTTCGAGCTGATTGACCGGGCTTCGGGTGAGGTCGTTAACCAGGGCCGTCTGCCGGACCCGGTGCAGTCTGAAATTTCCATGCCCGGGTTTAATATTCGGGTGGAGGGGGGCACCTTCAATGCCGGCGACAAGTTCCTGATCCAGCCCACCCGGCAGGCCGCGGCCAATATTGATCTGGAAGTGAACCGGGAGGAAGACCTTGCCTTCGCGAGTCCGGTGAGGGCAGAGGGCACTGCCGGAAATGCCGGTGATGCTACGATCAATCAGGGCAAAATGCTGAATGTGCGGAACCCGTCTACCAACTCGCTTTTGTCCAATTTCCGCCAGGAGGGCGAGCTGGATCCACCGTTGGATGTCGAGTTCTTTGAAAGCGGCGGTGAGATGTTCTATGACATTGTCGATGCTAATACCGGTAACCCCATTGTGCCGGCCGATCCCGCAGCCACGCCCCCGGTGAACCGGTTTGAGCCAGGCGTTTCAAACAAGTTGTTTACTGAAGATCCTCGTTCTCCGGATTATTTCGGCTTCCAGTTTGAAATATCCGGCAATCCTCAGCCCGGTGATTCCTTTGCGATTAACTACAACACGAACGGCGTATCGGATAACCGGAATGCCGAATTCATGGCGGCGCTGGGCACCAAGAATACCCTCAACAACGGCAGTCAGAGTTTTTCTGAAGGCTACGCCGGCCTGGTCGAGGACATTGGCGTGAAAACCCGTCAGAGCCAGCTGGACAAGGATGCGGGCAAAACCCTGCTGGAGCAGTCCACCAACCAGCGGGAATCGGTTTCAGGGGTCAACCTGGATGAAGAGGCCGGCAGGCTGATCCAGTACCAGGCCGCCTACAACGCCTCGGCTCAGGTGATGAGCGTGGCCCAGGATTTGTTCAATACCCTGTTACAGAGTTTCCGGTAACAGCGCGAGGTGATGTGACATGATCAGAATTTCATCACAGCAGATTTTTTCCGGTGGCATTAACCGGATGCAGGATCTTAATGGCAACCTGAACCAGACTCAGGAGCAGATCTCGACTGGAAAACGGGTTAACAAGCCTTCGGATGACCCTGTGGCGGCAGCGCGGATTCTCAAGCTGGACCAGGAACTATCTCGCATCGAAACCTATCAGCGTAACGCGGGGCTTGCCGAGAACCGGCTGCAACAGGAAGAGAGCACCCTGGGCGACTCACTGGATGTTATCCAGCGGGTACGGGAGCTGACGGTCCAGGCCGGTAACGGGTCTCTTTCGGCCAATGACCGCAAGTCCATTTCTTCGGAAATCAAGGAACGGCTGGGCCAGCTGGCTAACATTGCGAATACGCGGGACGCTTCCGGCGAGTATATTTTCAGTGGTTTTCAGGGCAATAACCCGGCGTTCGCCAAGAATGAATCCGGAAACTGGGAATACCAGGGAGATGAAGGGCAGCGGGTGCTGGAGATTGATGACGGTGTAACGGTGCCTATCAGCGACCATGGCAAGGGCATTTTCTCGACCATTCCGGCGGCGGTATCAGCAGAGCCTGGTGGGGGAAACACCGGAGACGGCCGGATTGATCAGGTTCAGGTAGTGGATAACAGCGCTTTCTCGGCTGTATCTCCGGATGACATTGAAATTACTGTCGACACAGGTACCAACACTCTGACAGCAGTCACGGATACGGGGGATGTTCTTGTCGGGCCACCCGGTATTCCCTACGAATCTGGCGAACCTTTTGAAATCGCAGGAGTTCGGGCTACCATCTCGGATGCGGAGGATGGCGACACCTTTACGATCCGCGCCAGCGAAAAGCAGTCCGTGTTCGCCACCTTCGAAAACCTGATTGACGGGCTGGATACCCTTGATAAGGGAACACCGGAAGGGCAGGCAGCCTATGACGACCTGATCGCCGCCTCCCTGCAGAACCTCGACAACGCCCAGGAGAGCATCGTCAAGAAGCAAACGGAACTGGGTGGTCGCCTGAACGCCGTGGAATCCACCAAGTCCTTTCTGGAGGACTCTTCCGTCTACAGCGAGGATATCCGCTCTGAACTACGGGATGTCGATTACGCAGAAGCTATCAGCAACCTGAGCTTCCAGAGCTTCGTACTACAGGCTGCCCAGCAGTCGTTTGCGCAGGTGTCCAGGCTTTCCCTGTTTGATCGTCTGTAAATTTCCTGAGCGTCGCAAGTTCAAGTACGGCGCTTATATTGCTTTCAGAATCAACCTCAGTATAATCCCCCACACTCTCCGATGGCGGCGTGGTGAAATTGGTAGACACGACGGATTCAAAATCCGTTGGGGTAAAACCCGTGGCGGTTCGAGTCCGCCCGCCGCTACCACTTACAAGCCGCTCAACGCGGTGACTTGAATAGTCCATTCAATGAACGTCTCCGATTTTCACTTTGATTTGCCGGATGAACTGATTGCCCGGTATCCCCTCAAAGAGCGCAGCGCGTCACGCCTGCTGGGTCTTGATGGCCTTTCCGGCTCCGTTACCCATAGGCAATTCAGCGATCTGCCGGATCTTCTCCAGCCTGGCGACCTTCTGGTTTTCAACGATACCCGGGTAATTCCGGCACGCCTGTTCGCGAAGAAAGAAACCGGCGGCCAGGTTGAAGTGCTGGTGGAGCGGCTGCTGGGAGAGCACGAGTTACTGGCCCACGTGAAGACATCGAAAGCGCTCAAACCGGGGCAGCGGATTATTCTGGAAGACGGCACCCCTATGCTGATGAAGCAGCGTGAGGACGCCCTCTTTCATCTGGTCTGTGACAGCAGCGAACCTCTTCTGGACCTCCTTGAGCGCATAGGGCATATGCCTCTGCCTCCCTATGTGGACCGACCAGACGAGTCAACGGACCGCGAGCGCTACCAGACTGTCTACGCCCGGGAGGCCGGCGCCGTAGCCGCGCCGACGGCCGGTTTGCACTTCGACGAGAAGATTCTGTCGCAACTCGAGGCCCGGGGTATAGAGAGCACGTTTGTCACGCTGCATGTGGGTGCAGGTACGTTCCAGCCCGTTCGAGTTGACCGTATCGAAAATCACGTGATGCACAGTGAAGTGGCCCAGGTGTCGCAGGCAACCGTTGATGCGGTGAATGCAGCGAGGGCCGGGGGTGGCCGGGTGGTTGCGGTGGGAACAACCTCGGTACGATCCCTCGAGTCGGCCAGCCGTGGCGGTGTGCTGAAGCCGTTCAAGGGCGAAACTGACATCTTTATCTACCCCGGTTATCGCTTCCAGACCGTCGATGCCATGGTGACCAATTTTCATCTGCCAGAATCAACGCTGATCATGCTGGTCAGCGCTTTTGCAGGCTACCAGAGCACAATGGCTGCCTACCGCGAGGCCGTTGCAGAGCGTTACCGCTTTTTCAGCTATGGTGACGCCATGTTTATTACCGGTCAGGAACCAAGCCTGGGCGCCCTCAAGTCCTATGCAGGGGAAGGGCACCCGGAATCCGGAGAGCAATCATGACTGATCAGTGTTTTATGTCGTTTGAAAAGCTGGGTGAGGATGGCCGTGCCCGGCGCGGGCGCCTGACTTTCCCTCGCGGCACCGTGGAAACCCCGGCGTTCATGCCGGTAGGCACCTATGGCACCGTCAAGGGCATGCTGCCCAGGGATATTAGCGAGATAGGCGCGGAGATAATCCTTGGTAACACCTTTCACCTGATGTTGCGGCCCGGCACCGAGGTTGTTAAGGCCCATGGTGACCTGCATGACTTTACCCAGTGGCACGGCCCCATACTGACAGACTCCGGCGGCTTCCAGGTGTTCAGTCTGGGAGAGATGCGCAAGATCACCGAAGCCGGCGTGACATTTCGCTCTCCAGTGGACGGTTCTCCGGTGGAACTGTCGCCGGAAATCGCCATGCAGGTGCAGCGGGACCTGGGCTCCGATATTGTCATGATTTTCGATGAGTGTACCCCCTATCCCGCCACGGAAAAGCAGGCCAGCGAGTCCATGGAGCTGTCGCTGCGCTGGGCCCAGCGCAGCAAAGAGGCCCACGCCGGTAACCCGGCTGCCCTGTTCGGTATTGTTCAGGGCGGGATGTACGAATCACTGCGGGAGCGCTCACTGGAGGGGCTTACGGAGATCGGTTTCGATGGCTATGCCATCGGCGGGCTGTCAGTGGGGGAGCCCAAGGAGGATATGATCCGTATCCTGGATCACCTGCCGCCAAAAATGCCGGAAGACCGCCCCCGTTACCTGATGGGCGTTGGCCGGCCGGAAGACCTTGTTGAAGCGGTTCGCCGGGGCGTGGATATGTTCGACTGCGTGATGCCCACCCGCAACGCCCGTAACGGATACCTGTTTACCTCCACGGGCATCGTCAAGATCCGTAATGCGCGTCATCGCCATGATACCGCGCCACTGGATGACCAGTGCGACTGTTATACCTGCCAGAACTTTTCGAGAAGTTATCTGCATCATCTGGATAAATGTGGAGAAATGCTCGGCTCGCAACTCAGCACCATTCACAATCTGCGTTACTACCAGAACGTGATGGCCGGATTGCGTGGCGCAATTGAAGCAGGTACATTGTCGGACTTTATTAGCGACTTCTATGCCCGCCGGGGTGAAACCGTGTCTCCAATGGCACAGTGACCCCGGGGCGAGCCGGTTCTGAACCGCTACCTGAACTTTTCTTAAAAAACGGAGATAGTCAATGAAATCAATCAAGTTACTTGTTGCTGCACTCTTTGCCGTAATGCCGACACTGGCCATGGCGCAGGATCCCGGTGCTGGCGGCATGGGTGTGATGGGGCAGGTGATCTTCTTTGCCGGCTTTATCCTGATTTTCTACTTCCTGATCTGGCGCCCGCAGTCCAAGCGTGCCAAGGAGCACAAGGCGCTGATGGCCGGCCTGAACAAGGGCGATGAAGTGGTTACCTCCGGCGGTATGGCCGGTAAGATCACCAAGGTAACCGACGATTTCATCGTGGTGGAAATTGCCGACAACGTCGAAGTGAAGGTTCAGAAAGTTGCTGTTGCAGCGGCACTTCCGAAAGGAACTCTGAAGGACATCTGAGCCGGCTTTTGACTCAGGTCTGAATTTGCCAAGCTGAAACATCACAGCCGGCCCGAGGGCCGGCTTAAAGGGACCCCATGCTGAACAAGTATCCGCTCTGGAAAAACCTGGTTATCCTGATCGCGCTGATGATCGGGTTTATCTATGCCCTGCCTAATGTCTTCCCTGACGACTACGCCATACAGATCACCGGTGCGCGGAGCAGCACCGAAGTCAACGAGAGGATTCTTGAAAGAGCTGTTGATGCGCTCGAGGCCAAGGGAATTGCTGTCAAGAACTCCGAGATTCAGGAGCGCGACGCCCTGATTCGCGTGAACGGTTCTGACGACCAGGTGCGCGCAAGGCCGGTTGTTCAGGACGCGCTCGGCAGGGACTATCTGGTGGCGCTGAACATGGCACCGTCAACGCCTGAATGGTTGAAGAGCCTCGGTGCTGGGCCCATGAAGCTGGGGCTTGACCTGCGCGGTGGTGTCCACTTCCTGTTGGAAGTGGACATGGAGACAGCACTTGAGCAGCGCCTCGAAGCCATGTCCAGCCAGGTCAAGCGTGAACTGCGCGACGAGCGCGTGCGGTATCGTGGCGGTGATCTGGAAGGTGACAATTCCATTGTCCTGACATTTCGGAATGAAGACTCGCGCAGCGAAGCCTTCAGTCTAATACGTGACCAGTACGACCAGTTCACGATGGACGAGCAGAGTGAGGATGATGAATACCGTCTGATGCTCACCATGTCGGAAGCAGAAGTCAGGTCGATCCAGGATTACGCGCTGGAGCAGAACCTGACAACCATCCGCAACCGGGTGAACGAGCTGGGTGTCGCAGAGCCCCTGGTGCAGCGCCAGGGCGCCGACAGGATTATTGTCGAGTTGCCTGGTGTCCAGGATACCGCCGCCGCAAAGCGTGTTCTCGGCGCTACTGCCAATCTGGAGTTCCGTCTTGAAGCTAGCCAGGACGAATCCGGCTCGAACACGGAGACCTACGAGTTCCGTGACAACCCCAATCGAGATGCACGACTGGAGCAGGAGGTCATCGTTACCGGTGATAACGTGTCCAATGCCCAGCAGGCGTTTGATGAGAACGGGCAGCCACAGGTCAACATCACCATGGACTCTGTTGGCGGTGATCTGATGAACCGGGCAACCCGCAATGCCATCGGTCGCCGAATGGCCGTCCTGTTTATCGAGTACCGCACGGAAACCGAAGAGGTGGAAGTTGATGGGGAAACCCAAACCGTGGACAACCGGGTGGTCGAGAAGGGCATTATCAGCCTGGCCACAATCCAGTCTGCGCTGGGCAGCAGTTTCCGGATTACCGGCCTTGATTCCATTCCGGAAGCCTCGGAACTGGCACTGTTGTTGAGAGCCGGCTCCCTGGCAGCACCCATGTATTTCGTACAGGAGCGCACAATCGGCCCGAGCCTTGGCCAGAAGAACATTGACGCAGGCTTGATGTCAGTCGTGATCGGGTTTTTGCTGGTGCTCTGTTACATGATCGTGTATTACCGGGGATTCGGGGTCATTGCCAGTGTTGGCCTGACGCTCAACCTGATGATGCTGATTGCCTGCATGTCGATACTCTCCGCGACCCTGACTCTGCCGGGTATCGCCGGTATTGTACTGACAGTGGGTATGGCGGTTGATGCCAATGTGCTGATCTTTGAACGGATAAAGGAAGAGCTGAAGACAGGCATTCCGCCCCAGTCAGCCATCAATTCCGGTTACTCCAGGGCCTTCGTATCAATTTTCGATGCCAACATCACCACCCTGCTGGTAGCCGTCATCCTGTTTGCCATGGGTTCCGGGCCGGTCAAAGGGTTCGCGGTGACTCTGTCGATCGGTATTCTCACATCGATGTTCTCCGGGCTGATGGTCAGTCGCAGCATCGTAAATCTTGTATACGGCGGTCGAAAGATCGAAAAGCTGTCGATCGGAAGGAAGCTGGCCAATGTCTGAAGTTGAGAAGAAACCAATCGATTTCATGGGCATACGGAAGGCTGCTTCCGTTGTGTCCATTGCGCTGATCATCGCTGCGGTTGCTCTGCTGGCGACTCGTGGCCTGAACCTGGGCCTCGATTTTACCGGCGGTACGTCGGTTGAGCTTGAGTACCAGCAGGCGCCCGCACTGGATGATGTACGGGAAACCCTGGAAGACTCCGGCTACGAACAGTTCGTGGTCCAGAATTTCGGTTCCGATACCACCATTCTGGTGAGAATGGCGGAATCGGAAAACGACAAGCTCGCAGCAGAGGTGACCGAAGCTCTGGCAGAGGATGGTGCCGAGCTTGAACTGGTCAGTTCCGAGTTTGTCGGATCCCAGGTGGGCGAGGAGCTCAAGGAAGACAGCGGCCTCGGGATGCTGATTGCCCTGGCGGTGGTGCTTATCTACGTCGGTATGCGCTTCCAGTTCAAGTTCGGCATAGCAGCGGTTGTGCCGCTTGCCCACGATGTGATTATTGTTCTTGGTGTGTTCTCGCTGTTCCAGTGGACCTTTGATCTGAGTGTGCTGGCCGCACTGCTCGCGGTGATCGGTTACTCCCTGAACGACACGATCGTTGTGGCGGACAGAATTCGGGAGAACTTCCGCAAGCTGCGGGAGGGAGATTCCGAGCATGTTATCAATGAGTCCATTCAACAGACCATCAGCCGGACCATCAACACATCCGGCACGACGCTCGCTGTTCTTCTGGCCCTGTATTTCCTGGGGGGAGAGGCCATCAACAACTTTGCGCTGGCGCTGATGATCGGTGTTGTGGTGGGTACCTATTCCTCCATCTACGTTGCCGCCAACATGCTGGTTGCCCTCGGTGTTGCCCGGGAAGATCTGATTGTACCGCCGAAGGAAGGTCTGGCGGGGCAGGAAGAGGAAGAAGAACCGCCCGATTGGCTGAACCGGATGTAATCCGGTCAGTCAGAAAAAAGCCGCAACACCTTAAGGGGTTGCGGCTTTTTTGTGTCCGGCCGGTCTAGCGTGGCAGGCGGCCCCGGAAGGGGTGAAGGGTTTTCAGTACTTCCCGGAACAGCTTGGGATTGGCAACGATAAGCTGCTTCGCTTTCTCCGTTGACGGGTTACCGGAGAAGTCACCGGTCAAAGCGCCGGATTCCAGTGCCAGTGTCACGCCAATAGCCAGATCTGCCGGCTCCGGGCGGAAAATAACGGCAGCGTCCAGATGGCCGGAGGAAACCCGCGCAATATCCAGCGCAATGCAGCCAGCTGTGCGGAACATGCTGCTGTCATGAGCCAGAAGGGAGGCCATTTCTCCCCACATAAGCGCATCGTCACTGCTGCGGGTCTGGTCCAGGAGATTACTGACGACGGCTGCACGGTCGGCGTGTTTGACTTCACTTGTGCGTACGCGGCGGCTATTGAGCGCTGCGCCATGGCCGCGGCTGGCAGAATATTCTTCGCCGGTGATCGGGTTGATCAGCAGCAGGTTCTCGGTGCGATTATTCTTTTTCTGGAGCAGTGCCAGTGCAAAATCGGGAATGCCACGCAGAAAGTTCTCGCGCCCTAGCACCGGAAATATATGCCAGCTCTTGTCGTTGCCGTCGGAGTCCGCCTCGTTCAGCTGTGCAATTACATGGTCCTTGTAGGCCTTTTCGAGCTGCTCAGAAAAATTGTCGTAAACAGACTGCTCGACCCGTTCCAGTTGCTTGCGGCGGTCCTCGCTGTCGCCATTGGGTTCCTGGCGTTCGAAATGTGCTTTCAGATAGTCGGACCCCTGACGAGCTACGCGCAGGGCCATTTTAATAGCTGGTTGCATCTGAGTGTTCATTATCCGGGTGTGTGAAGGCCGCATATCATATCAAAAACTGGCGCCGCTTGTATGTTTTTCGACTCCGCAATGTCACTGATGGCGCGCTGTATCAGGGCATATCCGATGAGGCAGGCCGGGGACGAAATCTGCTATCATGCGCGCCTTTCCGGATTTTTACAGAGATGTGAGCGCCATGCACAAGTCAGCGATGCCCCAGGAGGGCACGGACACATTTGACGACCAGGTCAGGATTGTTCTGGTTGAAACGTCTCATTCGGGCAATATCGGAGCCGTTGCAAGGGCCATGAAAAACATGGCGCTTGGCAGTCTGTGGCTGGTCAATCCGTCGTCGTTCCCCGATGAAACTTCCTACGCACGGGCGGCGGGAGCGTCGGATGTGCTGGATAATGCCCGCGTTGTCGACTCGCTTGACGAAGCCATTGCCGATTGTGTCTGCGTCATGGGCACCAGCGCCCGTGGCCGCAAGATTCCCTGGCCGGTGATCGCGCCGCCGGACGCCGCAGCAAAGGCTGCGGAGCACTCCGGCGCGGGGCCTGTAGCGCTGGTGTTCGGTCGCGAGGCCCATGGCCTGAGCAATGATGAGTTGCAGCGTTGTCATTTCCACATCCATATTCCGTCGAATCCGGACTACAGTTCTTTGAATCTGTCCATGGCAGTTCAGGTAATGTGTTATGAATTGCGGATGCATTATCTCCGTGGCCTTGAAGGTGGCGATGGCAGCCCATATCTGAAGCCGATGGACGCGCCGGGGGATGCCGGCTGGGATGTGCCGCCGGCACCGGTCAGGGACGTTGAGGGTTTTTTCACGCACCTTGAACAGGCGCTGGTAGATGTTGATTTTCATCGTCGGGACAAGCCCGGGCAGTTGATGACCCGGTTGCGCCGTCTGTTCCAGAGAGCGAAACTGGATCAGACGGAAATCAGTATTCTTCGGGGCGTCCTGACAGCGGTTCAGAAGTCTGCCGGCAATGACAAGGCAGGACAACACACTTCCAGGGCTGGTTCCTCAGCCGGTGAGCAGGAATAGGGTTATGTTTGAACGTTTAAGGGAAGATGTAAACAGCGTATTTCATCGTGATCCCGCAGCGCGTAACACCTTCGAGGTTCTTACCAACTACCCCGGGCTTCATGCTCTCCTGTGCCACCGGTTCTCCCACTGGCTCTGGAACCTGGGTCTGAAGTGGCTCGCGCGCACGTTCTCGACCCTCGCCCGTTGGCTGACGGGCATCGAGATTCATCCCGGTGCGACCATTGGCCGTCGCTTCTTTATCGATCACGGTATGGGTGTTGTGATTGGTGAAACCACCGTGATTGGTGACGATGTAACGCTCTACCAGGGGGTAACCCTCGGCGGCACCAGTTGGAACAAGGGCAAGCGACATCCCACGTTGGGGAATGGTGTTGTGGTTGGCGCCGGTGCCAAGATTCTGGGACCGTTCGAAGTGGGAGAGGGCGCCAAGATCGGTTCCAACTCTGTGGTCACCAAAGCTGTGCCCGAAGGGGCCACAGTGGTGGGTATTCCCGGCCGTATAGTGGTCAAGAGCAAGGGTGAGGACAATGTTCGCCGCAAAGAGATGGAAGAGCGGATGGGCTTCGATGCGTACGGCGTGACCGAGGAAATGCCGGACCCGGTCGCCCGAGCGATGCGCAGCCTGCTTGACCACATGCACGCGGTGGATGACCGTATCGAGAACATGTGCCAGGCGCTCCGGAAAGTGAACAGTGAATACCAGAACGGTGAACTGCCGCCGCTGCACGAAGAGGATTTCGACTGCGTGCGGGAC
The DNA here is from genome assembly GCF_041686475.1 of Marinobacter sp. Classification (GTDB taxonomy): domain Bacteria; phylum Pseudomonadota; class Gammaproteobacteria; order Pseudomonadales; family Oleiphilaceae; genus Marinobacter. The sequence continues at coordinate 37,150 of NZ_JAWLDU010000003.1, forward strand.
GACGAGCCGTCGCAAAGGTGAATACTTGACTGATTTGGTGGGTCAATTCATACTCGGCTCTGTTAAAGCCTAAGTAATCCCTGACCGGGGCTGAGTTTATGAGACTGACCACCAAAGGCCGCTATGCGGTGACGGCAATGCTGGATCTGGCCCTTCACGGGGATCAGGGTCCGGTCAGTCTGGCTGATATTTCTGCCCGGCAGGAGATTTCCCTCTCGTATCTCGAGCAGTTGTTTTCTCGCCTTCGCCGTCACAAACTGGTGACCAGTATCCGCGGGCCTGGCGGTGGCTACCGCCTGAGCCGCGAACCCGATGCCGTATATATTGCGGAGGTGGTGGACGCGGTCAGTGAATCCCTGGATACCACCCGTTGCGGCAATAAGGGTGATTGCCAGAATGGCGAAAAATGCCTGACCCACCACCTGTGGTCTGATCTCAGCGACCAGATCCATCAGTTCCTGAGCGATATCAGCCTTGGAGATCTGATGAGGAAGCGTGAGATCCAAGTGGTTGCCAGTCGGCAGAACAATCGTCATTCCGAAGGTGATTCACAGACGATCAACACCGAGCGCCTTTCCGATCAGGCCTCGGCCTGAGCTATTAGCCTGAAACTTCTATGAAAAAGCCCGTCTACCTTGATTATGCGGCGACCACGCCCGTCGATCCCGCCGTTGCGGAAGAAATGTGCAAGTACCTTACGCCTGACGGTGTTTTCGGTAACCCTGCCTCCCGTACCCATGCTTATGGCTGGCAGGCTGAAGCAGCGGTGGAGGGTGCCCGTCGACAGGTTGCCAGTCTCATCCACGCTGATCCGCGTGAAATCGTCTGGACATCGGGTGCTACGGAGTCCGACAACCTTGCCATAAAAGGCGCGGTTGCCGGTCACGAGAATCCTCACATTATAACCTCGGTGATTGAGCATAAAGCGGTTCTTGATACCTGCAAATGGCTTGAGCGCAACGGGGTGAGCATCACCTGGCTGACTCCCGGTCAGGATGGGCTAATTGAGCCGAAACAGGTGGAGAGTGCCCTCCGGGAAAACACGGTTCTGGTGAGCCTGATGATGGTGAACAATGAACTGGGCTGCCAGACCGACATCGAGCCGATCAGTGCCATGCTTCGCGAGCGTGGTGTGATGTTTCATGTGGACGCCGCTCAGGCCGCCGGTAAAACAGAAGTGGATGTCAGTGCTGTACCGGTGGATCTGCTTTCGTTGTCAGCTCACAAGGTCTACGGCCCCAAGGGTGTTGGTGCACTGTATGTTCGGCGATCACCGGACGTACGCATCGAATCACAGATTCACGGCGGTGGCCATGAGCGCGGGATGCGTTCCGGCACCCTGCCAACCCATCAGATTGTAGGTATGGGTAAGGCTTTCGAGCTTGCCAGTGCGCAGCTCGAGCAGGAAAAAGAAGTGCTTGAAGGCTTCCGAACAAAGTTTCTGGAAGGGCTGTCAGGCCTTGAAGGCGTTACGCTCAATGGTAGTAACGAGCACCGGGTGCCGGGTATCGTGAACCTGTCGTTCGCAGGCGTGGATGCCGAGTCGCTGATGCTGGGGCTGAGGGATCTGGCGGTTTCTTCCGGCTCTGCCTGTGCGTCGGCGACGATCGAGCCATCATTTGTATTGAAGGGCATCGGGCTGGATGACGAGCAGGCCCACCGGGCACTCCGGTTCTCCTTCGGACGTTTTACCGCACCGGAGGAGGTTGACTTTGCAGCGACGCAAATCATTGACGTGGTTACCCGTCTCCGTTCAGTGCGGTAGGCAGTTGCCTCCGGACTGCGTATAATCTCAACCCTGAAATTTTTCTGAACCTGAATGGAGACAGATCATGGCAAACGAGCGCACGCTCTCGATTATCAAGCCCGACGCAGTCGCAAAAAATGTGATCGGCGAGATTTATACACGTTTTGAGAAAGCAGGACTGACGATTGTTGCCGCGAAGATGATGCATCTGACCCAGGAGCAGGCGGAAGGCTTCTATGCCGAGCACAAGGAGCGCCCGTTTTTCAATGATCTGGTAGCCTTCATGACATCCGGCCCGGTTGTTGTTCAGGTTCTGGAAGGCGAAGGTGCTATCCTGAAGAATCGTGACCTGATGGGCGCTACCAACCCGAAAGAGGCGGAAGCAGGCACCATTCGCGCCGATTTCGCATCGTCCATCGACGCTAACGCCGTTCACGGTTCGGATTCAGCAGCGTCTGCAGAGCGTGAAATTGCGTATTTTTTCAATGACAGCGAAATCTGCCCCCGCGGTTGATTGAGCTGCCCCGGGCCGGAATCGTTTCCGGCCCGGATTGGTTATCTGATCGAGGTTATGAAATGACAGCTGTTGCTGAGAAAACCAACCTTCTGGGAATGCCGAAGGCCAAAATGGAGGCTTTCTTTGAATCCCTGGGGGAGAAGCGTTTCCGGGCAACGCAGGTGCTGCAGTGGATTCATCAGCGCGGTGCCGATGACTTCGATCAAATGACCAATATGAGCAAGGTTCTGCGGGAAAAGCTGAAAGAAGTCGCAGAGATTCGCGGGCCGGAAGTGGTTTACGATGAATCCTCGAAAGACGGCACCCGCAAATGGGTCATGCGCATGGATAACGGCAACAGCGTCGAAACCGTGCTGATCCCGGACGGCGAGCGCGGCACCCTGTGCGTTTCTTCCCAGATTGGCTGCAGCCTGGACTGCACCTTCTGCTCAACGGGCAAGCGTGGCTTTAACCGCAACCTGACGGCCGCCGAGATCATCGGCCAGGTCTGGGTGGCTCGCAAAGCGTTCATGCCTTTTGAGCCCGGCCCGGATCGCCCTATCACCAATGTGGTCATGATGGGCATGGGTGAGCCGCTGCTGAACTTCGATAATGTGGTTGATGCCATGAACCTGATGATGGAGGACCTGGCTTACGGAATCTCCAAGCGGCGTGTCACCGTGAGTACATCCGGCGTGGTTCCGGCCATCGATCGCCTGGGCGAGGTTACGGATGTTTCACTGGCCATTTCACTTCATGCCCCCAATGATGAACTACGTAACCAATTGGTGCCGTTGAATAAAAAGTATCCGATCTCGGAATTGCTGGCCGCGACCCGTCGCTATCTGGCCCGGCTGCCGGACAAGCGTAAAGCGACCATCGAGTACACAGTGATTGAGGGAGTCAATGATCAGCCGGAGCATGCCAGGGAGTTGGCTGTTGTGCTGCGCGGACTGCCGTGCAAGATCAACCTGATTCCCTTCAACCCGTTTCCGGAGAGCGATTTCCGTCGGCCGAGCATGAATGCCACCCGTCGTTTTCAGGCGGTTCTCAATGAGGCGGGGTATATCGCAACCGTCAGAACAACCCGTGGCGATGACATTGATGCCGCTTGCGGCCAGCTTGTTGGCATGGTGGAAGACCGGACCAAACGAAGCCAGCGTTACATACAGGTGCACCAGGTCAGTCCATGAAGCCGGGTGAGAAATTCTCTGAAGACAAGAGGAAATGCCAACTGTGACATCTGAACCAGTAAACAGGCTCCGGGCTGCACTTGCCATGGTATTACTGGCAATGTTCGTCACAGGTTGTGTGACCAACACTGATAGCCGGTTTGCCCGCGAGGCTGATCGCGACAAGGCGGTTGACAACTATGTTGAACTGGCAACCGCTTATATCGGCCAGGACAATATCGAGCGTGCCAGCAATCATCTTGACCGTGCTCTTGAGCTCAAGCCGGAGAACCCGGGCGCTCTTGCAGCGAAGGGTCTGGTCTATCAGTCAGAGGGTGAACCGGAGCTTGCTGAACGGTCATTCAGGGATGCACTGGACAGCGATCCGGACTACACCCGTGCACGAGTGTATTACGGGGCGTTTCTTTATGGTGAGCGCCGGTTTGAAGATGCCCGTGACCAGTTCCTTGCTGCCTCCAGAGACACCAGTTACGGCGAGAGAGCGTCGGTATTCTTCAACCTCGGCCTCACTGAAGAGCGTATAGACAACCTTGATGGCGCGATTAAAGCTTACCGACGGGCTGTGGAGTTGTCCCGGGGCGACGCCAGATCCCTGCTTGCACTTTCCCGCACACTGGTGGAGTCCGGTGATTACCAGGCGGCTTCCAGGCACTATAGCCGTCTGACCACCCTGATGCAGCGTAACCGGAATCTCCGCCATTCTCCGGAAAGCCTGTATACGGGCATTCGTATTGCCCGGCATTTTGGTGACCGGGATCAGGCATCAAGCCTGGGGCTGCAACTGAAGAACAACTTCCCGAACTCTGTCGAATACCAACAATACAGGGTGATGACGTCGAATGGACAGTGATGACACACAACAGCCAGTAGTGAGTGAAGCCGCAGGGCAACAACTGAGGCGCGCGCGGGAGCAGAAGGGGCTGAGTGTCTCGGCTGTGGCTGAGGCGCAACACCTGCGTCCGGCGGTGATTCACGCCATTGAGGAAGGTAACTACGAGCAGATCGACAGTGAACTGTTCCTGAAAGGATATGTCAGAACATTTGCGCGCCAGGTTGGCCTTGATCCGGATGCGGTGATAGCGACGCTGGACAAGGAACTTGAGCCGCTGCGGCAGGAAAAGGCACAGGCGGAAGAACTGAACCCGCTGGTGGATATAGAGCGCCGCAGGCACCGGAAACGGCGCATTGCAAAGGTTCTCTTTTATATCCTGATTATCGCCATCGTGGTATTTGTTGGTCTTCGTTTTCTTGACACCATGGGAACGACTTCGTCTCCGGAGGAGCCGGACAGTTCCGATGAATCATCTGAGACAATCGAACCGACGGAATCAGAACCCGGCAGTAGCGACTCCCCTGAAGAGAGCCGTATCGAAGATGATGCCGGGGTGGAAGAACCAGCGCCAGCGGGCGGTGAGCCGGTTATTGACGAGCCGGCCGTTGAAGAAGTAAGCATGAATGCCCGGCCCGACGAACAGCAGCAGATTGCGCTGGTGACAGACACGGGATCCGACGAGGCTGGCATGGAATCGCCTGAGCAGATGCCAGCGGCTTCCGGCGACGTTGACGAGAACCGCGTTCCGGTCGTGACCAGTGCCCCTGAACCTGCATTCGAGGAAAGTGCGGAACCGGATGCCGCAGCCGTCAATGCCAGGCTGGAAATGGCCTTCAGTGACGAATGCTGGGTTCAGGTGACTGATTCTACGGGCAATCGTCTGGTGGGGTCTCTGCAGCGCAATGGTGACACGATTGAAGTCTCCGGCAGGGTGCCGATCGAAGTTATCGTTGGTGCTGTTGATGCGATTCAATCAATACGTTTCGATGGCGAGCCGGTGGACATGTCCAGCTTCCGGGTCGTCAATAACCGTGCAGAATTTACGCTGGATATCTGACAGTCACGAACTTAATTTCCCGGTTGGCAAGCTATGAATCACGAATCTCCGATCAAAAGACGTAAATCTCGCCAGATCATGGTGGGTAATGTTCCCGTAGGCGGGGACGCTCCGATCGCTGTTCAGAGTATGACCAACACCAGTACCTGCGATGTCGACGCCACGGTGGGCCAGATCCGTGCCCTCCAGGAAGCGGGCGCCGATATCGTCCGGGTATCCGTGCCATCCATGGACGCTGCCGAAGCCTTCGGCAAGATTCGCTCCATGGTCTCTGTGCCGTTGGTTGCAGACATCCACTTTGATCATCGCATTGCCTTGAGGGTTGCCGAACTCGGGGTGGACTGTCTGCGCATCAACCCCGGAAATATCGGCCGGGATGACCGCGTAAGTGCGGTGATAAGTGCTGCCCGTGACCGCAATATTCCCATCCGTATCGGGGTCAATGCCGGCTCACTGGAAAAAGCACTGCAGCGCAAGTACGGCGAGCCGACGCCGGAGGCACTGGTGGAATCGGCCATGCGCCATATTGACATTCTCGACAAACATGATTTCCAGGACTTCAAGGTCAGCCTCAAGGCATCCGAGGTGTTCATGACCGTTGCAGCCTATCGCCTGATCGCGAGCCAGATCGAGCAGCCCCTGCACCTTGGCATCACCGAGGCGGGCGGTTTCCGTTCAGGCACCGTAAAGTCGTCGATTGGCCTGGGTATGCTGCTGATGGACGGTATCGGCGACACGATCAGGGTGTCCCTGGCGGCGGATCCGGTGCAGGAGATCAAGGTTGGCTTCGATATCCTCAAGAGCCTTCGCCTGCGCAGTCGCGGCATCAACTTTGTTGCCTGCCCGAGCTGTTCGCGCCAGAACTTCGACGTCATCCAGACCATGAATGACCTTGAGGCGCGGCTGGAAGACGTGAACGAGTCGCTGGATGTTGCCATTATCGGCTGTATCGTCAACGGCCCGGGCGAGGCCAAAGTGGCAGACCTCGGCCTTACCGGTGGCAGCCCGAAGAACCTGTTCTATATGTCAGGCAAGCCCAACCAGAAGCTTGATAATGCCAACCTGACCGATGATCTGGAGCGGCTGATCCGCGAGGAAGTTGCCCGTCGAAAGGAAAAAGAAGACGCGATCATCACCCGTTCGACTGACTGAGTGCAGATCGTCTAATCATTGAAACAGATAAGGTAGTAACTTGGCTAAGATCCAGGCAATTCGCGGGATGAACGATATCCTGCCAGAACAGACGCCGATTTGGCAGTTCGTGGAAGACACAGTCAGGCAGGTACTCTCGCAATACGGTTACCAGGAAATCCGTATGCCGGTGGTGGAGCAGACCGACCTGTTCAAGCGCTCCATCGGCGAAGTGACGGATATCGTCGAGAAGGAAATGTATACTTTCGAAGACCGTAACGGTGACAGCCTGACCCTGCGCCCGGAAGGTACTGCTGGCTGCGTCCGCGCTGCTGAAGAGCACGGACTGCTGTTCAATCAGACCCGTCGCCTCTGGTACACCGGCCCCATGTTCCGCCACGAGCGCCCGCAGAAGGGTCGCTACCGCCAGTTCCACCAGATTGGCGTGGAATGTTTCGGTATGAATGGCCCGGATATCGATGCGGAACTGCTTGTACTGACTGCCCGCCTGTGGCGTGAACTCGGGCTGGGTGAACATACCCGCCTGGAAATCAATTCCATTGGCACATCAGAAGCTCGCCGTGAATACCGGGAAGCCCTGGTGGCTTATCTTTCGGGTTACCTTGATCAGCTGGACGAAGACAGCAGGCGTCGGCTGTCTTCCAATCCCCTTCGGGTTCTTGATAGCAAGCACCCGGGAACACAGCAGCTTCTGGCAGACGCTCCCAGCCTGGATGACTATCTCGACGAGGAGTCCGTGCAACACTTTCGCGAACTTCGTGCGCTGCTGGATGCGGCGGGTGTTGATTACACCGTAAACCCGCGACTGGTGCGGGGTCTCGATTACTATGGCAAAACCGTGTTCGAGTGGATCACTGACAGCCTTGGCGCACAGGGCACGGTATGTGCCGGTGGCCGGTATGATGGTCTGGTTGAGCAGCTCGGTGGCAAACCCACCCACGCCGTTGGCTTTGCCATGGGTCTCGAGCGGCTGATTCTGCTGCTCGAGACCCTTGACCTTGTTCCCGCCATTGCCAATTCCTGTGTGGATGTGTATGTCACTGCCATGGGGGATTCGGCCGTGGCACCGGCATTGTCGCTTGGTGAGTCGCTGCGCTCCGCCTTGCCTGACGCCCGCATAATGAGCCATTGTGGCGGCGGCAGCTTCAAGAGCCAGATGAAAAAGGCCGACCGAAGCGGTGCGAGTTACGCCATTATTCTGGGCGAGAATGAACTGGCCACCGGCTCAGCGGCACTCAAACCGCTGCGGTCGGACGAACCGCAACAGGACATCGCCCAGGCGGAACTTGCGGGCGTACTGAAAGAATTACTGGGCCGCTGATGGCGGGCCGACAGGTTTCCGCTGCAGGCACGATAATCATTAAATACAGGAGTCATCATGGCTGAAATTCGCACTGAGGAAGAAACGGTCCAGGCAATCAAGGACTGGTGGAAGAAAAATGGCAGCTCGCTCCTGATTGGTATTGCAGCGGCATTGGCCATCGTATTTGGCTGGCAGGCCTGGCAGAACCACCAGATGCAGCAACGGACCGAAGCTGCTTCCCAGTTTGCTGACCTGATCAACGCCTACAGCGATGAAAGCGATGAGAATCGTGCAGAGACCGTGGCCTATGTAGCCGAGACACTGCGTGAGGAGTACGGCGACAGTGCATTCGCCATCTACGGCATGTTGATGCTGGCGCGGCAACAGATCATGGACCAGGGTGATGCTGAGGCAGCCATTGACTCGCTATCCTGGGCACAGGAAAAGGCCGGTGAATCCGGTGCTCTGGCGCTGGTGATCCGTAACAGACTGGCCCGTGCCCATTTGGCGGCAGAGCAGTATGACGAGGCGCTCAGTACCATTGAGGGCGTTGACGACTCAGGTAGTTTCGGCGCCATTTTCACTGAGTTGAAAGGTGATATCCTGCTGGCTCAGGGTGACCGTGAAGCAGCCCGCGATGCCTATCTGGCGGCCAGAGAGCAGAACCAGCAGGGGCGCAGCGGTATTCTCGAACTCAAACTGTCTGACCTTGGCGTAGGGGAGGGAGCCTGATGCCCGTGATGTCTATTGGGCAGATACGTTCCGTTTCTCTGACTGGTCTGCTTGCGCTGGCACTGCTGGCTGGTTGCAGCTCTAATGATACTTTTGAACAGCCCGCTCCGGTGCCGAATATTTCTGCTTCCGTGGAGCTGGAAAGTGTCTGGACCATGGGGGTGGGCGATGGCCATGCGGATAACTTCCTTTATCTGGCCCCGCTGAACGCAGGCGATACCCTCTATGCGGCTTCCGCCGAAGGGGAAATCTGGGCCGTCGACCCGGAAAACGGTGAGGTGGCCTGGTATCAGGACCTGGAAGAAGAGATCAGCGCCGGCGTTGGCGGAGATCAGGGTAATCTTTACCTGGTTACGCGCGATGCACAGCTAAAGGCCTTATCGCGCCAGGACGGCACCGAGCTGTGGGAGCAGGATCTGCCGAATGAGGTACTGGCATCGCCACAGTCGAATGGTCGTCTTGTGGTCGCGCAGACCATCGACGGTAAAGTGCTGGCGTTCAATGCCAATGGCGGTGACAAGGCCTGGCAGTACGACAGCGACGTGCCGGTTCTCTCCATGCGGGCTGCTGCTTCACCGTTGGTGGGGGCAGATCTGGTTCTGGCCTCACTGGCCAACGGCAAGCTGATGGCGATTTCCGCTGAGAATGGACAACCGGTCTGGCAGTATGAGGTAGGCCAGCCCCAGGGCCGTACCGAACTGGAACGGCTGGTTGATGTAGCCGGTGAGCCGCTGATTCTTGAAAGCGCCGCCATGGTGGTTGGTTACCAGGGTAAACTGGCGCTGGTTGATCTGCAGAGTGGTGAGGAAATATGGAGCCGCAGAGAGTCGAGCCTGCAGTCTCCAATGATTGGTAATGGCAACATTTTTGTAGCCGGCGCCAATGGAGATATTACTGCGTATCGTGGTAATGACCGGCGTGAGGTGTGGAAGCAGGACCGGTTATCCTGGCGCCAGCCTACTCAGCCAATCGTGTTCGACGACTATCTGATGGTTGGTGACTACGAGGGTTACATCCACATGTTGTCCCTGGAGGACGGCAGCCTGCAGGGACAGCTCGAGTTTGATGACGAAGGGCTGCGAGTGCCTTTCCAGCGTCTGCAGAACGGCAACCTTCTGGTTTACGGCAATAGCGGTAAAATGTCTGTTGTTAAAATCCGGGAGCGCGACTGAGCGCTCCTTTCCGGTTATATCGCTGTGAAGCGCTGGCCCTGTTTACTGTGTAGCGAAAGATTATGACCCCTGTAATTGCACTTGTCGGACGTCCCAACGTTGGCAAGTCAACACTGTTCAACCAGATGACGCGATCCCGGGATGCGCTAGTAGCGGATTTTCCCGGCCTTACCCGTGACCGTAAATACGGTGAGGGCAATTACGAGGGCCAGCGGTTTATTGTCATTGATACCGGTGGCCTCACCGGCAGAGAGGAAGGCCTTGATGCGGAAATGGCCCGCCATTCCATGCAGGCCGTTGAAGAAGCGGACATTGTGCTTTTTCTGGTAGACGGCAAGGCGGGCCTTAATGGCGGCGACGAGCTGATTGCTGATCATCTGCGCAAAACCGGTAAACAGGCACACCTTGTTGTCAACAAGACCGACGGCCAGGATCCGGACATTGCAGCCTCTGATTTTCATGGTCTTGGTTTCCAGTCCATCTTCCTGATTGCTGCGTCCCATAACCGGGGCATTCGTTCGATGCTGGAGGAATTGCTGCCCTCGGAAGAGGAGCGCGAAGCCCAGGACAGGGCTGATCGTTATCCAGGTATCCGCATCGGTATTGTCGGCCGTCCGAACGTGGGCAAATCCACCCTGGTCAACCGCATGCTGGGGGAAGACCGGGTGGTGGTGTTTGATATGCCCGGTACCACCCGGGACAGCGTTTACATTCCTTACGAGCGCATGGACCACCAATACACGCTCATCGACACGGCGGGCGTACGGCGTCGCAAGAATGTCAGTGAAACGGTGGAGAAGTTTTCCATCATAAAGACCCTGCAGGCCATTGATGATGCCCACGTGGTTATCCTGGTGATTGATGCCCGGGAAGGACTGGTTGACCAGGATCTCCACCTGATTGGCTTTGTGCTGGATGCCGGCCGTTCCCTGGTGATTGCAGTCAACAAGTGGGATGGTATGGACCCGGAAGACAAGGCTAAGGTGAAAGAGCAGGTTCAGCGTCGCCTGGATTTTCTCGATTACGCCGACAAGCACTATATTTCTGCGCTTCACGGCTCCGGCGTTGGTGTCATGTACGACTCTGTCCATGACTGTTATGAATCGGCGATGGCGAAATGGCCCACCAACCGCCTGACTGCCATTCTTCAGGATGCGACGGCACAGCACCAGCCGCCTCTGGTGCAGGGGCGCCGCATCAAGCTTCGTTACGCCCACCAGGGTGGCTCGAACCCGCCGGTCATCGTGGTGCATGGCAACCAGACAGATGCATTGCCCGGTGCCTACAAGCGCTACCTGGAGAACACCTTCCGCAAGGTCCTGAAGGTAAACGGTTCGCCGATCCGCTTCGAATTCCGTTCCAGCGAGAACCCGTTTGCCAATAAGGTCAGCCGTCTGACTCCCCGCCAGAAAGTAAAGCAGGATAACGACCTCAAGAAAGGCCGGCCGGTCAAGAAGAAAGCCCGAATGAAGAGCAAGAAACGCTGAACCCGTCAGGGCAAGGCTGAACGGTCAGATCAGCCCTGCATCCTCCACCTGTTTGGCCTGTACCGCGGTAATGGCGATGGTAAAGACGATGTCTTCCACCAACGCTCCCCGGGAAAGGTCGTTCACCGGTTTTCTCAGGCCCTGCAGCATTGGGCCGATACTCACCACGTTTGCGCTGCGCTGCACTGCTTTGTAGGTGGTGTTGCCGGTATTGAGGTCCGGGAAGATGAACACTGTGGCCTTGCCGGCCACCTTGCTATTGGGCGCCTTGCTTTTGGCAACGCTCTCGATGGCAGCCGCATCGTATTGCAGGGGGCCATCAATCAACAGGTCAGGACGCCTTTCCCGGGCGATTCTGGTGGCTTCCCGTACCTTTTCCACATCCTTGCCACTCCCGGACTCACCGGTGCTGTAGCTGATCATGGCAACCACTGGCTCGATACCGAAAGCTTCTGCTGAGCCAGCGCTCTGGATTGCTATATCGGCCAGTTCTTCTGCGTTGGGGTCCGGATTGATGGCGCAATCACCATAGACAACAACCTGCTGGGGCAGCAGCATGAAGAACACCGACGACACCACCCTGGCGTGCTCGTGGGTCTTGATCAGTTGCATGGCCGGGCGCACCGTATTGGCCGTGGTGTGCACGGCACCGGATACCAGGCCGTCAGCCTTGCCTTCCGAGACCATCATGGTTCCGAGCACCACATTGTCTTCCAGCATCGCTTCCGCCATGTCAGGGGCCAGGCCCTTGTGCTGTCGGAGCTTTACCATGGGCTCGATATAGTCCTTTCGAACCTCGGCCGGATCAACGACTTCCATTTCCTCAGGTAATTCGAGCCCCTGGTGCCGTGCTACATTGGCAATGTCGTTACGATCACCCAGCATGATGCAGTGAGCCAGTTTGCGCTGGTGACAGATGATTGCGGCCTGGACCGTGCGCGGCTCATTGCCTTCGGGAAGCACGATACGTTTGGCTGCCGCCCTGGCGCGCTCAGACAGCAGGTAACGGAAAGCAGGAGGTGATAAGCGGCTCTGCCGGTCTACTTTCAGGTGCTCCCGGAGCCATTCTGCGTCGATGCGGGTTGCCACGGCCTCCATTGCTTTTTCAATTCTGTCCGGGTCATCCACCGGAATGGCGGACGAAAGGCTGGCCAGTCGATGAGCTGTCTCATAAGTATTGCTTTCAGCTCGCATGACCGGAAGGCCCGTTTCCAGTGCCCGGCGGCATAGGTCGATCACTCTGTCGTCCGGCATCAGGCCCCCGGTGAGCATCATGCCGGCCAGTGGAACACCATTGAGTGCAGCAACCGCTGTGGTCACCATAATATCTTCACGGTCTCCCGGGGTAACTATCAGTGTTCCCGGCTTCAGCGTGTTTACCATATTGCGTATGGTGCGGGCACTGACGGTTACCTTCTGCACACGGCGAGTGTGCATTTCTCCCTGGTGGAGTACTTCAGAATCCATTTCGCGGACAATATCCGATACCCGTGGCGCCAGCAGTTCCGGTTGCCAGGGAATAACCGCAAGCAGCCGGTAGCGTCCCTCGCTGAATACCTTGCAAGCCTGGCCGTAATCAATCGGTTCTTCGATGGCCCGGGAATTTACCCGGGGCGTGAATTCCGATTTCTCCGGCTCGCCGACCTTGTTGAGCACTACGCCGATAACCTCAGGATCGGCGGGGCTCGAGAACAACCGGGCGTAGAACTCCAGTTCGTCGTCCAGGGTTTTCGGGTCGGTCTCCCCGGGAGTGCTGACCAGAACCACTTCAGAGCCCAGGTTGCGGGCGACTTCCACGTTCAGTCTTGCGATGTAGGCTTCACTTCGGTCAGGCACCAGGCCTTCAATAATGACCACATCAACGGTCTGAGCCACCTTCTGGTATTCGCCGACGATGGTTTCCAGCAACTGGTCGGCTTTGCCGGTGTTGAGCAGTTTCTGCGCCTCTTTGAGGCTCATGGGCTGGGGAGGTTCCAGATGACTGCGGGCGCGGACAAAGGCTACAGATGTATCTTCGCCACGGTTATGATGCGCCTCGCCCTCATGGACGGACTGGCTGAAGGGTTTGTAAAAACCCACGCTAACACCCACTCGCTCAAGGGCGCGAAGTAATCCCAGGCACACAGACGTCAGCCCCGAATTTATCGAGGTTGGCGCAATATAGAGGTTCTTTGCCATGGCAGGCTCCCTGATTTGGATCTTGGTTAGCCAGCCATACCGGGCCGGGCGGAGGCCAGCGCTTCCCTGGCAATCACGAGTTCTTCATTGGTAGGTATGACCAGAACGCGGAAGCGGCTTTCGGCCCCTTCTATCCGGCCATCGCTGATACTGCCGTGGTGATGATTCAACTCATCGTCGATAGTGAATCCGAACAGGCTCAGATGTGCCAGTGTTTTCTTTCGCACCAGGCTGCTGTTTTCGCCAATGCCACCGGTAAAAACCAGCGCATCAAGATGATTCAGTGACGCCATCATTGCCCCGACATAGCGGGCGAGACGGAAGCAAAAAACCTCAATGGCGGTCTGTGACGGTTCGTGGCCGTGGTCTGCCAGCTCGCAAAGGGTGCGCATGTCGTTGGTCTGTCCTGACAGACCCAGCAGCCCGCTCTCGTTGTTCAGCAGCCGATGGACTTCGTGCGGCGCCACGCCCTGGTTGGCCAGGAAGTCGAACAGCCCGGGGTCTACATCCCCGCTGCGTGTTCCCATAACCAGACCTTCCAGCGGCGTCAGCCCCATACTGGTGTCTGCACTGTTGCCATCGCGGATGGCCGTTATGCTGCATCCATTACCCAGGTGCGCCGAAATGATAGAGGTTGTGGCCGGCGTTTTGCCCAGTATCCGGGCGGCTTCGTTTGCCATGAACTGGTGGCTGGTGCCATGAAAGCCGTATCGCCGAACGCCCCAGTCGTTGTATAAATGAGAGGGAAGCGCATACAGATAGGCTTTCTCGGGTAAGGTCTGGTGAAACGCCGTATCGAAAACCGCTACCTGGGGAATATCAGGGAACAGGGCTCTGGTCGCTTCAATGCCCGCAAGGTTCACCGGATTATGGAGTGGCGCCAGGCTTGCGCAGTCTTTTATCGCTGCCAGCACGTCATCGTTAATGAGGGCGGCTTCACGAAACGTTTCCCCGCCATGAACGACCCGGTGGCCGACAGCGGCAGGTGCGTCATCGAGCAATCCATCGTCCCGGAAGACAGTAACAAGGGCACTCAGTGCCTGCTGGTGATCTGCCAGGGCGTCCAGTTCAATCTGTGCCGGATGGCCTTTGACTGTGGCAAAGGCGTCTTCCTTGCCAAGTCGCTCGGCGAGCCCGCTGGACAGTTTTTTCAGTTGTGCGTCAAACAGGGCAACTTTGAGCGACGAACTGCCACAGTTGACGACGAGTATCGTTCCTTCCATATCAATCCGTTTTAATTGGTGGCTTTTCAGCGGACGCGATGATTGGTCCTGAGCCATTCCCGGAACTCTACTTCCGGCAGCGGGCGGCTGTAGAAGTAGCCCTGGGAGTAGTCGCATCCCTCCCGCTGCAGGAAATGGGTCTGTGCCTCTTCTTCCACCCCTTCTGCAATCACCCGCAGGCCGAGGCTGTGCGCCATATTGATAATGGCTTTGACCAGGGCTGCGTCGTCCTGCTCTTTCATCACGTCCTGAACAAAAGATTTGTCAATTTTCAGGGTATCAAAGGGATAGCTTTTCAGGTAGCTGAGAGCGGAGTAGCCTGTGCCAAAGTCATCCACGGAGAGGCGGATGCCGGACTGATCCAGTTGACGGAGAATGTCGGCTGTCTCGATGGTGTTATCCAGTATCAGACGTTCTGTGATTTCCAGCTCCAGCTGATGGGGTTCAAGGCCACTGGTTTCCAGTGCATTCATGACCGTGTAGATGAACCCGGGGTCCCGGAACTGGCGTGGAGAAACATTCACCGATATGCCAACACTGGTGCCCGTGGTTGCCTTCCACCGCATGGCCGCATGGCAGGCTTCCTTCAGCACCCATTCGCCGATTGGTGTAATAAGACCGGTTTCCTCTGCCAAGGGGATAAAACGGTCAGGCATGATCATGCCCAGGCCGGGATTGTTCCAGCGCAGCAGTGCCTCCGCGGAGCATAGCTCGCCGGAATCGGTTCGAACGATGGGTTGGTAGTAGAGCTCGAATTCCTTCTGCTCCAGTGCGCGACGCATCAGCGATTCCATCTGCAGCCGTTCGTGGGAGACTTCGGTCATCTCCGGAGCGAAGTGCGCATAGGCGCTCTTGCCCTTGTGCTTGGCCTGATACATGGCGGCATCAGCATGTTGCAGCAGGGTGCCACTGTTGTCGGAGTCAATCGGGAAGATGGCAATGCCGATACTGGTGGTAACAAACACTTCCTGGCCATTGAGCAGGTAGGGAGGGGCGAACGTCTTGAGGATGCGCTCTGCTACCTGGGAGGTGGCTTCGGGCCCGGTCAGGCCTGGCAGTATTACCAGGAATTCGTCGCCGCCGAGTCTGGCAACGGTGCTGGTGCCTCGAAGGCAGCTGGAGATGCGGCGGGCTGCCTCAATCAGAAGATTGTCGCCGGCATCATGACCGAGGGTGTCATTGATATGTTTGAAGTTATCCAGATCGAGAAACATGACGCCGACAAGCGAACTTTCCCGTCGCGCCTGTGCCAACGCCAGTTTAAGCCGGTCAAGCGCCAGCATCCGGTTTGGAAGGCCCGTGAGGATGTCATAGTTTGCCTGCCGCAGGAGCTGCTGTTCGTAGCGTTTTCGGATACTGATGTCTTCGCCGAGGATGAGGTAGCCGGTTGCCTCTCCGTTGGAGTTCTTGATGGGAGTAACAATCAGCTGCTCCCAGAATCGTTCGCCGTTTCTGCGAACGCTGTTGATCTCGCCCTGCCAGACCCCCACGCGCTGGACCTGGAGACGGATCGACTGCCAAAGTTGCCGGTTCTCTCGGTGGGCAGTGGCATCCTCCGAAAACACGCCAGGGTGTTTGCCGATAATGGATTTCCCGTCGTAGCCGGTGAGCTGTGTGAATTTCTGGTTGGCAAACTCGATACGCCACTGGCGGTCGCAAATGAGTACAGATGAGGGGCTTTGCTCGATTGCCTTGGAGAATTTACGAATTTCCTCGGCGTCGCGCTCCTGGCGAGCCACATCGCTATTGAGCCTTTCCCGCATCTGGTTGATGGCCTCCGTCACCTGGGCCAGCTCGTCGTTGCGGTTAAGTGTGGTATCCGGCCGGTCCAGCTGAAGTGGCTGGGAAAGGTTGTTGAGGGAGAAGTTGCTGGCATAGTTGGCCATGGTGCTCAGATGACGGGCCACGAAATACTGGAATATCCAGATAATCAGAATCGATACGAAAAAGGTTTTGAAGAACTGGGTAGTCAGAACCACCACCACCTTTTGACGCATATCCGAATACACCCGTTTCAGGTCGGCCGTTACCGTCAGTTCGCCAAGGGTGAACATGTCATCGCCCTGGTGCGTCAGTTCAAATGTGTGTTCGGTGGTTGTGGTGTCACGGGGGATATTACCCATGACCAGTTCCGAGTCCGGCTCGATCCGAAGGCGCAGGTGAACGATGTCCGGGAGGCTGAGAATACCTTCAAGCTGGGTCTGAAGCAGTTTCTGGTCAAGTGCCCAGAGACTGCGGGCAAGGCTGGACGTATAACCGGTTTCAATGACTTCCATGCGCCGGTCAATCTGGTAAAGATCCTTGCGATAGTCAGAATATATCTGGCTCGCTGATGAAATCAGTGTGAACAGTGAGCTGAACAGCAGGATATACGCGAGCAGCCGGAACGAGAGCGGGGACCCGGTTCGGAATCGTTGCAGACGAGTCAGCAGTTTTTGCATGTCCTATACTTCGGCCGCCCCATGGAGGATTGGTTACTAAAGGTCAGGCTACGTCTTCAGGACTATAGCAGCAGTTTCTCTCAAATGCGCTGCAAACACAGGAAAAACCGAAAGAAATGTGTCGCGGTTCAGGGTTTTGAAAGGATGTGTCGTTGCCATCGCTATTGACCCAGATCAATATGCAGTTGTCAGTGTAGGCGTAATCTGGACTTAGTTGATCAGGAATGTCCGGAGGATATGGCTATGTATACCGATGCAGTTGTTATCGCAGGAATCGTTACCGTTGTGTTGATGGTAGGCTTTTTTGTTGGGGTAGGTGTTTTTGTACTGAAGGACTCAAAGCACCAGCTCGGAGACCATGGCAGGCACTCCGATTCCCCGGCTCATGACGGCCATAAGCAGTAGAATCAGGTGAGAAGTTGGCGTCCCCTAGGGGGTTCGAACCCCTGTTGCCGCCGTGAAAGGGCGGAGTCCTAGGCCACTAGACGAAGGGGACGCATCGCTTCAAAACCTTGCCTCGTCGAGGTGGCGCGTATATTAAGTAAGGAGTTGCGGGCTGTCAAACAGTTTTTCGAAAAACCCCGTTTCGCGACTCAGTACCTCGTTGCATCCGCCAGTGCGGGGCTCAGATCGGGAAACCGGAAGCGGAATCCCTCGGCTTCCAGCCGCTCCGGTATCGCCATTTGCCCGGTTAGCAACAGCGTTGACATTTCTCCCAGTGCAATTTTAAGAATTGGAGCCGGAGCCGGAAAAATCGCAGGCCTGCCCAGAACGCCGGCGAGAGATTTGGTGAACTGCCGGTTGGTTACCGGATTGGGGCTTACTACATTGTAGGCGCCAGTAGCGGTTTCGGTTTCCAGCATCCATATCAGGGCTGCCACCACGTCGTCCCGATGCACCCAGGGCATGTATTGTTCTCCGCTTCCCAGGCGCCCACCCAGTCCCAACTTGAATGGCATTAACATGCGTTGGAGAAAACCGCCGTCGGGCCCGGCAACAACGCCCGTGCGTGACAGGCATACCCGCACCCCGGTGGGTTCCAGCCTCAGGGCTGCCTGTTCCCAGTCGCTGCACAACCGGTGGGTGAATTCATCGTGGGGTGGCGTATCTTCAGTAACTCGGTTGCTGCCCTGATTTCCGTAAAAGCCGACGGCCGAACCGGATACCAGTACGGCCGGACAGTTTTTCCAGCTCCTAATGACATCCACAAGGTGGTTCGTGAGGGCAATGCGGCTGTCCCTCAGCTCCTGCTTGCGTGCTTCGGACCAGCGTTTATCCGCTATGCCTTCCCCGGCAAGATTGATAACCGCATCGAAACCCTCGTGCCCCCTGAGATTATCCAGGTCCATCACGGCCTCCACCCGGCCACACACTGACTGAACATTATGGGATGGCTGACGGCTCAGCACCGTGAGAGCATACCCGTCTGCAATCAATTTCTGGCACAGTGGTTGCCCTATAAAACCGGTGCCCCCAGTAATCAGAATCCGCTTTTCCATGACCATTCTCTCCTTTCGGGCCGCCGCTTTCTATCTCTCTGGCGGCAGCACCAACGTTGTTTATCAGGCCGTCTGCTTCTGTTGCTCAAGTTGCTGGTTCACCACATCACGGATTGCGTAGCCCAGTTGTGGGTTTTCGCCAATCGGTGGCGCCAGGGTAATGGAGACACCGTAGGTAGACTGGAGATCTTCAATCATTCCGGGAACGTCTTTTCTAAGGTGCCGGCCTGCTGCCAGGAATAAAGGAACGATGATGAAGGTTCCGATGCCTTCGTTCCGGCCTTCTGAAATAATAGTGTCCAGGGATGGCTCGGCCAGTTCCATGTAGGCAATGCGTGAGCCGGGCACGGAACCGAGTGTAGGCGTAGCGAGTTCTTCGAAGGTCTGGCACCAGCGCTGGTCACTGCTTCCGTGCGCAAGAAGAATGATTCTGGGATCGTCGCTCATAGTATCTCCTGATAGGACCAAAAGCCGGTTAGTTATCGTAGAGTGTAGCAGTGCCGGCACCAAAGCCGGCCTGTGGCAATGCAACAGGGTAGACCATATGTTCGATTGGAAAGAGATTCTGGATTTCTGGTTTGGTGAACTTGATGAGCACGGGTTGCCGGACAGTGAACATCGTAACCGCTGGTTTCGTTCCTCACGCGCTTTTGATCAGGAGATTCGCCGGCGTTTTTTGTCCATGGTGCTGTTTGCTTCTGAAGACGGATTGCGGCACTGGAGGAATATACCTGGCGGAGCTCTGGCTGAGATTATCCTGCTGGACCAGTTTACCCGTCAGATCCATCGGGGCGGCCCTATGGCGTTCGACAACGACAAACTGGCAATCAGGCTTTGCCGGAGTGCCATGCGAAATGGTCACGATATGGCATTGCCGCCGGTTCAGCGGGCCTTCCTGTATATGCCGCTGCAGCACTCGGAAAAAATGGAAGACCAGAATCTGTCTGTGGACTGTTACCAGCAGCTGGCTTCCGCTACCGGTGGAATCGCTGGCGATTTCATGGAAAGCTTCCTGCAGTCTGCCAGGGATCATCAGGTGATTATCCGGAGGTTCGGAAGATTTCCCCATCGGAACAGGGCACTCAAGCGTACCCCCACGCCCGATGAGGAGGCCTACCTTGAGTCAGGAAAACGTTTCGGGCAATAGAGTAGGCTGAAACGAAGGCTGAAAAAATAGTTGACGGGCAAGGACGAATCCGTAGAATACGCGTCCGTTGATCAAGCGGGAATAGCTCAGTTGGTAGAGCACAACCTTGCCAAGGTTGGGGTCGCGAGTTCGAATCTCGTTTCCCGCTCCAGATTCCGAAAGCCCGGCCTTTTCGAGACAGAAGGCCGGGCTTCTTCGTTTCAGGGCTTCTGTCCCGCAGTCCTACTCTTTTTTTCCCGGTATACTTGCCTGTCACGCAGTTCTTTCTACCCATTGGGCGGGAGTTACCATGCAGGTGCATTCATTGTATGTCTATCCAGTCAAATCTCTGGCGGGGATCGAGGTTTCCGAATTCCAGATGGATGATTTCGGTCCGGCTGGTGACCGGCGCTGGATGATTGTCGATACCGACCGGCAATTCGTGACCCAACGGAGCAATCCGGAACTTGCGCTAATTGGCACGCGCCTGGAGAAGGGCCAGATTGTTGTCGATATTCCGGGTGAAGGCGAATTTTCCCTGGTTGCTGGCCCCGAGGAGTGCCGGGTCAGAGTCTGGCAGGACTGGGCGAAGGCGGTATACGGCGGCGGTGCGGCTTCCGAGGCAATATCCCGATTCTGTGGTGATACATTCCGCTTTGTTTTCATGCCTGAAGAAACGTTTCGCCGCGTTGATGCCGGCAGGGTTAGCGAGTATCGTCGTATCAGTTTTGCTGACGGTTTCCCGTTTCTCATTACCAACCTTGCCTCCCTGGAAGAGCTGAATTCGCGCCTGAAGACGGCCGTCGAGATGCGAAATTTCCGGCCAAATATCGTGGTTGAAGGTGCCACTGCCTGGGAGGAAGACACATGGCGGACGCTGTCTATCAACAATATTGAGTTCAGCCTGGTCAAACCCTGTTCGCGATGCGTCGTGACCACGGTAGACCCTGACCGGGGCTTGAAGGCGCCGGATCTTCAGCCTCTCCGGGAGCTTGGAACCTATCGGCGAACCACGGATGGAGTGATCTTCGGGATGAATGCCATCCATGAATCGGCCGGTGAGATCCGGGTGGGAAATCCCGTCACTTTGACACCTACTGTAACCACGGAGAATCAATAACGTGCCATTGTTAACGCTGGATGCTATATCCCTTGCTTTTGGCATGCAGCCATTACTCGACCAGGCTTCCATGACCATGGAGGCCGGGGAGCGGGTGTGTCTTCTGGGGCGAAACGGGGAGGGGAAGTCCACCCTGTTGAAAATTGTCACCGGCGAGGTTGTGCCAGATGGCGGAATCGTGAGACTGGAAGATGGTGCCAGACTTGCCGTGCTGCCCCAGAACCTGCCTGTCAACGATACATGGACTGCCTACGAAGCCGTTGCCGGTGCCTTTCCCGAAACCGGTGAACTGCTTGCCGAGTTCCACAGACTGACACAGAATACGGATGAGTCAGGCCTGGATCGTATGATGAAGGTCCAGGAACGCCTGGAGGCACTTGACGGCTGGCGGCTTGACCAGAAAGTGGGTGCGATTCTTGCCCAGTACGGCATTGATCCTGACCAGACCCTGAATACCCTGTCAGGCGGTTGGCAGCGACGGGTACTGCTGGCCCGGGCGCTGGTTACCGAGCCGGATGTGTTGCTTCTGGATGAACCTACCAACCATCTGGATGTGCCTGCTATCGCGTGGCTGGAAGAGGCTCTGTCGCAATTCCGCGGCGCTATACTGTTTGTGAGTCATGACCGGGCGTTTATCCGCAGGATGGCAACGCGGATTGTGGAGCTGGACCGAGGCCACCTGGTGAGTTTTGCCGCTACCTATGACCGCTACCTGGATCTGAAGGAAAAAGCACTCGAGGAGGAAGAGCGCCAGAACGCGCTGTTCGACAAGCGCCTGAAGCAGGAAGAGGCCTGGATAAGGCAGGGCATCAAGGCACGGCGCACCCGCAATATGGGGCGGGTGAGAGCGCTCAAGGCGATGCGGGAAGAGCGTCGGCAGCGGCGCGAACGTGGCGGTACAGCCAGCTTCTCGGTGGAGGATGCTGCCCGTTCAGGAAAGCTGGTGGTAGAAGCCAGCGAGGCGGGATTTGCGTATCCGGATGGCACCCCGGTTATCCGGGACATGAATATGACTGTGCTCCGGGGCGACAAGATCGGCCTGGTCGGCGAGAACGGAACCGGGAAAACCACACTGGTTCGTCTGCTGCTTGGTGATCTCAAGCCCACGGAAGGCAAAATCCGCCTGGGAACCAACCTTCAGGTGGCCTACTTTGATCAGCTCCGGGGCGAGCTGGATCTTGAGCGTAATGCCCTGGATAACCTGTCAGAAGGGCGTGAATTCATTGAAATCAATGGCCAGAGTAAACACGTTCTCGGGTACCTGCAGGAATTTCTGTTCAGTCCGGAACGGGCCCGCTCGCCTGTGCGCGTATTTTCTGGTGGCGAACGGGCACGGTTGCTGTTGGCCAAGCTGTTCAGCAAACCCGCGAATATTCTTGTTCTGGATGAGCCAACCAACGATCTGGACGTGGAAACCCTGGAGCTACTGGAGTCCAGGCTGGTGGAATTCGCAGGCACTGTCGTGGTGATCAGTCACGACCGGGAATTTCTCGACAATGTGGCAACCGACACCGTATTTCTGGACGGCTCTGGTAAGGTTGCTGAATTCGTAGGTGGCTATACCGACTGGCGAAGACAGGGTGGGCGTTTTCCTTCAGAAGGCGGAAGCCGAAAGGCTTCTCGGCCACCAGGAACCGGCAGGCCAGCTCCATCCGCGGAGCCTGCACCTGTGTCGCCCGAAAACGAACCGACGAAGGCGAAGCCAGCCAGGCTCAGCTACAAGCTGAAGCTCGAACTGGAGCAGTTACCGGGGCAGATCGAGAACCTCGAGAGTGAGCTGGAAGAGCTCCGTCAGAGGATTTCGAATCCGGAATTCTACTCCGGCCCGGCAGATGAAGTATCCGCGACCCTTGCAGAACTGGGTGACAGGGAAGCCCGTCTGGAAAAGGTGATTGAGCGGTGGATGGAGCTGGAGGAACAGGCGAATCAATGAACGTTACGTATCAATTCAGGTTTGAAGACAGCCGCCCCGTGGAATTCAAGGTGACGGATCAGCCGGCAGAAGCGAAAAATAACCTGCCCGGGTGGACCCGGCTGGAACACTGCCAGTGCTCCAATTGTCCGCTGAAAGCGTCGGACTCTCCGCAATGCCCTGCGGCGGTGTAGATGTTGCCGGTAGTGAAGGAATTTCAGGCCGAAGACGCCTATCAGAAGGTAGAAGTTGTTGTTACCGACGATCGCAGGACTTATTCCAAATCAACGACACTTGAAGAGGCGCTTCGCTCATTGCTGGGCCTCAAGATGGCCACCAGTGGCTGCCCGGTCCTGTCGGAGCTAAAATCCATGGCGGTGCATCATCTGCCATTTGCCAGCAATGACGAGTTCATCATGCGCAGTGTTTCCCACTACCTGCTGCAGCAGTACCTGGCGAAGCGAAATCATCAGGAGCCGGACTGGGATCTGAAGGGACTGGTGGAGAGGAATCACCGCCTGCAACTGGTCAATCAGGCACTTTGGCAGCGCATTCATTCTGTCTGCGAGGGTGACAGCAACCTGAAGGCGCTATTGAATTTCTTTTCAATGGCCTCCAGCGTGAGTTTTTCCCTGGAAAGTCAGCTTCGAAAGCTGGAGGCGAAAATGCGGGGAGATGGCGCAGCCTGAGGCGCCATCCCGCGGTATCGCGTCGGTTACTGGATGCGAACGGCAAGCACGTCGCACACGGTTCCGTGCAGGACGCCATTGGCGGTGGAGCCCAGGAGCAGTTGAAAGCCCTTGCGCCCGTGACTTCCTACAATGACCAGATCTGCATTCTGTTCTTTCGACAGACGATGAATCTCCGACTCGGGACGGCCAACGGTCACCACCTGGTCTTCTTTCGCCACGCCATACTGTTCACCGTATTGGGCAAGCTGATCCTTCGCTGCCTTGTCCAGCTGATCCTGGAGTTCCGTCAGATCCATGGGGATATCGCCACCATAGGCGTAGCCCACCGGCTCAACCACGTGCACCAGCATAAGCTGGGCACCATGAGCCTTGCTGACCTCTACGGCCTTGTTAAGAACCTGCGGGGCCTCTTCTGTAAGATCAATGGCCACCATAATTTTCTGATAGATTGACATCGCATCGCTCCTTCGCGGATGAGGTCTGAATCGGGGCTTATCCAGGCAACACTGTACCTGAAAAGTGTAAACCAATAGTGACGGGTATCAAACCAGTCAGAGTTCGGCGCTGAAAAACCAGCAGAGGTGGCCGGTGCAGATTTTGCGCTGCCGCCGGCCAGGCAGGGCGTGTCAGGCGCTTTCCCTCAGCAGGTCAATGGTTGTGGCCAGGCTGTCAAGGATGCCTTTTGAATAGCGGTCAATAACGAAGGCGACATTGTTGTCATTGTAGTTGACGTAGGAGCCGCGAATGAATTCCCACTTCGATGTGACGTCGTTCAGCGTTTTCTTGAGTGACCCTTCGGCATTACCTTCCGCAACCTGTGAGAGTAGCGTTTCAAATTGTTTTGCCTGCTCATCCAGGGGCATATCGTTGGATGAGCCCTGGAAAGTCTGGGCAACCGAGGAGTGTGTGCGCGCCGAATATTTCCCCATCATCTGTGCCATGGTAACCGCAGCGGAGCGGGCAGCCTCAATACGGTTGTTGCTCTCTGTTTCAGAGCTTTCCCGGGCCACGATGTACATCTCGCTGGCTACCTCACTCATCAGCAGAGCCTGGTTTGCCATGTCGGAAACAAGCCGCAGGTCCGGGTAGCCGGTGTTGCGCACGTCATTGATATTGCTGCGCATCAGGTCTTTGAACTTGTCGAATTCCTCGTTCAGGCTTTCAACCTGCTCTCCTGAAAGTACGCCGGCGGTGCTGTCTGCAACCGCATTCATGGATTCATTGGCTTCGTTGATAGCGGCCACAATTTCGTTGAGAGTCTCGGTATCGCCGCTGGCGCTGAAACGATAGTAAGCATCCAGCGCCATGTAATTGCTGATGCGAAAGCTGTGAAGATCAGAAAGAAATCCGTCTCCCTGTTCCTGGGCACGAACTGTCAGGGAAGTAATCAGCAACAGCATCAGGGCTGTTGCGAGTGAGCGTACCCGCAGGCGAGCGTCTTTCATAGGATGGGTCTCCGTAAGGCTGTTTTATTATTGTGGACTAAAGTCGCATACCGAAGGTAAAGTAACCGAGCCGGCCGATCAAGCAGTTTTGCGGGGCGGAACAGGGGCAAATGTAAACGAGTTTGAAATTTACGTGATTAAGTTCTCGTTTCTTCTGAATACCCCGTCGCAGTTGCTTGATAAATAATAATTCCATTCGCCTCCAGGTGCCATTCGGCTGTCCCTTCGGAGGCAGGTCCGGTTGATTCTTCCAGAAACAAATTGACAAACGAGCTGTTTTTTTTCATCGTGTCACCTCACGATTCAAACGACTGTATGAATTTTGGATCGATTGATCGGGTAGTGACCGAAATCTCGCTGCATCAGCGGCCGCATGGCGAGCGCTTGTGCGGCTGTCTCAGCAGTTCCAAACACAGACTGGAGATCAGTTGATGATTTACGAAGGTAAAGCCATCACGGTTAAAGAGATCGAAGGCGGGATCGCTCAGTTGAACTTCGACTTGCAGGGCGAGTCAGTGAACAAGTTCAACCGTCTGACGATTGAAGAGCTCCGCGCCGCGACTGACAAGCTGGAAGCACAGAAAGGCCTGAAGGGCCTGGTAGTGAGCAGCTCCAAGGACAGCTTTATCGTTGGCGCCGATATTACAGAATTCACCAACCTGTTCGCAGGGCCGGAAGAAGACCTGGTTGCCAACAACCTGAAGGCCAACGAAGTATTCAGTGCTATTGAAGATCTGCCTTTTCCCACGGTTACCGCTATCAACGGTATGGCTCTGGGTGGCGGCTTCGAAATGTGTCTGGCCACCGATTACCGGGTGATGGACAAGAAGGCAAAAGTCGGTCTGCCGGAAGTGAAGCTCGGCATCTTCCCGGGCTTCGGCGGTACTGTTCGCCTGTCGCGACTGGTGGGCGTTGATTACGCGGTTGAGTGGATTTGCGGTGGTACCGAGAACCGCGCGGATAAGGCCCTGAAAGTCGGCGCCGTAGACGCCGTGCTTGAAGGCGAAAAGCTGGTAGAAGCCGCCATCGGCATCATCAATCAGTGCAACGACGGCAAGCTGGACTACCAGGCCCGTCGTGATGAAAAGAAGGGCAAGATCAAGCTGAACGCCATGGAAAGCATGATGGCGTTCGAGATCTCCAAGGCGTTTGTTGCTGGCCAGGCTGGCAAGAACTACCCGGCGCCAGTGGAAGCCATTAAGGTAATGCAGAAGCATGCCGGTCTGACCCGTGACAAGGCGATCGAGGTGGAAGCCAAGGGCTTTGCCAAGATGGCCAAGACCAACGTGGCCGCGTGCCTGGTGGGCCTGTTCCTGAACGATCAGGAACTCAAGAAAAAGGCCAAGGCCTGGGAAAAAGAAGCCAACGACGTGAACCTGGCGGCCGTACTGGGCGCAGGCATCATGGGCGGTGGTGTTGCATTCCAATCGGCATTGAAAGGCACGCCCATCCTGATGAAGGACATCAACCAGGACGGTATTGCGCTGGGCCTCAAGGAAGCCAAGAAGCTTCTGACCAAGCGCATCGACAAGGGCAAGATGAAGCCCGATCAGATGGCAGATGTTCTGAACAACATCACACCGACCCTGAACTATGGCGACTTCAAGAATGTCGACCTGGTAGTGGAAGCGGTTGTCGAGAACGCTAAGGTCAAGGACGCAGTGCTGCGTGAAACCGAAGACTCGGTTCGTGAAGACACCATCCTGACCTCCAATACCTCAACCATTTCCATCAACAAGCTGGCGGCCAACCTGAAGCGCCCGGAAAACTTCTGTGGCATGCACTTTTTCAACCCGGTGCACATGATGCCACTGGTTGAGGTTATCCGTGGCGAGAAGACGTCCGACCGGGCGATTGCCACTACGGTGGCCTACGCCAAGGCCATGGGCAAGACACCGATCGTTGTCAACGACTGCCCCGGCTTCCTGGTAAACCGCGTGCTGTTCCCGTACTTCGGCGGTTTCGTGAACCTGGTTCGTGACGGCGCTGACTTCCAGCATGTCGACAGGGTTATGGAAAAGTTTGGCTGGCCGATGGGTCCTGCCTATCTGCTGGACGTCGTGGGCATGGACACTGGTAAGCATGCTGGTGACGTCATGGCCGAAGGCTTCCCGGACCGGATGAAGCACGAAGGTACTACTGCCATTGACGTAATGTTCGATAACAACCGTTACGGACAGAAGAACGACAAGGGCTTTTACAGGTACGAACTGGACCGCAAGGGCAAGCAGAAGAAGGTTGTCGACGAAGAAACCTACAAGCTGCTTGAGCCGGTTGTTCAGGGTAAGAACGACTTCAGTGACGAGGACATCATCGCCCGCATGATGCTGCCCCTGTGCCTGGAAACCGTTCGCTGCCTGGAAGACGGCATTGTTGAAGACCCGGCAGACGCCGATATGGGCCTGATCTTCGGTATCGGCTTCCCGCCGTTCCGCGGTGGTGCCCTGCGCTATATCGACGACATGGGTGTCGACAAGTTCGTCGAGCTGGCAGACAAGTTTGCAGATCTTGGTCCTTTGTATCACCCGACCGAGAAGCTGCGTGAAATGGCCAAGACTGGCGAAAAGTTCTTTGGCTAACCCTGAACGAGATTTCCGAACGGAGAAAGATCTATGAGCCTTAATCCGAGAGACGTTGTCGTCGTCGATTGCGTGCGGAGTCCAATGGGTCGTGCCAAGAATGGCTGCTTCCGCAATGTACGTGCGGAAAACCTGTCGGCTGCGCTGATTGAAGCACTGTTTGAGCGCAATCCGAAGCTCGACCCGAAAGAAGTTGAAGACGTGATCTGGGGCTGTGTAAACCAGACCAAGGAACAGGGCTTCAACGTGGCGCGTCAGATTTCATTGCTGACCCGCATCCCGCATGAATCTGCAGCGCAGACTGTCAACCGTCTGTGTGGTTCCGCCATGAGCGCGATCCATACGGCGGCCCAGGCCATCCAGACCGGCAACGGCGACGTGTTCGTTATTGGTGGTGTCGAGCACATGGGGCACGTACCCATGACTGAAGGCTTCGACCACAACCCGGCTGCGTCCAAGTATTCTGCCAAGGCTTCCAACATGATGGGCCTGACTGCTGAAATGTTGTCCAAAATGCACGGTATCACCCGTGAGCAGCAGGACGAATTTGGCGCGCGTTCCCATCGCCTGGCCCACGAAGCCACTCTGGAAGGTCGCTTTAAGAATGAGATCGTGCCTATCGAGGGCCATGATGAGAACGGCTTCAAGGTACTGATTGAAGAGGACGAAACCATCCGGCCGGAGACGACTGTGGAGTCTCTGAGCCAGCTCAAGCCAGCCTTCGATCCGAAGAACGGTACCGTCACTGCGGGTACCTCTTCACAGCTGACTGACGGTGCTGCAGCGATGGTACTGATGTCTGCAGAGCGTGCCGAAGCGCTGGGTCTGAAGCCGATGGCGAAGATTCGCAGCATGGCGGTAGCAGGCTGTGATCCCGCGATCATGGGTTATGGTCCGGTTCCGGCCACCAAGAAAGCCCTGAAGCGTGCAGGCCTGAAAGTTGAAGACATCGACTTTTGGGAACTGAACGAAGCGTTTGCAGGTCAGTCCCTTCCGGTTCTGAAAGACCTGAAACTGCTGGGCGTCGTGGAAGAGAAGGTGAACCTGAACGGCGGTGCGATTGCCCTTGGCCATCCGCTGGGCTGTTCCGGTGCACGAATCTCAACAACCCTGCTGAACGTAATGCAGGCTAAAGGCGGCAAGCTTGGTGTTTCCACCATGTGTATCGGCCTTGGTCAGGGCATTGCGACCGTGTGGGAGCGCCTCTGATTCGGTAAGCCGGATTGATAGCAAACCTTCAGGAGGCCCGGCAAATGCCGGGCTTTCCTGTCTCTGAGCTGGCAAAAAAAGCCGGCCATAAACAGAAGAATGGGTTGTCTTGCTTTTCTTGACCCTGTAAAACAATGCACCTATACCAATGTGGCGGCTAATGTGTGTTTTCTAGCCGACTGATTTTACAGCGAGTTTACGGTTTGCTGAATTTTTAACCGATTATCGCCAAGGACACAGATCTCCGATATGGGTAAAAGTCTCGTTATTGTCGAGTCGCCAGCGAAAGCGAAGACCATCAACAAATACCTGGGCTCCGACTTCATTGTGAAGTCGAGCGTCGGGCATATTCGCGACCTGCCAGTCAGTGGCAGCGGCTCAACCTCGGATCCGAAAGAGCGCGCCAGACAGGCTGCGCTGACCCGCAAGATGAGCCCGGACGAGAAGGCGGCTCACAAGAAGCGCAAGTCCAGGGAGCAACTGGTTGCCCGCATGGGGGTGGACCCGGATCACGATTGGAGTGCCCGTTACGAGATCCTGCCTGGCAAGGAAAAGGTGGTCAGCGAACTCAAACGCCTTGCCAAGTCAGCCGACCACATCTACCTCGCAACGGATCTGGACCGGGAAGGTGAGGCCATTGCCTGGCATCTTCAGCAAACTATTGGCGGTGAGCCAGAAAAGTATCGCCGTGTGGTTTTCAATGAAATTACCAAACGCGCCATCCAGGAGGCCTTCAAGGATCCGGGTAACCTGGACACCGATCGCGTCAATGCCCAGCAGGCGCGCCGTTTTCTGGACCGGGTCGTCGGCTACATGGTGTCGCCGCTGCTGTGGGCCAAAATTGCACGGGGGTTGTCTGCCGGCCGGGTACAGTCGGTGGCGGTGCGGCTGATCGTCGAGCGTGAGCGCGAAATCCGCAAGTTTGTTCCGGAAGAATTCTGGCAGCTTCACGCGGACCTGGCCTCCAGGCAGGCCGAAAAGCCAGTTCGTTTTGAAGTTACCCGTTACGATGACAAGGCCTATCGCCCGGTCAGCGAGAAACAGAGTACCGAACACGTTGGGCGCCTGAAGGCGGGCAGTTTCAAGGTCGCCAAGCGGGAAGACAAGCCGACGAAATCAAGGCCATCGGCGCCGTTTATTACATCCACGCTGCAGCAGGCCGCCAGCAACCGGATGGGTTTCAGCGTGAAGAAAACTATGATGCTCGCCCAGCGCCTCTATGAGGCCGGTTTCATTACCTATATGCGTACCGACTCCACCAATCTGAGTCAGGACGCTGTGGCCGGCTGCCGCGAGTTCGTCAAGAAGCAGTTTGGTGAAAAGTTCCTGCCGGAGAAACCCAGGGTATACGGCAGCAAAGAGGGTGCTCAGGAGGCCCACGAGGCCATCCGGCCGACAGACGTGGGCCGCAGGCCGGCGGATATCAGCGGCCTGGAGAAGGACGCTGAGAAGCTTTATGACCTGATCTGGCGTCAGTTCATAGCCTGCCAGATGGCGGATGCCGAGTTCCTGAGTACGTCTATTGTGGTCGCCAATGGGGATTACGAGCTTCGTACCCGCGGCCGGATTATCAAGTTTGAAGGTTTTCTCAAGGTGGCGCCCCAGTCTGCGAAGAAGGACGAAGACGTTGCGCTGCCTGACATCCAGGTAAATGAGACCCTTGAGCTGAAGAAGCTTGAGCCCACCCAGCATTTCACCAAGCCGGCACCGCGTTACACCGAAGCCAGCCTGGTCAAGGAGCTTGAAAAACAGGGCATTGGCCGGCCTTCAACCTATGCCTCTATTATTTCCACCATTCAGGATCGGGGCTACGTGCGCCTGCAGAACCGCCGTTTCTACGCGGAAAAGATGGGTGAGATTGTGACCGAGCGACTGTCGGAATCCTTCCCCAACCTCATGGATTTCGATTTCACCGCCAGAATGGAAGATGAGCTGGATGAGATTGCCGGCGGTGAGGTGGACTGGAAGCAGGTCCTGAACGATTTTTATGGCCGGTTCCGTCAACAACTGGAAACCGCCGAGAGTGTTGAAGACGGTGGTATGCGGGCGAATACCCCGACAGAAACCGATATCCCGTGCCCGACCTGTAGCCGCCCGATGCAGATCCGCGTTGCCAGTACTGGCGTTTTCCTGGGTTGTTCCGGTTATTCGCTGCCACCGAAGGAACGCTGCAAGACCACCATCAACCTGGTATCAGGTGACGAAGTGGTCAGTGCCGATGAAGATGTGGAAGGCGAGGGCGAAAGCCGCCTGCTGCGCAAGAAGCGCCGCTGCCCCAAGTGTGGCACCGCCATGGACAGTTACCTGGTGGACGAAACCCGTAAGCTGCACGTTTGTGGTAATAATCCTGATTGCTCCGGCTATGAAGTGGAGAAGGGTACCTTCCGAATCAAGGGCTATGAGGGGCCAACGCTGGAGTGCGATAAGTGCGGCTCTGAAATGCAGCTTAAGACCGGTCGTTTCGGTAAGTACTTTGGCTGCATCAACGCCGAGTGCAAGAATACCCGCAAGCTGCTCAAGAGCGGCGAGCCTGCGCCTCCCAAGATGGACCCGGTGCCGATGCCGGAGCTGCAGTGCCAGAAGGTCGATGATACGTACGTGTTACGTGACGGGGCCTCCGGCCTGTTCCTGGCTGCAAGCAAGTTTCCAAAGAACCGGGAGACACGTCCGCCGCTGGTGATGGAAATCAAGCCTCACCGCAAGGAAATCGACCCGAAGTATGATTACCTGATGGACGCGCCAGAGCGGGATCCCGAAGGTAACCCGACGGTCATTCGTTACAGCCGCAAGAGCAAAGAGCAGTACGTCATGTCCGAGAAAGAAGGCAAGGCGACCGGCTGGTCTGCCTGGTACGTGAACGGTAAGTGGCAGCCGAAAGAAAAGTAGTGGCCTGAGACGGCAGCAGGATAGTTGCGATCCATCCTGCTGTTTGTTGCAGAGCGAACATCAGGATTTTTTGCGCAGGCGCTGAATCAGCGACGACGTATCCCAGCGGTTGCCCCCCATCTGTTGAACATCCCCGTAGAACTGATCCACCAGCGCCGCAACCGGAATCCGAGAGCCATTCTTGCGTGCTTCCTCCAGGCAGATTGCGAGGTCTTTTCGCATCCAGTCCACTGCGAAGCCGTGTTCGAATTCCCCGTCAATCATGGTTCCGGAGCGGTTCTCCATCTGCCATGACTGGGCCGCGCCCTTGGAAATAACGTCGACAACTTTACGAACGTCCAACTCTGCCTGTTCGGCAAAGTGGAGTGCTTCAGACAACCCCTGAACCAGGCCGGCTATGGCAATCTGGTTCACCATTTTGGTTCTCTGGCCACTGCCTACCGGGCCCATAAGATTGAGGGCTTTCGAGTAATGCTCCATTAATGGCTTCGCTTGCGAAAACGGCTCGGTTTCGCCACCACACATGATGGTGAGCTGACCATTTTCCGCTCCTTGCTGACCTCCGGATACCGGGGCATCGATGAACTCAAGGTTTCGCGCCCTGGCGAGTTGTGCCAGCTGTTCGGCGATGCCGGCTGATGCCGTGGTGTGATCCACGAGGATGGCGCCGGGCCTGGCATTGGCAATAATGCCTTCAGGGCCCTCGAAGATTTCAACGAGGTCACGGTCTGCGCCAACACAGGTAAATACAAAGTCGGCTTCCATTACCGTATCGGCGATGGTGCCACCGGTTTTGCCGGGATATTTACCAGCCCAGGCCGCGGATTTGTCGGCGCTTCGGTTCCAGACCCTTACGTCGATTCCTGCGTTGGCCAGATGGCCCGCCATGGGGTAGCCCATAATACCCAGGCCAATAAATGCTGCGGTTGCGGTCATAAAGTCTGTCTCCGGACGTTGGTTATTATTGGGAAAATCAGCGTTAATCATTACAGAATGAGCAGACACAAAAAAGGCCGCTTTGCAGCGGCCTTCTTCAGATAACCCGGTTTTGTCTATTTTTTCGGGTACTTCCGGCTTTTCTCGCCTGTGTACAGCTGGCGTGGGCGACCTATGCGGTAATCACCACTGACCATCTCGTTCCAGTGGGAGAACCAGCCAATGGTGCGGGACAGGGCAAAGATTACGGTGAACATGGATGTCGGAATGCCGATCGCCTTGAGAATCAGGCCGGAATAGAAGTCCACATTCGGATACAGTTTGCGCTGGACGAAGTATTCGTCTTCCAGGGCAATTTTTTCCAGTCTCTGGGCGATTTTCAGCAGCGGGTCGTTTTCCAGGCCCAGCTCGGTCAGCACTTCGTGGGCTGTTTCCGCCATGACTTTGGCGCGCGGGTCGAAGTTCTTGTAAACCCGGTGGCCAAAGCCCATGAGACGGAAAGGGTCGTCCTTGTCCTTGGCCTTGGCAATGAACTTCTCGATGTTGGCTTCGTCGCCGATCTCCGCCAGCATATCCAGTACTGCTTCGTTGGCACCGCCGTGAGCCGGCCCCCAGAGAGCTGCAATACCGGAGGCAATGCACGCATAGGGGTTGGCGCCGGTGGATCCTGCCAGGCGAACAGTGGACGTCGAGGCATTCTGTTCATGATCCGCATGCAGAATGAAGATCCTGTCCATGGCCTTCGCCAGGATCGGATTCGGCTTGTATTCCTCACAGGGAACGCCAAACATCATCTGCAGGAAATTCTCGGCGTATGAAAGGTCGTTTCGTGGATAAACGAACGGCTGGCCGACGCTGTATTTGTAGCTCCAGGCCGCGATGGTCGGCATCTTGGCAATCAGGCGATGGGCAGTGATTTCTCGCTGTTCGACGTTGGCAACGTCCATCTGGTCGTGATAGAAGGCAGAAAGGGCGCCCACAACGCCACACATTATGGCCATGGGATGCGCATCCCGGCGAAAGCCCTGGTAGAAATTGCGCATCTGGTCGTGAAGCATTGTGTGGTTTTTGATGGTGTCGTGAAAGTGCTTGTTTTCCTCGGCCGTGGGCAGCTCGCCGTTCAGCAGAAGGTAGCAGACTTCAAGGTAGTCGGAATTCTCTGCCAGTTCTTCAATCGGGTAACCCCGGTGCAGGAGAACACCGTTGGCACCGTCAATGTAGGTGATCTGGGATTCGCAGGCCGCAGTGGATACAAATCCGGGGTCGTAAGTGAATACGCCTTCCTGGACCAGGCTTCTCACGTCAATGACGTCAGGGCCGACGGTGCCCGAATAAATTGGTAGCTCGATGGACTTGTCACCCACCGAAAGCGTGGCTTTCCTGTCGGTCATGGTGCTCTCCTATTTATCAGCATTTGGATGCGCTAGAAGGCGCGTATTATCGCAAAACTGGCGGCAAAATATAGGGCGTTGGCTTTTTTTGTCAATGGAGGAGGCAATAAAACCCTATATTTGACATCCGCTGTAAATCAGGGATACCCGGAATGCGCCCGGCCGGGGGCATTAATCGGATTTGTCAATCATCTATATAGCCAGTCTCAGGCCCTTATTTACAGGGGTTTGACAAGGTTGCGCGTTTGTAATTGACAGGGGTACTCCTTATAATCCGTATCCCGGAATCGGGGATATGCCAGGCCGCAGCGTCAGATGTCAGAAGAGCGCACGCCGGTTTTTCTCCCTCCTTAGGCAATCGTGTGCCGGATTCGTTCAGCACCATGATCGTTACATACCAACCATCCGCAACCGGTTCTCCGGCCCGCGGAACCAAGAGAGAGTGTGAGAGCGCTGTGAATAGCAAACGACCAGTAAATCTCGATCTCAGCAAGTTCCATTTTCCGCTGCCAGCCATTACGTCCATCGTGCATCGCATAAGTGGCATCATCATTTTCGTGGGTGTTGCCTTCATGCTGTACGGACTTCAGCTTTCCCTTTCCGGGGAAGAAGGCTTCAGCCGCGTTAGTGGATTGCTGGACAGCTTCCTGGCGAAGCTGATTACCTGGGGCATTCTGTCTGCCTTGCTGTACCACCTGGTTGCCGGCATCAAGCACCTGCTGATGGATATGGGCATTGGCGAAGAACTGGAAAGTGGCCGGCTCGCGGCGAAAGCCACCGTCGTGATTTCCGTGATTCTCATCCTTCTTGCAGGAGTCTGGGTATGGTGAACAGCGTAGACAGTGTTACGAATCTTGGCCGCAGCGGCGTATTCGACTGGATGATCCAGCGTGTTACCGCCTACGTACTTGCTCTGTATACAATTTTTCTGTTCGGTTTCATGTTGACGTCTGACGTCAATTACGACACCTGGTCCGGACTCTTCGATCAGACCTGGTTTCGTATCTTTACCCTGCTTGCCCTGCTTTCAATCGGAGGGCACGCGTGGGTGGGGCTCTGGACAGTAACAACGGATTACATCAAGGCGACGCTGCCCCGGTTCCTGGTCCAGGCACTGTGTGGATTGACAATGTTCGTGTATGTAGTCTGGGGTATTCAGATTCTTTGGGGGCTTTAATTAATGGCTAATATCAAGACCATGTCTTACGACGCGATTGTTATCGGTGGTGGCGGTGCCGGTATGCGTGCCGCCCTTCAGTTGACCGAATCCGGCGTCAACACCGCGTGTATCACCAAAGTTTTCCCGACGCGCTCCCACACTGTGTCTGCACAGGGTGGTATTACTTGCGCGATTGCCAGTGCGGATCCCAACGATGACTGGCGCTGGCACATGTACGATACTGTCAAAGGCTCTGACTACATTGCCGATCAGGATGCGGTCGAGTACATGTGTTCAGTTGGCCCGCAGGCCGTTTTTGAGCTGGAACACATGGGGTTGCCGTTCTCCCGCACCGAACAGGGTCGCATTTATCAGCGTCCTTTCGGTGGCCAGTCCAAGGGGCCGGATAATCCCACTCAGGCGGCTCGTACCTGTGCTGCTGCCGACCGTACTGGTCATGCTCTTCTGCATACCCTGTACCAGGCAAATCTGAAAGGTGGCACCACGTTTCTGAACGAGTGGTATGCGGTCGATCTGGTCAAGAATAGCAAAGACGAAGTGGTCGGCGTTGTTGGCATAGAGATCGAGACCGGCGAAGTCGCGTATATCAAGTCCAAGGCAACGGTTCTGGCCACCGGCGGTGCCGGCCGTATCTATGCCTCTACCACTAACGCCCTGATCAATACAGGCGACGGTATCGGCATGGCGCTGCGTGCGGGCTTCCCGATGCAGGACATGGAAATGTGGCAGTTCCACCCTACGGGCATTCACGGTGCCGGCACGCTGGTGACCGAAGGTTGCCGTGGTGAGGGCGGTTACCTGATCAACTCCGAGGGCGAGCGTTTCATGGAGCGGTATGCGCCCAACGCGAAGGACCTGGCTGGTCGTGACGTTGTTGCGCGTTCGATGGTTATCGAGATTCTTGAAGGTCGCGGCTGTGGCCCCGAGAAGGACCATGTTCTGCTGAAGCTGGATCATCTGGGTGAAGAAACCCTGAATCTTCGTCTGCCGGGTATCTGTGAGCTGTCCCGTACCTTTGCTCACGTGGATCCTGTAAAAGAGCCGGTTCCGGTTGTTCCGACCTGTCACTACATGATGGGTGGTATTCCGACCAACGTCGGCGGTCAGGCCCTGACCCAGGATGAGAATGGAAAAGACAAGCCGATCCCGGGTCTGTTCGCCTGTGGCGAGGCGGCCTGTGTGTCCGTACACGGTGCCAACCGTCTTGGCGGCAACTCATTGCTTGATCTGGTTGTATTTGGCCGTGCGGCTGGCCTGCACATCGAGGAGCAGCTCCGTGGCGGCTTCGAGGTTGACAACGCCAGCGAGCAGGATATCAAGAATGCGATGGCTCGGCTTGATCGTCTGAACAGTGCCTCTGAAGGTGAAAGTGTCGCCGAGGTCCGGAAGGATCTGCAGAGCTGCATGCAGCTGTACTTCGGTGTGTTCCGCGACGGCAAGAGCATGGAAGAGGGATTGGAGAAACTGGAGGCGATCGGCGAACGTGTTCGTAACACCAAGCTGGCCGACACCAGTAATGCCTTTAACACGGCTCGAATAGAAGCGCTTGAGCTCGATAATCTTTTCGAGGTGGCTCAGGCTACGGCCATTTCCGCGTTCGAGCGTAAGGAAAGCCGCGGCGCCCACGCCCGTAATGACTTTGCCGATCGTGACGATGAGAACTGGCTGAAGCACTCTATGTATTACCCGGTAGAAAAGCGTGTCGGAAAGCGTGATGTGAATTTTGCACCGAAGACAGTTGACACGTTTGAGCCGAAGGTCCGGACTTACTGAGGGGGGGATGTAGAAATGTTAGTGAGTCTTTATCGTTACAACCCGGAAACCGACAACGCGCCCTATATGCAGGATGTTGAGGTAGAGATTCCGGAAGGCAAGGATCTGATGGTTCTTGACGTTCTGAACCTCATCAAAGAGCGTGATGCGTCGATGGCCTACCGTCGTTCCTGTCGTGAGGGCGTCTGTGGCTCTGATGGCATGAACATGAATGGCAAGAACGGTCTTGCCTGCATTACCCCGCTGTCCGAGGTTCTGAAGAACAGCAAGCTGGTTCTGCGCCCGCTGCCTGGCCTACCAGTTATCCGTGACCTCGTGGTCGACATGAGTCTTTTCTATAAGCAGTATGAAAAGGTCATGCCGTACCTGGTCAACGACAACCCACCGCCTGCCATTGAGCGCTACCAGTCTCCGGAAGACCGGGAAAAGCTGGACGGCCTGTACGAGTGTATCCTCTGTGCATGCTGTTCTACTGCCTGCCCGTCGTTCTGGTGGAATCCGGACAAGTTCATTGGCCCTGCAGGCCTGTTGCAGGCCTATCGGTTCCTGGCGGACAGCCGTGATACCGCCCAGGCCGAGCGGCTAGCCAATCTTGACGACCCGTTCAGCGTATTTCGTTGCCGCGGTATCATGAACTGTGTCAGTGTCTGCCCCAAAGGCCTGAACCCCACGCGGGCAATCGGCCATATCCGCAATCTGCTGCTTCAGCGCGCAACTTAAGCAGAATCTGAAACAGGCGCTATACTGTGCTGACAAGGTAAGCGCCCGAAGGGCCCGCATCAATGCGGGCCCTTCAACCAAAGGCTTATAGTCAAAAGTCTTAACAGGGTGCAAACTACGCAGGCCGTGATGGGAACTTAAAAGATCCCCAGCGGATTTGCTGAGTATAATAACCACCGGGGAACGGAAAACATCCTTGTTGGGTGTGGTGGCCACAGTCGATCCCGTAAAAACCCGTATTGACTCAGATGTACCCCTGGCCGACCATAGCCAGCTCCCCGCACCAGCCCAAGGTGAGCTATTCAAAATGCATGAAAGCATAATGGAGCAGTTATGGCAGACTTCCCACCTTCAAGGTGGAAATCTTGCCTATGTTGAACAGCTTTTCGAAACCTACCTGAAAGACCCCAATGCCATTCCTGAAGAGTGGCGCAGCTACTTCGATAAACTTCCCAGTGTGGATGGCTACAAAGGCCGCGATATAGATCATTCATCTATACGCCAGCAGTTTGAACACATTTCCCGTAATCAGCGTTTTCTTGCGACCAGTGGTGTGCCTGCCAGTGCAACTGCAGATGCCGACAAGAAACAGATTCGTGTGCTTCAGCTGATCAACGCCTTTCGTTTCCGTGGCCATCAGGAAGCGAAGCTTGACCCCCTTGGGGTCTGGAATCGCCCTCAGGTGGAAGATCTCGATCCTTCGTTCCATGAGCTTTCAGAAGCCGATTACGATCTTGAGTTCCAGACTGGCTCACTGAACTTCGGTTCAGAGACCATGAAGCTCAGGGAGATCGTGGATGGCCTGCGTCAGACGTATTGCGAAAGCATTGGCGCCGAGTACATGCACGTTGTGGATACCCGCATCAAGCGCTGGTTCCAGCAGCGGATGGAGCCCGTGCGTTCCCGCCCGAATTACGAAACGGGCACCCGTAAGCATCTTCTTGAGCGCCTGACAGCGGCGGAAGGCCTGGAGAAATACCTTGGCTCGCGCTATCCCGGCGTCAAGCGTTTCGGCCTGGAAGGTGCCGAAACCCTGATCCCTTGCCTGGATGAGCTCATCCAGAGGGCCGGCAGTTACGGCGCCAAGGAAATCGTACTGGGCATGGCCCACCGTGGCCGCCTGAACGTTCTGGTAAATACCCTCGGCAAGAACCCGAAAGAACTGTTTGACGAATTCGAGGGCAAGAAGCTCGCGGATTCCGGCTCCGGGGACGTGAAATACCACCAGGGCTTCTCGTCCAACGTGATGACAGAGGGTGGCGAGATCCATCTGGCCCTGGCGTTCAACCCGTCTCACCTGGAGATCGTTTCTCCGGTAGTTGAAGGCTCTGTTCGTGCCCGCCAGACCCGCCGCAATGATCCTAACGGCACCCAGTGTGTGCCCATCATCATGCACGGCGACGCTGCCTTTGCCGGGCAGGGCGTGGTTATGGAAACCTTCCAGATGTCCCAGACCAGGGGCTATGGTGTTGGTGGTACGATTCACATCGTGATCAACAATCAGGTTGGTTTTACCACCAGCAAACAGGAAGATGCCCGTTCCACCGAATACTGCACCGACGTGGCCAAGATGATTCAGGCCCCGATCCTGCACGTGAACGCGGACGATCCCGAAGCGGTCATGTTCGTGACCCAGATGGCCATGGACTACCGCCACGAGTTCAAGAACGATGTGGTGATTGACCTGGTTTGCTACCGCCGCCGCGGCCATAACGAGGCTGATGAGCCCGCCGCCACCCAGCCGGTGATGTACGGCAAGATTCGCAAGCTGACTACAACCCGTAACCTCTACGCCGAAAAGCTGGTTGCCGACGGGATTATGAGCGAGGAAGAATCCAAGCAGATCGAACTTGATTACCGCGACGAGCTGGACAAGGGCGACCACGTGGTCAAATCTCTGGTCAAGGAGCCCAACAAGGAGCTCTACGTTGACTGGACCCCCTATCTGGGCCACGAATGGACCGCAAAATGTAAATCCAGCGTTGCCCTGAAGACGATCCAGAAGCTGGGCAAGAAGCTGACCCATGTGCCTGAAGGTTTCAATATCCAGCGCCAGGTGTCCAAGATCATTACTGATCGCGAGAAGATGACGGCAGGTGCACTGCCCATCAACTGGGGCTACGGCGAGATCATGGCCTATGCCACACTGCTCGAGGAAGGCCACCCGATTCGTATTACCGGGCAGGATGTCGGTCGCGGCACCTTCTCTCACCGTCACGCGGTGCTGCACAACCAGAAGGACGGCTCGACCCATACTGCTCTTGAACATATTGCCGAGGACCAGCCGAGATTCGAAATCTATGACTCACTGCTGTCCGAAGAGGCAGTCATGGCATTCGAATATGGCTATTCAACCACGGCTCCCAATGGCCTGGTTGTCTGGGAGGCCCAGTTTGGTGACTTCGCCAACGGCGCCCAGGTGGTGATCGATCAGTTTCTAACCAGTGGTGAGCACAAGTGGGGCAGGCTTTGTGGTCTGACCCTGCTGCTGCCTCACGGCTATGAAGGGCAGGGGCCGGAGCACAGTTCTGCGCGCCTTGAGCGCTTCCTGCAGTTGTCCGCAGAGCACAACATTCAGGTTTGTGTGCCGACAACGCCTTCGCAGGTTTTCCATATGCTGCGCCGACAGGTCAAACGCCCACTGCGCAAGCCGCTGGTTGCCATCACGCCAAAGAGTTTGTTGCGGCATAAAGAGGCAACCTCGGATCTCGACGATCTGACATCCGGTACCTTCAAAACAGTGCTGCCGGAGAAAGAGCCTTCCGATCCGAAGAAAGTAAACCGGTTGATCCTGTGCAGCGGCAAGGTCTACTTTGACCTGCTGGAGCGCAAGAAAGCTGATGAACGGCATGATGTTGCCATCGTCCGTATCGAGCAGCTGTATCCGTTCCCGGGGGACGACCTGGATGAGCTCCTGAGCCAGTACAGCAAGCTCAAGCACGTCGTCTGGTGTCAGGAAGAGCCCATGAACCAGGGTGCCTGGTACTGCAGTCAGCATCACATGAGAAATGCCCTGTATCGCCACAACCCCAAACTGTATCTTCAGTATGCCGGTCGTGATGCTTCTGCTGCTCCGGCCTGTGGGCATATGTCTGTCCACATTGAAGAGCAGAAAAAGCTGGTTAACGACGCGTTTGAAATCTGACGAGCTACCGAACTAAGGACCCGAGATGTCAACTGAAATAAAAGCCCCCGTATTCCCAGAGTCGGTCGCAGAAGGAACAGTCGCGACCTGGCACAAGCAGCCTGGCGAAGCCTGTTCTCGTGACGAACTGATTGTCGATATCGAAACCGATAAGGTCGTGCTCGAAGTCGTCGCTCCGGCTGATGGTGTTATTGAGGAAATACTCAAGGGCGAAGGCGACACCGTGGAAAGCGGTGAAGTAGTCGGCAAATTCAAGGAAGGCGCCGCTGGGGCATCAAAGCCGGCTGCCCAGGACGAAGGCAGGAAAGAGGAAGGCGAGAAGGAAGAGGCTGCTGAGAAGCCGGCCGAAGCCCCCGCCCAGTCCTCTGGTGAAGCCATTCTGAGCCCTG
This sequence comes from Marinobacter sp., assembly GCF_041686475.1. Classification (GTDB taxonomy): domain Bacteria; phylum Pseudomonadota; class Gammaproteobacteria; order Pseudomonadales; family Oleiphilaceae; genus Marinobacter. Next base: position 78,165 of record NZ_JAWLDU010000003.1, read on the forward strand.
CCGCCCGCAAGCTGGCGGAAGAGAACAACGTGAATCCGGACGCCGTTGAAGGTACCGGAAAAGACGGTCGAGTTACTAAAGAAGACGTTCAGAATCATATATCTGCGGGCAAGTCTTCAGAGTCTGCTTCAGCCCCTGCTGCCAAGCCGGCCGGCGACATGCCACAGGTGGATCTGGGCTCTGGAGAGCGTCCGGAGAAACGGGTACCGATGACCCGTTTGCGTGCCAGCATCGCCAAGCGCCTGGTTAATGCCCAGCAGACCGCCGCCATGCTTACCACGTTCAACGAGGTGAACATGGGGCCGGTCATGGAACTGCGGAAACAGTATAAGGAGAGCTTTGAAAAGCGTCACGGAGTCAAGCTTGGCTTCATGTCATTTTTCACCAAGGCTGCTACCGAAGCCCTGAAGCGTTTCCCTGCGGTAAATGCGTCCATCGACGGCAACGATATGGTTTACCATGGCTACCAGGATATTGGCATTGCGGTTTCAAGTGATCGCGGCCTGGTTGTTCCGGTTGTGCGTGATGCTGATGCGCTTGGCCTTGCCGGCATCGAGAAGAAAATCGTCGAATATGGAACCAAGGCCAAAGAAGGCAAACTCGGCATTGAAGATATGACCGGCGGGACCTTCACTATTACTAACGGTGGTATATTCGGATCATTGATTTCCACACCGATCCTGAATCCCCCCCAGACAGCCATTCTGGGCATGCACAAGATCCAGGAGCGTCCGATGGCGGTGAACGGCAAGGTGGAAATCCAGCCGATGATGTATCTGGCTCTTTCCTATGACCACCGCATGATTGATGGCAAGGAAGCGGTACAGTTCCTGGTGGCCATCAAGGAAATGCTTGAGGATCCGGCACGTATTCTGCTGGACGTCTGAGCCGACATTCAACGAACTGGATAAACGGGATAAAACATGTCTGACAAGTACGACGTAATCGTCATTGGCGCTGGCCCTGGCGGCTATGTTGCCGCCATCAAGGCAGCACAGCTGGGTCTGAAAACTGCCTGTATTGAATCCTGGACCGACAAGGAAGGCAAGAATCGGCTGGGTGGCACCTGCCTGAACGTGGGATGTATTCCCTCCAAGGCATTGCTGGAGATTTCCCACAAATACGAGGAAGCCAGCCACGGTTTTGCCCATCAGGGCATCATCGCCAAGGATGTCAAGATGGACATCGGCAAGATGATGGAGCGTAAGGAAGGCATCGTGGACCAGCTTACCGGTGGTATCGGTGGGTTGTTCAAGTCCAACGGCGTAACGCCGATCTATGGACACGGCAAGCTGCTGGCCAACCGCAACGTTGAGGTGACGGACAAGGACGGCAAGACCAAAACCTACGAGGCGGAAAACGTTATAATCGCCACCGGTTCCAAGCCGATCCAGATCCCGCCTGCGCCTTTTGACGGCGAATACATTGTCGACTCCGAGGGTGCGCTGGAATTCACCGAAGTACCAAAGCGCCTCGGTGTGATCGGCGCCGGCATTATCGGTCTGGAGCTGGGCAGTGTCTGGGCCCGTCTGGGTGCAGAAGTGACGGTGATCGAAGCCCAGGACAGCTTTTTGCCTGTTGTCGACCAACAGGTCGCCAAGGACGCATTCAAGCAGTTCCAGAAGCAGGGACTCAACATTGTCATGGGCGCGCGCATGACTGGTGCGGAAGTCAAGCGCAAGCTGGTCAACGTGAGTTACGAAGATGCCAAGGGCAAGCAGGAAGCGAAGTTCGACAAGCTGATTGTTGCAGTGGGTCGCCGTCCTTACACGGATAACCTGCTTTCCGAAGACGCCGGCGTTCAGATGGATGAGCGTGGCTTCATTTTTGTCGACGATACCTGTAAAACCGAAGCTCCGGGCGTATGGGCTGTTGGTGATGTGGTTCGTGGCCCCATGCTGGCACACAAGGCCTCAGAAGAAGGGGTTATGGTTGCCGAGCGTATCGCTGGCCACAAGCCCCAGGTCAACTACGACTGCATCCCGAACGTGGTGTACACCTTCCCGGAGATCGCCTGGGTGGGCAAGTCCGAGGAGCAGCTCAAGGCTGAAGGTGAGGCTTACAAGGTAGGTGCCTTCCCGTTCGCGGCGAACGGCCGTGCCATGGCCGCCAACTCTGCGATCGGCATGGTGAAGATCATGGCCGATGAAAAGACTGATCGTATCCTCGGCTTCCATGTAGTGGGGCCGCAGGCTTCCGAGATTGTTGCCCAGGGCGTGATCGCGATGGAGTTCGGCTCCAGCGCAGAAGATCTGGCACTGACCTGTTTCGCGCATCCGACTCTGTCTGAATCCGTGCACGAAGCAGCACTGGCTGTAGACGGTGGTGCAATCCACATTGCCAACCGTCGCAAAAAGAAGTAACGCAGATCAGGGAAAAGGGGCGCCAAAGGGGCGCCCCGCTGCTATAAAACGGCTGGTTTCCGGTTGCGTTAGTGGTGCGCTGAGGTGATCCCCGGCGCATCGAACCGAATTCGCTCCGCGCGGGTTCAATTTCCGTATGTGGTTATCCTCCATCAGAAAGCGGGACATTAACTATGAATTTGCATGAATATCAGGGCAAGCAGCTTTTCGCTGAATATGGCCTGCCAGTATCCAAGGGCATTGCCTGCGATACCCCCAAGGAAGCAGTGGCTGCTGCTGACGAAATTGGCGGCGACGCCTGGGTTGTAAAGGCCCAGGTACACGCTGGTGGCCGCGGTAAGGCTGGCGGTGTAAAACTGGTCAAGAGCAAGGACGAGATCCGTGCCTTTGCAGAAAACTGGCTCGGCAAGAACCTGGTGACCTACCAGACCGACGAGAACGGCCAGCCGGTCAGCAAGATTCTTGTTGAGTCCCTTACCGATATCGACCAGGAGCTCTACCTGGGTGCGGTTGTTGACCGCGGTAGCCGTCGTATCGTGTTCATGGCGTCCACTGAGGGTGGCGTCGAGATCGAGAAAGTGGCTGAAGAAACTCCGGAAAAGATCCTGAGGGCCGAAGTTGATCCGCTGGTAGGCGCGCAGCCTTACCAGGGCCGCGAACTGGCTTTCAAGCTGGGCCTGGAAGGTAAGCAGATTGGTCAGTTCACCAAGATTTTCCTGGGCCTGGCAAAGCTGTTTGAAGAGCGTGATCTGGCGTTGCTGGAAATCAATCCGCTGGTCATCACACCGGCCGGTGATCTGCACTGCCTGGATGCCAAGATCGGCGTTGACGGTAACGCGCTTTATCGCCAGAAGAAGATCCACGAGATGCACGATCCCTCTCAGGAAGATTCCCGGGAAGCGGAAGCAGCCAAGTGGGAACTCAACTACGTGGCACTGGAAGGCAACATCGGCTGCATGGTTAACGGTGCCGGCCTGGCCATGGGTACCATGGACATCATCAAGTTGTCCGGCGGCCAGCCTGCCAACTTCCTGGACGTTGGCGGCGGTGCTACCAAAGAGCGTGTTTCCGAAGCGTTCAAGATCATTCTGTCCGACTCCAACGTCAAGGCAGTTCTGGTTAACATTTTTGGTGGCATTGTGCGCTGCGACATGATCGCAGAGGGCATCATCGGTGCCGTCAAAGAAGTGGGCGTGAAGGTTCCCGTGGTTGTTCGCCTTGAAGGCAACAACGCCGAAACCGGCACCAAGGTACTCGCCGACAGCGGCCTGAACATCATTGCCGCCACCAGTCTGTCCAATGCGGCAGAGCAAGTCGTTAAAGCCGCGGGGGGTAAATAATGAGCATCCTGATCAATAAAGACACCAAAGTTATCTGCCAGGGCTTTACCGGCGCTCAGGGTACTTTTCACTCTGAGCAGGCCATTGAGTACGGTACCAAAATGGTGGGCGGCGTCAGCCCCGGAAAGGGCGGCACCGAACATCTTGGTCTGCCGGTATTCAACACCGTGCGTGAAGCAGTCGAGAAAACCGGAGCAGAAGCCACCGTTATCTATGTACCGGCTCCGTTCTGCAAAGACGCCATCATCGAAGCCGCAGACGCTGGTATCGAACTGATTGTATGCATCACCGAGGGTATTCCGACCATCGACATGCTTTATGCAAAAGAGTATGTGGATCGCAAAGGTGTTCGCATGATCGGGCCGAACTGCCCGGGTGTGATTACGCCAGGCGAAAGCAAGATCGGCATCATGCCGGGTCACATCCACAAGCCAGGCAAGGTTGGCATTGTGTCCCGCTCCGGTACCCTGACCTACGAAGCGGTCAAACAGACCACGGACTTTGGTTACGGTCAGTCCAGCTGTGTTGGTATCGGTGGTGACCCGATTCCGGGCTCCAACTTCATCGATATTCTGCAACTTCTGCAGGACGACCCGCAGACCGAAGCCATCGTGATGATCGGCGAGATCGGCGGTACTGCTGAAGAAGAAGCTGCAGCCTTCATCAAGGAGAATGTCAGCAAGCCGGTGGTAGCCTACATCGCCGGTGTCACAGCGCCTCCGGGTAAGCGTATGGGCCACGCGGGCGCCATCATCTCCGGTGGCAAAGGCACAGCGGACGAGAAGTTCGCGGCCTTGAATGACGCCGGTGTCAAAACCGTGCGTAGCCTGGCCGAAATCGGCAAGGCACTGAAAGAAGTAACTGGCTGGTAAGTTCCCGCCGGTCATAAAAAGCCCCCGGGTCTGCCTTGCGGACTGCCGGGGGCTTTTTGTTTTCAGGTGCCGGTGGCAGGTTTTAAAATGGTTCCTTAACGCAGGCAGCACATAAGTCTATAATGCCCGGTCAGCCTGCAATAAGATGGCTGTTTTCCAAAATACACAAGGAGTTCATGCTTTGAGTTCTGTCGATTCCCAGCAACGGATTTTGTCCGGCATGCGTCCCACCGGCAAGTTGCACCTTGGCCATTATCATGGTGTTCTGAAGAACTGGGTAAAACTCCAGCATGAATTCGAATGCTTCTTCTTCGTTGCGGACTGGCACGCGCTGACCACCAATTACGATGATCCCAGCGGTATCCAGGACAGTGTCTGGGACATGGTTATCGACTGGCTGGCGGCCGGTGTTAATCCGGGCTCCTCCACAATGTTTATCCAGTCCAAGGTGCCTGAGCACGCGGAACTGCACCTGTTGTTGTCGATGATTACGCCGCTGGGCTGGCTTGAGCGTATCCCCACCTACAAGGATCAGCAGGAAAAGCTACGCGAGAAAGATCTCGCCACCTACGGCTTTCTGGGTTACCCATTGCTGCAAAGCGCCGACATTCTCATGTACCGGGCAGGGCGTGTTCCTGTGGGCGCGGACCAGGTGTCCCACGTGGAAATCACGCGGGAAATCGCCCGCCGTTTCAATCACCTGTATGGCCGTGAACCGGGTTTTGAAGAGCAGGCCGAGGGCGCCATCGTCAAGATGGGTAAGAAGAACGCCAAACTGTATCGCACCCTGAAGAAACGTTACCAGGAAGAGGGTGATATGGAGGCACTGGAAACTGCCCGGGCCCTGCTCAAGGAGCAGCAGAACATCTCCCTCGGAGATCGTGAGCGGCTGTATGGCTATATTGAGGGCGGCGGCAAGGTCATCCTTCCGGAGCCGCAGCCATTACTGACACCTGAATCCAAGATGCCGGGGCTGGACGGTCAGAAGATGTCCAAGTCCTATAACAATTACATCGGCCTGCGCGAGGATCCGGACACTGTGGCGCAGAAAGTCCGCACCATGCAGACCGACCCGCAACGGGTGCGCCGGACGGATCCGGGTGAGCCCGAGAAATGCCCGGTATGGGGGCTGCACAAGGTGTATTCCGATGATGACACCCAGGAATGGGTTCAAACGGGATGCCGCAGCGCTGGCATTGGCTGTCTGGAGTGCAAGAAGCCACTGATAGATTCTATTATCGAGGAACAGCGCCCGCTTCACGAGCGCGCCCGGGAGTATGAGAGCAACCCGGATCTGGTTCACGCCATAATTGAAGAGGGCTGTGAGCATGCCCGTGATGCAGCGCGCGATACCCTGGAGGAAGTCCGCGCAGCCATGGGGCTGAACTACCGCTGAACGCCGGCGCCAAGGAAACTGGAGACACCGTGACAGACGATACCGCAGGCAAAACAGCGGCAGAGGAGGGAGCTGAGACGTCCGTTCCCGCCGCTGAGCAGGTGCCGCTGGCTCGGGTCTCAGGCAAACCCGTGGTTGATCTTCCCCGGGATCTTTACATACCGCCTGATGCCCTGGCGGTATTCCTGGAAGCGTTTGAAGGGCCTCTGGACCTGCTGCTGTATCTGATCCGGCGCCAGAACATGGATATCCTGGATATCGATGTCAGCGAGATTACCAAACAGTACATGGATTACATCGGCGCGGTGGAAGCCATGCGGTTTGAGCTGGCTGCTGAATACCTGGTGATGGCTGCCACCCTGGCAGAGATCAAGTCGCGGATGCTGTTGCCACGCCAGGAAGCGGAGGATGAAGAAGAGATTGACCCCCGGGCAGAGCTGATTCGCCGTTTGCAGCAATACGAGCGCTTCAAGCAGGCTGCCGAAGATATTGACGAAATGCCGCGGCTGGAACGCGACAATTTTACGGCTTCGGCAGGGTTACCGCAGATGCCGTCCAGCCAGCCGCATCCCGACGTTGATCTGCGGGAAATCCTGTTTGCTCTGCAGGGTGTGCTGAAAAGGGCCGACCTGTTTACCAGCCACCACGTTGAAAAAGAGAGGCTTTCCACCCGTGAGCGCATGTCGGCCATACTGTCGGTGTTGCGGGACGATCAGTTCGTAACATTTGAAAGCCTGTTTACACCGGAAGAAGGGCGCCTGGGTGTTGTGGTCAGTTTCCTCGCAACCCTTGAGCTGGTTAAGGAGCAACTGATCGAAGTGGTGCAGGCGGAAGTGCTGGGTTCGATTCATGTCCGTGCCAGGGCCTCTCGCTAGCGATCTGACCGCGCACAATCTGATATCCGGTAGTGGAACCATGAACGAAGAAAATCTCAGAAAAATTCAGGCAATCACCGAGGCGGCGCTGCTCGCTGCGGGCAAGCCATTATCTGTGGAGCAACTGCGGGAGCTGTTCGGGGAAGAGGAGCGCCCGGCCCGACAGGTCATGGAGCATGTGCTCGTTTTGCTGGAACAGTCCTGTCAGGGGCGAGGATTTGAGCTGAAAAAAGTCACCAGCGGTTATCGGCTGCAGGTAAGGCAAGAATATGCGCCCTGGGTAAGCAGGCTATTCGAGGAGAAGCCACAGCGGTACTCCCGGGCATTGCTGGAAACCCTGGCCCTGGTTGCCTATCGTCAGCCTATTACCCGGGGTGAAATCGAGGATATCCGCGGCGTCACTGTCAGCAGCAATATTGTCCGCACGCTGCTCGAGCGCGAATGGGTGCGGGTTGTGGGGCATCGGGATGTTCCTGGCCGGCCAGCGATGTACGCCACTACAAAGCAGTTCCTGGATTACTTCAACCTGGAGGGACTGGATCAGTTGCCCCCGCTTTCCGAAATCCGGGATCTGGAAGAGATAGGCCGGGAAATAGAAAAGAACATACAGGCCGAGATCGAATTTGAAGCTCCGGCCAGAGATGCTGGTGACGATGACGGGGAATCAGCCTCCGAGCTGTCGCCAGGGCAGACACTTCACTGATGCCGCTGGTATCAGCCACTTGTTAAGGACAGATTCATGGCGGCAGATCGCCCCCGTAAGCCGGAAAACAGAAAGCCGGAAGAAAGTACCGTTACCGGTCCCGAACGCATTCAGAAATTGCTGGCCAGGGCCGGAGTAGGATCACGTCGGGAAGTCGAGGGCTGGATTGAGGCCGGACGCCTGGCTATCAATGGCCAGCCTGTGGAGCCGGGCCAGAAAGCCTCCGTCAGCGACCGCATTGAGCTGGATGGCAAGCGTCTTGATATTGCAGCTGGCGCGGAAGTGCTCCGGCGGGTGCTGATCTATAACAAGCCGGAAGGCGAGGTGACAACCCGCCGGGATCCGGAAGGACGCCCGACAGTGTTCGACAGCCTCCCGCGGCTTCGGGATCATCGCTGGATTGCCATCGGCCGGCTTGATATCAACACCACCGGCCTGGTGCTGTTCACCACTGATGGCGAACTGGCCAACCGGCTGATGCACCCGTCACGCCAGATTGACCGCGAATACGCTGTGAGGGTCTTCGGCGAGGTAGACGAGGCCATGATCAAGCGGTTGGCAGAGGGCGTTCTGCTGGACGATGGCATGGCGAAATTTTCTGACATCACGGAGGCTGGGGGCAAGGGCATCAACCAGTGGTTCCATGTCACCCTGCTTGAAGGGCGAAACCGGGAGGTTCGGCGGTTGTGGGAGTCCCAGGGGGTACGGGTCAGCCGTCTCAAGAGGGTACGCTACGGGCCGGTCTTCCTGCCCAGCCGGTTGACGGTTGGTAAGTGGGAAGAGCTGGATCAGAAAGCTGTGGACGCGCTCAGCAAGGCAGTGGACCTGACGCCAGTGGAGATTCCTGCGAAAACCCCGTCCGAGCAGAAAGTTCATGATCGCCAGCGCCGGAAACAGCCTGGGCCGGCACATCGAAAATCCGGCAACCCGCGCTGGCAGGTGGATGGCTCCGGGGCCGACCAGAAACCGGCCCGTAAACCCGCGCGCAAGTCACCAAAGCGATAATCAGTTTCCGATAGCGGCAAAGACCCGGGTGCAGTTCCGGCCATGGTCTTTTGCCCGGTAAAGGGCTTCGTCTGCCCTCGCCAGCCATTGATCCGCTGTTTCATCGGGGAGACGCTGGGCCACACCGCAGCTGGTAGTGACCGACACATCGGTTTCCCCGCAATTAACGGAAATGGTCCCGATGTACTCACGAATACGATCGGCAACCGCCCTGGCATGGATTTCATCGGTGTGGGGCAGCAGAATGGCGAATTCCTCACCACCGAAGCGGTAAACGCTGTCGGAATTCCGCACCGCTTTCTCCAGTTCAACAGCGGCCAGTTTCAGAATGTGATCCCCGACCACATGTCCGTGTTGATCATTCACTGCCTTGAAATGATCGAGATCGCACAGAATCAGTGAATAATCCTCTCCATGGCGATCTCCCAGACAGCATGCCCTCGCCAGGACTTCGTTCATGGCGCGTTTATTGGGGACACCGGTCAGGGAATCCGTCAGGGCGGCCTGCTCGATGCTGATGTAGAGGCAGGCATTGCGAATCGGGCAAATGGCTGCCGCCAGCATCAGCTCGACACCTTCGAGTTCCTGTTCGGTAAATTTCTGCCGCCGGCTGAAAGACAGTGTGCCGTAGAAGCTGCCTTTAAGGTTGAGCCGATAGTCGCATCGGTGGGGGCCGCCCATGCCAGTGGCATAAACGAATTCCCGGGCTGCAACCTGATGGCGGTAGTTCATGCAGTCGAAAGGGACGACGGTGCTGATCTCTTCTGCCAGAATTCCCAGTTGGGTTTCCAGGTTGAGTGTTGTTGAGAGTCTGCGCGTCAGGCGGGTCAGCACATCCGGGGATTCGCTCCATTCCCGGTGCGCCTGTTTGAGCGCTGCCAGTTTCTGGGGTTGAGGTCCTGACTTGTTGATCTTGGGGATGTTTTTCACTCGACGCGGCCTGTTCAAGGTATTTTGTGTAACCTGTAGCAAATATGCGGCCATATACTAAATAAACATTAAAAACAATAATATATGGAGTTATCATAATGTGCTTTGTAGCTAATTTGGAATTGCCGTCGAGCGGTATGTCAATAAACCGGCAGTGAATTGCCGGGCCAGCCGGATCGTTAAAATGTCGGACAAAGGGATTGGGCTCGTCAGCGCCTGTGGTAAACTTCTGCGCTTATTGTTGGCTGCCAGTAGCGAGTGAGCGACAAACTTTATGAGGTTTCAGGCCCCCGAAAGTCTTTCCGAGCAGATAGCCCAGCACATCGGGCAGCGCATTGTCACTGGTGATCTCAGCCCCGGAGAGCGGATTCAGGAGCTCAAGGTGGCCGGTGAACTGAACGTCAGCCGGGGGTCTGTTAGGGAAGCCCTGCTGATTCTCCAGCGCCGGCATCTGGTGGAGATCTTTCCCCGCCGGGGCGCTGTGGTTTCCCGGTTAACGCCTGATCTGGTGAACAGTCTTTACGATATCTATATAGACCTGTTGTGCATGCTGGGCCGCAAAGTGCTTGAGCGCTGGTCCGGCGAGCAGTTGTCCGGGGTGATGGGGCAGGTTCGCGAGTTGCAGGCGGTAATCGACGCGCTTAACTCCTCCGGCGGTGACGCCGCGGAGCAGGTGATAGACGCCGGCTTCGGAGTCATGCGTTACTCATACGGCCTGGTGGAAAACCCGTTCCTCGAAGAAACCCTGGAGAATTTCCGCCCCGCCATCAGTCGTACCTATTTTGTTGCCCTGGAGAACTTCCGCGACGAGCTGGAAGAAACCGGTCGTTTTTTCCGGCTGCTGGCTGACGCCGCTGTCCGGAGTGACTCCCCGGGGCTTGAACAGGCAATCTGTGAGTTTGGCGAACATCAACGGCAACAGGTATTACGTATTCTCAGGGAAGAGGTGAGCGCCTGATATGCGGCTGAAATCCATCAAGCTGTCCGGTTTCAAATCGTTTGTAGATCCTACCACGGTGCCGTTTCCCTCCAATATGACCGCGGTGGTGGGTCCTAACGGTTGCGGCAAGTCCAATATTATCGATGCCGTACGCTGGGTCATGGGTGAAAGTTCTGCCAAGTATCTCCGTGGCGAGTCCATGTCGGACGTCATTTTCAATGGCTCCAGTGCCCGCAAGCCGGTCGGTCAGGCGTCCATCGAACTGGTGTTTGATAACAGTGACGGCTCCGCGCCCGGCGAGTTCGTGCGTTTCAACGAAATTTCTGTCCGCCGCCGGGTTTCCCGGGAAGGCCAATCCGAATACTTCCTCAACGGTTCCAAATGCCGGCGTCGCGACATCACTGACCTGTTCCTGGGTACTGGCCTCGGCCCCCGTAGCTACGCCATCATCGAGCAGGGCATGATTTCCAGACTGATTGAAGCCAAGCCGGAAGAGCTGCGGGTGTATATCGAGGAAGCCGCCGGCATTTCCAAGTACAAGGAGCGGCGCAAGGAAACCGAAAGCCGGATTCGCCGGACCCAGGAAAACCTGGAGCGTCTGACGGACCTGCGGGAAGAGCTTGGCCGGCAACTGCAGCATCTGGAGCGCCAGGCCCAGGCGGCTGAAAAGTATAAGGCCTACAAGCAGGAAGAGCGCCAGAAGAAGGCTGAACTGACGGTTCTGCGTTGGCAGTCCCTGGACAAAGACCTGCAGACCTGGCGTTCCCGCATCCGGGATACCGAACTGGAACTGGAGAAACAGCTTTCCGAACGAGTCAGCCTGGAAACCTCTCTGGAATCCCTGCGGGAAAGCCATCAGGAACGTAACGAACATTTCAACAGGGCCCAGGCCCGGTATTACGAGGCTGGTGCCGATATTGCCCGTATCGAACAGAGCCTTGAACACCAGCGTGATCGCAGCCGCCAAACTGCAGCCGAACTGGACCAGGCCATGGCAAACCAGCGCGAACTGGCACGGGAACTGGATCAGGACCAGGACAAGCTGTCTGGCATCCAGGAAGACTTGGATATGCTGGAACCGGAACAGGAGGCCCTTGCGCTGAAGTCCGAGGAGTCCGGTGAAAAACTCCAGAGTGCCGAAGATGCCATGAGTGAATGGCAGCATAACTGGGAGGATTTCAGTGCCCGCTCGGCCGATGCCCGTCGACAGGCAGAACTGGCCCAGTCCCGGATCCGCTCTCTGGAAAACGCGATCGAACAGCTGCGTTCCCGCCAGCAAAGGCTGCAGGATGAGCAGGAATTACTGGAAAGCCAGCTTGACCGTGCGGAACTGGACGACTATCTGGAACAGCAGGAAACGCTGGAGCTGCAAAGGGAGGAAGCGTCAGAGCGCATCAATGTGGTCCAGGACGAGCTTCAGGAAGCGCGTCATCAGCAGCGGGACGCGGAACAGGCAGCCACAGATGCCCGCCAGCAGGTCCAGAGCCTGAGGGCATCACTGGAGTCACAACAGGCGCTGCTGGATGAACAGATGGGCGGCCAGGACGATACCCTGCAGGCCTGGTTGAATGACCGTGGCCTCAGCAACAACCCGCGACTGGCAAAGCAGCTCCGCATCGAGGACGGCTGGGAATTTGCGGTGGAGCAGGTGATCGGGCGCTTCACCCAGGGGCTGAGTGTGCCCGGCCTCAGCTCTGTACAATCCGAAATGGAAGGCGCGCCACGCGGTCTGGCACTGGTGAGCCGTGACACCGGTAGCACCTCTGAATCCGGCGGGCTTGCAGGCAAGGTCGCTGGCGCTGGGGGAATGGCGTCTGTGCTGGCGCTGGTGGATACGGCAGAATCCATGGAAGAGGCCCTCGGGCGGCAAAGCACCCTGGCGCCGGGCAACAGCATCATTACGCGGGAGGGCGCCTGGTTGTCTGCTGACTGGGTCCTGATGCCGGACTCAGACGCCGCGCAGGTTGGTGTTATCGAGCGCCAGAAAAAAGTCACCGCACTGACAGAGGAGCTGGAGCAGGCAGAGGCGGCAATGGAAACAGCAACAGGCAACCTGGACCGTCTGCTGGAACAGTCCGAGCGGGCGGAAGCTGCGCGGGATGAAGCTCAGGCCCGGCTTTCGGACGCTGATCGGGAACTGGCAACCCTGTCGTCGAAAATCAGCGGTCTGAAAGCCCGCGCGGAACAGATAGATGCCCGTTTGCAACGTATCCGTGACGATCTGGCGGATGTGTCCATGAGCCTTGAGGAGCAGCAGGAGCAACTGCAGGAGACCCGCGAGGAGTGGCAGCAGGCGCTTTCCTCCACGGAAGACAGTGACGAAGAGAAAGAGCGCCTGCTGGAACGTCGGGACGTATTGCGTGAAAACCTGGATCGCCTGCGTCAGGAAGCAAGGCACGACCGCGACCACGCGCACCAGCTGCAACTTCAGCTGCAGTCCCTGAACAGCCAGCGCGATGGCCTGCGCCAGACCATCGAACGGATGCAGTTGCAGAAGGAGCGCCTGGACGAACGTCTGGACATCCTCCGCGAAAGTCGCGAGAGCGCTGAAGAACCTATTGAAGACCTGCAAATGCAGCTGGAAGGTTTGCTGGACCGCCGCCTTGCCGAAGAGGAAAAGCTGGGCGCGGCCCGGGATGCGCTGGAAGAAATCGATCAGGACGTGCGCGAGCGGGAGCAACGCCGCAGCCGCACAGAACACACTATTCAAGACGTCAGGGCCGCCCTTGAGAAGCTGAAGATGGAATCCCAGGCACTGGAAATCCGCGCTGGTAATCATATTGAACAGCTGGAAGAGCTGGATGTCCGGCTCCAGGAAGTCCTGTCGACATTGCCCGAGGATGCCAGCGAGAAAGCCTGGGCCGAGGAGCTGGAGAAGCTCGGTGCGCGGATTCAGAGACTGGGTGCCATCAACCTGGCGGCTATTGAGGAATACCAGGTTCAGAGTGAACGCAAGACCTACCTGGACAGCCAGCATGAAGACCTGATGGAAGCCCTGGAAACCCTGGATACTGCTATCCGCAAGATCGACCGGGAAACCCGCCAGCGCTTCAAGGAAACTTTTGACCAGGTAAACGGTGGCCTGCAGGCGCTGTTTCCGAAAGTCTTTGGCGGTGGCAATGCCTACCTGGAGCTTACTGGTGAAGATCTTCTGGAAACCGGAGTTGCGATCATGGCCCGGCCACCGGGCAAGAAAAACAGCACAATTCATCTGTTGTCCGGCGGCGAGAAGGCACTGACAGCCATTGCCCTGGTGTTCTCGATCTTCCAGCTCAATCCGGCGCCATTCTGTATGCTGGATGAGGTGGATGCACCGTTGGACGACGCCAACGTGGGCCGTTACGCCAACATGGTCAAGGAAATGTCGAAACAGGTGCAGTTCATCTACATTACCCACAACAAGATCGCCATGGAAATGGCGGACCAGCTGATGGGTGTTACCATGCACGAGCCAGGTTGCTCGCGTCTGGTTTCGGTGGATGTGGACGAGGCAGCGGCGCTTGCGGAGGCCTGATATCATTCCTGCCGGACAATGTTCGTGCAAAAATGACAAAAACGCCATCTGGCCTGTGTTTGCGTTGTATTCATTACAGGCTTTTCTTAGAGTAACAACGATATCTGATCTGCAAACAGGACAGCATCACTATGTCTCTTAGGGAATGGTTAATTGCCATCGGTACCCTGGTTATTCTCGGTATTGTTATTGATGGTCTGCGTCGCATGAGGCGCGCCCGCAAGGAATCGATCGCAATTTCCTCTGGTATGGGGGCGGATGACCTCGATGATTCGCCGCTCGACAAGGACTATAACCCCGAACTCCCCAACGGTGGGGCCCGGACCATCTCCCGCGATACCCTGGAAGAGCGCGGCTACGTAAAGCCGGAAAAGAATCGCCTCGCCAGACCGGAATCCCGGCCAACCCGCCCGGTGGTCGAAAGTTCCCGAAACACGGGGCCGGAGCAGCCTGAACCATCGGAAGCGCCAGAAGCACCAGAGCAACTCGCTGCCAGTGACACCGGGCACAGTGCCTATGATGACGATACCGGATGGGGTGCTGTAGATGACGAACCAGAAATGCCGGATACCGATGACGGCATTTTAGGGGAACCCAGAATTGTGGGTGGTGAGGGGCCGGGCAAACCCGGGAGTGATGTTGAGGATCAGGGCGAAGCTGTGCCTCCGACAGTCACCACTGAAGTGGAAGAGGATACAGCGCGGCGCGAACAGGCCGCCCACATTTCTGGCCAGCCGCTGGCGGGCTCCAATCGCCCGGAGGCCCAGGAGGTGGTGGTTATCAACGTCCTGGCCAAAGCGGATGAAAATTTCACCGGGCCCCGGCTGAAAGCACTGTTTGAAGCCTGCGGCCTGGAGCATGGCGATATGGACATCTACCACCGGCATGAACAGTCGGATACCAGCAGTCCAGTGCAGTTCAGTGTCGCCAGCGCGGTGGAACCCGGCACCTTCAAACCCGACGACATGCCAGGGCTCTCCACCCCGGGAATCAGCTTTTTCATGAGCATGCCGGGGCCCACCAATTCCATGCAGGCGTTCGAGTTCATGCTCGAGACTGCGCAATGTGTGGTGCGCAACCTGGGTGGTGAACTGAAAGACGAGCGGCGCAGCGTGATGACCCCGCAAACCATAGAGCACTGTCGCCAGCGCATCCGTGAATTTGAACGCAAGCAACGATCCCCGAGAAAATGACCAGAGCCACTCCCGACGCAGAAAGCCGGGCCGGAGAACTCCGGGACATCCTCACAGAACACAATTACCAGTATTACGTTCTTGATGATCCTCGTGTACCGGACGCGGAATACGACCGACTGTTCCGCGAACTGCAGGAACTGGAAGCAGAATATCCCGAACTGGTGACCCCGGATTCGCCTACCCGACGCGTGGGAGCTCAGGCTGAGACCACGTTTGAGGAGGTGGTGCACCGGATTCCGATGCTGTCCCTCGACAATGCATTCAGTGGTGAGGAAGTGAGGGAATTCGATCGCCGGGTGAAAGACCGTCTGAAAACCACCGACGATATCGAATATGTCTGCGAGCCCAAGCTGGATGGCCTGGCTGTCAGCCTGCATTACGAAGCGGGGATTCTCACCCGCGCTGCCACCCGGGGCGATGGTTACGCCGGGGAAGACATTACCGAGAATATCCGGACAATTCCATCGGTGCCACTGAAGCTTCGCGGCAAGGCTGTCCCCGAACTTGTGGAGGTTCGGGGCGAGGTCTACATGCCTTTGGAGGGGTTCGAAACGCTCAACAAACGGCTGGCCGACCGAGGCGATAAGACCTTCGTGAACCCCCGCAACGCCGCAGCCGGAAGCCTGCGGCAGAAGAAGCCCTCGGTAACGGCCCGGCGACCGCTGGAAATGTGTGCCTACAGCGTTGCCCTGGAGGATGAGAGCCTTTTGCCCGCGACTCACTGGGAAGGGCTTCAACAGGTGAAGGACTGGGGTTTCCGGATCAACCCGGAGATGCGCAAGGCAAAAGGCATAGAGGCCTGCCTGAAAGCCTATGACGATCTCATGGAAAAACGGCCAGACCTGCCGTACGAGATTGACGGCATTGTATTCAAGGTCAACAGCCTGGCGTTGCAACAGCATCTGGGCTTTGTCTCCCGGGCACCGCGATGGGCCATTGCACAAAAGTTTCCGGCCCAGGAAGAACTCACCGTTATTGAGGATGTGGAATTCCAGGTCGGGCGCACCGGTGCCGTCACGCCCGTTGCCCGCCTCAAGCCGGTGTTTGTGGGTGGGGTTACGGTCAGCAACGCCACGCTCCATAACATGGACGAAATTCATCGCCTGGACGCCCGCATCGGCGACACTGTCTTTGTTCGCCGGGCCGGTGATGTGATTCCCCAGGTGGTCAAGGTGGTCACCGAACGGCGCCCTGACAACGCCCGGGTGGTGGAACTGCCTGAAGCCTGCCCGGTATGCCAGTCTGATATCGTGCAGATCGAGGGTGAAGCCGTGGCGCGCTGCTCCGGCGGTCTGTACTGTCCCGCCCAACGCAAAGAAGCCATTCGTCATTACGCTTCCCGCAAGGCGCTGGACATCGAGGGTCTGGGCGACAGGTGGATCGATATCCTGGTCGACCGGGAACTGGTGAATACGGTTGCCGACCTCTACCTGCTCAAGAAGTCGGACCTGACCGGCCTCGAACGGATGGGGGAAAAATCTGCCAACAACCTGATCAACGCTATTGATCGCTCCCGTCACCCGATGCTGTGGAAATTCGTCTATGCCCTGGGTATTCGTGAGGTCGGCGAGGCCACTGCCAAGGCACTGGCCAGCCACTTCGGCACTTTGGAAGCGATCAGTGAGGCGGATGAAGAAGCCTTGCAGTCGGTACCCGATGTGGGCCCGATTGTCGCGGGTCATATCCGCAGTTTCTTCGATCAGTCTCACAACCAGGAAACCATCCAGGCACTGAGAGACGCTGGAGTGCAGTGGCAAAGTGAGGAGATAACTGCGGACGAGAAACCCCTGAAGGGAGAAACCTGGGTGCTGACCGGTAGCCTGTCCGGCATGACCCGGGATGAGGGCAAGGCCATGCTGGAGTCGCTCGGTGCAAAAGTGGCAGGGAGCGTTTCCGGTAAAACCACCTGTGTTGTTGCCGGTGAAGCGGCCGGGTCCAAGCTCACCAAGGCAGAGAGCCTCGGTGTACCGGTGATGGATGAGCAGGCATTTGTCGATTTTCTGGTAAGTCATGGCATCGAAAGCTGACACCACGGCGCCAGCCGTGGTTTCCCTGGAGAATTATCGGGATGACGAAATCATTGCACTGATCAGGGTTTCCGGCGCGTCCTCGGACCGCTGGGAGGTACGACTGTTTACCGGCGAGGGGCGCTCCCTGCACTGAGGCGCAGGAAGACTGCCTACACACTGCCTTCATGCCTGCCTAAGCTGGCATAGAGCCGAAGATAGTCGGTGCTGGTTACGATGCCGGTCGGATGACCGGTGTCGTCGATCACCAGAGCAGCATTGAGCTGGTGCGCCAGCATCAGCCTGGCCAGCTGATGCGCATCTGTTTCCGGCGAAGCAGTCAGAAATGCCGGCAACTCGATATTCATGAAACCGGAAGCCAGGGCGTTGGCGCCGGATTCATGCAGCCAGACCAGTAGCCACCTCAGGTCCACAAGCCCCGCTACGTTGCCCTCGGCGGTAATGACAATGTGATGTATGCCGTTCTCTTCCATGGTATCCAGTGCATCTGACACCGTCGCCGTGGCGGGCAAGGAGAACAGGGCAGGTGTGGAGATCTGGGAAACCGGAAGATACACACGTCGCTCCTTGAGCTCTCCGGCGGCAGCAGCACCGTATTCCTCAAGCGCGCGATGACGACCGGACCTGGCTGCCAGCTGGAATTCGGCATCGGTGGTTTCACTATGGCTGACATCGATTTTCTGGGATTCTGTCAATTCTGTGACGTCGCCCACGCGGCGGCCCCTAAACATCTCCGGAAGGCGCGTACCGACCGGCCGGCCAGGTTCACTGACATGAATGGACATAAGGGTTTGCTCCGGTAAAAACTGGTCCTTTTCAGGTTATCGGCCGGATATTGGACTGCTTCAGGCGCCAATAGGTTCCGATGGCGATGTTTCCTGTCTGTGGCAGCGCCGGGTTGCAACCCGGCGGGCCAGAGAAGCCGGCAGGCACTGTGGCTGATTGGTGATGCGATCTGCCAGGTACTCCGCCAGCAACGGCGCGTAAGTCAGCCCCTTGCTGCCCAGCCCGGTAAACAGGTCGATACCCTCCAGTTTACGGCCTTCACGGTCGGTCAGGGGGCCGGCAACCGGCTGATAATCGTGAGTTGTGCAGCGAAATGCCACTTTTCCCTCAAGCAGATCGGGATCGATTTCCTCCACCGGACTCTTGAAAACGCCGGGCGCCATGGATGCCAGCATCGTGAGATTTTCGCGGTGACTTTCGGCAGACATCCCCGGTGAATGATTGTGAAGGTCAAAGGTTGCCCCGGTCAGTGCAGTGCCTTTATGCGCTGGATTGATGTAGCCCGGGCCACAGAGCACAACGTCGGGATTGTTGAGTGACGGCTCCGGTAAGTGGGAAACCTGACCACGAATGGTCCGCAAACGGAAGTTGTTAGCCAATGGTATCAGGCCTGGAGTCAGATGCCCGGCACAGATTACCACCCGGTCGGCAATGACATCCTGTTCACCATTCCCGGCGATGTGCCATTTGCCATTGCAAGGAGTCAACCGGTGGGCATCAAAACCGAAGCAGCGGTGTATCCGCGGATGACGAATCAGGGAACGGCACAACATGCCGGGGGCGAGCCAGCCGCTGTGTGGAAACCAGAGGCCGCCAGTCTTGAGGGGGATGCCCGCCAGACGGGAAGCCTCATCTGCATCTACTGCGCGGAGAACCACTGATGGGTAATCATTGCGTACGGTGAACCGTGCCTGCCTGTTCGCCTCCACGTCACTGTAGGCGAGCTGGATCAGGCCCGTCGGGTGCCAGTCATCTCCCCCGGACCGGGTGTAATAGCGCTGACTGAACAGCAAGGAACTCAGGCCAAGTCTGGCCTGGTCATTGAATTCCACACCCAGTTTCACATAAAGCGCACCCTGGATGTTGCCCGATGCAGCCGTACCGGCTTCCGGTGCCTTGTCGATCAGCGTAACCTCAAGGCCACGCTCTGCAAGATTGCGAGCCAACAGGCTACCGCCAACTCCTGCCCCTATGATGGCGATGGAATGAGGGACCGGCTCGCCGGCATTGCCATCTGCCTCGGTGGACAGGGGAATCTCTCCCGTCAGCATCTCCAGTTTGCGGCCGAATCCGGGCGTTTTCCGCATGCTGAAACCGGCTTCTGACAGCAGTCTGCGGACGTCCCCCACGGCGGTAAAAGTCGCCAGTGTGGTGCCAGGCCTGCTATGGCCTTTAAGGGCATTTATTGCCGCTTCTTCCCACATATCGGGGTTTTTGGCAGGGGCAAAGCCGTCAAGGAACCAGGCGTCCGCCTGGAAATCCAGCTCGCGCCATGCCTCCAGTACATCGCCGAAGAACAACGTCAGCCGTATACGCCCGTCGGCGAGAATCAGGCGATGGGCGCCCTGAACCGGGGGCGGGTAGTGTTCGAGCAGTTGGTCCGCATAGTCGCCGAGTTCCGGCCACATGGAAAGGGCCCTGCGCAGATCGTCCCTGCCAAGTGGGTACCGCTCGACGGAAACAAAGTGCAGGCACGCATTCTCATCGGGGTTCGAGGCTTCCCAGATTTGCCACGCGGCGAGAAAATTCAGACCTGTGCCGAAACCTGTTTCGGCGATGACGAATGAACTGCGGCCCGGCAACCCGGAGAATCTTTCAGCCAGTCGGTTATGGCGGATAAACACGTGGCGGGCTTCTTTCAACCCATCATCACGACTGAAATAGACATCGTCAAAACGGGTAGAGCATGGAACGCCGTCACGCCACTCAATGTCGGCCGTTTCAATGGATGGGGGCCTGATGTCCGTTTTCACTGTTCGGTCGCTACTCTGTGTCGTTGTTGGTGGTTCTCTGGGAAACGCCGTGAATAACGATGGGCTCCTCCGGTACATCGGCCATGCCGCCGGCCCGACCGGTTGGTTTGCCGGCGATGGCATCCACCACGCCCATGCCGCCGCTGACCTTGCCGAAGACAGCATATCCTGGCCCGCGAACGCCAGCATCCAGGAAGCTGTTATCGCTCAGGTTAATAAAGAACTGGGAGGTGGCGGAATCCGGCGCGCTGGTGCGGGCCATGGCAATGGTACCCCGCAGGTTCTTGGCTGTCGGCCTGGCTTCGTTGACCACTGGATCACGTGTCTGCTTCTGATTGAGGCCCTCGTCAAATCCGCCACCCTGGATCATGAAACCGGGAATAACCCGATGGAAGATGGTCCCCTCGTAGAATCCGTTTTTGACGTAGGTGAGGAAATTCTCGACGGTTTCCGGTGCCAAATCGGGACGTAGCGTAATTTCAATTATACCTTCACTGGTTTCGATGATTACCTGTGGCAGGTCGTTTTCGCGCTCCTGGGCTGATAACAGAGAGGTGCCGCTCATCAGAAGGGTTACACAGAGAACGATCTGCATCACATATCGAAACGGTTTAACGGAATTTGTCATTCTATAATGGCTCACGCTGTTAGCTCCGGAGTTGTTTGCTGCCATACTCTGATGACTGCTGACTGGGGTCGGATTCTAGCAGATATCTGGCGCTAGGTCGGCTGGAATCCAGCTGGTCCATGATAGCGCCGGAGTTTTCGAGCCCGAGGTGATCGAGGGGCTGAAGCTCACGGCAAATATTTTTGTGCCTGTACTGAATTTTCTGGATTCGGATCTGACGATTACCGGCGTGCACTACGCCCATAATGAGCCACAAAACAAGGTGCTGTCAGACGGAGGGCTTGAGCTGGCGTTTCCGGAACGAATCGAGCAGATTCGCATAGACAATACCCGCTGACGTCGCGGGCATTGAATGAATCTGGTGGACGGGTCAGGCGCTGGCAAGAATGGTGCTGTGGGAAACCGCTTTCTGTTCCCCCTGGGCCCCGTAAAGCTTCTGGTGCCCGGAAACGCCCCGGAAAATGTCAGTCAGTCGGGAAAGGCGTTTCTGCATGTGGCTGATGACTCTGCCGTTGGTCTGATTCACTTCCTGGCAGTTTCTCAGGCGCCTGTCGGCTTCTTCCCAAAGCGCAAGCAGATCAGGCAGGCCGGCACTGCGAATGAATCGCGATGGCTCGCCGCTGTCGGGGCGGAAGCCCATGGCAACGAGTAACCGGATTTTTCGTTTTGCGCTTTCGCGGATTTGTTCCAGCAATGTGTTCTTCTCGCTGGTCAACGAACCAAGCTTGCGGACGTCAGAATTGGATAGGCAGGTTTTTTCCTGGTTGAGAATGTCCGCCAGAATGTCTAACTGGCGGATATCCCCGGCAAGAAGTTCTTTTAGTTCATCAATTGCGGCCATGATTCATTCACCCGAAAATGCTTTCATCCATCTCAAGCATTTTCTGGGCCAGTTTCTCGGCGTCAATCTTGTACGAGCCGTTTTCCAGGGCTGAGCGGATCTGTTCGATGCGATCATCGTCCATTTCCGGAAAGTTACCCAGTTTCTGTTCAAGCTGCTTCAGGTCTTTTGCCTGGCTGCTCAGATTAACATTCTCGCCGCGCGCACCCTGTGCCTGTGCTTTCGCCTGCTCGTCAGCAGCGGGCTGGGGGTTCTGGGCAGCGGAAGACTTGTCGGCCGTGGTTTTCTGGGTGTTGACCTGGCCTGGGCCTATTCCATTAAAGTCAACTGACATAACGTTACCTGCTTGGCTGATCGGCCGCAGTGGGCGGCTCCACGAGTTTCATACCTGTTTATCGGCATGCCTTTACATTTCTTTAGCAAAATTTTACATGGTGAAGATTACACGTTCGCCATGTGGCGCCGGCAGCGGCAAATACTTGCCACCAGCGGCCAGCAGATGCCGCGGCGGCGTGCATTACATCGGAATCTCCACGTGGCCGGGCGCGGTCACGCGCGCGCGCACGGTGCGGGACGACGACAGGTTTTCCACCAGGACCTGTTCCCCGATGCCGCCGCTAGCCAGGGCCTTGCCCCGGGAGTTTACCGAGAAGTTGCCGCTACGGGCGCTGATAATAACATGATCTCCCCGCTCTATCGCCGCAGGGCTAAGCAGCAGGTCCGGCGTAAAAACGGTTCCGGCATTGATTCCCCGCCGCATTTCCATTCCGATTAACTGGTCCTCGCTGGTGATCGCGCCCCGCCTCGTGGAGTTTACTACCACTGAGTCGGTACGCAGTGCACTTTCTGTCAGCCTTTCCCCTCTGCCGAGGGTGCGGGCGGCAACCATGGCATCGCCGGTTATGGTTACAGAGACCGGCAGGAACATCCGCCAGGGACGGGAGCCTTCACAGGAAACCAGCAGCGAAGGTTGCGTGGTTTTCCAGGGGTCGCCACTGAATGAAACCTCCAGCGGTTTTTCGCAGGTGGCCAGGGACAGACGGGCGTCGAGTTTGCCACTGTCGTGCATGACAGAAAAACCTTCGCTGGCCTGTTCTTTGGCAAACGCATCGAGGAAGTTTTCGGCGGATGAATATATCTGCTCTGCCGTGGTTCCGGATGCCATGACCGTACCTGGGATGGTAGACATTAGCAGTGCGGTAACGAAAATGGTGATGCGCATACGCCGCAGTTTGTCCTATGCTGTCAATAGCCGGGCAAGGCCCCGTAATTCGGGAAAATTCTCAATTATTTCCGAATCTGGCCGTTAAGCCCATCCAAAGAGTCAATAAACCGGCACATTTTCTGTGCCGAATAGCGCCTGAAGACTATCAAGCAAGTAGCGTGCCTTACGGCAAGATGCGCACCGGTAGCAGGTTGTTCCGAGCAGGAGAAAAAACGATGGCAGGGGTATTGGACAGTGTAAATCAGCGCACACAGCTGGTGGGGCAGAACCGCCTGGAGCTCCTGCTGTTTCGGCTGCGTGGGCAGCAGGTCTATGGCATCAACGTATTCAAGGTCAAGGAAGTGCTGCAGTGCCCGAAGCTGTCCTCCATACCGAACAGCCGTTCCATGATTTGCGGTGTAGCGCATATCCGCGGCGAGACCATCCCGATCATCGACCTTGCCATGTCGATACGGTTGCCAGGTATTCCCCGGGAAGAGATGGGGAGCTGCTTCGTGATCATCACAGAATATAACCGCAAGACCCAGGGATTCCTGGTTGGCGGCGTGGATCGTATTGTCAATATGAACTGGGAAGATATACTGCCCCCGCCGAAGGGAGCCGGCAAGGAAGTTTATCTGACGGCCGTAACCCGTATTGACGACCGAATTGTCGAGATTATCGACGTGGAAAAGATCCTTTCCGAAGTGTCGCCACTGGAACAGGACGTAGGCGAGGACATACGCACCAGAAGTGCGGAAAGAGTCCCCGGCCACAGGCCGGTGCTGGTGGTGGACGATTCGGCCGTTGCCAGGCGGCAGATTGAGCGCTGCCTGACTGCCATCGGAATGGAAGTGGTTACCAGGAACGATGGTAAACAGGCTTACGATTACCTCAAGGAAATTACCGCAGACGGCTCCCGGGCTACTGATCACCTGTCACTGATCATCTCGGATGTCGAAATGCCGGAAATGGATGGGTACACTCTTGTCACCAAATGCAAGAATGATGCTGCCGTCAAGGATGTGTATATCATGCTGCACACCTCCCTCAGCGGTGTATTCAACAAGGCCATGGTGCAGAAAGTAGGTGCTGATGATTTCATGGCCAAATTCAGCCCTGATGAGCTGGCGGAAAGGGTCATGGAGATAATTGACCGTGAGCAGTGACATTGCTGTCGCTCCCGACTCACCCGATACTGAGATCTGATGAAAGCTGAAATAACGCCACAGGAATACGAGGCCTTCAAAACATTCCTGCAGGATGCTTGTGGCATTCTGCTCGGGGATAACAAGCAGTACCTGGTCAAAAGCCGCCTGCGCAGGATCATGGAAGAAAACAGTCTGAGCACTCTGGCTGAATTGCTGGAGCGGGTGAAGCGTTCTGGCCGCTCCAGCCTGAAAGAAGTGGTTATCGACGCCATGACCACCAATGAAACCCTGTGGTTCCGGGATAATCATCCATTCCGCATTCTGCAGGAAAAACTGCTGCCGGAGTTTGGTGACAGGAAGGGGGCTGAGTCTTTGCGCATCTGGTCGGCAGCCTGCTCCACCGGCCAGGAACCCTATTCGGTCGCCATGATAATTGAAGAGTTCCGCCGTCAGCGCCCTGGTAAACTCAGGGACGTCAAAATCACGGCTACAGACATTTCCAAGAGTGTGCTGGAAGTGGCACGCCGCGGCGAATACGAGATGATTGCCATCGGCCGGGGCCTATCTCCGGAAAGACAGAAGCAGTTCTTCACCCCGGCGGTGAATGGCAGTTGGCAGATCCGACCGCAGATCAAGAGCATGGTCGAGTTCCGTGAACTGAACCTGCTTGAGCGCTACATGCTTGGCAAGTTTGATATCGTGATGTGCCGGAACGTGCTGATCTACTTTTCGGCGGAGCTGAAAAAGGACATCCTGACCCGTATTCACGCCACCCTCAATCCCGGTGGTTACCTGATACTGGGCGCGTCTGAATCGCTGAACGGTCTGCCTCACCTCTACGAAATGGTGCAGTGTCACCCCGGGATCATCTACAGGAAGAAATAGGTCCGTCCTATGCCCCTCAATGTATGGATACTGGTCGCCGCCCAGGCGCTCGCCATGTGCACGGCGCCTTTTATTGTGTTTATCGGAAGTATTCATGGCAGTCTGCTGGCGCCATCTCCTGAACTTGCCACGCTGCCTGTCGGGCTTGTGGTTGTGGGCACGGTGCTGGCCATCAAACCCGCAACCTGGCTGATGGAACGCCTGGGGCGGAAACCGGTGATGCTGCTGGGAACATCTGCCGGCGCACTGGCGGGCATACTTGGGGCACTGGCAGCTTTTACAGCCAGTTTCCCTCTACTGTGTGCGGCGGCCGTTGTGGGTGGCACAGGGCTGGCAGTCGTGCATCAGTACCGGTTTGCCGCGATGGAGTCGGTATCACCGCAAATGGCCGGCACTGCTGCCGCCAGAGTGCTCCTTGGTGGGCTGGTTGCCGCCTGGCTGGGGCCTGAAATCGCTCTGGCCGGTGGTGGTTCGGCGGCAGAATACCCTTTTATGGGTGGATGGATTGCCCTTGGCGCAGTCCAGTTGCTTGCCATGGGTGTGCTGGGTTTCGGGTATCGAGCCAGTGGTGAGCGGGTGAGGGAGACAGTCGCCGGAGGTGGTCGTGCGATGTCCGTCATTCTGAGGCAACCGGTCATCTGGGCTGCGATCAGTGCAGCCGCCATCGGCTACGCGATCATGAGCTTTATCATGACGGCAACTCCTCTGAGCATGACCGAAGTCGCCGATCATCCGCTCGAAGATGCCAAATGGGTTATCCAGATTCATATCATGGCCATGTATCTGCCGTCTCTGGTCAGTGGCTGGCTGATCCGCGTTGTGGGCATTCCCCGAATGATGGGGCTGGGATTGCTGGCCTATCTCGGGTGCGTGGCGGTGGCCTTCAGCGGTATCAGTTTCCAGCATTACCTGTCTGCCCTGATTCTGCTTGGTATTGGCTGGAATTTCCTGTTTGTCGGAGGCACCACGTTGCTGCCGAAAGGCTACCAGGATGAGGAGCGATTCCGGGTTCAGGGGCTTAACGACCTGATGGTCTTCGGCTCACAGGCAACGGCTGCGCTGAGTGCCGGTGCCGTGCTGGCGGCATTCAACTGGACGGGATTGTTGCTGGTTGCGGTGCCGTTCCTGATGCTTCACGGCGTGCTGATGGCTGTCTGGCTGATCAATCGCCCAGAGCCCAGAGAGATAACAAACTAGCAGGGAAGGTTGGCGCCGGTATTTTCTCTGCCGCCCATTCCCGGCAGGCAGAACGTACCGGCGCCGTTGATCGTCACACCAGGTTGTAGATGAACACGATGGCCACGGCGATCGGGGTGAAATAGCGCAGTACCCGATACCAGGCGGTGAAGACCGCCGGCGACATGGCCAATTCCTCCTCCAGCGTTTTACGGGAAAGGAACCAGCCGACAAACACTGCCACCAGAAGCCCGCCCAGCGGCAACAGGATGTTGGCGGTCAGGAAGTCCAGCAGATCGAAGATTGTCTTACCCTCAAACATCGCAAACATTCCCAGCGGCGCCACGTCGGCCCACAGGTTCAGGGACAGGATGGAGGCGATGCCCAGCAACCAGCAGGTGATGCCAGCACCCAGTGTGCTCAAGGTGCGGTTCATGCCTTTCTGTTCCTCCAGCCACTCCACCAGCGGTTCCAGCAGTGAGATACCGGACGTCCAGGCGGCAAAGATCAGCAGCACAAAGAACAGCGTACCGAACAGGCTGCCCATGGGCATCTGGCCGAAGGCGAGGGGCAAGGTCTGGAAAATCAGCCCGGGGCCAGCACCCGGCTCCAGGCCGTTGGCAAAGACAATCGGGAAGATGGCCAGTCCTGCCAGCAGGGCCACCATGGTATCCATCACCGACACGGTGACTGATGTTTTGGCGATAGAGATGTTCTTCGGCAGGTACGAGCCGTAGGCCATCATGACGCCCATGCCCAGGCTGAGGGTGAAGAAGGCATGGCCGAGGGCCACCAGTACGCCCGACATGGTGAGTTTCGAGAAGTCGGGCTGGAAAAGGAAGCTGACTGCCTGTCCGAAGTGGCCGGTGGTCATGGCGTAACCCACCACGATGAGGAGTAACACAAACAGGGCCGGCATCAGGATGCTCACGGCGCGCTCCAGCCCGGAACGAACTCCCCGGGCAACCACCAGCATCACCAATGCCATGAACAGGGTATGCCACATCAGCAGCCTGATGGGGTCGCCCAACAAGCCTGTGAAAATCGCGCCGATGGACTCGGCACTCTGTCCCGCAAGCTGTCCGGTGGCGGCCGTGCCCACATAGGAAATAGCCCAGCCACCAATCACCGAATAGAACGACAGGATCAGGAATCCGGCCAATACACCGATTCCCGCAACCCAGCGCCAGGCCGGCTTCAGGGCCTCGTGGCGGGTAATGGCCCGCATGCTGTTGACGGGGCTGTGGCCGCCGCGGCGGCCGATCAGAACCTCGGCCATCATGATGGGTAAGCCTACAGCAGCAATACACAACAGATAGACCAGAACAAAGGCGCCACCGCCATTTTCACCGGTGATGTAGGGGAATTTCCAGATATTGCCCAGACCGACGGCTGAGCCGGTGGCCGCCAGTATAAAGGCGAGGCGGGAGGACCAGAGCCCACGCGCGGCCGTCTTGTCCATGGCACCGCCCGGGGCGGATGAAGAAGAGTTACTCATTGTTTTCTCCTGTTTACTGTTTTTGTTTTCGGGGGAGTGAGCGATGGCGACGAACTCGCTACCATCAACGGGGTATGTGCCGGAATCTTTCCTCTGCCAGCCGGTCTGCAATCCGTCCCGTGGGGAGGCCATCGCGGTCTGAACGCTCGAAAATTTCCTTCAGTGTGACGCCGATGGTGTCCACGTGTTCGCGAACCGCCTCGGGATCCGGGCCGGTGCGCTCGTAATACACGTCAATGATGCCACCGGCATTGATAACGAAATCCGGGGCGTAAAGGACACCGTGTTTCCAGAGCACCTCGTCATGAATCGGACTGGCAAGCTGGTTGTTGGCAGCACCGGCAACGATGGGTGCCTGGAGCTTTGCAATGGACTGATCACCCAGGACCGCGCCCATGGCACAGGGCGCCACCACATCGACGGGCAGATACAGGATTTCTTCGGCCGTGGCCGGTGTGGCGCCAAGCTCTGCCACTGCCCGGTCCATCTGGTCCTGATGAGTGTCATGCACCCACAGTTTCGCGCCAGCTTCGGACAGGTGCCGGGCCAGTCGGTAGCCCACATTGCCGATGCCCTGGACCGCAACCCTGAGCCCCTTCAGGTCGCTGCGACCGAGTTTGTGTTTTACTGCTGCCTGGATACCCACGAAGGTTCCCCAGGCCGTCGCTGGTGAAGGGTCACCATTGCTGGGTTTACCATCGAATCCGGCACGATCCCTGATGCCTGCTACATTGGCGGTGTGGCGGCCCATGATCTTGAGGTCAGCGACGCTGGTGCCCGAATCTTCTGCCGCAATGTAGAGGCCTCCGAGCTGTTCCAGAAAGCGCCCCATGGCTTCCAGAAGCGCTTCTGATTTGTGCTGTCGGGGATCACCAATGATCACCGATTTGCCACCACCGAGGTTGAGATTGGCCAGGGCAGACTTGTAAGTCATACCCCGTGACAGGCGCAGCACATCACGGAGAGCCTCCTCGTCGCTGGCATAAGGGAACATACGGCATCCGCCGAGGGCCGGCCCCCGGGATGTATTGTGAACGGCAATAATGGCTCGTAGCCCTGTTTCCGGGTCGCAGCAGAAAGTCAGGTGTTCATGGTGGTCGAATTCAGGATGAGTAAATACGGTCATTGGTCCGGCTCCTGTAAGCGCGTTTCCATTGTCATGAAACGGAAGGTCGTTAACGGGTAATGGTGCGATCAGATATCAGACTGAGGCTGCAGTAACCGTGTGAAGACGGAGTTTCGTAGCAGGCTTGAACCAGATGATCGTGATGCGAAAACGGGATGCTTCAGGAAAGGTGTAAACGAACGTTGCAGAATACGGGCACATGGGCCCATCATCAGGGACTGATTTACCAGTGGCATACTGAAAACCTCTTCCACCAGGCCGGATCACGGCTTTCGTGGTTGTTTTGTTGTTTTGCCCCGGCGGGTAGGCCGGTTGACATGATTTTGGTTGTGCGGGCCCTTTTGGGGCCTCGACGGAAAAAGACTAGATAGCTTTTGCATCATCGTCAATGGCTGGAGATCGTGCATTTTCAGTCGAATTTTAAAATACCAGGCGTAACAGATAGATAGCTCTACCTTACGTAAACGTAAATTTTTTTATTGGCCGGATCCGATCGCCGGATATGGCTTTTACCCTGCAGGAATCCCGTTTATGCCCATTGTAAAAAGTCTGACTGTTTCCGTTGTTATTCTGCTGGCAGGATGCACCGGGCTGCCTGATGGAATTGACCCCGTGAGTGATCTGGACGTCGAGCGCTACCAGGGCACCTGGTACGAAATTGCCCGCCTTGATCATTCCTTTGAGGAGGGCCTGTCCAATGTGACTGCCGAGTACTCGGTTCAGGATGACGGCAGTATTCGGGTAATCAACCGGGGTTATTCAGAGGAAGAAGGTAAATGGGAGGAAGCAGAGGGGCGCGCGGTTTTTGTCGAAGATGAGGCCAACGGCCACCTGAAGGTGTCCTTCTTCGGGCCT
>NZ_JAWLDU010000004.1:0-22200 GCF_041686475.1 Marinobacter sp.
CCCACGCCGCCACTGACACCAAACATCCGCACCCGCACACCCAGCCGGTGGAGTGCCTGCCCCAGTTCCAGGCCAATGATGCCGGGGCCGAATACCGCCACTGATTGTGGCAGGTCCTCCCACTCAAAGATGTCGTCGTTAACGATCAGTCGATCCTTGGCGTCCTTGAGAAATCCGGGGATGCTCGGCCTCGACCCCGTGGCGATGACCACTCGCCCGGCCTCTATTTCCAGGTTATTGCCGACAATGATCCGGTGTGGTGACAGGAAACGGGCGTGACCCCGGACGCGATGTTCCTCGGGGAAACCCTCGACAGCTTCCAACACGAAACTCACGAACCGATCCCTCTCACTGCGCACTCTTTCCATCACCGCCTTGCCGTCAACGCGAACCTCACCGGGATGCACTCCAAACATCGGTGCCCTGTGCAAGTGATGGACGCTGTCTGCTGCGGCAATCAGCAGTTTGCTGGGCATGCAGCCGACCCGGGCACAGGTCGTCCCGTAGGGGCCACCCTCAATCATCACAACGTTGTCGGTATGTTTGCGGGCAGCACGATAGGCCCCCATGCCAGCGGTACCCGCACCGATAACCGCGACATCTACCTTGCGTTTGTCCACGTCAACAACTCCTTGCCAATCGGAATGTTTCATACACTCGCCTGAGTATAGAGGGGAAATCAGTTAATGGTTCAGTTCCGTGTCAGGCACTCGTTGCAACCTGCACAGGACTTTTCATGCCCGAACTTCTAGACTGACATCCTGCCCCGGAATCGCCCCAGGAGACAAACAGGCATGCACAATTACTGGCCGGAGTTCATTACCGTTGCCATCGTTCACTTCCTCGCCGTCGCCAGCCCCGGCCCGGACTTCGCCGTGATGCTTCGCCAGGCCCTTTGCCAGAGTCGCCGCAACGCGCTGCTGACCGCCTTCGGCATCGGCACGGGCATACTCATTCACGTGGGCTATTCCCTGCTGGGGATCGGCCTGATAATCCAGCAGTCCCTGGTGCTGTTCAGCATTCTCAAGGTGGTGGGCGCCCTTTATCTCACCTGGATTGCTATTCAGTGCCTGCGTTCGAAGGCTCGCAGCATCCATGTGGAAACTGTCAACGGCGAACAACAGTCCGGGCCGGCAGCTTTTCGCCTGGGTTTTCTCACCAACGCCCTGAATCCCAAGGCAACGCTGTTTTTCGTGTCACTATTCTCTGTGATCATCAGTCCCGGCACATCAATCGCCATTCAGTCCGCCTATGGCATCTACATGGCGGTTGCAACGGGGCTGTGGTTTATGGCGGTAGCGGTATTCTTCACGCTGCCGCAAATCCGCAAGGGTTTTAACCGCTTCGGCTACTGGCTGGACCGCCTTATGGGAGGCGTCTTACTGTTGCTCGCAGGACAGCTGCTATTTTCAACGGTTTCCGGAGAGGGCAGCATTCAGGGCAAAGAGTGACCTGAAATGCCCTGGGCAAACCGACCAGACCGGCGCATGCACCAGAGCCTGCTCAAAGGCCACGCAACAATTCTTCCGTTTGCGCCCAGCTGATACAGGGATCGGTGAGGGAACAGCCGTAGACCAGATCATCGGAATCGTTCTGACGACCTTCTTCGAGAAAACTTTCCAGCATCAAACCGACAATCTTTGAATTACCGGCGCATTTCTGAGCCATTACTTCCCGTGCAATATCAATCTGTCGCTCTGATTTTTTCTCGGCATTGTCATGACTGCAATCAACCATCAATGAAGCAGAAACGCCCGCGGTGGACAAGGCATCCATAGCTTCCCGGATACTATCGGCATCGTAATTGGTAATACCCCGGCCACCACGCAAAACCAGATGCGTATCGGGATTGCCCCCGGTGGTAATCATCGCCGGCGCACCATTGCTCCCCACTCCGAACCGGTGATGAGGATGCGAAGCTGACTTCATGGCATTAATAGCCACGCCAATACTGCCATCGGTGCCGTTTTTGAACCCCGTTGGCATCGGCAGACCACTGACCATTTCGCGGTGTACCTGGGATTCCGTAGTGCGGGCGCCAATGGCGGTCCAGCTGACCAGGTCGCCAAGGTAGTCCATGGCGAAGGGACTCAGGGCTTCGGTGGCCAGGGGCAGGCCCATGTCTGACAGGTTCAGCAACAGCCGGCGGGAACGGAGCAGGCCTTCGTTGAGATCGCCGGTCCCGGTGCGCTCCGGGTCGTAAAGCAGGCCTTTCCAGCCGACGGTGGTGCGGGGTTTTTCAAGGTAGGAACGCATGACAATCAGGAAACGGTCACTGACTTCGTCCGCCAGTGCCTTGAGTTTTTCACCGTACTCCAGCGCGGCCACTTCGTCGTGTATGGAGCAGGGACCGACGACCACCAGCGTTCTTGCATCCTTACCGTTCAGGACCCGGCGGATGGCTTCACGGTGGCGGTGTATCTGCGCCTGTACGTGGGCCGGCACCGGCAGCCTGGTGCGAAATGCCGCCGGCGTCGGCAGCAGAACTTCTCCACCCACACTCTCCATCTGTGGTGGCTGGTTAGTCTGGTTCAGCGTCTCGATGTTCATGGTCAGTGTTCCCGTTTCCCTGTGTCAGAATCAGAAAAGCCCCGGCTGGGCTACCAGTCGGGGCTTTTTCGAGTCCGGTGGCAGCCTGGGTTTCTGCCGGGCTGCCTTCCTCGTTATTCGGTCGATGAAGATCCTATGGGCGGCCCGGGCTGTGGCTAAAATAAAAGCCATAACCAAACCACCAGAAAAACACAGCAGCGACCGAGGCCAACGGTTTTTCACCGAAAGCTTGCAGAACATTCAATTGACAGGTCGCGTGTGTCGTCTTCATGCTTTCCAATATATCTCTCAGGTTTCCGGCTTTGCAACCCGTAAATCCGGTTTTTGCGGAATTTCCGCTCAATCCTTCGCGGAGTTTTCGATGAACACTCTCATTGTATCGCCAACAGCGGCTATTCTGGCATGTCTCCTGCTGTTTTCAGCAACCGTTGACGCAAGTCCCGAGGCACGCACCTACCAGATGAACCAGCGCGCCGCCGAGGATGTGGCCCAACAGATTCGCGAGCTCTATCCCGACGGCCAGGTTTCAATTACCGCCAGGGGCCAGCAGATGGTGGTGCGCGGAGACCCATCCGTACTGGATGAAATCGGTATGCTGGTGGAAACCATGGATGTGGCGCCTGCACAGATGCGAATCACTGTCCGCTCCCGCAACAATGTTGACAGCAAAAGTGGCGGCGCGGGTGTCTCGGGGAACAACAAACAGGTCAACGTCCAGGCGGAACGCAAGGTCACCACCACACGCCGCAATCAGGAACGCACTCTGATGGTTCAGGATGGCCAGTCCGCCCACATTACCTCGGGGCAGGTTCGCAGCGTACCGGTTGCCATTCGTGGCGGGCGCAACCCGGCCGCCTTTCTCGACCAGGTGGAAACCCGCAGCGGGTTTCTGGTGAGCCCCCAGGTGATTTCTGATCAGGCCATTGAACTGAACATTGTGTCTTTTGAAGAGGACCCTGAGGGAGACGTTCCCGGCTATGAAACCGAAGCCCTGATGACCATCCGCAGGGTAGAACCTGGTGAATGGGTAGAACTCGGCAGTACCCGTGAGCGAAGTGCGGGCAGCCAGTCCGGAATAACCTACCAGACCAGCGGCGACAGCCGGCGGAACCAGACCTTCGAGGTAATGGTGGAGGTCCTCTGAGTACCGTCAGGCCTGATGACTGAGCAATACGGCCTTCGCCTCGTTGATTTTTGCAGCCAGGTAATCGTTGCCACCCCGGTCGGGATGCAGCTTTTGTATCAGCCGCCGATGCGCCTGAACAACCTCGTCCCGTGAACAGCCCGGAGCAACACCCAGAATTTCGCACGCTTCCTTGAGTGGCATATTGCCCGAACTGGTTTGTGCCTGATAATGCTGCCCCTCGCGATTCTGGTGGGCGTCTGCATTGTGGGACGACCCCGCACCTCTGTTATCTGCGCCTTCTCCCTGGCCGAAAATACGGCCAATCATGGGCGCAAACCTGAGTAATGCAGGCAATTTTCTCAACAGCGGCAAAACGGCGGCAACGGCGGCAGTCAGCACATGTATCCGGCCGGTCAGCACCAAAAACAGCAACAGGGCGCCTCCACTAACCAGCAAAATCTTCCAGGTCGCTGCCTTTTTCTTTTCGGGGGTTAACGCTCCCCATCTTTTCAGTACAATAAAGGCTGCAGCCGTCAGGGCAATACCAAGAATCCAGTGCATTCTCTAATCCTTATTGGCACCCGGGCCGTACAAATCGTTTCGGTGTATGGCACCATAGCCGGAAACAGGGCTCCTGGCATCAACCTTAAGACCCTATTTACGTCCTTGGCCAACGCGGTAATTGTACGCATATTTACTGACAAATCGGTGACAAAGCACCACGGCATTGTATAGGATGCTATGCATTACGCTTTGTCCTTTTTGTCTCATCAAAACCGTCGTCCTGCTCGCCGGGCACCTCGTTCACCGGGATCGGCGGTCCGAGCCTACAAAACTGACACGATCACCTGCAACAGACATACGACCCAGGATCTGAACTATGCGCACTGCCTCCCGCTTCCTGATTGTAATCATCTTTCTCGGCGTCGTACTTGGCGGCATTTTCGGTTACAAGTTCTACCAGTTTGGCCAGATGGAAGAGCAGGCCTCCCAACCGCAACCTCCGGCAAAAATTTCTGCAACCACCGCGAAAGCTGAACAATGGACGCCCGAGCTCAAGGCGGTTGGCAGTATCAAGGCGGTCAACGGCATTGAGGTTGCGAATGAGTTGCCAGGCGTGGTTGAGACCATCAGCTTCGAGTCAGGTGATTCGGTTGAAAAAGGGGACGTTCTGATCCGGCTTGATGCTGCCATCGACGAGGCAGCACTGCGCACACGACGGGCCGAAGCCCAGCTGGCCGAGCAGGAGTTCAAACGGGCATCTGATCTGCTTCCGAAACGCGCGGTGTCCCAGTCCCGGTATGATGAATCCAAGGCCAACTTCGATGCCGCCCGTGCCCGCGTCAATGAAGCCGAAGCCCAGCTGAGCAAGAAGGTTATCCGTGCGCCATTTGACGGCAAACTGGGCCTGCGCCTGATAGACCAGGGTGAATATATCGGTACCGGCACCCCCATCGTCGAAATCAACATGCTTGATCCAATCTACGTGGATTACACGCTTTCCGAGAAAGACCTGCCACGGGTTGACCGCGAATACGATGTGACTGCAACGGTCGCAGCGGTTCCTGATCGCACCTTCGAAGGCAAGGTAAGCGCCATCAACACCTCGGTAAATCCTGAAAGTCGCACCGTGCGTATTCGTGCCACGCTGGAAAACGAAGATAACCTGCTGCGCCCGGGGATGTTTGCAACAATTGCTACCCGCCAGCCGGAAGATCGTGATGTTATTACCCTGCCTCGCACCGCCATTTCCTACAATACCTACGGCGATTATGTCTTTGTTGTGGAAGAGAATGACGATGGCGACCTGATTGTTAACCGCCGCACAGTGCAGACCGGTGATACCCGTGACGGCCGTGTTGCAGTCACCGATGGCCTGGAAGAGGGTGAACGGGTCGTCTCCAAAGGCCTGCTGAGATTACGCGCGGAACAGAAAGTCGAAATCCAGGAAGATAGCGACAAGTCGGCGGAGGCGTCCGAGTAATGCGTTTTACCGATATATTCGTTCAGCGCCCCGTCCTTGCCACGGTGGTCAGCCTACTCATCCTGTTACTGGGTGCGCGGGCCGCCATGGAAATGGAAATACGCCAGTATCCGGAGCTGGAAAGCACGACCGTAACCATTACCACGTCCTACCCGGGCGCGAGTTCTGAACTGGTGAAAGGGTTTATTACCACCCCACTGCAACAGGCCATCGCTGAAGCCAGCGGAATTGATTACCTGACCTCCACCAGTTCACAGGGCCAGTCCACCATTGAAGCCAAGATGGAGCTGAACTACGACGCCAACGCCGCACTGGCAGAGATTCAGGCCAAGGTTGCCAGCCAGCGCAACGTGCTTCCCGCGGATGCACAGGACCCGGTAATCACTTCGACCACAGGTGACGACACGGCCCTGATGTACATCGCTTTTTACAGCGATGAGTTGAAAGTTCCACAGATCACCGACTATCTCACACGGGTTGTCCAGCCCAAGCTTCAGGCACTATCCGGAGTCGGCAAGGCCGATCTGCTGGGCCGCAAGTTCGCGTTGCGGGTGTGGCTCGATCCGGAGCGGCTGTCAGCAGTGGACATGACGCCCAATGAAGTTGTAGACGTGCTGCTGAGAAACAACTATCAGGCCGCCGTGGGGAATACGGAAGGCAAGTACACCAAGATCAGCATGACCAGTGATACCGATGTCGGTGATCCCGAGCAGTTCAAGGATCTGGTAGTGAAGGAGTCCGACGGTTCCCTGATACG
Organism: Marinobacter sp.; assembly: GCF_041686475.1. Taxonomy (GTDB): domain Bacteria; phylum Pseudomonadota; class Gammaproteobacteria; order Pseudomonadales; family Oleiphilaceae; genus Marinobacter. The sequence continues at coordinate 6,418 of NZ_JAWLDU010000004.1, forward strand.
CCTGCAAGACATCGCCAGGGTCGAACTGGGTTCCGAAACCTATGACCAGCTTGCGCTGTACAAGGGACAGCCGGCCACCTACGTTGCCATCGAGCTTTCTCCCGGTGCCAATCCGCTTACCGTTGCCGAGAAGGTGAAAGACGAGCTCCCTGGCATCGAAAGCCAGTTGCCTTCGGGCCTCAACGTTCGCCTGGCCTACGACGCCTCTGACTTTATCGACAACTCCATCAACGAGGTGATCAAGACCCTGCTGGAGGCGATGGGCATCGTGCTGGTGGTGGTTTTCCTCTGCCTCGGGTCCGTCCGGGCTGCTGTGGTTCCCTCTGTTGCGGTTCCACTTTCCCTGATCGGTGGCGCATTCGTCATGCTGATGATGGGGTTCTCTCTCAACCTGCTGACGTTGCTTTCCATGGTTCTTGCCATCGGCCTGGTGGTGGACGACGCCATCATCATGGTGGAGAACGTTCACCGTCACATCGAGGAAGGTGAATCCCGTTTCGATGCGGCGATCAACGGCGCCCGCGAAATGGCCACGCCCATCATCGCCATGACGACTACACTGGTAGCTGTCTATGCGCCAATCGGGTTCATGGGCGGCCTTGTGGGCTCACTGTTTACCGAATTTGCGTTCACCCTGGCGGGCACTGTTGTGATTTCCGGCATCGTGGCACTGACCCTGTCCCCCATGCTGTCAGGCAAGATTCTTAAACCCCATGGCAATCCCGGACGCTTCGAACAACTGGTTGAGCGCAGCTTCAATGGGCTTGCCAACGGCTACAAGAGCGCACTCAGCTCGCTGATGGACACCAAATCGGTGGTCATCTTCTTTGCAATCGTGGTGCTGGGTTCCATCTATTTCATGGTGTCGATGAGCCAGAACGAGCTGGCACCGACTGAAGACCAGGGCATCCTGTTCTACCAGGGAACGGCTGCCCAGACATCCACCCTGGATTATCTCCAGGAACACGGCGACGAAGTGCAGCAGCGGATGTCGACAGTGCCCGGTTACAACGAAGACTTCATGATCCTCGGGATCACCGCGCCAAATGCCGTATTCGGCGGTTTCAAGATGGAGCCATGGGGCGACCGCGATATCAGCCAGTCCGAAGCCCAGCCACTGCTGGATAAAGAGCTGAAGAATGTGACCGGCCTGGAAACTGCGGTATTCCCACGCCCGTCCCTGCCGGGTTCCGGCGGCGGTCTGCCCTTCCAGTTCGTCATCACCACCGGTGAGAGTTACGAGCGCCTGAACGACATTGCCGACGAACTCCAGGGTAAGGCAATGGAAAGCGGTAACTTCATGTTCCTGCAGAAATCCATCGATTTCGATCGCCCGGTTACCCAGGTCAAGGTTGACCGGGACCGGGTAGCCGACCTGGGCCTTTCCATGCAGGACGTTGGCCAGGCCATGTCCAGCATGCTCGGCGGCGGCTACATTAACCGTTTCAGCATGCAGGGACGCTCCTACCAGGTCATCCCCCAGGTGGACCAGGAATTCCGCACGGACGAGCAGGCGCTGAATGACTACTACATCCGTGCCGATGGCGGCCAACTGGTTCCTCTCTCCAGTGTTATCAGCTTCGAGAAGGCGGTAGAACCTTCCCAGAGGACCCAGTTCAACCAGCTGAACTCACTGACCCTGGAAGGTGTGATAACACCGGGTGTGACCGTGGGCGACGCCATGGCCTTTATGGAAGACTCCGCCGGCGAGAGTTTCCCCCAGGGCTTCTCCTATGACTACACCGGTGAGTCGCGGCAATTTGCCAATCAGGGCAGCGCACTGATGGTGACATTTTTCCTGTCACTGCTGGTGATCTATCTGGTGTTAGCAGCGCAGTTCGAAAGCTGGCGTGATCCGTTCATCATCCTGGTGTCCGTTCCCATGTCGGTCGCCGGTGCCATGGCGTTTATTGTGCTCGGCTTCGCCAGCATGAACATCTATACCCAGGTAGGCCTGATTACACTGATCGGGGTGGTGTCGAAAAATGGCATCCTGATCGTGGAATTCGCCAATCAGCTTCAGGTGGACCGGGGGCTGAACAAGCGCGATGCCGTCATAGAGGCTGCGGCCATTCGCCTGCGGCCGATCATCATGACGTCCCTGGCGCTGATCTTCGCCATGGTGCCACTGCTGATCGCCGTGGGCCCCGGCGCCGAGAGTCGCTTCGCCATCGGCCTGACCATCAGCACTGGCCTTGGCATCGGCACGCTGTTCACCATCTTCGTGCTGCCGGCATTCTACATCCTGCTGGGTCGTGACCATCACGGCTCTGCTGCCAGTGAATACGGGAATGGTGACAACGGAACGACGGCCCCGGCGTCATGACGCTGGGAACACTGTTCTGGTTGTTTGTGGCCGGGTTCGCTGTCTGGTACTGGTGGCGGGCCAAGGCCATAAAGGACTTTGTGCTGCAGGCAGCCAGAAACTACTGCAAGAAAATGGATGTCATGCTGCTGGACGAAGCGGTGTATCTTCGTGGCCTATGGTTCAAGCGCGACGAAAATGGCCGTATCCGGGTGTGGCGCCGCTTTCTGTTTGATTTCACATCAACCGGCGAAGAACGCTATATCGGCCGCATCATCATGCTCGGCCAGCGCATCGTTCACATGGAACTGGAACCCCATCGTTTCGGCCCTGATCTGTAACCGACCCTTCGCTGCCTGACAGCCCTGACCGTTGACGGGGAATTTCCCGGCACGCAGATCCGTGTCGGGATCGTGCAGTGGATGTTACTGGCAGCTATACTGGACTGATCTGCCCCTATGCACAGTTGTGGATTCAGACGCTGATGTTATCCCGTTTACCTGTCCTGCTGTTTTCGGTGCTGCTGCCCACACTCACCCTGGCAGACACCCATGTACTGAGAGTGGTTACCTCCGAATACCCGCCTTACGAGTATCTGGAAAATGGTGAGGTCAAAGGAAGCCATACGGATACCGTTCGCGAGGTGCTCTCTGCCATGGGCTATCTTCCCGATATCCGGCTTCTGCCCTGGGCCCGGGCAGAAGCCACCACCCGTGCTGGCAGCTCGGACCTGATCTATTCACTGACTTACACCCACGACCGGGACAGCTACTACTACTTCACAGATCCGCTCAGTCAGGCCCGCGACGTTTTTTTCAGCCGTAGAGACAGTGGCCTTCAGTGGCAGGAACTGGATGACCTGGCCGGGTTGCGGATCGGATTGTCCGCCGCATACAGCTATGCGCCAGAGTTCATGGACTGGTTAACAAGGGGTAATGCCAGGGTGACACAGATCAGCCAGGAGTCCCCTGAACTGACCGGGCTCAGAATGGTTACCCTTGGCCGCATTGACCTTTTCATCTGCGAGGAATCGGTCTGTCGCTATCTGATCGACCAACATCTTTCAGAATACCCGGAGTTGTCCGATGTTACCGCCATGTCCGGAACCGTGGGAGCCGAACGGGGTTTCCGGGCTGCGTTTTCACGCCAGCATCCCCGGGGCAAGCAATTGCGGGACGAATTCAATCAGGCCCTGAAGACGGTAAGATCCAAGGACGCGGACTGACATCCCATTGCATCTGCGGCAATCACCTATCAGACAAAACACACAGATTCCGGAAAGGTTTTCTATACTGCGGGTACCACCCAAACAACGGACCGGCCGGAACCATGGACATCCAGACAGACCATCGCTACGCCATCAATCTGAATGTGCGGGGCATACAGCCGTCCGCGACGCTGCGCATCAACGAACTCAGCAACCAGCTTCGTGCAGAGGGCCGCGATATCGTCAAGCTGGGGCTTGGCCAGTCACCGTTTCCGGTACCGGAGCGGGTAGTGGCAGCTCTTCGGGAGCACGCCCATGAGAAAGACTACCTGCCGGTAAAAGGCCTGAAATCACTGCGCGAAGCGATCGCCGGTTACATTAATCGCAGTGAACGCATGCGCTGCAGTTGGGAAGATGTTCTGATCGGCCCCGGGTCCAAGGAATTGCTGTTCATGCTGCAGCTGGCCTATTACGGCGACCTGCTGATTCCACGTCCGAGCTGGGTTTCCTACGCGCCACAGGCCCGTATCATCGGCCGCTCTGTTCACTGGCTGCCCACCCATGCCGAAAACAACTGGCAACTGACTGCGGAAGAACTGGACATCATCTGCCGTGACGACCCTTCCCGTCCGCGCATACTGATCATGAACTATCCGTCCAATCCCACCGGCTGCACCTATACCGATGATCAACTACTGGCCATTGCCAATGTAGCCCGCAAATACAAGCTGATCCTGCTGTCGGACGAGATCTACGGTGAAGTCCATTTCGAGGGCAAACACAAGTCGATTGCCCGTTACTATCCCGAAGGCACCATCATCAGTACCGGGCTGAGCAAATGGGCAGGTGCCGGTGGCTGGCGCCTGGGTACTTTCATCTTCCCTCCGGAACTGCGGCCATTGCAGAACGCCATGGCTATCATCGCCAGCGAAACCTACACCGCTACCAGCGCTCCCATCCAGCATGCCGCCATCGCCGCGTTCACAGGAGGCGCTGACCTGAACGAATACCTGAAGCAGTCACGCAGGGTGTTGAAGGTGGTGGGTGAATATCTCCATCGCAGGCTTACTGCAATGGGCGCCGTGGTACAGAAGCCCGAGGGCGCCTTTTATCTGTTTCCCGATTTCTCCAGTTTTCGCGAGGCTCTTGCACGCCGGGACATAAAAACCAGCCAGGCGCTTTGCCAGTCCCTGCTGGAAGATACCGGCGTCGCGATTCTGCCCGCCAGTGACTTCGGGTTCGTTCCGGACCACCTGGCAGCTCGCCTTGCATTCGTTGATTTTGACGGTGCCGAAGCCCTGGCACTTGCCGGCGATGAATACACCGACCGGGAATTGGGCGACGATTTCGTCAACCAGGCCTGCCCGCGGCTGGTAAAAGCCATGGACAGGATGGAGCAGTGGCTCACCGGGCTGTAAGCGGATCGTGCTAGACTGGCGCCCTCATTTGATGATCGGAGGGCGCCACCTTGTCTGACCCGGAAACCATTGCCACCATCGCGGAGTTTGCCGAAGAGCTGGCCCTGAAAGCCGGCACACTGGTCAAGCGGGAACGTGATGAGAACACCCTGCGCACCAACTACAAGCAACAGACCGAACTGGTCACCCACGCCGACGTAATGGCGGACGAAATGATCACCGGTGCCATTCGCCAGCGCTTTCCGGAGCACCGAATCCTCTCCGAAGAAACCATGCCCGACCTCAGCCAGGCCGAAGAGCTGGACACTCCGCTGTGGATTATCGACCCCATCGACGGCACCGTGAACTACGCCTATGGTCATCCCCAGGTGGCGGTTTCCATTGCTTATGCGGAGAAGGGAAAAGTTCAGGTGGGCATCGTGCATGCGCCTTTTTCCGGAGAAACTTTCCGCGCCGTTCGCGGCAGTGGCGCCACCCTTAACGGCAATACCATAGAACACAGCGCCGCCACTGTACCCAGGGATTCCCTGTTCGCCACCGGCTTCCCCTACACCAAGGACAGCCTGGAACCACTGCTACACCGCCTGGACGCCATGATTCACCAGTGCCGGGATTTGCGCCGCATCGGTTCCGCCGCACTGGACATCTGCTGGGTAGCCTGCGGTCGCCTGGACATCTACTACGAAAACGTCAGCCCCTGGGACTTTGCGGCTGCACGGCTGATCGCCCTTGAAGCCGGCGCGACGGCGGGGCATTTCAGCGAAGTACCGGATGGTTACCCGGCAGACCTTTGGGGACGGGATATACTGATATCGGCGCCAGCGGTATGGAAGCCGGTGCGGCAAATCCTGCGCAAGGCCTCGGGCTACGAGTGATTGAACCTTGGCCACAAGGTTGGATTAAGGGTGGACACCCCAGACTGCCTCAGACACCAACCCCCAGGCCTCCTCAAAATCATTGGAGGGCAACCGGGAAAACGAGGACCGTATAAACCGCTGCACCCTGCCCTCAACAAACACCAGCACAAAATCCGCACCCCGGGCCGAACTGGTCCGTGGCCGCAGGCCCTGGCGAATCTCGCCTTCCTTGAGGGCTTGCCGTACCTGGGTTTCCAGTCTCTCGAAAAACTGCGAGGCGCGCTTGCGCAGGGTGTCGTCCTCACCCATCAGGGCGTCCCCTGTCAGAACCGTGCAAAGCCCGGGGTTACGTTCGGCAAACACCAGCACCAGATGCACCAGCTGCTGCAATCGGACGCGCACGTCTTCCTGTTCCTGCAGGATAACCTGGCAACGGGAAAACACTGCTTCCTCGGCAAATTCGATTAACGCCTCGAACATTTTCCGTTTGCTCGGGAAGTGGCGATACAACGCCGCCTCCGTCACCCCTACGGACTTTGCAAGGCCAGCGGTGGTAATTCTAGCTCCCGGATCTTTCTCCAGGAGTTCAACTAGGGAATGGAGAATCGCCTCCCGGCGACTGGTTTTTTGTTCTGTCATAACAGGACTGCAGCGCTCTGGTTAACTCAGAATTATGGATACAGGCGGGCGCGTCCATTCGGGACCGTAAAAAACAGGGATGTTTTTTACGAGCCTACAGGGACGTATTCACGGCGTGTCCCGAATGGACGCGCCCGCCTGTATTGGCACCTAAGCTCGAAATTGTGCCCTAGATCAGAAAAAGGTGCCATCAATGGGGGAGGACGCACTGGCGTAGAGCTTCTTGGGCATGCGGCCAGCCAGATAGGCATCGCGGCCGGATTCAATCGCCAAACGCATGGCTTTGGCCATGCGGATCGGGTCCTGTGCAAGGGCGATGGCGGTATTCATCAGTACGCCGTCGCAACCCAGTTCCATCGCCAGAGTCGCATCCGATGCTGTTCCAACGCCAGCATCCACCAACACCGGTACATTGGCATTTTCTGCGATAAGACGGATGTTATAACGATTCTGGATGCCCAGGCCGGAGCCGATGGGCGCTCCCAGGGGCATGATGGCGATGCAACCCATCTCTTCCAGGCGTTTGGCCAGCAAGGGATCGTCGGAGCAATACACCATCACCTTGAATCCGTCCCGGATCAACTCTTCTGCGGCCACCAGGGTTTCAGTCATGTTGGGATACAGGGTTTTCTCTTCGCCCAGCACTTCCAGTTTGACCAGATCGTGGCCGTCCAGCAGTTCGCGTGCGAGCTTGCAGGTGCGCACGGCATCCTTCGCGGTGTAACAGCCGGCGGTGTTCGGCAACATGGTGTACCGGTCGGGTGAAACCACGTCCAGCAGATTGGGCTCATCCGGGTTCTGGCCAAGGTTGGTGCGGCGAACCGCGAAGGTGACAATCTCGGCGCCACTGGCCTCAATGGCATGGCCGGTTTCCATCATATCGCGGTACTTGCCGGTGCCAACCAACAGGCGGGACTGATAGACGCGGCCGGCAATTTCCAGCGGTCTGTCTTCGGGAAGGGGTCTTTCGGAACTCTCACTCATGCTGAACACCTGAACCTGTCATTGAAATCGGGAATAAAAAACAACCAGCCTCAACCGCCGCCAATGGCGTGAACGACCTCTACCCTGTCGCCGTCACTGAGGCTGAACTCGGTGTACTGGCTGCGCGGGACAATGTCTTCGTTCACTTCCACCGCCAGGCGTTTACCGGCCAGTGCCAACTGATCAATCAATACAGCCACCGTTGCTTCTTCCGGAAGCTCCATGGGGTCACCGTTTACCTGAACCTGCATAGCCTTACCTGCATAAAGTCTGTTATTAACGCCTGAATCCCGAAATGGTCACCAGTATCCAGCCAACCATGAAGCTGATACCGCCAATGGGTGTTACCGGCCCGACCCAGCGAATGTCTGTGAGCACCAGAAAGTACAGGCTTCCACTGAACAGCAGGATACCTGCGATAAAAAACCCGGCCGCAATACCGAGCAGGTGCCGTGACAACCCCGCAACCGGGAGTACCGCAACCAGAATCAGCGCCAGTGAGTGGTATATCTGATATGTGACGGCAGTCTGGAAAACTTCAAGGCCCCGCTCGCCGAGCACACCCCGCAGTCCATGGGCGCCGAAGGCACCGGCCATGACCGCCAGCAAGGCAAACAGGGCTCCGCAGATCAGTACGATCCGCAGTGGTTCTACGTGTCTAGCAGTCACAGTGGATCTTTTCCCCGGTGTCCAGGTTCATCAGTGTAAGAACACCACCCCAGACGCAGCCTGTGTCCAGCCCGATAAACCGGTTGCTTTCAGTCTGGCCCTCCAGTGCCGCCCAGTGGCCAAAAATCACTCGTACATCGTCCTCGCGCGGAAAGCGAAACCACGGAGCAAATCCCGCAGGTGCCGATGCGGCAGACTCCTTGGCGGCAAGTTCCAGCGTGCCGTCTTCGGCAATAAAGCGCATACGCGTGAAGTAGTTGGTGATCACACGCCAGCGGTCCATTCCGCTGAGTTTTGGGTCCCAGCGTTCCGGCCGGTTACCGTACATCTGCGCAAAATAGCTTTTTGCCTCAGGCCCGCGAATAACCTCTTCAACTTCCTGCCCGTAACGCACCGCTTCATCAACCGACCAGATATGGGGCAACCCGGCATGAACCATCACGAAGTTACGGTCAGCATCGTGGATACACAGGTTCTGTTGCCGCAACCAGTTGAAAAGGTGTTCGTGGTCGTGTGCGTCAAGAATATCCGTGAGGGTGTCCTTGTTCTTGAGGGCATGGCCTCCAAGAGCCACGGCCAGCAGGTGCAGGTCGTGGTTGCCCAGAACCACCACCGCAGAACTGCCCAGGCTTTCGATGTAACGCAGGGTTTCCAGGGAGGATGGGCCACGGTTGATCAGGTCACCGGCGACCCAGAGGCGGTCCCGGGAGGGAGAAAAATTCACCTTGGCAAGAACGTCCAGCAGGCGCTCGTAGCAACCCTGAATGTCGCCAATGGCGTAGTCAGTCATGGTTTACCTCGTCGGCACTTTGGCTTTCGGGTCTGCTGTCCGCCAGCAGGTCGGCAATGGCCACGTACTCGGCCAGGCCGAGATTCTCCGGGCGCAGGCCATCGTTAATGCCGATGCTGTTGAGCTGGTCCACCGTCACCATGCCCGCCAGGGCCTTGCGCAGGGTCTTGCGGCGGGCACTGAAGGCAGTACGTACCACCGCCTGCAACAGTTTGTAGTCCTTCACCGGATACGGCAATGTCTTGTGAGGCACCAGACGGACAATGGCAGAGTCGACTCTTGGAGCCGGGCGAAACGCCCCAGGCCCCACTTCGAACAGCGGCTGCACCCGGCAAAAGTACTGCGCCATGATGCCCAGCCGGCCGTAATTGTTGTCACCGGGAACCGCCGCCAGCCGCTGCACCACTTCCTTCTGCAGCATGAAATGCATGTCCTGCACCACGCCCGAATGGCCCAGCAGGTGGAAAATCAGTGGCGTGGATATATTGTACGGCAGGTTGCCGATGATTCTCAGGGGCCTGTCCTCCACCAGTTCGCCAAAATCAAACTTGAGGGCATCCGCCTGGTGAATGCGTAAGTTGGGATAGTTGAAGAACTTGGTCCTGAGCACCGGGATCAGATCCCGGTCCAGCTCGACCACCTGGAGATCGGGATTGATGGCGAGCATTTCTTCGGTGAGAGCGCCAAGGCCGGGCCCGATTTCCACCAGGGCATCATCCGGCTTGGGATTGATAGCGCGAATGATGCGCTCTATCACTCCGGGGTCGTGGAGGAAATTCTGGCCGAAACGTTTTCTGGCCTGGTGGCCGTGCTTGTTACTCACTCGCTGATTTCTCTTCTTGCGGATTGTGCCATCTGTTCGCCCACCCTGATCGCCGTGTGCAGGCTGCCTGCATCCGCCTTGCCGGTACCCGCCAGGTCCAGAGCGGTACCGTGGTCAACGGACGTGCGAACAATAGGCAGGCCAAGGGTTATGTTAACGGCCCGGCCAAAACCCTGGAACTTGAGCACTGGCAGGCCCTGGTCGTGATACATGGCAAGCACCGCATCGGCGTTGTCCAGCCAGTGGGGGGTGAACAGGGTGTCGGCGGGCAGTGGGCCCTTCAGAGTGATTCCCTCCTGGCGGAGCCTGTCCAGGGTGGGTTCTATTACGTCGATTTCTTCACGGCCCAGGTGTCCGCTTTCACCAGCATGGGGATTGAGGCCGGCAACGAGGATTCTGGGATGTTCAACGCTGAAGAACCTGCGCAGATCGGCATCCAGAATGCGGGTGACCTGGCTCAGGCGCTCGGCGGTTATGGCCGCGGAGACGTCTTTCAGGGGCAGATGGGTGGTCACCAGGGCAATCCGCAGTTCGTCGGTGGCCAGCATCATGACAACACGTTCGACACCGCAGATTTCCTGCAGGAACTCGGTATGGCCACTGAACGCGATATCAGCATCGTTGATGACCCCCTTGTGCACAGGGGCCGTCACCATGCCGTCAAAAAGTCCGTCAAGGCAGCCCCGGGCAGCGGTTCGCAGTGTTTCCACCACATAGGCACTATTGGCCGGGTCAAGCTTGCCCGCATCCGTGGAAGCCAGTCCGTTGATATGCATGACAGAGAGGCGGCCAGCCGCGGTGGCGGGCGGCGTTCCAGGCTGCCAGTCCTCCAGTTCCACGGTCAGCCCGAGCAATTCTGCCCGGGCCTGCAGCAGGTGTTTGCTGGCCACCACGACGATGCCTGGCTGGCGCTGCTCCAGCGCCAGCTGCAGACAGAGCTCCGGGCCGATACCTGCCGGCTCACCGGCTGTCAGTGCAAGGATGACCGGTTGCTTCATGATTCGCTGTTGTCTCCGGACTCTTCGTTCTTGAATTCGATAAAGGCTTCATCGCGGATTTCCCGCAGCCAGTTCTGCAGTTCGGCATCGAATTTGCGACGGTAGATCGCCTGACGGGCTTCTGAATCCCTGACTTCACCGCTGATGTCCTGCTGACGACGATCCTGGACTTCCAGAATATGCCAGCCGAACTGTGACCTGAAGGGCCCCTTGAGCTCCCCGACATCAGCCTGCATCATCGCCTGCTCGAACTCCGGCACCATCTGGCCCGGGCTGACCCAGCCAAGGTTGCCACCATCGGAGCCGGAAACCGGGTCATCCGAATATTCCCGCGCCAGGGCGCCAAAGTCCGCCCCGTTCTCCAACTGCTGGTATATATCCCGGATCGCCTCTTCTGCCTGGCTTTCAGATACGGTTTCTGAGGTACGCACAAGAATATGGCGAACCATGGACTGTTCGATCACTTCGGCTTTTTCACCACCGCGGCTATCCATGACCATCACCAGGTGAAAGCCGCTGCTGTTTTCCAGGACCTGCGACACAGTGCCGGTTTCCAGTTGCGGGACCACATCAGCAACCAGTGATGGCAACTGATTCTTCGCGCGCCAGCCCATGTCGCCACCTTCCAGGGCGCTGCTGGCGTCGGACTCAGCCACCGCAACTTCACGGAAATCCCGGCCGTCCGCGATTTCTTCACGCAACTGCTCGATCTTGTTGCGGGCCTCGGTGACCTGCTCTTCGTCGTTAAAGTCTTCGACTTCCACAAGAATGTGAGCAAGCTGGTATTCCACGTTGCTGCTGCCGTCGCCTGCCGTGGCCTCCAGATAGTTCTCGACTTCCCGGTCTGTAACCCGCACCCGGTTGCCAACCTGGCGTTGCTGGACCCGACTGGTGATCATTTCATTGCGGATCTGTTCGCGGGCTTCCCGATAGGTTACCCCTTCCTGGCTCAGTTGCTGCTCGAACTGTTGCAACGTCATGTTATTGCGCTGGGCGATGGATGCCATGGTTTCGTTGAGCTCGTTATCGCTGATGCGCATACCGGCCCTGTCAGCCATCTGCAGCTGGATAGATTCGGTAATAAGTTGCTCCAGCACCCGCTCTTCAAGAACGTCACGGGGTGGCAGGCCTGTGCCCTGGGCGCGCAGTCTGCCCACGATGGTATTGATCCGGGCTTCCAGCTCGGATTGCAGAATGACATCGTCATTGACCACCGCAACCACCTGATCGAGCAGTTTGCGTTCGGCCTGAACGGTTGCAGACAGGGTCACAACCGTCAGTACCAGTAGTATTTGTGCGCAATGGCGAAGGTTCGCCTTCATAGTCACCTCTGTATGGAAAAATACTGCCTCTCGCCGGGCACACGTTACCCGGTGTGTTATCGATCAGCGACCGCCAAAGCGGCGGCGCTCTCTTTCATCAAAGCCGATAATGGCATCGGATATCTCATCGGATGAACCGCCACTGCCACCCAGCCCCTTGAGCTGTATCTGGAACAGCATGCGGCTCTCAAGCTCCTGGTCATCCGTCAGGTAGTTCTGGTGTACCAACTGGACGCTCCAGCAACAATTGTTGTACTCCAACCCGGCCAGTGACCCAACCGTGCGATCAAGCTCCGAGTCGTGAACCCAGCGGCCGATCAGACTAACACGGTCTGTGACAGGAAAAACGCCCCCAATATCCGTCTGTTCGAACTCGTCTCGCCGGTAGGTGTGGCCCACACTCGCCAGATAACGGTAGTCACTGGAGTGAAATACCAGTTGGCTGCGACCTTCCTCGGTTTTATGAGTGTCTGGCTCCCACAGCCCGGAAGTGCGGATTTCAAGCCCGTCGACCGGACGCAGAAGCATCTCACCGGCCAGTGGCGAATCGCTGGCGTCCGAAGCGCCCTGCCCCGCCAGGGTAACTTCCCGGTCATCGAAGTAATGCACCTGACCTACGCTGAAGCGGGCTCTCTCTGCGCCCGTGAGAAGATCATTGAAGCGGCTGGTCAGCGCCACGGTAAGCTGGTTGGTGTCGCCCACCCGGTCGCCACCACTGAAACGATTAGGCTGGAACAGCCGGTCAAAACTGAAGGAACGGATGGTGGTATCAAAATCCGGGATAAATTCCTGGTCTGCGTCGGCATCTGCCCAGGCGTAGTAAAGACGGGGCTCGAGGGTCTGATTGTAGGGAATGTCGAACACACTGGACTGTCGGTCGAAATACAGCCCGGAATCCCATTCCGCGATCGGCACGGTGCGATCGAATCCCGGGTCCCGACGATTGTAATCTTCCAGTTCGTAACGGGTGTAATCCACACTGACCGATGGCCTCGCATAGCCCCATAGCGCACGCATGGGCAGGGCCACCTCCGGTATTGCCCTGACGCGCTGGCCGTTGGCGCGATCCAGACCGGTCAGGTCGGCGTTATCGCGATAGAAGTAGGTATACTGGCTTTCCAGTAACAATTCTGCAGGGCCAGCATCCACCGCGGCACCGTATAGGACTTCCGGCAGTTGTGAGTAGGGCACATTTTCATCGGCAATAAAATCGCTGATGGTCTGATAGCCGCTGAGATAGGTCTCGAAATACTGAGAGGAATCCCGGTAGCGAACGCCACCACGGCGTTGCAGATGGGTGGCCTGGTTAATCTCAAGGTTGCGATTCAGGTCACTCAGGTAGTCATCGTCACTGACGGCGGAATAGTCACCATAGCCGCTCCAGCCGCCTCCCAGGGCTGCACGGGTACTGAAATCCAGACCCCAGCGTTCACCATCCTCGCCGGGAAACTCACGTTCGAATTCGGTATCGTTGCCGGCATAGCCCACCTGCAGTACCGACTCCCCGAGACTGCTCAGGTAACGCCCTTCCGCCTCGGTAAACAACCCGCGCCCGTGGATATACTGGGGCGTCAGGGTGGCATCGTAATGCGGTGCCAGGTTCAGATAGTAAGGCACTGAGAAAAAGGCGCCACTGCCGGTATTCGACGTACCGAAAGACGGGTAAAGGAAGCCGGTCTTGCGGCGATCATCAATGGGGAAACTGGCGTAGGGCCAGTAGAAAACCGGAATATCGCTGATCTCCAGGCGTACATGCTTCGCCGTACCGACGCCCTCGCCCTGGTCCAGATGGATGTCAGAAGCCACAATCGACCAGTCGTTGCTATCAGGGGCACACGTGGTCAGCGAGCCCCGACGTATCTGCACCTGATCTTCGGCGGTGCGGGACAACTGCGTGGCAGAGCCCCGCATTTCCGGGCCGTGTAAAAGGAAAGTCGCGGTGTTGATATCCACCAGGCCACTGTTCACGTCATAGTTGGCACGCTCACCGGTCAGCAGGAACCCTTCACCACGGCTTGTCAGTGGCCCTTCGATTGCAACCGATCCCGCAGCCTGGTCATAGCGCGCCTCTGAACCAGTTACCTTGAAACCCGCCTGTTGCAGGCGGACATCCCCACGGAGGTAGAGCTCATTGTCGATCTCGTATCGTGCATTGAGGCCACTGGCGTGCAAGGGTGCCTGCCCGCCGTTGGCAGTTGCCCCGCCTTCCACACCCGCCGGCACCACAGAGGGGAGATAGCCGCCCTCGCAGAAATCCGGAACAGACCGGCGAACTTCTTCGGGCAATTTCGACTTGGGCCGCCAGTCCGTCTCTGCCGCAGACGGCGATGCCTGGGCCATTACAGTCGGCGCCAGCGCCAATGCAGAACAGCCCGCCAGCAGGACACTCAGGCGCCCGGAACAGCGCCGCAACCGGTGCGTCGATGTTCGCAGCTTCCTTGGTAGGGCTGGCACGATGAGAAGATTCCTGTGCTGAATGGGTTTGCCGTTGCCGGAGACGAACCGACAGCGGCCTAGTTTACACGCCGCCCTTTCCCTTGTTAACGGAAACCGGCCATTGCTGCAAAACCGTTTTACTCTCTATACTGATCTGCTAACTTTCCGCCATGGACCGCAAGGTTCCAAGCCATTAATTTCTGAGCCAGGAAACGACTCAACCCATGGATACCCGCCTGACAATGCTCACCGAATGGGTCAGAGACCTCCCCGGTTTTGACCAGGCAACACCCCGGCCGGTATCCGGAGATGCGAGCTTCCGGCGTTACTTCCGGGTTAGCGGCGACCCACATGGCACCGGTTCACGGCATTATATTGTGATGGATGCGCCTCCTGAACACGAAGACTGCAAACCCTTTGTGGCCATTGCCCATTACTGGCGCAGCCTGGGTATTGCCGTGCCTGATGTGGTTGAGGAAGACCTGACCCGGGGCTTGCTGTTGCTGGAGGATTTTGGCGACCAACTGATGCTGGGCGAACTCAACGCCGACAATGCTGACCGGCTGTACGGGGCGGCAATGGATGAACTGGTGCGCATTCAACAGGCTGGCGATACACCGGATTATCCCCTGCCCGCCTACGACATTCCTCTACTGGACCGGGAAATGGCACTGTTCCCGGACTGGCTGCTGACCAGGAAACTGGGGCTGACTCTGAGCAACGGCGAACGGGCACTGCTCGACACCACCTTCGCGTTCCTGCGGGAAAGCGCCCTGGCCCAGCCAGAAGTGGCAGTACACCGGGACTACCATTCCCGTAATCTGCTGGTTCGCCCCGATACCGAAAGGCCAGGTGTGATTGATTTCCAGGATGCCGTGCGCGGCCCGGTCACCTATGACCTGGTATCTCTGGTGAAGGACTGTTATATCCGCTGGCCGAAGGAACGCGTCAGCCAATGGACAGAGCAGTTCCGCGTGCTCAGTGCCAGCGCCGGCCTCCACAAAGCGGACCGGGAAACCTTCCGCCAATGGCTGGAACTCATGGGCATGCAACGCCATCTGAAAGCTGCGGGCATTTTCGCCAGGCTGGCGATTCGTGACGGCAAGACCGGCTTCCTCAGGGATGTTCCCCGCACCGTTGGCTACCTGGTAGAGGCCAGCAGCAGACAGGCTGCCCTGCGCCATTTCCATGAGTGGCTAACCGACACAGTGGTGCCAGCTATCGAAAAACAGATCGGCCCAGTGGAGACATCAGGCCAGTGAAAGCCATGATCCTCGCGGCCGGCAAGGGCGAGCGCATGCGGCCACTGACACTGACAACCCCAAAGCCGCTCCT
>NZ_JAWLDU010000004.1:22300-45555 GCF_041686475.1 Marinobacter sp.
AGTAGCCTGCCCACCCGCATGGAAAGCGAGTTCAGTGACCTGTTGAAGGAACTGTCGGCCTGCGGCCACCAGGCCAATGAACTGATGGTCCGAACGCGACTTCCAGGCTGGTGCCGCCGCAGCCTGTTCTTTTTCCTGGGCTACATCGCCAAATCCGATGGACGTGTAACGGAGAAAGACGTCGGCTTTGCAGAAGCGTTGATGAAGGCCCTGAAGCTGTCTTCACGCCAGCGACGCAAGGCCATTGGCTATTTTCGCAAGGGCAAGTCCGCCGAACACATCCCCGGGATGAAGGCCCTCGGCCTTAAGCTGACCCACCGACTCTGGCCCTCTCCAGCCCTGCGCGTTGCCATTTGCCTGTGCCACGCGGCGCAATTGCAGGGGCGCCCGGGAAAACCCAGACGCTATCGCTGCGAAGACGCCATAGACCAGATGGGGTTGCCAATACGGGTCAGCGACGACATTCTCGAAAGCTATGCCTGCAAAGTCTGGATTACCGAACCCGAAGCCCAGCCACGCCCTTCCACATTCGAGCAGGCGTGCCAGCTCCTTGGAGTTACCCGGCGGGATTCGCGGGAGATCATCAAACGGGCCTACCGCAAGAAAGTATCGGAGTGCCACCCGGACAAGCTTGCCCAGCAGGACCTCAGCCCCGCCGAACTGGCTCGGGCCAAGGACCGCCTGCTGAGGTACCAGCAGGCGTGGGAACTGATCAGCCAGCGCATATCGGTTTGAAACCGGGGCGAAGATTGCTAGACTCCCGACGCTGACGGCGCATTACATCAACAGGCACAAGGAATGGAGGCCTGACTGACCCACTGAAAAGGAGAATTCCCATGGGCAAGAAACTCGTTCTTCTCGGAGACATCGGAACCGACCACAATGGCTTCCCTCCAACCCCGGTGATTACCGGCAGTGCCACTGTTTTCATTGACGGCAAACCGGTCGCCCGTCTCGACGACCAGCTGGCCGCGCATTCCAAACCCAAACACCCCCCGCACCCCCGTACCATTGCCGCTGGAAGCCCGACGGTGATGATCGAAGGCAAACCGGCAGCACTGACAGGCGATGCCATCAGTTGTGGCGGTGTGGTTATCGGGTCATCCAGCGCCGTGGGTGGCTGACCGCTCGCTAGCGGTCTGACGCCAGCCAGGCGGAGAGCCGGTTGGCCAGTGCAGGCGCATCGCGGGGTTCCGGCCGATCTGACATCGCAACCGGTTGCCGGGTATAGGCTGTGATGTCTGCGCGCCGGAAAGCAGCCTCACGTTCTTTCGGTGACCTCAACCCTGCTCCCTCCGCCACCTCTGGCGCACGGGAGCTGTGGAGCTCCAGCACCCTGATCTGACCGGCTTCCGAAAGCCACTCGGTCAGGTCCGAGGAATCACTGCGAGCAAACACCGGTGCAATCCAGACCAGTGCCGACACATCGCCACCAGCAGTGGGGGCCATGCGTGCCACATGGCCTGATGCCGTGCCAATACCGGCGACAGCAACCCTGTCATAGCCCTTGTCTTTCAGATCGCCCACCGCCACCGACAGGGTTTTCTGAATCCCGGTGCGATACTGGTCCTCCAGTTCCTCCACATCGACACCGTCCATCACATCAATCATGATCGACTCGCCAGCATCGGTGTTGCCAGTGCCGCCATTACCTGCATTGCTCCGTGACATTTCCGCATCCGTTATCGCTTGCTGCCTCCGGGCCTGCTGAACCGCGTAGGGCGGCGGCTCCAGGCCCACGGTCATCACTGCCCAGCCGGCGCGCGCCATGGGCTGGCGCAAGGCACCGGCCAGTCCCGAAGCAACAGACTGCCCCTCATCCGCGAGAATCAGCAAAGCGCCACTGGCCGGGGTTTCTTTTTCCGGCTCAAACAGGGCCAGCACTCTGTCCTCTTCCGGCGGTTCCAGCCATACGGCGGCATCCGGCCACCTGGCGGCAATTGCCTCCGAATCAAGACCCGTGGAAATCATCGCCCGCCTGCGGTCGGAAGCAGACGCCTGCGTCTCTTCGCCTTGCGATTCTTCGTCTTCCTGGGCCGACACAGCCGGTGCACCAACGACAATAACGATGGCAAGGACAAGCAGTAATCGGGTAACCGGTACTTCAAACCAATTGCTCACAGGCAGTCACTCATTCCGTGCGAAAAATCACCATCAAACTGGTAGACTAGCAGCTTTTGCGGCCCGGCAGCCTTTTGCAGAGGGAACCGCTTTACGCGCCATCGTCGATACCATTATCAAACCGTTCAAGAGAGCCGTCATGAACCCTTACCAGATCGCCCCGTCCATTCTGTCAGCCGATTTTGCCCGACTGGGAGAGGAAGTCGATAACGTATTGGCCGCCGGTGCCGATATTGTCCATTTCGATGTCATGGACAACCACTATGTTCCCAACCTGACCATCGGCCCCATGGTCTGTGAGGCCCTGCGCAAGCACGGGGTTACTGCACCCATCGATGTTCACCTGATGGTATCCCCGGTGGACGATCTGATCCGCATGTTTATCGATGCCGGTGCCAGCTACATCACCTTCCACCCGGAAGCATCGAACCATATTGACCGCTCCCTGCAGCTGATTCGCGAAGGCGGCTGCAAGGCCGGCCTGGTATTCAACCCGGCCACGCCGCTGCACTACATCGACCATGTTATGGACAAGCTGGACATGATTCTGCTGATGTCGGTAAACCCGGGCTTTGGCGGCCAGAAGTTCATCCCCGGCACTCTCGACAAGCTGCGCGAAGCCCGCAAACGCATTGATGCCAGCGGCCGCGATATCCGCCTGGAAATCGATGGCGGCGTGAAAACCGACAATATCCGCGAAATCGCCGAAGCCGGTGCCGACACCTTTGTCGCCGGTTCTGCCATTTTCAACACCGACGACTACAAGGCGACCATCGACAGGATGCGGGCGGAACTGGAACTGGCACAAAAAGGTTCCGGCCAATGAGCCTGGCCGGACTGTTCAGCCAGCGCTGGCCCGGAGTCGCCCTGTTCGACCTTGACGGGACCCTGGTGGACAGCGCACCCGACCTGGCGGCCGCCATTGATTCCATGTTGGAACAACTGGGGCGCCGCCAGGCCGGTATCGATCATGTGCGGCAATGGGTGGGCAACGGTGCCGGTGTACTGGTACGCCGCTCACTGGCAGGGCAGGCAGACTGGGAGCCTGCCAGGGAAAAAGACGATGCGCTGTTCAGCGATGCCCTCGCCATGTTCT
Source organism: Marinobacter sp. (assembly GCF_041686475.1). GTDB lineage: Bacteria > Pseudomonadota > Gammaproteobacteria > Pseudomonadales > Oleiphilaceae > Marinobacter. The sequence goes on from NZ_JAWLDU010000004.1 coordinate 25,518, forward strand.
ACCACGCTTACGAAAACCTGAACGGCCAGCACGCCGTACTCTATGACGGAGTGGAAGAGTGTCTCAGCAGATTAGCCGACTACGGTTGCCGCATGGGCATTGTCACCAACAAGCCGGAACAGTTCGTGGCGCCATTGCTGGAGCAGATGGGCATCGAGCACTGGTTCGACATCAGTATCGGCGGTGACACCCTGCCAGTGCGCAAGCCCGACCCGCAGCCACTGATTCATGCCATGACGGAACTGGGCGGCACCCGGGGCACCACGGTGATGGTGGGGGATTCCGTCACCGATATCAGCGCTGCCCTGGCCGCAGGCATTCCCTCGGTGGCGGTACGTTACGGCTACAACTACGGCGCGCCGGTGGATTCGCTGGGGGCGGATGCAGTTGTTGATTCCCTGGCGCAGCTTTTGTAACCTCACAGGACATTGATTTTGAAACCTTCAATTCGGGAGATTCCTGCCGTGCGGGGACTGGGTCTGATGACAGCGCGAGGCATTCTGACAACCCGCGCAACACGATGGTGGCGATGGCGCACCGGCTGAACGCCGCCCGAAAGTCCACCATACCGATCAGATTTCAGGAATCGTTACCATGACACCCGAGCAATTCGCCGAGCTCGCCGAGGCCGGCTTTAACCGTATCCCCGTCTATCGCGAAGTCCTTGCCGACCTGGATACGCCTCTGAGCACCTACTTCAAACTGGCCAGTGGCCCCTACTCCTACCTGTTCGAATCGGTACAGGGTGGCGAGAAGTGGGGCCGCTACTCCATTATCGGTCTGCCGAGCCGGGAAGTGCTCAAGGTCTTCGATCACGACATCACCATCACCCGTGAAGGCAAGGTCGTCGAGGAAACCACGGCGGAAGACCCTCTGGCCTTTGTGGAAGACTACCAGGGCCGCTTCAACGCACCGGACCTGGATGAATTGCCGCGCTTTAACGGCGGCCTGGTGGGCTACTTCGGCTACGATACCGTGCGCTATATCGAAAAGCGCCTGCGCAAAACCTGCCCCCCCGACAGGATTGGCACGCCCGACATCCTGCTGATGGTATCCGACGAAGTAGTGGTGTTCGATAACCTGCGCGGCAAGCTGCACCTGATCGTCCATGCCGACCCCAGCCAGGAAGGCGCTTACGAGAAGGCCATGCAACGCATCGACGAGCTCGAGTCGCGCCTGCACCGCCAGACCGCCAACGCACCCCGCACCCCGGAACATCTGCGAGGCAAGGCAGTGGACGAGAGCGACTTCATTTCCGGTTTCAACCAGGAGAAGTTCGAAGCGGCCGTGGGCAAGATCAAGGAATACGTGCTGGACGGCGATGTGATGCAGACCGTCATCTCCCAGCGCATGTCGATTCCGTTCGAGGCACCGCCCCTGAACCTTTACCGCTCGCTGCGGGTACTGAACCCCTCCCCCTATATGTACTTCCTGGACCTGGACGACTTCCACATCGTCGGGTCTTCACCAGAAATCCTGGCCCGGGTGGAGGATGAGGAAGTAACCGTTCGCCCAATCGCCGGCACCCGCAAACGCGGCGCCACCGATGCCGAGGACAAGGCCCTGGAAACGGAACTGCTGGCCGACCCCAAGGAAATTGCCGAACACCTGATGCTGATCGACCTGGGCCGCAACGACGCCGGCCGGGTATCGGAAACCGGCACCGTGAAACTGACCGACAAGATGATCGTGGAACGCTACTCCCACGTAATGCACATCGTCTCCAACGTCACCGGCCGCCTGAAAGCGAACACCAGTTGCCTGGATGTCCTGCGAGCCACCCTGCCCGCCGGCACCCTCAGCGGCGCGCCGAAAATCCGCGCCATGGAAATCATCGACGAACTGGAGCCGGTCAAGCGTGGTGTTTACGGCGGTGCCGTAGGCTACCTGTCGTTCAACGGCAACATGGACACCGCCATCGCTATCCGCACCGCGGTGATCAAGGACAATACCCTGCATATCCAGGCCGGTGCCGGTGTGGTGGCGGACTCGGTACCGCGCCTCGAGTGGAAGGAAACCATGAACAAGGGCCGCGCGATCTTCCGCGCGGTGGCCATGACCTACAACGATTTCGACCACTGAGGCGGAGGAACAGATTATGTTGCTGATGATCGATAACTACGATTCCTTCACCTACAACGTGGTGCAATACCTCGCTGAGCTGGGTGCGGATGTTCATGTATATCGCAACGACGAGATCACAGTGGAGGAAATCGAGGCCCTGAAGCCGGAGCGCCTGGTGATCTCCCCTGGACCCTGCACACCCAACGAGGCGGGCATTTCCATGGCTGCGATCCGCCACTTTGCCGGCAAGCTGCCCATCCTCGGCGTGTGCCTGGGCCATCAGGCCATCGGCCAGGTCTACGGAGGCGATGTGATCCGCGCCGGGCGGGTGATGCATGGCAAGGTGTCACCGGTTTACCACAAGGACGAAGGTGTATTCCGCGGCCTGAGCAACCCATTACAGGCGACTCGCTATCACAGCCTGGTGATCGACAAGGACACCCTGCCGGATTGTCTGGAAGTGACTGCCTGGACCCGGAATGACGACGGCTCTGTGGAGGAAATCATGGGGGTTCGTCACAAGACGCTGGCCATTGAGGGGGTTCAGTTTCATCCTGAGTCTATTATGACTGAGCAGGGGCACGAGTTATTGCGGAACTTTCTTAGAAGCTAGTTTTGTTTTGGTGGCCTCTGTAGCCTGGTTCTGACTCCGGACGTTGATGGCGGAGCTCGAGCCGCACAGGGATGTCTTGAGGCGCTTTCGTGAATTGGCCACCCCAGCCATTGACCAAACTCCCTTATGAGAGGGCCAACCCAATAACAGGCCCTGCACCCGGCAGGAAGTTGCTAAGCTAGAACCAAACACAAAAGACAAAAAGCAGATTGACCCAAGAGGCCCACGAATGGACATGAAAGAAGCACTCAACCGCATTGCCTCAAACCTGGACCTGTCCACCGAGGAAATGAAGGACGTTATGCGCATCGTCATGAAAGGCGAAGCTACCGATGCGCAGATCGGGGCTTTTCTGATGGGCCTGCGCCTTAAGAGTGAAACCATCGACGAAATTACCGGCGCCACCGAAGTCATGCGGGAACTGGCCACCAGAGTGACGGTGAACGCCGACCCGCTGGTGGACATTGTGGGTACCGGCGGCGATGGGGCTAACCTGTTTAACGTATCCACGGCGGCGTCTTTTGTGGTGGCAGCCGCTGGCGGCTTCGTGGCCAAGCATGGTAACCGCGCCGTATCGTCCAAAAGCGGCAGCGCGGATCTGCTGGAGAACCTGGGCATCAACCTGCAAATGGCCCCCGAAGAAGTGGCCCGTTGTGTGGAGGAGATCGGCGTCGGCTTCATGTTCGCGCCCGCCCACCACGGCGCCATGAAACACGCCATCGGCCCGCGCAAGGAGCTGGGCTGCCGTACCATCTTCAATATTCTTGGCCCCATGACCAATCCGGCCAGCGTGAAGCGCCAGCTGATCGGTGTGTTCACGAAGGAGTTATGCCGCCCCATGGCAGAGGTTCTGCAGCGCCTGGGCGCCGAACACATCATGGTTGTCCACTCAAAAGATGGCCTGGACGAGATCAGCCTGGCGAGCTCGACCCATGTGGCGGAGCTTAAAAACGGCGAGGTCACTGAATACGACATCACTCCGGAAGACCTGGGCATCAAGAGCCAGGCTCTTGTCGGCCTGACCGTGGACACTGCCGAAGACTCACTGAAACTGATCCGCGCCGCCTTCGGCCGTGGCCACGATGAGATGGCTGAAAAGGCCCGTGACCTGATCGCCTTGAACGCAGGTGCGGCTATCTACGTGGCTGGCCTGGCGAAGACTCCGACCGAGGGTGTCGACATGGCCCTGGACGCCATGGGCTCCGGCCTCGCCGCTGGCAAGATGTCCGAGCTTGCTGACTTTTCGCAGTGTTTCTAATACCGGCCTGCTAATATTGCAGCCGGACGAGCCGGTGGGGAGGCCCTTCCAAAACACGCCCACAAGTACGTCCATGTAGGGCTTGACGTCAGCCATCCATGGCTGACGACAGTTTTGGAAGGGCCTCCCCACCGACTCTCGCACACTTTATACGGGCCTGATATGACTGACAGACATTTGGATAAGACCCCTACCATTCTGCGGAAAATCGTTGACCGGAAATGGGAGGAAATTGGCGAGCGGAAACCGAAAGTTTCCCTTGCAGACCTGAAAGCCATGTCGGGTGACCAACCGCCTGCGCGTGGGTTCGCTGATGCCCTGGGCGCACGAATCAAGGCGCGAACTCCTGCCGTCATTGCCGAGATCAAAAAAGCCTCCCCCAGCAAAGGCATCCTCCGCGATCCGTTTGTGCCCGAAGCCATTGCCGAAAGCTACGAAAAAGGTGGCGCAGCCTGCCTGTCAGTACTTACCGACAAAGACTTCTTCCAGGGCCATGAGGACTTCCTCAAAGCAGCCCGCGCTGCCTGCAGCCTGCCGGTAATCCGCAAGGACTTCATGGTAGCGCCCTATCAGGTCTACGAAAGCCGGGCCATTGGTGCGGATTGCATCCTCCTGATCGCCGCCTGCCTGACTAGAGATCAGATGCAGGAACTGGAAGGCATTGCCCACGAAATCGGGCTGGATGTGCTGGTGGAAGTCCATGACGGTGAGGAATTGAATGACGCACTCACTTTGAAAACACCGCTGGCGGGCATCAACAACCGCAACCTGCATACCTTTGACGTATCGCTGGATACCACTTTCGACCTCCACGAACGTATTTCGACCGACCGTTTAACCATTACTGAAAGCGGCATCATGACCCGGGCCGATGTAGAGACCATGACCGACCGGGGTATCTACGGCTTCCTGGTGGGCGAGTCCTTCATGCGGGCCGAAGAGCCAGGCAAGAAACTGCAAGAGCTGTTTTTCTAGGAGGGCTTACCGCAAAGCTCGAACAAGTCAGCGGGCACGGACTAATCTTCAGCCAACGCCTCCTGCAGCAACGCCAGCAAATGCGCCGGCATCCCTTCGGCCAGTCTCAGCGCAGCCTCGTGCCCCCGCGGAGACATCTTGCCCCAGGTTCTGCGGACAATGCGCAGCCATTTTTCCCGGTCGTAATCAGCGTTCTGCTCATAGAAATCCGCAAAGTAGCGCTCCAGGAACACCATGCAGGCCACATCTTCCAGTAACTGGGTGTCTTCGTCCTTGCGCAACTCCCGTTTGGTCAGAATGGTTTCCACCCGCTCCCATTCTGCTTTCGGATATCCGCACTCAGCCATGATTTCCGCTGCGCGGCGACCGTGCATACGTCCACACGCCTGGCGCCATTCGTAATAGGCCTTTCGCCCTTCCGGAAAATCGCGGCGGGGCATGGTCCAGCGCTCGATGTGCTGGGCCCGGCAGGCAATCTGCATCCGCTCTGAAGGCTCGGACTCAAGCTCATGCAGCCAACGGGTCATGTGCAGGCTGTAGGCATACTCTTTGGGCAAGGGTTGCCCGTCGACCAGTTCGATATTGGGATCGGCCCGGTTGGCTACATCGACTTTTCCCATGGCACAGGCCAACTTATTCGGCTGTTTCATTGGCTCACACCTGAGCAGACGGGCGCTGCTTGATGCGATGGTACCAGGCCTGGAGGTTGGTCTGTTCCGGCTTGATGCGGATGTCCACAACACGGCCGAAGGCAACCGTCGTAAACGCATTGATGTCTGCCGCTGTGAAGCGGTCACAACAGATGTATTCCTTACCTTCCAACTGCTTGTCGAGGAAGTGCATGAACTTCTCCACTGTGGTTCGGCATTCCTCACCCCACTCCTTGATAGGATTCATGCGATCCTTGAAGTAGCCGCTGGTATGCTGAAAGCACATTCCGGTGGGCATGAAAAAGGAAAATTCGATCCAGCGCAGCCACTGTTCTACTAGCGCTTTTTCCAGGGGGGTATCACCCAGCAGGCTTGGGGTATCCGGGTAGCTTTCCTCGAAATAGCGGCAAATGGCCATGGTTTCGGCAATGCAGGTGCCGTCATCCAACTCCATTACCGGCACTTTCTTCATAGGGTTCTTGGCGGCGTATTCCGGCGTCAGGTTCTCACCTTTCAGCAGGTCGATTTCGACAAACTCCGCCTCGTCCAGAAGTCCTTTTTCAGACATGAACATGCGCACCCGGCGTGGATTCGGCGCGGTTTTGGTCTCAAGAATCTTCATTGTTATAGGCTCCATACATCATCGTGGTTAGGCAGCGATAAATCGTATAGAAGACTGACGCGGAAGAACAGTTGCGTCAAGCAACCGCAATCACCGGGGCAGCCAGTTTGCCAACTGGCGGAGAATCCATTCCGGGTCGTCGAGGGGAAGGTCATGACCTGCAGAGGAGTGCACTTTCAGAGTCCATTGCCAGCGCTGCTCAAACGCTTCACTGCATTTCCAGTGTACGATGCGGTCGCCCCTGCTGGCCAGTAGCAGGGCATCGGGCAGCGGCCGTTGTGGTTGCGGCCTGAACGCAGCGGCGGCTTTCAGTTGGGTCCAGGCAGTCCGGAAACTGACCGGACGCTGGCGCTGGATACTGTACCAGTGCTTCATGGTTTCCAGGCTGACTGGCCGGTTGCAGCTCAGCCGCAGGATGTCTGCTTCGCGATCAAACAATTCACGGCGGGATAACAATCGCGCAATGCGGGGCCACGCTGCCGGCCTCATTCTGCGCCAGGGCGGACTGAAGCCGGAACTGGTATTGATCAGCACAAGGTTCTGGATTTCTCCCGCGGGCACATGTTGCGCCCAGTCCAGGGCTACCATTCCCCCCATGGAAAGTGCCAGCAGGCTGTAGGGGCGTGGAACATGCCCCACACTGCGCCGGACCTTCTCCCGAATGGCAGGGATGCTCTCCGGGCAGGGGTCGTTGAAGTGCACGCCGGTACCGGGAAGGTCCACTAGGTGAAACTGCTGTCCCGGAAAAGCATCTGCAAGCAGCCGTGGAAATTCTCCCCAGTGTGACTGCTCCCGGGTGAGTCCACGCAACAGAATCCAGTGCATCGTCAATGATGATCCCTGTACCAGTGGGCGATCGCGGCTTCCCTAAGCATGGACTCCTCATCCCCCAGCGGCAACCAGTTTTCATGGTTGGCAGCAGCGGTGAGGAGAAAATCGATGAAGGTCAGGTGGCTTCTCAGTACCCTGCGATGACGATGGGGTACCAGGGGATTGAAAAACCCGTCCAGGCGCAACAACTGCCTTGGCCGTTTCTTGATCCAGCGCCAGGAACCCAGCTCGAGCGTAAGGGGAATGAAAGCCCCTTCACCGCTGCGGTTAATCTTTTTATAGAAATAATCCCACAGGTCGCCATGGGTCAGGTAGTGCCGGGACTGGGGCTCGAAACGATAGTTGTGTTCCGGCCACGCCTGCTCCCAGATCAGTTTGAGAGCCATTACCGATGCGATCCGGCGCATGGGCCGACGGCGATAGGCGTAGGGGAACCAGATCTGATCCTGCCAGCCAAATCCCGAATGACAGTCCAGCGCAACACTGAAGGGACGGCCAGGCAACAGATCCGCAATGACGGACTCCAGCGCCTGGTTCTCCGCTTCCATACCCTGTTCGGGGTCTCCCGTAAACCAGGGCAGGCGCGATGAGAACCGCTGCCCACCCAGCAGAAAGGCACTGCGATCCTGGGCCGTAATAGGTGCGTTGCGCATCAGGTCCACACCGTTGGGATTGCTGCGTTGGTTGAGATACATACCGCCGGGATTAAGTATCGGTAGCAGCGTAATCCGGACTTTCTTCAACAACGACTGCAGGTGGCTGTCCCAGGAAACCCTGGCCAGCAGGTTGCGCAGCCAGGCCATGATGACTTCACTGCCTATGCGCTCAAGCCCATGCACGCCCCCCACCAGCAGGACTACCGGCGCATCCGGCGCATCGCTGCCCAGATCAATCCGGTAGATCGGTAAATCAATCTGTTTAAGAGCAACCCGCGCCAGCATGCCCACAGAAACCACATCCGGGGCTTCCGCCAGCAAACGCTCCAGACGGACCATCTCCGGTAAAAAGGTTCGCAACAGGTGCCGTTGCCGGCTATTACGACGGGACTGTTCGGCCGGAACGGCAGAATGGGGAGTCAGTTCGCGCAATTCAGTCATGGTGCTCTCCAGTTTCAGGTAACCCTTCAAACTACCGCTGAATTGCTTCATTTTGTTGACAAAAAACCTGTTAAAAAGGAGATGACATATGCGTATTCCAGCGACATTTTACATTAATGGCTTGTAACTCAGGCTCAGAACGTTACTCTTGCAACTACGTAGTAACCGAGGCCATTGCATTTGTCCTGTCCTTTGATCACGCAATCCCGACAAAGCGTTTTCACTTCTCGAGTGGTCCTCCGGACCACTCCAGCGGGCCTCTCCCCGCGTATTCTTCAAACCAGAAAGGAGAACCAATCATGCGAAAGCTAACGCCTGCCGCGCTACTTTGCGCGATGTCTGTTCCCGCACTTGCCCAGGCCGACTGTGGTGAAGTTTCGATCACCGAAATGGGCTGGGCTTCCAACGCCGTTGTTACCGGCGTTGCCAAATTCATCATGGAACAGGGCTATGGTTGCGATGTGACCGTGGTTCCCTCGGATACCGTGCCGGCCGTCACTTCGGTCGCGGAAAACGGAGAACCCGACATTGTCACCGAGCTGTGGCTCAACTCCGCCGGTGAGGCTTACCTTGAACTGGAAGAACAGGGCAAGATCGAGCGCGTAGCCGAAGTTCTGGACCCGGGCGGTGTTGAAGGCTGGTGGATTCCGACCTATCTGGCCGAGAAGCACCCCGAACTGAAAACCATCGAAGGGGTCATGGAAAACCCGGAGCTGGTGGACAAGCGCTTCAACAATTGCCCCAGCGGCTGGGGCTGCCGTGTGGTCAGCGATAACCTGGTCAGGGCACTTGACCTGGAAGACTCCGGTATTGAGGTGTTCGACCACGGCTCCGGCGAAACCATGGCTTCGTCCATGGCGTCAGCAGTTCAGTCTGAGGAGCCCTGGTTCGGGTACTACTGGGGGCCGACCGTACCACTTGGCAAGTACGACATGACCCGCGTTGAGCTGGGCGAGTACAAGCCCGAGGTACACAAACGCAACCAGACCCAGGACGTCGATGATCCGGAGGTGTCTGAATTCCCTGCAGCGACAATCCTGACGTCCATCACCACCGACTTCAAGGATCGCGAGCCGGAGGTGGCAGAAATGCTCAGCCACATGACGTTCAAGACGTCCACCATGAGCGAATTGCTTGCCTGGATGGACTCCAACAATGCTTCTGCCGAAGAAGCAGCTGTGTATTACCTGAGCAATAACAGCGACGAGTGGTCCAGCTGGCTGAACGATTCAGCTAGGGAACGCCTGGCTGCGGCAATGGGACAATAACCCCCTGCCCGCACTGACAGGGCCGGCCCTCCCGGCCCTGTCAACTCCGATAACGGAGAACTCGAAACGAGCCTTTAACATCTGATTGCGACGGGGAACCGACCGCCCATGGCTACCTACGATTTCTTATTTTCATCGCTGGGACTGGAAGACTGGTGCGCAGAAGGCCAGAGTGATGGCCCCATGTCGATGGCCGACTTACTGCAAAAAACCCAGGGAACCAGTAACGAACCCGATTCACTCTGGGATACCCCTTTTCCTTCCATGGACGCGCTCAACGAGTCCTGCGCGGCCTTCCCGAAATCCCGTGAACTGACAAAGGGTCTTGAAGAGGGCTTCCTGTCCATAAAGGATAGTCTGAGCGTTGTTCTGGATCCTTTGACCCAACCCCTGAGCTGGGCCCTCGACGGCACACTCCATGGAATGCTGAATACCCCATGGTGGATTGTCATACCAGTGTTACTGGCCGTGGTTTTCTTTGTGACCAAGTCCTGGAAGCTGGTCGCTTTCGTGGCCGTCAGCCTGTGCCTCCTGGCCTTTATCGACTACTACCGTTATGCCATGGAAACGCTCGCCATAATCTTTGTATGCGCGTTCCTGTGCGTGCTGTTCGGCGTGCCCATTGGCATAGCCATGTCCCGCAGCGACATGATGCAACGCCTGACGGTCCCGGTGCTGGACATGTTGCAGACACTACCACCCTTTGTGTACCTGATTCCGCTGATATTCCTGTTCAGCGTGACCGAGTCGAAACTGTATGGCATCGCCATTATCCTCTACGCCATCGTGCCGGTTATCCGCCTCACCAACCTGGGTATCCGGCTGGTCGATAAAGATGTGATTGAGGCCGCAGACGCCTTCGGCATGACCAGTAATCAGAAGCTGTTCAAGGTCCAGATTCCCCTGGCGCTGCCCAACATCATGGCGGGCGTAAACCAGACCATCATGATGAGCCTGGCAATGGTGGTCATTGCCTCTCTGGTTTCGGCGCCGGGGCTCGGGGTTCTGGTGCTTCAGGGCATTCGCAACCTGGAACTTGGCGTCGGGCTCGTTGCCGGCCTGGGCATCGTCATTCTGGCGGTTATCCTTGACCGGGTAACCAAAGCTTCACTGGCGCGCATCAACGCCTCACAGAATCAGTAAGGGAGCGAATTGTGGACCGGAATATCAAGATTTCCATCCGGAACCTGTACAAGATCTTCGGCCCTGATCCTGTGGGCGCGCTGGAGCATGTACGTGGTGGCGTGGGCAAGGCAGAGCTACTGGAAAAACACAACCACGTTCTGGGCCTGAAGGACATCAACGTGGACGTACACGAAGGCGAGATTACCGTCATCATGGGGCTCTCCGGCTCCGGCAAGTCCACATTGATTCGCCATCTCAATCGGTTGATCGAACCCACTGCGGGTGAGGTCGAGGTGGATGGCGAAAACGTCCTGCAGTTCAACGAGGACCAGTTGAGGAAACTTCGACGTGAACGGATGTCGATGGTCTTCCAGAAGTTTGCCCTGCTACCCCACAAGACGGTGTTGGAAAATGCCGGTATGGCATTGCTGGTTCGGGGTTTTGCTGTCGAGGAATTCGAGGCCGACGCCAAAAAATGGCTTGCCAGGGTTGGCCTGGAAGGCAATGAATACCAGTACCCCCACCAGCTTTCCGGTGGCATGCAACAACGTGTGGGAATTGCCCGTGCGCTGGCATCGAACTCACCGATCATGCTGATGGACGAGGCTTTCTCGGCGCTGGACCCACTGATTCGCTCCGACATGCAGGATCTGCTGCTGGAACTGCAGGACGAGTTGCAGAAAACCGTTGTATTCATCACCCACGATCTGGACGAATCCCTGAAACTGGCGGACCACCTGGTCATCCTCAAGGACGGGCACATTGTCCAGCAGGGCGAGCCCCAGGAAATCCTGATGTACCCCAACGACCCTTACATCACGGACTTCATCAGCGACATTAACCGCGCACGGGTGCTGCGGGTGCGATCGGTGATGAACAAAACCACGGAAGAACCGGAAGTCTGCGCCGGCGATATCTCCGACCGAGACAATCTGGAGTCGGTCATCGCCCGATCAGATGGCGATACCAATCTTACCTACCGTGTAGTCAGAAGTGGAAAGCAGGTGGGTATCCTCGACATGAAGGAACTGGTCAAGGCCCTGGTACCTACCGAAGCCTCTGAAGGCGATGCCAGGAGCCGTTACTGACAACGAACTCTGTAGCATGGAATGCCACCCGCATGCAGGTGACAGATTCATGATACCGGGACTATGATTAAAGCATTGCCGCAGTTCCGCGGTGCCCCCGGACTACAGCCATGTTCCGATCTGTCTGCACTGTATTGGCTCTTTGGTTGCTTTTTTCAGGCTGCTCCCAGCCTGACAGTGACGAAGCCGAAGCAGTACCTGAAACCTCTACGGATACTTCGCGGACTGCCGGCATTGTCGACAACCAGAGCCGCCCGGACACCATCGTAATTGCTGCAGACCCCTGGTGCCCGCACAACTGTGAGGCCGGCGCCGATCATGAAGGCTACATGGTGGATCTCGCCCGGGAGATCCTCGTCGAGTCCGGGTACTCAGTCGAGTACATCAATGTCAGTTGGGCAAGGGCTCTGCAGATGACCCGGGACGGCCAGCTGGATGCCATTGTCGGCGCTTTCAGAACCGACGCGCAGGATTTCGTTTTCCCGGACACAGCACAGGGCCACTCATCCATCGCACTGTTTACCCACCCGGACAACGACTGGACCTATAGCGGCATCGAATCACTGCACGACAAGACGCTACTGGTGATCAACGGATACTCCTACACCGTGGAGCTGGATCGCTATATCGCCCGGTACCAGGCGGACCGGGACAGAATATGGATAATTTCCGGCCCTTCCCCGCTCAACAGGGCCATCGAACTTCTGGACCAGGCGCGCACGGACATCTTTGTTGAAGATGCCTCTGTTATATCCTGGTGGGCCCAGAGCTCCGGAAGGCTGGCCACTCCGCCCCGGGAGGCGGGACTGGTCAGCGAATCCGAAGCTTTTGTGGCCTTTTCTCCGGCCCGGGAAGACGCAGAAAAACTGGCAGACCTGCTTTCAGAGGGCACCCGACAACGTATAGAAAACGGCCGGCTCCAGCAAATCCTGGACACCTACGGGCTCACTCTGTGGACTGAAACGCCTTGATCATGCGGCCGTCCGACGATATCAGCAGCAATTCACCCTGCCGGCCGATATCAAACCTTCTGATGTCTGACAACAGCGACAGGAAACGGTTTGCCTGGTTCATCAGCGCCGGAGCCCAGGCCTTCTTGGTGGAAGCCATTCATTGTCAGTTTCCTGTTCCGTTCGTTAGGGGGCCATCGCCGCAGGTTATTCCGGCCGCTGCCGATTTTAAAGCACAGCCGTTACCATTTCCTGCCTCAAAGCATTACGCTTAAGCCATTCGATACCCTGGAGAACGCTGCACCATGGCCATCAAACTGTACCAGTTTGCAATATCCCATTACTGCGAAAAGGTTCGCTGGGCGCTGGATTACAAGGGCCTGAATTACGAGGCCATCAGTCTTCTCCCCGGCCAGCATGTCAACACCGTCCGCAAACTCACCGGCGGCGACTCTTCGGTGCCGGTGCTGGACCATGACGGCCACCGGATCCAGGGATCAAAGGAAATCATCGACTACCTGGACGGCACCTTTCCGGAGAACCCGCTAACACCAGCCGACCCTGACATCCGCGAGGTTGCGCTGGCCTGGGAACAGCGGCTGGATGATGAGGCGGGGCCTGCCGTGCGCTGCTACTCCTACCATCATTTCCTGCAGCGACCCAGGGTGGTCGTTCCCATGTTGGCGGCAGGCACGCCCTTCTACAACCGGATCCTGCTGAAACTGGCCTTCAGCCGCGTGGATGAGATCATGCGCAAGTGGATGAAGATCAATGAAAAAACGGCGGAACGATCGCGGGAAACCATGGAAGCCTACCTGACCGAACTTGCCGGGACGTACCGGCACAACCCCTACCTCGCTGGCGCCAGCTTCTCGCGCGCCGACCTTGCCGCTGCCGCGCTTTTCGCGCCCATGTTCCAGCCGGAGCAATACCCGGTGCCCTGGCCCAAACCGGCAAAAATCCCGCGAGACATCAAGGCCTGGCTGGACCAGTGGCAACCTCAGATCGAGCCGCTGGCAACGATTTACGCCGCTAATCGCTGAGCCACTGCCGGCGATCTCTGCCCGGGGAGTTGCCGGTCCAGCGGCGATAGGCACGAGTAAAGGAACTCTGCTCGGAAAAGCCCAGCAGCAGGGCAATGTCCGTCAGTGTCAGCGACGGGTCTGCAAGGTATTGCCGGGCCAGTTGCTCGCGGCTGCGGTCCAGCCATTGTTGCCAGCTAAACTGATACCTGGCCTGGCGGTCCAGCAACTCCCGCAGAGTCGGGTCCCGCCGCGGCATGGGCAGGTCCAGGTAATGCAGTGGAAACCGCACCCGCACATGGCTGTCGTTCCATGTTACCGGACACCCGAAGAAGGTCTCGTAGGCGCCGGCGGTTTCACTTTCAACGCTCTCGAGAAAACTGACCGCCACGGGTGGAGGTGCCCGGTCAATCTGGCGACGCATGAAGGTCACCAGAGCAGCAATGGCTGCGCCATCAACCTGCTGGCCCAGTTCGTTGTCAGAGGGTGGCCAGCGCATCTCCACCTGATCACCGATAACCTCTATCTCCGCCAGCCTTGTACCGTAAAACAGGGTTTCGTAGCGCTGGTAGGCCATCATGGCCTCCCCCAGTGTATCGGAGGCAAGCACCAAATAGCCCAGAACCCCTACGTGGCCCGGAAGAACACAGGCTCCAACGTCCAGCTCTGGCGCAACACGGCCCGGCACCAATGCCAGCCCCCGGGACAGTAGATCCCGCCAGACCGGTACCGGCACATTGTCCCTCGATGCCCATCGTGCCAGCGCCACCCGCAGCTGGCCGGCGTCCAGCCCCTCCTGATCCAGCCAGTCGGAAAGCAGAACGCTACCAACATCTTCAATGGCATGTGGGTGTTTTACCTGCCCCTGGCATTGATCGGCTTCAATCCGGTTTGGATCGGCGTTGCCTATGCCCTGTCACTGGTGTATCAGTTCTTCATCCACACAACCCTGGTCGGTAAACTTCCCGGCTGGGTGGAGATGGTGTTCAATACCCCCAGCCACCACCGGGTCCACCACGGTCGCAATCCCGGCTACATCGACCGCAACTGTGGCGGTATGCTAATCATCCGGGACCGGCTTTTCGGCACCTTCATAGCCGAAGATGAACAGGCACCGCCGGAATACGGTATTATGCGGCCGGTGCACTCCAACAATCTGCTGATACTGTGGACCCACGAATACCTGGATCTGTTCCGGGCCATGGCCAGGCCCGGAAACCTGCTGGCTCGGCTGAAACACCTTTGGAAGCCACCGGAATGGAACCGGGATACAAAATAGCGGTGCAAGCACGGGTTTTTCCGGGTCTTTCCCAATTCCGGGGCGGTTTTAGCGCTAAACTCCGGTTACGCCAATAACCAGCACGGAATCAACTGCCATGGACCTGCAGGAAAGCTTCATCAACAGCCCGGATCACCACCGGGTTCGAACCACGGGAGTGCGCCCTGCCATGACGGCAAAAATCCTTTCACTGCTGGCCCTGGCTCTGCTGATGACCACCGGAACGGCGCTGGCAGGCGGCGAAGTC
Organism: Marinobacter sp.; assembly: GCF_041686475.1. Classification (GTDB taxonomy): domain Bacteria; phylum Pseudomonadota; class Gammaproteobacteria; order Pseudomonadales; family Oleiphilaceae; genus Marinobacter. The sequence continues at coordinate 40,607 of NZ_JAWLDU010000004.1, forward strand.
AGGCTGGCCGTTGCCGCCAATTTCCACGATGCCGCTGAGCGCCTCGCTGTCCGTTTTACCGAATCAACCGGCCACAGCACCCGGATCAGCTACGGATCCACGGGCAAACTGTATGCCCAGATCCGGCATGGCGCGCCATTTGATGTGTTTCTTGCAGCAGACCGGGAGCGGCCACGCCTGATGGAGGATAATGGCTCCGGGGTTGCCGGCACGCGTTTTACCTACGCCCTGGGTAAATTGGTCTTCTGGAGTGCGGATCCGGAAGCATTCGAGGACCCGGAAGCCTTCCTGCGTGATGGCAGCTTCCGTCGCCTGGCCATTGCCAATCCGCGAACCGCGCCCTATGGCCTGGCCGCCCGGCAAACCCTGCAACACCTGGCGATCTGGGAATCCCTGGAAAACCGGCTGGTCATGGGCGAATCCATCGCACAGACCTTCCAGTTCGTGGCCACTGGCAACGCAAAAGCGGGTTTCATAGCGCTGGCGCAGCTCCGCGACGGGCACCGGGGCGGTGCCCACTGGGAAGTACCGTCTAAGCACCATGAGCCCATTGCACAGCAGGCCATCCTCCTGGACAGAGGCCGGGGCAACGATGCGGCAGGCGCCTGGCTCGACTTCCTCGCCAGCAGTGAAGCACAGGACATTATCCGCCAATACGGCTACGATATCCCCCAAGAGTCCGAATGACCCCTGGAGTATCAATGAGCCCGGAATGGCAAACCGTCTGGCTGACCCTGAAGCTTGCCGGCATCACAACTGTTCTTCTGATGGTTATCGGAACCCCCATTGCCTGGTGGCTTGCCCGCAGCAAACACTGGCTCAGACAACCCGTAGCGGCGATCGTGGCGCTGCCACTGGTGCTGCCCCCGACAGTACTGGGGTTTTACCTGCTGTTGCTTATGGGCCCTGAGGGCGTGGTGGGTATAATGACGGAAAGCCTCGGGCTTGGCACACTGCCCTTTACCTTCGCCGGCCTGGTTATCGCGTCAGTCATCTATTCGCTGCCCTTCACGGTGCAGCCCCTTCAGAACGTGTTTTCAACGGTCAATGAGCGGATGCTTGAGGTTGCCGCCACACTGCGGGCCTCACCGCTAGACCGCTTTTTCTCTGTGGTGATTCCTCTGGCCCGCCCCGGTTTCCTGACCGCGGCGGTGCTGACTTTTGCCCATACCCTGGGTGAATTCGGCGTGGTACTGATGATTGGCGGCAATATCCCCGGCGAAACCCGGGTGCTGTCGGTGGCTATCTACGACCATGTGGAAACTCTGGAATATGGCAAGGCCCATCTGTTGGCCGGCGGCATGCTGGTATTTTCCTTTCTCGTTCTGCTGACGCTCTACCTGATCAACGGACGCCTGAATAACGGGAACCTGAAATCATGAAAGAGCCCGGAATCCTTGCCCGCTTCGAAACCGGTTTCGAACGTTTCCGGCTGGAAGTGGACCTGGAACTGCCCGGCGACGGCGTGACTGCGCTGTTCGGTCATTCCGGCTGCGGCAAAACCACTCTGTTGCGCTGCATTGCTGGCCTGCAGGCCAGTTCCGGCCGGCTGTCCGTCAACGGAGACGTGTGGCAGGACAGCAACACCAGCGTGCCGGTTCATAAACGTCCCCTGGCCTATGTATTCCAGGAAACCAGCCTGTTCCCGCACCTGTCAGTCAGCGGCAACCTGGATTTTGGCTACCGCCGCACGCCAGCGGCACAGCGGCGGATTCACCCACAGCAGGTAATCGACTGGCTGGGGCTGGGGCATTTAATGGAGCGCAGGCCGGAACGACTTTCCGGAGGCGAGCGCCAGCGCGTGGCCATTGCCCGTGCCCTGTTGAATAGCCCCCGGCTGTTGCTGATGGACGAACCCCTGTCGGCGCTGGACCAGGCCAGCAAACGGGATATATTCCCTTACCTGGAAACCCTGCGGGATACCCTGGATATTCCCGTCATCTATGTGTCCCATTCCGCGGCAGAGGTGGCGAGGCTGGCAGACTATATTGTGATGATGGACCAGGGCCGGGTGCTCGCTGAAGGTGGGCTGCAGGAAACACTGGCACGACCCGACCAGCCCTTTGCCCTGGAGCATGATGCGGCGGTGATTGTTCCGGCGGTTATCCGCGAACGGGATGACCAGTGGCATTTGTGCCGGGCGGAGTTCGAAGGCGGCAGCCTGTGGTTTCGGGATGACCGCCAGCCTGAAACCGGCACCGCAGTGAGACTGCAGATACTGGCCCGGGATGTGAGCATTGCGCTGGCGGCCAACCATGACCAGAGTTTCCAGAACCTGCTGCCAGCCAGGGTCACCGACATGGCAGCGGAGCAGCGCCCGGGATTGACTACGGTTCGCCTGCATGTGGGCGAGACGGCTTTCCTCGCCCGCATTACCAGCCGCGCGGTTCACCAACTGGGCCTTGCTCCCGGCATGGCGGTGTGCCTGCAGATCAAGAGCGTGGTCATTGTGGAATAAGGCGAGGCCGTCTAACGGGTGCCGTACACCACCATGGTCTTGCCCTTGACCCGCACCAGGCCCTGATCTTCGAGGGTTTTGAGTACCCGACCGACCATCTCGCGGGAGCAACCGACAATGCGGCCGATTTCCTGGCGGGTTATCTTGATCTGCATGCCATCCGGGTGGGTCATGGCGTCCGGCTCCTTGCACAGGTCCAGCAGGGTACGGGCTACACGGCCGGTGACGTCCAGGAATGCAAGGTCGCCTACCTTGCGGGTGGTCTGGCGCAGGCGTGAGGCCATCTGCTCGCCAATGAAGTAGAGCACCCTCGGATCCTGCTGGGCAATTTCACGGAACTTGGTGTAGCTGATCTCGGCAACTTCGCACTCGGTCTTGGCCTTTACCCAGGCACTGCGGGAGTCCATGTTATCGAACAGCCCCATCTCTCCAAAGAAGTCCCCGGCATTCAGGTAGGCCATGATCATCTCGCGGCCGTCGTCATCCTCAATGATGACGGTAACGGATCCCTTGACGATGTAAAACAGTGAATCGCTTTTATCCCCCGCATAGATGATGGTGCTCTTGGCGGGGTAACGCCGACGATGGCATTGCGAAAGAAAATAGTCGAGGTGCTTGGTTTTCTGCTCAACCGGCTTGACGATAGTGGCCATAATGCGAGTCATGCCTCCTTAGAACTGGCGGGGTCCTGATGTTTTTATTAACCCTGCTTTCCTTGCGGGTTTATTCATTATGAACGCAACTTATAGCAAGAAGGCACCGTTTCGGCAACCTGAACCGGTATAGACCAGATCTTCGCAGCTGACTTTGCCAGGGCTGCCGGGCTTTCCGGGATGTGCTAGCATCCCTGCCAATTGCACGTTATATCCCTTCCGGAGCACGAGAAAAGATGAAAGCAACCATTGACTGGACCGGTGACGCCAGTTTCAGGGCAACCAGTGGCAGTGGCCACGCCGTACAGATGGACGGGCCGCCCGACCATGGCGGCAAGGACCTGGGGCCTCGCCCCATGGAGATGATGCTGATGGGGCTTGGTGGCTGTTCCGCTTTTGACGTAATGAGCATCCTGCAAAAAAGCCGTCAGGACGTCACCGGCTGCCACACAGAAGTGGAGGCAGAACGGGCCGATGCCGTGCCTGCGGTCTTTACCCGCATTCACCTGCATTTCGTGGTCACCGGAAACAGCCTGAAGGAAAATCTGGTGAAAAGAGCAGTCAGTCTTTCTGCCGAAAAATACTGTTCTGCGTCCATCATGCTGGAAAAGGCCGGGGTGGAAATCACCCACAGCTACGAGACCCGAGAGGTGTCCTGAGCAGTGACAACTACGGATGCTACAATGTTGTCTCGAACTCTACCCAAATCAAGGGTCGGTGTGCATAATACGCACCCTCTCCGCCGGTCTGCGCAAAAGGTAAACACCCCGGTCAGTTATCGGTGGCGGCCTTGGTGGCATGCGACAAACAGGCATGACCACTGACACTCATCTCCAGTCACTTGGGGGGGCTGAACATGGAAACCAAACTACAGCTGCATGGTTTCAATAACCTGACCAAATCACTGAGCTTCAACATCTATGACATCTGTTATGCGCAGACCGAAGAGCAACGTGAAGCCTACATCGATTACATTGACGAGATGTACAATGCCGAGCGCCTGACCCAGATCCTCACCGACGTGGTCAAGATCATCGGCGCCAACGTGCTGAATATCGCCCGCCAGGACTACGAGCCCCACGGCGCCTCCGTCACCATGCTGATCGCCGAGCATGAACTCAGTGACGGCGAACCGGACAATGAGGAGTCACCCGGCCCGCTGCCGGACGCCATCGTGGCCCACCTGGACAAGAGCCACGTTACCGTGCATACCTATCCGGAGAGTCATCCCCACGACGGCGTAAGCACCTTTCGCGCCGATATAGACGTGTCCACCTGTGGCCTGATCTCGCCGTTGAAAGTGCTGAACTACCTGATCCACAGTTTCGATTCCGACGTGGTCACCGTGGATTACCGTGTACGGGGCTTTACCCGAGATGTGGATGGTACCAAGCACTATATTGATCACGACATCAACTCGATCCAGAACTATCTGACCGAGGATACCCAGAACGCCTACCAGATGATTGACGTCAACGTGTACCAGGAAAACCTGTTCCACACCAAGATGATGCTCAAGAACTTCAAACTGGACAATTACGTATTCGGGGTCAATGCCGGCGACCTGGATCCACAGGAGGCGCAGTCGATTGAAGACCGCCTGAGGCGGGAAATGCTTGAGATTTTCTACTCCCGCAACGTGGAATAGAATGCCCCTACGATCCATCAAACAGACTATCCCCGCCCTGGAAACCTCCGATGGCGCCGGTGTGCGCATCAAGCGCTCACTTGGCCAGCATCAGAACATCCGTCTGGACCCGTTCCTGATGCTGGACGAATTCGGCTCCGACCAGCCCCAGGACTATATTGCCGGTTTCCCGTCCCATCCTCACCGCGGG
>NZ_JAWLDU010000004.1:45655-106008 GCF_041686475.1 Marinobacter sp.
CAGAACATCCGTCTGGACCCGTTCCTGATGCTGGACGAATTCGGCTCCGACCAGCCCCAGGACTATATTGCCGGTTTCCCGTCCCATCCTCACCGCGGGCTCCAAACGGTCGCCTGACGGCCTGATCAGGCGAAAGGTTTGCGGGCAATCAGTTCCGACACCAGCGGCCGCATGATCAGGTCCATGGCCAGTGACAGCTTGGTTCCGGGAATGACCAGCGTGTCATGACGGGATAGACTGCTGCCTGCAATCACCTGCAACAGGTAGGAAAAGTCTACGTCTGACGGGTCACGGAAGTGAATAACAATCAGGCTTTCATCTTCGGTAGGCACATCCCGGACGACAAACGGATTGGAGGTGTCTACCAGGGGGATGCGCTGGAAATTAACATGGGTATGGGTGAACTGCGGGACAATATCGTGCACATAGTCGTCCATGCGATTAACGATGGTCTGCACTACCGCTTCCTGTGAGTAGCCACGCTTGTTGGTGTCGCGATGGATTTTCTGGATCCACTCAAGATTGACGATGGGGACAACTCCCACCAACAGATCCACATACTGGGCGATATTGTAGGTCTCGCTGATCACCCCGCCATGGAGGCCTTCGTAGAAAAGCAGATCAGTATCCGGTGCCAGCGGCCCCCAGGGGGTAAAGGTACCGGGTTTGTGGCCGGCCTCCACCAACTGACTATCTTCATCATGAACATACTGACGGAACTGCCCGTTACCAGTATGGCCGTAGTCGTAAAACAGTGCTTCCAGCTTGTCGATGTGGTTTGCAGCCAGCGCAAAGTGATTGCGTTCACCAAACTGACCCTTGGCGGCAAGGCGCGCCATCTGCTCACGATTATAGCGATGGAAACTGTCACCACTGACCATGGCGGCTGCAAGCCCTTCACCGGCAAAAAGGCGGCTGAATATCCTGCCGGTGGTCGTGGTACCAGCACCGGACGAACCGGTTACCGCAATGATCGGATGACGCTTTGACATAACAGGGGGTCCGGAAAGTCAGTCCAGGCTGCTGAGCAACCGCGGCTTTTCGATGATGAAACCCTGAGCATAATCCACGCCCAGACTCGTCAGCATATCCAGAACCCCGCGGTTTTCAACCTGTGAGGCAATCACTTCCCGTTTCATGTAGTGGGCCATGTCCACCATCGACTTCACCATGGCCCGATCCGTTTCACTGGTATCCAGCTGGCCGGTGAACGCACTGTCCAGCTTGATAAAGTCTACCGGCAGGCTTCGCATGAACTGGAAGGACGTGGGCCCGCTGCCAAAATCGCCCAGGCAGAAGCGGCAACCAAACTCCTTCATTTCCTCAATGAACTCGGAAATACCCTGAAGGTCGTTGATGGCAGAAGCCTCGGTAATCTCGAACCAGATCCTTTCAATGGGGGCATCCTTCTGGCTCAACTTGTCGTAGATAAACTCCATCAACAGCTGATCATTCAGCGAATGCCCCGACAGGTTAATACAGATACCTCCCATGTGATGGGGATCTGGTGCCTTGTCCCGCAGCCAGTCCAGCATCTGCCCCACCACCCAACGATCCACTGCCTGCATGCGGTCATAGCGCTCTGCCATGCGCACGAAATCCTTGCCGGTAATCAGATGACCAGCGTCATCGTACATGCTGATGAGAATCTCGTACTGTGCCGCCATGGTGGCATGGGGGTGAAGCGGAATAATCTTCTGACACCGCAGTAACATGCGCTCTTCGTTGAGATCCCCGAGATTGGCAACCTTGGCCGCAATCTGCTCCTGGCGGGCGTGATCCTGAGCGTCCAGGGAATATTCCATGACCTTGCCGTGGCCCCGCTTCTTGGCGGCTTTCATGGCTTCCTCCGCCGCTTTCAGCCAGCGTTCGGCATTGGCCAGGGCCGGCATCTCCTCTGCCAGACCGGCACTGGCCGAGAGGTGATAACTGCCACTTTCAAAGCTGAAGTCTATAGCCTCGATTGCCGATACGATGCCGCGGGTTGCATCCAGGGCCGTTTCCGCCGGCAACATGAGGGCAAACTCGTTACCGGAGAGCCGCGCCAGCGGCATGCCGTCCCCCACATGGCTGCGAAGCACGTCCGCAACCATTCGCAATGCCTCGTCCCCGGCCTGGTAGCCCGCAGTGTCATTGAGAAGCCGGAACTGGCGCAGGTCAAGCCGCACCAGTGCGCGTTCATCTTCGCGTCGAGCCAGCTGCTGTTCCAGCATACGTTCGAACTCACGGCGGCCCAGTAACCCGGTCAGTTCATCGTGGGTAGAGGCCCAGGACAGCTGGTCGTATACCTTGCGCACCATGCGGTCAATGCTCTCATCCACCAGTGGCCGCTCGTACTGGCTGTCCGGAACGATAATGCCCTTGCGCATCTGCTGGGCCAGTGCTTCCAGGTCCAGCTCCACAACACGCATGCCCTGGTGGTTAACGAACACAAAACGGCTGAACCCCCGGGCCACCCAGACCAGGCGAATATACTGCGGCTCGTCCGGTTTCTCCTGATCCCTCAGCCAGTCACCGGTGCGCAGCTGCTGGACACGATTGATCCAGCGCTGCAGGCTGCGTTGTTCGCGCTCGGACAGTGCCTGTTTCTTGTCGTCTTCGCTTTTGGCTGGCGGGATTTCCACCATATCAGGCGCGCTTTCAGGGCTGCGCACCAGGAACTGCTTGAGCTCATCGCGAATCTGCGAAGACGGCATATGGTTACTGGATATGGAGGCAAGGCCGTCCTGGATAACCCGCAATAACTCCGGCAGATTGATGGTGTTCTGGGGGTCATCCGCAAAGGTCATCAGCGAATCGATAACGGACAGATAGTCCTGCCAGAGCGGGCTGTCCTGCCCCTGGCGAATCCAGGTCAGCGAGAGCAGATCTCGCCAGCCTCCTTCCAGCAGGCTGACCACCGCCTTGGGCACCTTCCGGCCCGCCAGTTTCTGTTCCAGCGTCTCCGCAACTGCCTTCTTGGACTCGGACACCTTCTGGGCGCCTTCTGCAGCGGCAGCAACACGCTCCACGTTGCGACGATATACCAGATTCTGGCGATCTATCAGGCCATCCAGCTCCTGCATCGCACTTTCAAACACCCCGGTGTCCTGCTCGAAATCGGTGGCAATGCGCTGCACCAGTTCATCGACCCGCCGCTGCACCACCGGGTTGATGCGACCGCCCTTGACACCCAGCTGGGCCAGCCGGTTCATGACTCCGCGCACCGGGCTGTCCTGATCGTCAAAGAACTCCGGGTCCCGCATCACCACTTTCAGCACAGGCACTTCCAGCTGGCGTATCCGCGATTGGGCATACTCACTGAGCTTCGGGCTTTCAACCACGCTGCTGAAGAACCGGTCCACCACGTCCAGAGTGCTTTGCTGCTGTTCAGCCAGGGCGTGTTCGCCACTCTCCCGAACCCGCTCCACAACTCGCTCACGAAGGGACGGCTGTTCCGGACTGGCGGTTGCAGCCTGTAGCTGAAGTTCCTGAAGCTGCTTCTGCAATTCACCGGCAGACAATTCTCTGGCACCGGCTGAAAACTCCATCGGAGCCAACTCTCCACGGGCCTGGCGGCTTGCACTCAGGGTGCCAAGCAGATTCTTCACGGTGGCGAACGCAGTCTGCGCGGCGGCTGCATAGCCGCGGAATTCTGAGGCCGAGTTCCGTGCCGGGGCGCTCGCCGGTTTTCGCTGGGGGCTCTGTGCCTCGCTGGCGGGCCCGGAAGTCACTGGCTCCGGCACCTCCGGCCTGGGCGCCTGCTCTGGCTTTTTAGCGTCACCTCCACTTTCCGCCGGCGCCTGTTCGCTCAGATACTTACTCAGATCCAGGTCTGGCAATATTCCATGGCGAACCAGGATATTGTTAAGCTCCCGATACAGGGGGCCAAGGTGCATCAGTACCGACTTCTCGAACACTTTCAGGCAGACCTTTTCCACCTCCCTGTCGGCCTTGAGGAGGCTCAACCCGGAATGGAAGGATTCGCAGATCAATGACGGCCCCAAGGGATTGTGGTGCCCGGTGGAATTCGCCACTCCCAGTTTGTCCAGACGCAGCTTGAGCTGAAGCAGATCGCCCCGGTACTGGGTGTCCGCCTTGGTTACCATCACGCGTATCGTCAGCCAGTCTTCGAACTCGCCCTTATCGACCACCGACAGCTCCGCCCCTGGCGCACCCTTGGGTGCGGGCTTGAGAGGTGACTCGAGGCTCCTGGCCATCTGATGCCATATGATCCGCTGGCGCGCCTGTAGCTGTCCCGACGCATCCATGAATTCGTTCGCCTGCTGATCGTTAACGGCTCTCTGGGCCGATTCACGCAGGCCCTTGATCATCTGAACGAAGCAGGCATCCATTAACGGCTCTATGTACTGTATAACCGCCTTGGCTGACTGGTGCAGAACAAACTGAACCTTGTCGCTGGGGGCGGGCAACGAGGCCCGGTCCTGATTACGGTTGGCGCCACACTGCTCCAGCATGGCGTTTACGGCCTCGGGATTGGAGCGGCTAAACTCCACGCCCATGGCACCCTCTATCCGGCGCATGACGTTTACGTGCAATTCGTGGCGTTTACGGCCATCAGGGCTGCGGAAGCGGACCACCAGTTCTGGCGTATTACGCGCAAGCACCTGATCGAGCTTTTTCGACGTTTCCCCGGAATACCGTACAAACAGGCCTTCGGCACAAAAGTCTGCAATCTGGCAAGGCAGATTTTCGCCATTACCAACATCGAGTTGGGCAGCAAGCTTGATCGGTTGGCGGGGGCTCGAACGACGTTCTTTCGGATCCATGAACTACCTGATATCTGGCGAAGCCTGATGGCCCGGTTATGCAAACTGCCCCGGTCACCGGCCGGTATCCCTGAAAGGCAGCGACAGCTACCTGCTACTTGGGGGAACATAGCTGTAATATAACCCCTGACATACTTGTCAGCCAGCAACAAAATAACAGCCAGAACCATGACACAGCTTAGTCAGATCTATCTCGTTACGCTACTGATAACGACACTTTCCGGGTGTACGACACTAGGCTATTACAGCCAGGCCGTCAGTGGTCATCTGTCACTGATGATGTCGACGCAACCGGTACCCCGATTGCTCGATGCACCATCAACGCCAACGGATCTGCGACAGAAGCTCAGCGTGGCACAGGAAGCCCGTGAATTTGCCGAAAACCAGCTCGCCCTTCCCGTCGGCGATGCCTTTTCCACCTATGCCGAACTGGGACGCCCCTGGGTAGTGGTTAACCTGGTGGCTGCTCCGGAGTTTTCGCTCCAGGCTCATCGCTGGTGCTATCCGGTCATTGGCTGCCAGGCTTACCGTGGCTATTACCAGTTGGAGGAGGCGCAGGAGGAAGAACAGTACTTCAAGGACGAGGGCTACGATACCTTTATCGGCGGTGTCACCGCCTACTCAACCCTGGGCTGGTTTGATGACCCGCTGCATTCCGGTTTTACCTCCCTGCCCGACAACCGCATGGTGGCCCTCATGTTCCACGAACTGGCCCACCGCGTGGTTTATATTGACGACGACACGGCCTTCAACGAGAGTTTTGCCACGGCTGTTGAACTGGAAGGCCTTCGGCTGTGGCTGAATCAGCAGGATGACGAGGACGGCTTCCAGAGGGCCCTGGAGCGGCTCCGCCAACGCAACCAGACCCTGGCACTGGTGACTGCGGCAACGGCGCAACTGGAGGCGCTCTACGTACAACAGCACACACGGCCCAAGGCTGAGCTCCGGCAACAAAAAGCGGAGGTATTCCGGAAACTGCAGGATGATTATCAGGCGATGTCAGCGGACTGGAACCAGCCCGGCCCCTTCGGAGAGAACCCCACGGAGCTGAACAACGCCAACCTGGTACTGTTCAGTCAGTACAACCAGCATGTGCCGGCCTTCCGGCAAATGATCCGCGATCATGATGGCGATTTCAAAGCCTTCTATGCAGCGGTCGAAAACCTTTCCGGGCAGCCACCCGGGAACCGGCAAAAGACCCTTGCCAGGTTAGGCCAGAACTTTAACGAAGACCTTTGAATTGCGTTGGGAGTTGTACGACGCCAGCTTGAGCCCGGGCAACTCACGCACGGTTGACGGCTGAAAACCCCGTTCCCGGAACCAGTGTTCCGTCTGCGTGGTGAGCGCAAACAACCGCTGGATGCCCTGCCCTTTCGCCAGCTTCTCGATCATGGCCAGAATCTCGTCTCCGCGCCCGGCACGGCGATAGGCCTGGTCCACTGCGAAGCAGGACAGCTCACCGGCACTTTCATCCGGATAGTGATATAGCGCCGCACACCCCACAATTGTGCCGTCCCGCTCGGCCACGACAAAACTGCCAATCTCCGTCTCCAGCATTTCCCGGGAACGACGCACCAGAACCCCCTGCTCTTCCAGTGGCTGGATCAGTTCCAGTATGCCACCGATATCTTCCACCCTGGCCTGACGGATCTGCTCATAGTTATCACTGCTGACCAGAGTGCCGGAACCGTCCCGGGTAAAGAGTTCTTCAAGCAGCGCGCCATCGTCGGCATAGCTGATGATATGAGCCCGACGCACGCCCCGCACACAGGCATCGCAGGCCGCCCGCAACAGATCGCCGTCGTGTCCGTGGACCATACCGGCCGCCAGCCGGTCAGAGGCCTGCCGGGCAGACAGTTCCCGCATGAGCTGGCTGTCATCATCCAACAGCCCCTGGTTCCCGGTATACATAATCAGCTTCTCGGCCTGCAATGCAGCGGCAACCTGGCCCCCGACGTCTTCATAGGACAGATTGAACGCATCACCGGTGGGCGAATACCCCAGCGGCGGCAACAATACAATATGGCCCAGTTCCAACAGCTTCTCGATACCGCCGACATCCACCCGGCGCACCCGGCCGGTGTGGCCGAAGTCGATTCCGTCCAGCACTCCTACAGGCCGTGCAGCGACATAATTGCCACTGCTTACCCTGATCCGGGCGTTGTGCATCGGCGAATTCACAAGACCCATGGAGAGCCGACTCTCCAGAAACGCCCGCAAACCACCGATCGCCTCCAGCACCAGTGGCAACTGCTGCTCTGGTGTTACCCGCAATCCTCGATGGAAACTGGACTCTTCGTTCGCATTGTCCAGCCGCCACTGAATCTGTGGCCTGGCGCCAAACGCCACCACCAGCTTGATACCTAAACTGCTGAGCAATGCGATGTCATGGATAATATTGATCAGGTTGCCATGGGCAATCGCATCGCCCCCAATGGTCAACACAACTGTGCGACCCCGGTGAGCGTTTATATAAGGCGATGAGTGACGGAACCCATGCAACCATTCGTTCGATTTCAAACTCTTCTCCTGCGAGTCTTCAGCTTCTGGAGTCTTCCCCGAGGTTAAAGACAGAACTCTTTGATTAGTCCCTTGAGGATCCTTACGGCCGGATCCAGTTGGGACAGCTCCAGGAATTCATCCGGCTGGTGGGCCTGGTCGATATAACCGGGGCCCATGACCAGGGTTTCCAGTCCCAGTTTCTGTAACCACGGGGCTTCCGTCGCAAATGCGACTGCCTCCGCCGTGTGGCCCGTCAGCTTTTCGCAGGCCCTCACCAACTGAGCATCGGCTGGCGTTTCGAATGGTGGAACGCCATCGAACAACGGCTCAAATTCCATCGAGAGCTCGCGGCTTTTCGCCAGTGGCTGCAGCTTGTGGAGAATCTCCTGGCGCAGTGCGTTCATGTCCATGCCCGGCAAGGGTCGCAAATCAAAGTGCAACTCGCAGCGGGCGCAGATGCGGTTGGGGTTGTCGCCGCCGTGGATGCAGCCCAGGTTCATGGTGGGCACCTGGACCTTGAAGTTGGGATTGGCGTATTTCGCCTGCCAGCCGGACCGAAGGGCCAGCAATTCGCCCAGTGCTTCATGCATGCCCTCCATGGCATTGCGGCCCAGGGACGGGTCTGAAGAATGACCGGACTGGCCTTCGAATACCAGCCGCTCCATCATGATGCCCTTGTGCATGCGCACGGGCCTGAGGCCGGTGGGCTCGCCAATCACTGCATAGCGGGCCCCGGGACGGCCGGCTTCGGCGAGTGCGCGGGCACCGTTCATGGAGCTTTCTTCATCAGCAGTGGCCAGGATGATCAGCGGCTGCTTCAGCTCTTCACCAATGAAGGCCCGGGCCGCTTCGATGGCCAGCGGGAAAAAACCCTTCATGTCGCAGGTGCCCAGACCGTACCAGCGGTCATCCCGCTCGGTCAGGGTGAACGGGTCGCTCTGCCAGCGTTTGTCGTCAAAGGGCACCGTATCCGTATGGCCGGAGAGCACCAGACCGCCGGGACCGCTGCCGAGGGTGGCGATCATGTTGTATTTTCCGGGCATGCCCGGAACTTCAAGCAACTCGACGTTAAAGCACATCGGCTCCAGCCATTCCGCCAGTGTGCGCACAACCGGCTCGTTGCTGTGATCCCATTCGGCCGAGGCACTGCTTATCGAAGGCTGGGAGATCAGCTTCGTGAGCATTTCACGAATGCCAGGCAGGTGTTGTGTGGATCCGGACATAGAAAATTCTCCGTCCCGTCTCCGGGCTAGCGGGCCTGGCCGCGACGCCAGACCTCAAAAGTTGCAATCAGCCGAATGGCAATGGGGTAGGCTACCTCGCCGCCCTCGACCGGCCGTGCGATTTCCATCCGCGAATCGTCCACGCTCACCAGACGACCCTCTACAACATTACCATTCTCCAGGGTGACTCTCACCGTCCGCCCGATCCAGGAATCGGCTTCCTCCCTGTCAGCAGGGTTCCAGCCGGCAACGATGTTGGTGCCGTCATCACCGTTGCCTCCGGTAACAATCGGCTCCAGCATGGCTTCGGGCTGTTCCGGGAACTCTGGCTCGACGCGAGTCAGATAAACATCCGGCACTTCCGAGCGGTTGTAACGGACACTCAGGCTGTCGTCGGTGGCTGCACCATCCACCTTCACTGGCACGCCCCAAACCGGGGCTGACGGATCAAGCTCCAGGGTCAGCTCGCCGCCTTCGGTCAGCCACTGCCGATACAGTGCCAGCAATTGTTCGCTGGCACTGAAACCCCGGGTCCGCAGTGCGTCGCTGAAAGTGTCCATAACGATACTGGCCCATTCAGCAGTTTCCACTCCAGATTCCCGGGAACAGTAGGCCGCCACCCGACGCATCAGGCCCCCGTCCCTCAGGGTTACGATCATGGCCGACGAAGATGATTCCGCAATGCCCGGAAGATCCACAAGATTGAGCCTTGCACCCGGCCAGTCCACTTCCACACTTCCTGCGTTGACGGTGGTCAGTTCCCCGTAAAGACCGTCAGCACCCTGGATGACCAGAGCCTCGCCCGACACACCGGATACACCGAGCCGAAGCAGGTCACCGCTACCAAGATGCTGGCGGTGATCTGGGCCGCAAACAGGTGAAAACAAAGCTGGCGTCATGACACTGCCTGCCGTCACCCAGTTGCGGAACATATTGGTGTCCAGCATCAGGCGCAGGTTCTCTGCCTGTAGGGACCACTGCCCGGGAAGGTCTGCCGGATTCACCAGGGCCGTCAGCAATGCCAGCGGTGAATGGGCGTTGAACATCACCCTGTCAAACTCCACCGGCCGGGTGAGACGGTAATCCTGGTAACTGCCATCCCCCAGCACCAGTTGGCCATCGATACCTGAACGGATCTCGCCCCGGTCGATGACGCCAACGTCTTCCAACGCTTTGCGGGCTTCGGACAAGCGCTGGTCCGCCAGCCACCAGACCGCCCCCTTGAATGACAGATAGCCAATCAGGGCCAGGACAACCAGAAAGGTGAGCAGGCGCTTCATCAATTGTTCCTCTCTGGCGTCATCAGTTACGGGAGATCAAGGTACCCACACCCTCATCGGTAAATATTTCCAGCAACGTCGCATGGGCCACACGGCCGTCGATGATATGAGAGGTACGAACGCCGTTTTCCACCGCGTTCAGGGCGCAGCGAATCTTCGGCAGCATGCCGCCATGAATGGTGCCATCCTCAATCAGCTCGTTGACCTGTTTTGCGGTCAGCCCGGTCAGCACCTTGCCGTCCTTGCTCTTGAGGCCGGAAACGTTGGTCAACAGGATCAGTTTTTCAGCCTTCATGGCTTCCGCCACTTTGCCGGCCACCAGGTCTGCATTGATATTGTAGGACGCACCATCCGGGCCAACGCCAATGGGTGCGATAACGGGAATTACATTACTGCGTGTGAGCATGTCGATGACTTCGACATTCACACTGTCGACTTCACCCACGTGGCCGATATCAATAATTTCCGGGCGCTCGAGTTCAGGAGAGCGATTCATGACTTCCAGCTTACGGGCACGGATCAGGTTTGCATCCTTTCCCGTCAGGCCCACGGCAGTGCCCCCATGGCGGTTGATCAGGGAGACGATCTGTTTGTTTACCTGGCCGCCCAGGACCATTTCAACCACGTCCATGGTCTGGCTGTCGGTAACCCGCATGCCGTTTACAAAGTCAGATTTGATGTTGAGCCGGTCCAGCAGTTCGCCAATCTGAGGCCCACCACCATGCACAACAATGGGATTGATGCCCACAAGCTTCATCAGTACGACGTCCCGGGCGAAGCTGCTTTTCAGCTCCTCGTTTTCCATGGCGTTGCCGCCGTACTTGATCACCACTGTTTTGCCGGTAAACCGCTGAATATAGGGCAGGCCCTTACTCAGTACTGCCGAAACCTGCATTGCTGTTTCACGATCCAGAGCCATTCACATTGCCTTGTTAGTCAGATGTCCCATCATTGGTGCCACGATTATTCCAGAGCTGTCAGAAATCCGCGACAAGATCCGGTGCCACTTTCTGCAGCTGTTCCCGGAAAACAACCTTGATGCGTTCCAGAGCTTCCTCGGTTTCCGCCTCGAAACGGAGTACCAGCACCGGCGTGGTATTTGATGCACGACACAATCCCCAGCCATCGGTATATTCCGCGCGGACTCCATCGATGGTGCTGATGTTGGCGTCGCCAAAGTCGCCCTGCCTGCCGAGACGTTCCACTAGATCGAACTTGGTGTCTTCCGATACGTCCACATTCAGTTCCGGCGTGCTGATGTCCTCAGGAAAATCCTCGAAGACTTCATCACAATGGCGATCCTCGATACCCAGGATCTCCAGCAGCCGGGCCGCGGAATAAAGGCCGTCATCAAATCCCATCCAGCGCTCGCCAAAGAAGATGTGGCCACTCATCTCCCCTGCCAGAAGGGCGCCGGTTTCCTTCATTTTCGCCTTCATCAGGGAATGGCCGGACTTCCACATGATCGGTCGCCCACCGGCTTCGGATATCACCCCTGCCAGGCGGCGACTGCATTTCACGTCATAAAGGACATCCGCACCCGGATTGCGTGACACCACATCCCGGGCAAAGAGCATCAGCAAACGGTCCGGCCAGATGATCTTTCCGGAATTGGTCACTACACCCAGGCGGTCGCCATCACCGTCGAAGGCCAGCCCGATATCGGCGCCCTCGGTTTTCACCCGATCGATCAGGTCCGCCAGGTTTTCCGGCTTTCCGGGATCCGGGTGGTGATTGGGGAAATTGCCATCCACTTCGCAGTAAAGCGGGATCACCTCGCAGCCCAGTTCCTCAACCAGTAACGGAGCCAGCTCACCGGCAATGCCGTTACCGGCATCCAGTACCACCTTGAGAGGGGCTGCAACCGCAATGTCTCCGACAATGCGATCCAGGTAGGCGCGGCGAACGTCCTCAGAGGACTGGGCACCCTGCCCACTGGCAAAATCACCGGTACGGATTCGCTGCAACAGTTTCTGAATGGCATCACCGGACAGGGTTTCGCCCCCGAGCATGATCTTGAGACCGTTGTATTTGGCCGGATTGTGGCTGCCGGTCACCATGACCCCGGAACCGGTATCCAGCTCATGGGTTGAAAAATAGAGCACTGGGGTCGGTACCGCGCCCACATGAATCACATTGCAGCCGCTGGCCATAACTCCCGCGGCCAGGGCATCTGCAAGCTCAGGGCTGGAATGACGACCATCGTAGCCAACACACAGGCTGTCAACGCCGCGCGCTATGGCCTCGCTGCCAATGGCCTGACCAATCACTGTCACGATATCGGGCGTGAGGGTTTCGCCAACAATGCCACGTATGTCGTAGGCCCGGAATATGGTGTCGGAAACCTCGGCTTCCGGCAGACGAACCTCATCTACCTCCGGCGTATCTTCCGGGCCGCCGGAACCTCCAAAGCCCAGCACATCGTCGTCACCGTCCAGCATATCAATGTCGAGCATGTCCTTGTCCTGGAACAGGGGCTCATCGGCCGCCGGTTTGGCGGCCTGGCCAGCACTGGCCGGTTTCGGGCGTGCCGTTTCTCCCGCCTTGGCAACCCGCTTTTCGACCATCTGCGAAAGCCGGTGAAGCACTTCAGCGGTAGACGCCACCATGTCCCACTTCAGAGAGGGCGGCTTGATCCGTTCCCCACCGAATACCTTGTGTGCCCACTGGATCAGCACGGTAACATCCTGGCGCAGGCCTCTCTGGGCATTGCCCAGAAGCAGCCAGACAACAATCGCCGCTATTACCGCAGGAACCAGTGCCAGGAGAATCACCAGCACACTGCTGAACAGCGGAGCCGGGGAAGAGGCCGGCCGATACTGAAGCTCCCAGTCCGGATTGGTGAGATCACGAGCCTGGACCGGGCCATTCCCGCTACCCTGGCTGACAATGGTGCGGTTTGAACCGTTAACGGACTGGACCAGGGAGAATTGCCCACCCAGTTCCTGATTGACGCCAGACATCAATGGCTGCAGCTGAGTGGTGTCGAAAACCACCAGTACACTGCCAGCAACGGCACGGCTCTGGGGATTGCGAACAGGGGCGGCCATCTGCAGGTACCATTGCCCGTCACGCGGGAAGGCATCCGGATACAGTCTCTGGCCGGTCTCCGCACGCCGTGCCAGATCCAGACCGGCAAAGCCCAGGGTGGTCTCGCTGGCGCTACGGGGGATGTCACCGTATGGGAACAGATATACCGCCTCTATTCCGGGCAGGGTACCAGCAAGACCCGCCGCGACATCGCCCCTGGAGGTCTCGCCACGCAACGCCGCAAGAACATGATCCTGGGTGGAAATGCCTTCCACCGCAGACTGCAGCAACGACAGCTGCTGGTTGAACCTGATGGCTGCCGTATCTGCTTCAAGTGCGGCCTGCATTTCAAAGCGACGGCCCTCGGAGGGCTCCGCAAGCACGAAATAAAGCAGCGCCGTTGATATGGCGCCCGCTATGACCACAACCAGAGCCTGGGCGATCGACACAGAACTTAACCGTTTATGGCGGGGGCCGTTGGCCGTTTTTTTGTCCTTGCTCTGTTTTTTTGCTGGTTTCCTGTCTTGATTTGTATCAGGTGCAGCCTCTTCAGAGTTCTTCTTCCTGCCAAGCTTCATAGTCCATCCTGCTGGTGTTATTTTCGCCCGGATTCTTCATTTATCAGGGGAGTATAGACCCTGAACACTGTTCTGCGCCTGCAATCTCAGCGGCTACCCGTTGAGCCGAATCCGCCGTCTCCGCGCTGGCTGGCATCAAAAGACGACACTACTTCAAAGTCTGCCTGCACCACGGGGACCAGAATCAGCTGGGCAATGCGTTCACCTACCTCAACGGTAAATTCGGTCTGCCCGCGGTTCCAGCAGGACACCATAAGCTCACCCTGGTAATCGGAGTCAATCAGCCCTACCAGATTACCCAGCACAATGCCGTTTTTGTGTCCGAGCCCGCTGCGGGGAAGGATCATTGCTGCCAGCGACGGGTCAGCAATGTGTATTGAAAGGCCGGTTTTTATCAGTTCGGTCTGGCCCGGCTTCAGGGTCACAGGGGCATCAAGACAGGCACGCAGATCCAGACCGGCGGAGCCTTCGGTCGCGTATTGGGGAAACGGCACGGAATTACCAATCCGGTCATCCAGAATGCGTACCTGAAACGTTTTTCGGGTCATCGGTTTTCCTTGTCAGAGAGTGCCGGCCGGGCCAGCCTGCTTGGTAAGTTCATCTGCCATCAGGGCGATCAGCCGTTGCGCAAGGATCGCCTTCGGAGCAGGGCCAATAGCCTCCCGACCCTGGGCCCAGAACACAGTGACGGCGTTGTCGTCACTGTTGAAACCGAGCCCCGGCGCTGAAACGTCGTTAGCAACAATCATATTGAGCTTTTTCCGTGTCAGCTTGTCGAGGGCGTAGTGCTCAACATCTCGGGTTTCTGCGGCAAAGCCAACGGTGAACGGGGCATCATTCCGGGCCGCTATAGTAGCCAGGGTGTCGGGGTTGCGCACCAGCGACAGGCTCATACTTTCGTCAGACTTCTTGATCTTGTCATCGGCACAGGTATCAGGGCGATAATCCGCCACTGCTGCCGTGGCAACAAACAGGTCACAGCCCTCATCAACTGCCTTGCCGGCTGCATCCAGCATTTCCTGCGCTGTCATTACTCCGCGGACCTCCACACCGGATGGTGCAGCAATCGCCACGGGGCCGCTGACCAGAACCACATCGGCACCGGCAGCCCGGGCAGCAGCAGCCAGGGCATAACCCATTTTACCGGAGCTGTGGTTGCTGATGTAACGAACCGGATCGATGGGTTCCCGGGTAGGACCGGCCGTTATTACCACCCGCTTTCCGGTGAGCGGGCCACGGGCGGCCCCACCGATCATATCGTTCAGCGCAGCGGGCTCCAGCATTCGGCCGGGGCCGACATCACCACAGGCCTGATCACCCTGGGCAGGCCCCCAGAGGCTGACCTGGGAGTCCGACTCCAGCAGCGCAATGTTGCGCTGCGTGCGGCCGTTACTCCACATGGCCTGGTTCATCGCCGGGGCTATTGCAATGGGCGCCTCTGTGGCGCAACACAACGTAGTCAGCAGATCATCTGCCATACCCTGGGCCAGACGGGCAATGAAATCGGCGGAGGCCGGAGCAACCACTATGTGATCCGCCCACTTCGCCAGCTCGATATGTCCCATCCCGGACTCTGCTTCCGGATCCAGCAGAGACGTCCTGACCGGCTCGCCGCTCAGTGCCTGGAAGGTCAGTGGTGTCACGAAAGCCTCTGCACCCCGGGTCATCACCACGCGGACCTCATGGCCGGACTTTTTCAGCAGTCGCACCAGCTCCGCACTCTTATAGGCGGCAATACCACCGGTCACCCCCAGCAGGATTCGTTTAGCGGCCATAGCGGCTCCGTATCCGTCACAAAATGAAAGGCTTATAAGATAGCATGCCAGAACGCTGCCGGCAGCCTGTCGGGCGTGGTAGAATTGTGCCGTTATGATACCGTTGTTATCGATAACGACGGCACAGGCGCAGGAAGCGCAGACCATCAAGGAAAGGATTCTCATGCCCGATCACAAATGGCCCAACGACGAACGACCACGGGAACGATTGCTCGCCCACGGTGCCGGCAGTCTTTCTGATGCCGAACTACTGGCAATTTTTTTGCGCACCGGCACCGCAGGCATGCCGGTGATGGCACTGGCCCGTCATCTCACCGAAGCTTTCGGCGGCCTGCGAGGCCTGATAACCGCCTCCAGACGGCAATTCTGCGAAGTAAAGGGCCTGGGCACAGCAAAATACGCCCAGGTGCAGGCAGCCATGGAAATGGCCCGCAGGGTAATGGACGAGCCCCTGCGCCAGGGTGACCCGCTACGTTCCCCGGAAGATACCCGGCGCTTCCTCTGCAGCCGGCTTGGCACCTACCCCCATGAAGTCTTCTCCGGGCTTTTTCTGGACAACCGCCATCGGGTCATCCAGTACCGGGAACTGTTCCGGGGCACGATAGACGGAGCCGCCGTCTACCCCAGGGAAGTCGTCAGGCAGGCCCTGGAGTTCAATGCAGCGGCGGTGATATTCGCTCACAATCATCCGTCCGGTGTGGCAGAACCGAGCCAGGCCGACATTTCCCTGACCAGACGATTGAAGGAGGCGCTGGGCCTCGTGGATATCAGGGTTCTTGACCATATGGTTGTCGGCCATGGTGAGGTAATATCTCTGGCTGAACGGGGGCTGATGTAAACCGGATCGGGTTTCATCGGGAAACTGGCCAAATTCCCAACAATTTTTTGCGTTGGGGCGGCAGTTCTGGTATAAAAGCGTCCCTTTCTGGCGGCGTCTGGCGAGCAGCGTGCAAATTTGAGGCGCAGGTAGCAACCAGAGACGCAATTAAACGAATTAAATACGCATTTTCAGGACCAAAGCTCAGGTCGGAGGCAAGTATGTCCAGAGTCTGTCAGGTTACCGGTAAGCGACCGGTCACCGGTAACAACGTTTCTCACGCGATGAACCACTCACGTCGTCGTTTTCTCCCCAACCTGCAGAATCATCGCTTCTGGGTTGAATCAGAGAAACGTTTCGTAAAGCTGCGCGTATCCACCAAGGGTATGCGTGTTATCGATAAAAAAGGCATTGACGCTGTGCTGGCCGATCTTCGTGCCCGCGGCGAGAAATTTTAAGGAGCCGCATCATGCGCGAGAAAATCAAGCTGGTTTCATCAGCAGGCACTGGTCACTTCTACACGACCAACAAGAACAAGCGTAACACCCCGGAAAAAATCGAGATCAAAAAGTATGATCCGGTTGTCCGCAAGCACGTTGCGTACAAGGAAGCCAAGATCAAGTAAGATTATGGCGACCACAAAAAACCCGGCCACGGCCGGGTTTTTTTATGCCTGAGATCAGGACACCTGGCGCTAGAAGGTTTCCAGATAGCCCTGGGGCAGTTTGATGTCCATTGCGATCGGCAGATGATCCGATACCGGGTAGCTCACGACCTCTGAACGCCTTATTTCCAGGCTCGGGCTCACCAGGATATGATCCAGTGCCCGCTCGGGGCGCCAGCTGGGGAAGCTGTGGGCGGTGTCAGGCAGCGGCACAAGGTTCGAATGTTTAAGCGGCGTATTGCTGAGCAGCTCTTCCGCGTGATTGTTGAGATCACCCATCAGAACCACGTGCTGGTATTGCGCAATCAACTCCTGGATATAAGCCAGCTGGCGATGTTGCGCAGCCTTGCTCAGCGACAGGTGCATCATCACCAGAACCAGCGGATCTTCCCCTACCCCGTAACGGGCAACGATAGCGCCCCGGCCCGGAATCAGGCCGGGTAACCGGTGCTCTGTTACATCCAGCGGCCGGTAGCGGCTGAGCAGGCCATTGCTGTGCTGTGCCAGATGCCCCAGGTTGCGATTGAGCTGTTGATGCCAGTAGGGAATGCCTGACGCCTCGGCCAGGTACTGCACCTGATTGATATAGCCACTACGCATACTGCCACCGTCACATTCCTGCAAAGCAACCACATCGTAATTTCTGAGCAGTGTGGCAATACGGTCCAGATTCTGGATTCGCTTGCTGTGGGGAAGGAAATGCTGCCAGCTGCGGGTGACGTAATGACGATAGGAGGATGTATTGATACCAACCTGGATATTGAACGTCAGCAGCCTGATATGACGATGGGCCTCGAACTCCGGAACATGATCATCACCAGAACAGGTCCCGCGGGGGCCATCCGTTGATTTCAGAATACCATTCAGCTGCTTGCGGATACGGTTATACATTGTGTTGGCAGCTCTGATTCAGTGTCGGGCCCGGTCACAGGCGGTTGACCGGGCCAATGCAATTACTCGCCCTGACCGGCACGCTCCTGCTCGACCAGGTAATCGACAACTTCCAGTACCGCTTCATGTCCGCCGGCCATTGATGCCGTGATCCGGTACTTACCATTAACAATCATAGTCGGTGTGCCGGTTACGCGCGCGCCACGGATCTTGGACTGGGCCTGCTGCATCTTGGCATTCACACCGAAGCTGTTGTAATTTTTGAGAAACTCCTCGCCATCCACATTGTGATTTGCCACAAAATCCGCCAGGGCCTCACCTGAATTCAAGGGCTTGCGCTCATCCGCCAGAGCCTTGAAAAGAGCATCATGCACCTTGTCCAGCTCACCCATGGTCTGCAGCGCGTAAAAAGCCTTGGCATGAGGCTCCCAGGAACTGCCCAGGGCGGCCGGAATGTTTACGTAGTTGACATACTCCGGACTGTTTTCAACCCAGTTCTCGATCAGCGGCTTGAACGTATAGCAATGGGGGCAGCCATACCAGAACACTTCCGCCACTTCGACACCTTCATCACTGGCAGTTCTTACCGGGCTATCCAGCTCCTGATAATGCTTGCCTTCCTCCCAGGTGGCGGCGCTGGCCTGAACCACGAAAGACATGGCCAGGATGGACAGTGCGGCGTTCCGGATTATTCCGTTCATTCATTATCTCCGGTTATCAAGTTGGACAATTAAAAGGGATTATGACCCAGCAGAGCTGCAAAGTTCCACAGGGGAGAAATTAAAGCGAGGCAACCAACAAAAAACCCCGCCAGAGCGGGGTTTTGGATCAGTCCGTACAGGTCAGTTAAGCCCTGAAACGTAACTGGCTACGGCTTCGATCTCGGCATCCGTGAGCTTGGCCGCAACATCCATCATGATGGACGCGTTCTGGCCGCTCACACGCTCGCCGTCGCGGTATTCCTTGAGCTGCTTTTCAACATAATCCGCACTCTGGCCGCTAAGCCTGGGGTAACCGGCTGGCTCGTTTCCCGTACCACGGGGATTATGGCAGCCGGCACACGAAGGCACGCCAGAGGCCATGTTACCACCCCGATAGAGTGCCTTGCCTTCGTCCACCAGATCAGGATCAGCCTGCGCGACCGTAATATCCTGTTCGTTGAAGTACGCAGCAAGGTCCTGCAGATCCTGGTCAGACATGTCGTCCAGCAGACCGGTCATCTCTGCGATTTCGCGATCCTCGTCCTTGATCAGCACCAGTTGCTGATAGAGGTACTTTTCCCCGATACCCGAAAGCTTGGGGTAAACAGACATCACCGGTTTTGCGCCACCTTCACCGTGGCAACCAGCGCATGTTTCCGCGTTTTCCTCGCCTGCTTCAGGATCTCCTGCCCCGTGAGCCATCGCTGTGAGGCCAACACCGAGAACAACTCCTGCGATCAGTTTTTTCATGCTCGCTCCGCTTCTCTCATCCAAAAGTATTCTTCGTTATGCAGCCGGCAGGCACGGGCCCGAAAGGCACAAACCGGGGCTGGTAAGCAGCAACGCTCAGCGTGCTGCCCGGAATTGGTGTAGCATTATACATTAATCCCTGATAACTGAAATCCAATAGGAATATCAACACCCGTGTCATCTGACCTGACTCAAAAAAGCATCTCTTTCAACAGCGCCCGGTTTCTGACAAGCGCCTCCCGGCTGGAGGAGTGTCCTCCCGACCACGGTGCCGAGGTGGCGTTTGCCGGCCGCTCGAACGCTGGCAAGTCCAGTGCCATCAACTGCATCACCACCAATGGCAAGCTCGCCCGCACCAGTAAAACCCCCGGGCGTACCCGTCTGATCAACTTCTTTTCACTCAACCGGGAAAACTGCCGCCTGGTGGACCTGCCCGGCTATGGCTATGCCAAAGTATCACGGGACATGAAAGACGACTGGCAGAAACACCTGGGCCACTACCTGAACGACCGCCGCTGCCTGCGGGGCCTGGTACTGGTGATGGACATCAGGCATCCGTTAACCGATTTTGATCAAATGATGGTGGAATGGTGTGAACATAACAAGCTCCCACTGATGATTCTGGCCACCAAGGCCGACAAACTGAAGTTTGGCCAGGCCAAAACCGCGATGCTTAACATCGCGCAAAAGCTGGAAGGGCTTGAGTGCCTGCAGCACCTGGTCATGTTTTCTGCAACCTCAAAGCGGGGCCTCGACGAATCACGGAATGCGCTTCATCAATGGCTGGAAGACGGTGCACCGGAAGCTCTGTAGGCACTGCGTTCAGACCAAAAAAAACCGGCCTGCAGAAACAGGCCGGCGAAACGTCAGGGTTTGCGACGTGCTAAAACCTGAGAACTCTCTCAGGCGACACCGTGAATGTCCGAATTCCCGATGTCACTATTAAAGACACATCAATTGATTAAAAGTTCCCCAATTATTAACTTGATCCGGCTGCTTCACTCGAAGCCTCTGCCGACTCCGGCAGACAGGGACGGTATTTTTCCCGCAACGCCATCACCTGTTCGCGATAATCCGCCGTCAGATAGGGGATTTCCAGCGTCAGCACCTGATAGATGCCCTGTTTCAGTTCGTTCAGCGTCAGGGTGGTCGACTCTTCCAGGGCATGGGCTGTTTTCAGGAACGCCATCCAGTTGGTAATCACCAGCCACACGTTCAGCGACATGGCAGAGCGCAGCTCGTCTGGCTGGGGCTGGATAATCCCCGCTTCTGCCAGCTTCTCGAAAATCCTGCTGATCGCTGCCAGGCAGCGGTTGGTGAATTCGCGATAGTCCTGTCGCAGGCGTAGGTCACTGTCGAGCAGGTATTCCAGGTCCCGGTGGAAGAAGCGGTAACTCCAGAGTCCGTCGAACACCGACTCAAGGTAGAACGTCAGGTCTTCCAGGGTAATGGGCCGGTCTTCCGGAATATCCAGGTAAAAATCCACCAGCTTTTCATATTCGAGAAAAATCTCGTAGATGATGTCCGACTTGTTGCGGAAGTGGTAATAAAGGTTGCCCGGCGAAATGGCCAGGTGAGCAGCAATATGATTGGTGGTGATATTGCGCTCTCCCCTTTCGTTAAAAAGCTCCAGGCTCGAAAGAAGGATCTTGTCTCGGGTTTTCATAGGCTCTGCAATGCGTTGTTGTATTTAGGATGGCCCGATCCGCCATCCGGTCGCCTTGACTCACTAGAGTATATACTCTAATAATACCCGCAAGCGCAAACTGAATACTTTTTCACCAATGCTATTTCCGGCCCGGCAAAAGCCCGGTGTCGCGAGGAGAGAACGCTATGGTTGCCACCGTTGTACAGCTGACTGAAAGCAAAAAACAGATCCAGCATACTCACAGGGTGTTCGATGATCAGAAAAAGGCCTTCCGTAACAACCCTATGCCGTCGCTGACAGAACGCCAGGAAAATCTGAAACGGCTCAAACGTGTGCTGATGGCCAACCAGGACAAGTTGCTGGACGCCATCGACCGGGATTTCAGTTGTCGCTCGAAGGACGAGTCCCTGATTGCCGAGGTCATGCCATCCATCCAGGGAATCAATTACGCCCTGAAAAATCTTGAGGGCTGGATGAAACCTTCCAAACGGCATGTTTCCATGTTGTTCCAGCCTGCCAGTAACCGTGTTCACTACCAGCCGAAGGGCGTGGTGGGCGTCATCGTGCCCTGGAACTATCCACTATACCTGGCCGTTGGGCCACTGGTAGCGTCACTGGCGGCCGGCAACCGCACCATGATCAAGATGTCCGAATACACGCCCCATACCTCTGCCCTTTTCCGGGAGATCATCGAATCGGCGTTCCCGGAGGACCTGGTCAGTGTCATTAACGGTGAAGCGGATGTTGCTGCGGATTTCTCCAGCCGGCCTTTTGATCACCTGCTGTTCACCGGTTCCACCTCGGTCGGCAAGCTAGTGATGCGTGCTGCAGCCGAGAACCTCACTCCGGTCACCCTGGAACTGGGTGGCAAGTCGCCGGCCATTGTCTCCCCGGATGTTCCCATGGAAGACGCGGCCCAGCGCATTGCCTTCGGCAAGGCCCTGAACGCAGGCCAGACCTGCGTGGCGCCAGACTATGTTCTGTGCCCGGCTGACAGGGTGCATGCTTTTGTGGATGAATACCGCAACCAGTTTGCGAAGATGTACCCAAGCCTGCGGGATAATGACGATTACACGGCCATTATCAATGAGCGCCAGTATGATCGCCTCCAAAGTTACCTCGAGGACGCCCGGGAGAAGGGTGCGGAGCTGGTTGAGATCAATCCGGCTCAGGAGAATATGAAAGATGGCACTCGCAAGATGCCTGTTACGCTGGCACTGAAGACGACGCCGGATATGAAGATCATGCAGGATGAGATTTTCGGGCCGATTCTGCCGGTGGTCAGCTACGGCAACCTGGACGAGGCGATTCACTACATCAATGACCGTCCTCGCCCCCTGGCGCTGTATTTCTTCGGCTACGACAAATCAATGCAGGAGCACGTGGTGGACAACACCCATTCAGGCGGCATGTGCATCAACGATGCGCTTATGCACGTTGCCCAGGATGATCTGCCGTTCGGGGGTGTGGGTGACTCAGGCATGGGCCATTACCACGGTAAGGAAGGCTTCCTGACTTTCTCCCATCATCGCGCGATTTTCAGCAAGCAGAAGTTTAACAGTGGCAAGTTTGTGTACGCGCCTCACGGTACGACTGCCCACAAGATGATATACAAGTTGTTTATTCGGTGATTTCGGGTCTCTGTGTCCGGTGCCTGCGACCTGGGCTGGGTAACGGGCGCCGATAAGAAGGGCCGTCAACAGGTTGAGTTCATCATAGGCGGGAAGGCTGCTATCCTGTCGGCTTCCGGTGAAAAGGAGCTCCGAATGCCAAAAGTCATCTATCCGGGCACATTTGACCCGATCACCAACGGCCACACCGACCTCATCGAACGCGCCGGCCGCCTCTTCGATGAAGTGGTCGTTGCCATCGCCTACAATCCCAAGAAGTCTCCACTGCTGACCCTGGAAGAGCGCTGCGACCTGGTCGCCCGGGCCACCTCACATCTGCCCAACGTCAGCGTCACAGGCTTCAGTAACCTGCTGGCAGACTTCGTAAGGGAACAGGGAGCAACGGTGATCCTCCGTGGCCTCAGGGCCGTCTCCGATTTCGAATACGAGTTCCAGCTGGCCGATATGAACCGCCGGTTGGCGCCGGAAGTGGAAAGCGTGTTTCTGACTCCTGCCAACCACCTGTCGTACATCTCCTCAACCCTGATCCGGGAAATCGCCTCCCTGGGCGGGGATGTATCGGAATTTGTCGACCCGGCCGTGGAAGCCGCGCTCAAGGAAAAGTTCAGCCAGAACTGAAGAGGCAGGGAAACTGCTGCCCAAAGGAGGGCAGCAGTCCGGAACAAAAAGAAATACTCAGAACAGCGGCGGCAAAGGGATCAGATTGCCGTTGATATCCAGGGCAAGGTCTTCCAGTGTGCCCTGAACCCGCACACGATCTCCCTCCTGCACCATCATTCCCTGCTTGATCAGTGGCGCTACCTGCATCCCCAGCTCAGGATACTGCTCCACCAGTGCCAGAGGCATGCTCAGGTCGAGATTACCTGTCAGGCGCTGCATCACCATCATCATCTGGTCTTTTTCGTCATCCGTTAACGATGGATGGCGTACCATGATCTCGCCAGTCACCGGGCCCTGCGGCGTCGCAAACGAAAGCTCCGGGAAACCGAACGAGAAACCTTCACCGGCAAGCCCCAGCATGGCCTGGTTGATGTGGTTCATGGACTCCATCTGTTTCTGCATCTCAGCACGGGAGTCGCCACCGGATGGCGTAAGGGCAGCCGCCTGCATATCTGTCAGTGCCGAAGTCAGGTCGTTCCAGTTCTGGACATCCACGCCGCTGAACACGAACGCCAGCCGATGCGGCCCAAAACTGTTGTGGTCCACCGTCATGGTGTCCAGAGTCGCAAGAGTCTCTGAGCCAATACTTGTGCCATTGTTCTCAGTAAAGATCTCGCTCTGGATGGCAAAATCGTCAAACCTGAACAAGGGCTCATCGCGGGCAGCTATTTCGAGGCGGGCCAACGACATATCACCATCGCCCAGCCAGACGTCCCCGGTCAGATGCTCCATGGCCTGCTCAAAACGGAAATCTTCGATGCTGATGCGAATATCAGGCCCACGGATGACGGCGCCTGGCCACAACATCAGCAAATCGGCCCTGGAGCCAGTGTCGCCGATTTCCGCACGACCATAGCTTTCAGAAAGGTCAAAGGATTCGCCGGTCTCGTCGTTGATAACGCTGACCGCCGGGACAGTCAGTTCCACAATCGCCGTGCCCCAGAGACGTGTTTCCAGGGTGAGCCGTGGCAATTCGTCGGGAAAGATTTCTTCAATTTCCGAACCAAAATCGTCAGACGGGGAAAAATCCAGCAGACTGCCGGTCACGCCATGGCTCACCCGGGCCTGATACCCGAATTCATGCTCTTCGCCGGTATCCGGGTTCTGGACCGAAACAGTGCCGGTAAAATCAGCACCCAGATAGCCCCGTTTATAATCACGCGTTTCCAGCTGGAAAAGAGGCTGGGCCTGGTTCACTTCCGTGGTGACGCTTTGCCACTGCTGTTCTGTCACGTAACCTACCGCCCAGGGGGCGACTACGCCAACCGCCAGCACTGCCGCACCGGCAACCATCCATTGCTTTTTCAACTACCCGCTCTCCAATACAGCGCCCATGCCGCCTGCCCTGTCGGCATGGAACGGCACGGGGTTGTGTTATTTTCCGGTCAGGCGTTCAAGCAGGACCAGCTGGGATGCCAGACGCGCTTCACCCTCGGCCGGCTGATTCTGAATGTAACTGCCATCCGGCTGCAACACCCATGATTGGCAATTGTCGGCCAGGTAAGTGTCCAGGTCTTCCCGCATCCGCGCAATCAGGGCCGGATCTTCGACGGGAAAAGCTGTTTCCACGCGGCTCAGCAGGTTACGTTCCATGCCGTCGGCACTGGATCCGTAGACTTCGGGCCGACCGTTGTTACCAAAATAGTAAACCCGGGTATGCTCCAGGAATCGTCCAATGATGGAGCGTACCCGGATATTTTCCGAGAGTCCTGGCACCTCAGGGCGCAGGCAACAGATGCCACGGATGATCAGGTCTATTTTCACCCCGGCCCGGGACGCCCGGTAAAGCGCCTTGATCAGCTCTCGCTCAGTCAGGGCATTGAATTTCAGGATGATTCGACCTTTTTCACCCAGTTCCGCTTCCCGCTCGACCAGCCCGAGCAAACGGCTGTGCAACGTAAACGGGGAGTGAAACAGTTTCTTTATCTTCAGCGCCTTACCCATGCCTGTCAGCTGCTGGAACAGCTTGTTGACGTCATCGCCGATGGATTCATCACAGGTCATGTAACTGTAATCAGTGTACAGCCGGGCATTTCCGGCATGGTAGTTTCCCGTGCCCAGATGAACATAACGGCGCAGCTTGCCTTCCTCCCTGCGCACAATCAGGATCATCTTGGCGTGGGTCTTGTAGCCCACCACCCCGTAAACCACGATAACGCCAGCCTCCTGAAGACGGCTGGCCAGCTCCAGGTTTTCCGCTTCGCTGAAACGGGCCCTGAGTTCGATAATGGCGGTGACTTCCTTGCCACGACGGGCGGCGTCCATCAGCGCTTCGACAATTTCCGAATCCGCGCCGGTACGATACAGGGTCTGGCGAATGGCCAGCACCTGGGGATCCTTGGCGGCCTGACGCAGCAGATCCACTACCGGGCTGAAGTTCTCGTAGGGATGCAGCAACAACAGCGGACGTTTGCGAATCGCGTCGAACATGGTTTCCTTGGTGCGGATCTGGCGCGGAATCGACGGGGAAAAACCCGAATAGGTCAGATCCTGTCGGTCCACCAGTCCACCGACCGCCATCAGGCGGGTGAGGTTAACCGGCCCGTGCACCTGGTAAAGATCCCGGTCAGTAAGGCCAAACTCCCGAAGCAGGAAATGCACCAGTTCCTCGGGGCAGTTGTCCGCCACTTCCAGCCGCACACCATCACCAAAACGTCGGCTCAAAAGCTCGCCGCGCAGGGCGGAGGCCAGGTCTTCAAGGTCGTCTTCCAGCTCAAGGTCGGCATTACGGGTCAGGCGGAACTGGTAGCAACCCTTCACTTCCATGCCCGGAAACAGCTCGTCGGCATGGGCGTGAATCATTGACGACAGAAACACCAGGTTATCGCCACCATCACAGACATCGTCCGGCAGGCGCACCAGGCGGGGCAGAGAGCGCGGTGCCGGTACGATGGCCATGCCGGTTTCGCGTCCAAAGGCATCCTTGCCATCGAGCTCGACGATAAAGTTCAGGCTTTTGTTGACCAGTCGCGGGAAAGGGTGCGACGGGTCAAGACCGATCGGGCTGACGACCGGCAGGATTTCCTCCTCGAAATACCGGCGCACCCAGTCCGCCTGGGCCTCTGTCCACTCACGGCGCCGGACGAAGTGAATGTTCTCCTGTTCCATTTCAGGAATCAGCACGTTGTTAATAATGTCGTACTGTTCCCGGATGTACTCGTGGGCCACCCGGCTGATTTCACCAAGCACCTGCTCCGGCATCATGCCATCAGAGCCCAGCGTTTCCCGGCCGTATTTGATCTGCTGGCGCAGACCGGCAACACGGATCTCGAAAAACTCATCCATGTTGCTGCTGAAAATGCAGCAGAACATCAGCCGGTTAATCAGAGGATGAGTCGTATCCAGCGCCTGCTTGAGCACGCGGTAGTTGAATTGCAGCTGGCTCAGCTCGCGGTTGAAGTAGTTTTCCTGGGCTGCCACATCAACGTCATTGCCCGGAGCCGGAACTTCCACCGGAGCCGGCACATTCGTGGTATCAGCAGCTGTCAGGTTGTTTGCCGAATCGGTACTCATTGCTCACTGCTTCCATTGTCAGGTCGCCGGTACGGCTCCCTGATGTGACTGTGGCCTGTCAGGTGCTGCGGCTTTTCATCAGCCGCGCAGCCCTGACGGCAAAATAGGTCAGGATGGCATCAGCACCGGCACGGCGCATGGCCATCAGGCTTTCCATCATCACTGCGTCGCCATCGAGCCAGCCGTTTTCCGCAGCGGCCATGTGCATGGCGTATTCACCACTGACCTGGTAAACGAACGTGGGCACCTGCAGCTCATGCTTCACGCGGTAGACAATATCCAGGTAGGGCATGCCTGGTTTGATCATCACCATGTCAGCGCCCTCGGCAATATCCATGGCCACTTCCTGCAGGGCCTCGTCGCTGTTGGCCGGGTCCATCTGGTAAGTGGACTTGTTGCCCTTGCCCAGATTGCCGGCAGAGCCCACTGCATCCCGGAAAGGCCCATAATAGCTGGACGCATACTTCGCAGAATAGGCCAGAATCCGTGTGTTCACATAGCCGGCGGACTCCAGGGCATCACGTATGGCGGCAACCCGGCCATCCATCATATCCGAGGGGGCCACGATATCGGCCCCGGCGCCCGCATGGGAGAGCGCCTGGTTTACCAGTGCCTCAACCGTTACATCGTTCAGCACATAACCATCGTTATCGATAATGCCGTCCTGGCCGTGGGTGGTAAATGGATCCAGTGCAATATCGGTAATCACTCCCAGTTCGGGCTGGGCTTTCTTCAGGGCTCGCACGGCGCGCTGGGCCAGCCCCTCAGAATCCCATGCGCCGGAGCCGGACAGGTTCTTGTGTTCCGCCGGCACGACCGGAAACAGCGCCACTGCCGGAATTCCCAGGTCAACCAGTTCCGCCGCCTGCTCTACCAGAAGGTCAATGCTCAGCCGCTCAACGCCCGGCATGGAGGGCACGGCTTCCCGCTGCCCCTGTCCTTCCAGTACGAACACCGGAAAAATCAGGTTATCGGCGCTGAGCTGATGTTCCCGCACCAGCCTGCGGGAAAAACTGTCAACCCGGTTTCGGCGCAAACGCGAGGCGGGGAAATTACGGTTTACCGAAGAGCTCACGGAATACCTCCTGAGGAAAATGGAGCACGATACTGCTCCATCATACACGCCCGCAGGCAGCGGTGGCAGGGCCCGCAACTTATCCCGGGACTCAGGCTGCCATGGGCGGATGAACAGAATATTACCGGAGGGAATCCAGCGCTTCCGCGCGGAGCTTTTCCGCACCCTCGAAATAGTCTTCCCTGAGTGCATCAATGGCCGCTTCACGCTCCGGGCCAGCAATACCAAGGCGTTCGAGCTCTGCAAGCTCCGCGCTGTAGGCCTGCCATTTAACTTCCCACGCCCGCTGTCGGGCTTCTTCCTCTTCCAGCTGCCTGGCAGCCTCTTCACCAAAACGCTCCTTACGCCAGGCGCTCAGCGCCTGCGGATCATTAGCCAATTCTGTCCGGGCCTGCTGATAATCGGTGAACTTGCGGGTTTCCCGGCGGGCTTCCCGCACCGCTGGTGGCAATGCTTCCTCAGCGCGGGTCAGTGCCTGCTCACGTTCCATTTCGGAAAGCGATTGGTCGGTCCGTATCCGCAACTGCTCTACCTGAAACTGGTCTATAGCCTCGTCGCTGGCAAAAAAAGCCTCCGCCGTTGGCGCATCCATCCAGTTACGCCGCAAGGCCCGAATCTCCGCCATTCTTTGCTGTATCTGATGCGCATCCAGGGTTGCGGCGTAGCCATAAGAGGCTTCCAGCTCCCCCAGCGCCAGCTTGTAATCCAGGTAATTCTCCAGGGTCGCCAGCGCTTCCGAGCGCGCCGGTTCCTGCAATCGGGCCAGTGCCTGTTCTATGCGTGCTACCAACTGGGGCAGTGTCTCTTCTCCCAGAGCAGAGAGGTAATATTCGAATAACTGTCGCAACTCGGGTGTCGGAACCAGAGAGCCATTGCTATCGGTTTCAGCCCAGCCCCCGGGCAAACTGGTTCCTTCCAGAGAAGCCGGCAAATATCGCCGCCAGGGCGATGAGTGCCATGGTTGCAGAACGAAGAAGTCCTCTCATCTATACTTGCCTGTTCAGGGTTAAATGCGGCGTATATAACGGTCACGGGGTCAGGAAAGCACTATCCTGCCGCAGGCAGCATAGAGGATCGAGAGGAGCGGCGGTGAGACTGGCATCAAAACAACGGCAAAAGGGCGGCGCTGAACAGGCCGCAACCCGGGGGGTGCGGCCTGGCAGGCTCAGAGGGAGCGATTATTGAAACCAACATCCACTTTGCGGGAAGGGTCTGAACGGAATGCCGTGTCCACTTCCTCTATTTTACCACCCTGGCTCAGGAACGATTCTATATCCTGCTGGAGCTGGGCACGAATACGCGCTCGCCCGGCAATGGAATGTGTATCGTCGCTGTCGTATGTCCAGCTACCGGATTGCTCCAGATTGCTTTCGTCGAGTTCACTCATGTTATTCCCCATCAACGAAAACAGTAAATTGAGCGCACCACGCCTGCTCCGGCAGGTCGCTCCGTCTCGGCGGGCA
This sequence comes from Marinobacter sp., assembly GCF_041686475.1. Taxonomy (GTDB): domain Bacteria; phylum Pseudomonadota; class Gammaproteobacteria; order Pseudomonadales; family Oleiphilaceae; genus Marinobacter. The sequence continues at coordinate 74,626 of NZ_JAWLDU010000004.1, forward strand.
CATCTTTCAGACCGCCTTGGCGTCTTTATAATCCGCTTTCGGTTGCAACGCTATTTCCTCACAACGTCTTTTTTGTAATTTTTTGTAACATTACTCACGGCGTTGTTTTAAAAGGATAATATTAGTAAGGCGGCGCAGAGTGATTGATTGACACAAAGAATGAATAATGATTCACTACTTATAAGGGACCCGCATGGCATATCGGGAAACGGAAAAGATGCGCAACCGCAAGGCCGAGGCCCGCAAGCGCATTATCGAATGTACATATGGATGTGTTTCAGACGGCGGTTTCCGCAACGCACAGATAACCCATATTGCGGCGTGCGCGGGAATCGCCACTGGAACCATCTACAGGCACTTCGAGTCCAAAGAGGACCTGTTCGCAGAGATTTTCAGGATTGCCACGCAACGGGAAGTGGACAAGGTAGCCGAGGCACTGGCTACGGAAGGTAACGCAGTAATCAGGCTGGAAATGGCTCTTCGCCAGTTTGCAGAACGCGCCCTGAGAGGGCCAGTGATGGCCTGGTCACTGATTGCCGAGCCCGTGGATCCGAAAGTGGAAGAAGAACGTCTCAAGTTTCGCAGGGCCTACGCGGAGCTGTTCGAGCAGGCGATAAGAGAGGGCATGGAAGAGAACAGCCTTCCGGACCAGGACGCCAGGCAAAGCAGTACCTGTCTTGTAGGTGCCATTGCCGAAAGCCTGGTGGGGCCATTATCACCGGCCCAGACAGGCAGTGCAGACCATGCAGATAACAATGACCATAATGCGCCGGTCGACTCTATCATCTGCTTTTGCATGCAGGGGTTGACCGGCACCAGGAGGTAAACATGAACGCCCGCCAGCCCCTGCCACAGGACAAAACACCGGCCTCCGGTGACGACCGATACCTGGCTGTTACCCACGAGGTCTTAAACCAGCCGCCGGCGCTTGAGAACTACAGTCTGTTCGAGCAGGACCAGGCCCTGCAGGAGGCCGTGGCCCGGGAAGGAGCGGCGGCGGCCACCAGCGACCTGAAGCAGTTCGGCGCCCTGGCCGGCGCAGCGGAAACCATCGAGCTGGGATTCCGGGCCAACGAAAACAAACCGGTGTTCAACACTCACGACCGTTTTGGTCACCGGATTGACCAGGTTGACTTCCACCCCGCCTACCACCAGCTGATGACGACCGCCATGGAAAACGGCCTCCACAGCAGCCCATGGACCAACCCCGGAGCGGGCGCCCATGTTGCCAGGGCCGCCAAGTACTATATGCATTCCCAGGTGGAAGCAGCCCATTGCTGCCCCATTACCATGACATTCGCCGCCATTCCCTCGATCCGCAAACAACCGGAGCTGGCGGCCATCTGGGAAAACAAGATCCTCGCCAACAGCTACGACCCCCGCAACCTGCCAGACAGCGAGAAACAGTCCGTCACCATCGGCATGGCGATGACCGAAAAACAGGGCGGCAGCGACGTCAGAGCCAACAGCACCAGAGCCTACGCCATCGGCGCTGAAGGCCCGGGTCAGGCCTACGAACTGGTGGGCCACAAATGGTTTGTGTCGGCTCCCATGTGCGACGCCTTCCTGGTCCTGGCGCAGACAAAAAGCGGGCTGTCCTGCTTCCTGATGCCACGCTGGCGCCCCGATGGCAGCAAGAACCCCTGGCAGGTCCAGCGCCTGAAAAACAAGATGGGCAACGTCGCCAACGCTTCCAGCGAAGCGGAACTGCGCGGTGCCCTGGCCTGGATGGTTGGCGAAGAAGGCCGAGGCGTACCCACCATTATTGAAATGGTCGCCATGACCCGTTTCGACTGCATGATCGGCAGCTCCGCCGGATTGCGCCAGGCCTTTGCCCAGGCCAGCCACCATTGCCACCACCGCAGCGCCTTTGGCAACCGCCTCAGCGACCAGCCGCTGATGCAGAACGTACTGGCCGACCTGGCCCTGGAAAGCGAAGCCGCACTGGCCTACACCATGCGCATCGCCCGCTCCCTGGACAACCAGCACCTGGAACACGAACGCCTACTGGCCCGACTGGCTACCCCCGTTGGCAAGTACTGGATCTGCAAACGCACCCCGAACCACGCCTACGAAGCCATGGAATGCATCGGCGGCAGCGGCGTGATGGAAGACTGCATCATGCCCCGCCTGCTGCGCGAATCCCCGGTCAACGCCATCTGGGAAGGCAGCGGCAACGTCCAGTGCCTGGACATCCTGCGCGCCCTGCAGAAAGAACCGGACACCCTCGACGCCTTTTTCAATGAAGCCGCCGAGGCCCGTGGCAGCGACGCCCGCTTCGACCGCTTCCTGGCACAACTGCAGAACGACTTCGCCGACATCAGCGACTTCGAATACCGCGCCCGCAACCTGGTCGACCGCCTGGCCCTGCTGATGCAGGCCTCCCTGCTGATCAGAAACTCAGACCCGGCGGTAGCCGATGGTTTCTGCGCGTCACGGCTGGAAGACAATGGCGGCCTGAACTACGGTAATTTACCCTCCGGCACCAACCCGGCGGCCATTATCAAACGGGCGACGCCTGTAGTAGGCTAGGGATCAAGCCGCTGGACACTGAATAATGTTCTGCGGAGGCGGACTCTAACTGAAAGGTTCGCGAACCGGCGGGGGAGGGCTTTCCAAAACTGTGCGGAGCCAAGGATGGCGGAGCCCAAGCACCCCAGAGATGGGCCGAAGGAGCGTGTTTTGGAAAGCCATCCCCCGTCGATTCCTGCACCATAGTCGGAAGCATAAAGATGTCCGAAGCCCTGAGAAAACTTCTGAACCAAGGCAACCCCCAGCAGCCAGTCATCACGCCTCACGTAGGCATCCTGACGCTGCACTTCCAGCTCTACGCCTGCGAAGACCTCAAAGCCAAACGCAAAGCCTTCACCGCCATGAAAGCCGTCTGGGGCAAAGAACCCGACCTTGCGGTCGCCGAAACCGCCGACCAGGACGCCCTCGACTGCGCCACCTGGACCATCGCCGCCCTGGGAGAGTCATCACAGCAGATATCCCAGCGCCTCGACCAAGTCGAAAAAGCCATACAGGAACGTGTCGACGCTGCCATACTCAACGTACACCGGGAGATACTCTGACCCCCCTCCCACTCACGGGGCCCGCTGTAGCGTATGGTTTCATGACACCGTATACTACGCCACCTCAGGGAGAACAGAGCGCCTGGCCTAAGCCCGGTGACAAGTTACCGACGTCGGAGCCCCGCGCTTCCGACCATATCCACAGGGTATCCGGAACAGGCCCTGTGGATGACCACTGAAAATGTGTGGCACCTATGACCGGAAAGAAGAAATCCGCCCAGGCCTCGGTAGAGGCCATGTACCGTGTATTCACCGTGCCCGAGGCACCGGAATCCACACTGAGTCGGATTGACCAGAACATATCCCGCAACCTTGCCGGTTTCCTGCAGGAACACATTGTTGCGGTCGAACGGGATCTTTCCGAAGTCGAGAAAGACTTCTCGGACTATACCATTCCCGAAAAACCCATCTTTGTCTCCGAACAGGCCCAGTTTCTGCTCGACAAGCTGGTGGCCAACTCCGTACACACGGCCTCGCCAAGCTTCATCGGCCACATGACATCGGCACTGCCTTACTTCATGCTGCCGCTGTCCAAGATCATGATTGCCCTCAACCAGAACCTGGTCAAAACCGAAACCTCCAAGGCGTTTACACCCATGGAGCGTCAGGTTCTGGGCATGATTCACCGGCTGGTCTACGAGCAGGACGGCGCCTTCTACCGTAAATGGATGCACGACCCCCGCTACGCCCTGGGCGCCATGTGCTCCGGCGGCACTGTTGCCAACCTGACGGCACTCTGGGTGGCCCGCAACAACGCCTTCCCGGCCGAAGGCAGCTTCCGCGGCATCCACCAGGAAGGCCTGTTCCGTGCCCTGCGCTATTACGGCTGCGAAGGCGCCGCCATATTGGTGTCCCGCCGCGGCCATTACTCCCTGCGCAAAGCCGCCGATGTACTCGGCCTGGGCCGTGATTTCCTGGTGCCCGTGGACACCGATGACGACAATCGGATCAACACCGACGCCCTGCGGGAAAAATGCCTGGAACTGCACCGCCAGAAAATCCGCGTCATGGCCATATGCGGGATTGCCGGCACCACTGAAACTGGCAACGTTGACCCCCTGGACGCCATGGCGGACATTGCCCGCGAGTTCGGTGCCCACTTCCACGTGGACGCCGCCTGGGGCGGGCCCACACTGTTCTCCCGCACTCACCGGCATCTGATGCGCGGCATCGAAAAAGCCGATTCGGTCACTTTCGACGCCCACAAGCAGCTCTACGTGCCGATGGGCGCAGGCCTGGTGGTGTTCCGGGACCCTGGCCTGGCCAGCGCTGTTGAACACCACGCCCAGTACATCATCCGTAAAGGCTCGCGGGACCTGGGCAGCACCACTCTGGAAGGCTCAAGGCCCGGTATGTCCATGCTGATCCAGTCAGGGCTGAGAATACTGGCGCGGGAGGGGTACGAAATCCTCATCGACCAGGGCATCGACAAGGCAAAAACCTTCGCGGAAATGATCAACGCAGAGGCGGATTTCGAGCTCATTACCGAACCCGAGCTCAACATCCTTACCTACCGCTACTGTCCCGAAAAAGCACAACAGGCGCTCTCTGTCGCCGACTCCCTGCAGGTAGAGCGGCTGAACACGTCCCTGAACCGTATCACCAAGTTCCTGCAGAAAACCCAGCGCGAGCGCGGCAAAGCGTTCGTTTCCCGGACCCGGCTCGAGCCAGCACGCTACTTCAATTTCCCCTGTATCGTATTCAGAGTGGTGTTGGCGAACCCGCTAACGACCAGGGAAATTCTGGCAGACATTCTGAAGGAACAGCGTGAATTGTCTGCGGATGAAGGTATTCAGGACGAGATTATCATCCTGGACCAGATGGCCGATGCTGTACTGAAACAGCATCAGCCTGAAAAAACTCAGTAAAGCGCTTCTTCATCATCCAGGACTTCGTCCAGAATCTCGAGAAACATGTGATCGGCGCTACTCCAGTTTTCCGGAATCCGGATCGTGGTGTTAGCGCTGATCTCCCGGGCAATAAGCTCATTGGCATTGGGCTCATTACGGTACTTGCGCGCAATATCCACCGACTTCACGGCAATGGTCGGGTCACTCAGGACCTTCTTGATAAAAACTCTGAGCTCGTCAATGACCTTGGCCTGACGGCTCTGTTCTGCTGAACTCATGGATCAATCCCCGGACAGGTTGGCAATAGTGAGGGAAGCAAACGCCTCCCACATCAGGAATAGTATGGGCCAAACCGGCTGCTGACAACCAGCGCAGGCGATTCCTTACATCAGGAATCCACGCAGGGTGAAGAAAAGGACGGCGGCGAGGCAGGCCGAAACCGGCACTGTGATGATCCAGGCGGCGACAATCCGGGTGAGGTGGGAACGCTTTACCATCTCCTCGCGATAGATCGTCTTGAGGCGCTTACGTTCCTTCTTGGACAGGGGCACCTGTTGCTTCTGCTTGGCCTGGGTGAGCAGGTTTTCCATCTCCTCAACGGAGGCATTGCGGAAATCCTCCAGGAACGGACGCAGACGTTCCCGCTCCTCTCCTTCGTGGCTGTCCATGATACTGTGGAGCTGGGTCGCATAGTTAGACTTCAGGTATTCCCTCAGGAAGCCGACACCAAAAACACCACCAACCGCGATATGGGTTGAACTCACTGGCAGCCCCAATTGGGACGCGATGATGACCGTAAGCGCTGCCGACAGGGCAATACAGAAGGCGCGGGTCTTATCCAGTTCGGTGATTTCGCTGCCGACCGTCTTGATCAGTCGCGGCCCGAACAGCATAAGGCCCACTGCCAGACCAACCGCACCCACCAGCATCACCCACAGAGGAATGGATGCAGCGGTTACCACCGCTTCTGCGGACAGTGCATCGTTAATAGCGGCCAGCGGGCCGATGGCGTTGGCCACGTCGTTGGCACCATGGGCAAAACTGAGCAGAGCAGCGGCGAAGATCATCGGCCAGACAAAGAGCTCGTTCACTCCTTCCGCGTTATTCTCCATGGTAGCCGCGCGGCGCCCAACCAGGACTCTCATGGCGATAAAAACGACAACCGCCAGCGCCAGGCCCACCAGAGAGGCGCCGAGGAAATCGACACTGACAATCTTCTTGACGCCCTTGACCATCAGGTAGGTACCAAACGCCCAGGCCATAATGGCCACGAGCCAGGGCACGAAGGTCCGGGCGGCAGAAACAACATTCTGCCGGTATAGCACGGTCTTCTTGATGGCATACAGGAACAGGGCCGCCAGCACACCGCCCATCACCGGGGAAATCACCCAGCTGGCGACGATCTTGCCCATCACGGCCCAGTCAGCGATACCCCAGCCGCCAGCAGCAATGCCGGCACCCAGAACACCACCAACAATGGAATGGGTGGTGGAAACCGGCGCGCCCATCCAGGTAGCCAGGTTGAGCCAGAGAGCACCGGCCAGCAAGGCTGCGGTCATCAGCCACACAAAGGTACTCACATCCTCCAGGCGGTCAGCGGCAATAATGCCACCCTTGATAGTGGAAACCACGTCACCGCCGGCGATAATGGCGCCCGCAGCCTCGAAAATGGCCGCAATAACAACCGCGCCACCCAATGACAGTGCGCCGGAACCCACTGCAGGCCCGACATTGTTGGCGACATCATTGGCGCCGATATTGATGGCCATGTAGCCACCAATCACCGCAGCGGCCATCAACAGCATGCTATTGGGCATGCCGCTACTGATCTGACCCACCGCAAGGAAGACAAAGAACAGGAACAGGAAGCTTATCCCGACGCGGTAGCGCTCGGTGGACGGGCTGGTCAGGAGGCTATCAAGATATCCGTTTTTGCCGGCCATAACACATCTGGTCTCGCAACAGGGAACACGGTGAGCTGAGATTCAGCCTTCATACGGCGGCAACTATAATTTTTTTGCCATGAAAATGAAACAAAACTGTCATAATCGCGATTGCTTGACCGAAGTCTCTGTACAGGCCGATATCTGTCTGTACAGCGCCAAGGAAGATGGCCGCAACCGGATTGCACCGCGGGTGCGCACCACCTCTGCCGAGCAGGCTGCGCCTGATGCCAGCGCTTGAGGCCCGGGCGTTCACTCGTTATTATCATCCCGCAATTCATGCGGCGACGGGATTTCCCTTGCCCTTATGAGTGAACGGGACAACACATGGCTTCAATCCGGATTCTCGTTGGAAGTGTCTATGGCGGCGCACTGCTGACGGCGCGCGCACTGAAAAAAAACCTGGGACAGGAAGGGCACCAGATCATCGTACTTGAGAACCCGGAACTCGAAGACGTAACCGGGAATGACGACCCGATACTGGTCTGTACGTCGACCACGGGGCAGGGCGAGGTTCCTCCCAATCTGCTGCCATTCTATGTCAGGCTCCGCGACGAGTTGCCCCAGCAACCCGGACGCCCTTTCGGAGTGATCGTATTGGGTGACAGTTCCTACGGCGACACTTTTTGCGGTGCCGGCGAGTTGATGGAAGAAGCCTTTTACGAAACCTCGGCACAGAAGGTCGGTGATACTCTGCGAATTGACGCGCTGGAAACCACCGACCCGGAAATCGAAGCGGAGCCCTGGGTTCGCCAATGGTTGGACCAGCTGTAACAACAACGGTTATCACTGCACCGCAAAAACCACCGATCTCCCTTGAGCACCAGGTCGGTTGAAGACATACTGGTGCTGATACTGATAAATCCAAAAAGATTGGTACTACGTGCGCCATATTGCTCAGTTTTTCGCCCTGGCGGGCGCATTGATCATAATGGCTTTCGGAATCCAGGCGAACCCTTCGGAATCCGGGTTTGCAGAGCCGGACATGGACTACATCCGGGTGGCTCCTTCAGAAGAGTTGGATCTCAGGGAAGCGCTTGCTTCCGACAGCTGGCAGTCACTGGAAGGCGAAAGTCCGAACTTCGGCTACATCCGCGATACCGTGTGGCTGCGTATTCCTTCATCAGCCATGCCGACACTGCCCGGCAGCCAGCGACTACTGGAAGTCCGCTACCCACAGCTTGACCGGATTACCTTTTATCTTCTTGAAAACGGTGAAGTCCGGCAACGCACAGTGACGGGCGACCATTTCCCGTTTGACCAGCGCCCGATAAAGCACCGCAACTTCCTGTTTGACTTTGACCTCAATCCGGAAAGCGACTACCAGATACTGCTGCGAGTTCAGAGCCAGGGGGCCATGCAGATACCTGTCAGGCTGTGGAACCCCGCCGCATTTTTTGAAACCGCCTCCATTGAAGATCAGATGCACGCGATTTACTACGGCATCATGATCATGGTGATTTTTTTCAACCTGTTCATTTTCCTGGCCCTGCGCGAGCGCATGTATTTGCTGTATGTGCTTTCCACTCTCGGCTATCTGCTGCTGATTGGCGGCCTGAACGGCAGTACCTACCAGCTGCTCTGGCCAGGAGTGCCCTGGCTGCACAATCAGGCAATGATGTTGACGGTGCCGATTGCACTGATCTTCACTCTGCTGTTCTCCCGCGCTTTCCTGAATCTTGGATCCACCAGCCCGCACATGGACAGGCTGGTCAGGTATACGGTTGTGGTGAACCTTGCGGTTATCGTGCTGACATTTATTACCGACTACAGCATTGCCAGCCGTCTTACCGTTGCACTGGCGATCCCCAGCTGCCTGTTGCTGACAGTGATCGGGCCGCTGCAGTGGATCCGCGGCAACCCCCAGGCCAGTTACTACACCGTTGCCTGGGGGTTGTTGACCGTCGGTAGCGCCGTAACCGCAGCCAACAAGTACGGGCTGATACCCACCAACTTTGTAACGGTTTACGGCATGGAAATCGGCTCGGCCCTCGAAGCCATCCTGTTAACCATTGCCCTTGCTGCCCGGCTTTACCAGGAGCGGGAAGACAAAGTGAGGGCACGGGAAGCAGAAATCGCTGCCATGGCCGCGAGACGATCGGCCGAACTGCGACTGATTGATCAGGCGCTGCACCACCCGTTGACGGGACTGCCCAATCGCACCTGCCTGGAAATGATGATCAATGAACTGATTGCCCGGGAACCTGGCAAACGGTTTTCCATATCGGTGATTCACCTCACCAATCTGTCGTCAATCACCAAAACGCTCGGGCATCGCAACACCGATCGCCTGATCGAACTTGCCGGTCGACGCTTCAACAGCATCGCCGAGAGCCTGCCCGGTATCCGCGCGGTTGAAACCACAGAGCAACAGTCGTTCTATCTCGCGTCGCTGGAGTCGTCCACTTTCGGCTTCGTAACAGAAACAAACACACTGACGGCGGTTCCACGCGCCGTAATCCATGCCCTGGAGGAACTCCAAGAACCTATGGACTACCTGGGCATGCAACTGCCCCTGGATCCGCGCACCGGTGTTGCTATATGCCCTGATCATGCAACGGATGCCAACACGCTGATCCGCAGGGCTTATATTGCCCAGGGTTCGGTGGACGCCAGGGATCGCGGACTGGCCTATTACCAGCCATCGCGGGATTCCTACAGCGCTGACCGCCTGACGCTGGTTTCCGAACTGAAGCATGCCCTGAAAAATGACGGGCTCGCCCTTTACCTGCAGCCCAAACTATCGCTGAAAACCAGAGAAGTGGTGGGACTGGAGGCCCTGATACGCTGGCCAGACCGTAAAAATCCGGTTCCTGCCGACGAGATCATTGCCCTGGCAGAACAGACCGGGCTGATCAAGCCGCTGACCCGATGGGTTCTGGAACAGGCACTGGCGATGAGAAGCCGGCTGCTTGAAAGCGGCCACGCGCTGAACCTGTCGGTGAATATTTCCCCCAACAACCTCAGGGAGCGCGACTTCCCGGTTTTCGTGCAACGGCTGATGAGCAGTTATCACTCACATCACGGGGCCATTACGCTGGAGGTTACCGAGACCTCAATGATGCAGGATCCGGCCAATTCCCTGGAGGCACTCAGATCGCTGCACGCCACCGGCATTCCCCTGTCCATTGACGATTTCGGCTCTGGCTACTCGTCTCTTTCCTATATCAAGCAGTTGCCCGCCAGTGAAATCAAGATTGACCGCTCACTGGTGACTGACCTGGCCACTGAAGCCGGGGGCCGCGTCATTGTGAAAACCACCATAGAGATGTGTCACAGCCTCGGCTATACCGTTGTCGCCGAAGGTGTCGAGAAGCAGGAAACCTTAGAACTGCTGGAGCGGATGGGCTGCGACATGATTCAGGGCTACTTCCTGACCCCGCCCCTGCCATTCGATGAAATGACCGTATGGCTGGAAGAACGGGACCGCTACGGAAAAAGCCGCAGGATCGGCTAGCCCCGGTGACGGATCAGTGCTTCCTGTGTCGTTGAAGCTACAAGCCGTCCCTTCTGGTCAAAAAAGTTACCGCGATTGAAACCACGCCCGCCAGAGGCACTGGGGCTGTCCTTGTCATAGAGCAGCCATTCATCCATGCGGAACTCGCGGTGGAACCAGATGGAATGGTCCAGGCTGGCCACCTGCATTTTTTTGCTCATGAAGGTCACGCCATGGGGGTTCAGGGAGGTACCCAGGAACGCGAAATCCGAGGCGTAGGTCAGCAGGCAACGGTGCAGCACCGGGTCATCCGGGAGGCGGCCCTGGGTCCGGAGCCAACTCTGCTTGTAGGGCGGACGAGGCTCCGGTTTCAGTGGATTAACCGGGTCCACAGGCCGGATTTCGATGGGGCGGTCCCGGGTAAGCGTGTCTCGCAGATGCTCCGGCAAGTGGGGCGCCAGCAACTCGCCGTATTCCTGCTCGGACTTGAGAGACTCCGGGTCCGGGGCGGCAGGCCTATCCAGCTGATGCTCGAAGCCCTCTTCCGCAACCTGGAACGACATGGAACCAGTCAGGATTTCCTTGCCATCCTGGCGCGCGATCACCCGTCGCACTGAAAAACTGCCGCCATCCCGAACGCGCTGGACTTCGTAGTCGATAGGCATGCTGTGATTACCGGGGCGCAGGAAGTAGGCATGCAGGGAATGGGGCAAACGCCCCTCCACCGTGCGACTGGCAGCCATCAGCGCCTGACCCAGAACCTGGCCCCCGAACACATTGGGAAAGCCAAGGTCTTCGCTGTCACCCTGGAAGTGGTCATCACCAATCGGGGAAAGATCCAGCAGATCCACCAGTTTTCTGGTTACTTCCAGCATGCCTGCTCCTGTCAATTTCGTTAGCTCACGAATTACTTTCTACCGTAAGCCGGCGATTTTCGCAATCCCGATGCCACTGATCAATTATGGATTGGTGGCACTTCTTTTGACAGAGCCTGTTTCTCCACGGCGTAACGGCCGGTCACGGCAAATCCCAGCACTTCGCCAGATTCGCCCCTGAACAGAGCCCGGACATCCTGGCCGTCAGCATCCACCTCCCAGCTTCCGGGGGCCTCTGGCGGTGGCGGACAGACAGCCGTCGGGCAACAGGGAGTCTTCACCATGACCGGCATGGTGCCGTACTTCACCTCGGTTCGCTCCCCTGCCAGGGTTTTCGCCAGGGCACGGGCACAGATCATCAGTGGCATGACATAGAGTAATACATAGCCATCCACTTCGGCACAGTCACCCAGGGCATAAATATCCCGGCCGGAGGTTTCCAGTGCCCTGTTCACCACAATTCCCCGACTGGTCTCAAGGCCAGCGGCCGCCGCCAGCTCTGTGCGTGGCCGCAGACCTACGGCGGAAATCACCAGGTCCGCCTGCAGATGCTCGCCGTTGGCCAGCGTCAGGTTCACACCGGCGCCCTCGGCCGCAATATGTTTCACCACCGTCTCCAGATGAAATCTGACCCCCAGGTCTTCAAGGCCGCTGCGCACCGCTTCCGCAGCAGGCGATGGCAAGAGCCCCGGCATCAGGGTATCGGAGGGAGCAATCACGTCGACGTGGTAGTCACCATTGCGCAGGTCGTTGGCAAATTCACAACCAATCAGGCCTGCCCCCATAATGGCCACCCGCTGCTTGCCCTGCAGGGCCTGGCGAAACGCGCGGTAATCCATCAGGTCATTGATCGAGTGAACATGTTCCTGGCCATCGCCGGCGATGGAAAGACGAATCACATCCGCCCCCCAGGCCAGAACCAGCTTGCTGTAGCCCAGCCGCTCATCCCCCAGCACCAGCTCATGGGCGTCCGGATCAATACCAGTAACCGTGGTGTAGGTGCGTAGCTCAAGATTCAGCTGCTCGACCATGGCCTCGGATGTTGCCTGAGCCAGCTCGTCGGCCTTCTTGCCCTTGGTAAAACCGGTCGAGAGCATGGGCTTGGAATAACTGAAGCCATCATCCGCCGTAACCATGACAATCGGCGTTTCACTGTCCAGCTTACGAACCTCTTTCGCCAGGGTATAGCCTGACAAACCGGTTCCCACAATCACGATGGGTGCTTCTGTATTCATTACCTGCTCTCCGACTCAGTTGTCCGCAATGGCACCATTAACCGATTTCGATCATCTCGAAATCTTCCTTGCCCACACCACAGTCGGGGCATTCCCAGTCCTCGGGTACATCTTCCCAGGCAGTGCCCGGCTCGATACCGTCATCCGGCCAGCCTTCTGCCTCATCGTAAATAAATCCGCACACAACGCATTGCCACTTCTTCATGCCATTCCTCCGAGATTCATAAGGGCGCGATAATAATTGTCAGACAATCATGCACGCAAGTCTTTATTGTGCCTTTGCGGCACTGCTCAAACGGTCAACCATCATACCCACCACCACAGCATTGACCAATGCCGGCACCGACGGGCGTTTGACAGGATTTGTACCAGTAGCCGTAAATACCGACCTTCTCCGGCGGAAAGGCCCCCTCCCTTCATTGCTCCTCCTCCGGTATAATGCCCCGTTTTACGACAGGACCCGACCTTTATGACCGACACCGTTGACGAACTTAATCAGGTAATGGCCGAAGCCGACTGCCTGGTAAGCGAACAGCAGGTCCAGGCCGCCGTTCAGTCCCTCGCGGACGAGATTACCGGGCGCCTGAAAGACACCAACCCTCTGCTGTTCTGTGTCATGAACGGTGGGCTGATTCTCACTGGCCAGCTGTTACCCCGGCTGAAGTTCCCGGTACAGGCGGAATATCTCCATGCCACCCGGTACCGTCAGGAAACCACCGGCGGCATACTCGAATGGAAGCTTCGGCCGGAAGCCGACATCAATGGCCGCACGGTGCTGATCGTTGACGATATACTCGACGAAGGTACGACGCTCTGTGCCATTGCGGATTACTGTCTCGCCCATGGCGCCAGGGAAGTGTTGACGGCGGTACTGGTGGATAAACAGCACGACCGCAAGGCAAGGCCGGACCTCAAGGCCGACTTCACCGGGCTTGAGGTGGAGGACCGCTTCCTGTTCGGTTACGGCATGGACTATAAAGGTTACTGGCGCAACGCCCCGGGAATTTATGCCGTCAAGGGACTCTAACCCCACCCACGTCCCCCCAACCCAGTGGTACCGCTCCTTTTCAGCAGCCGGGTTGAAAAACCCGGCCGTTCATGGTGCGCTTGGCCGCTGGCTGACACTTGAAGGCTCCCTGACCCGGGCATTGCAGCTCCAGTGTCAGGAGAGTTTCCGTGTGGACATTCTTCAGGAAGGCTTTGCACGCCCGACCCTGGAGGAGGCCCGTACCCTCGGCATCCCGGTGCGCCAGAATGCCTGGGTACGGGAAGTCTGCCTGAACGGAGACAACACACCCTGGGTGCTTGCCCGCACCATTATCCCGCTGGCTACTCTTGCAGGGCGGGGGCGCCGCCTGCGCAACCTGGGCCGCAGGCCCCTGGGAGCCTACCTGTTCAGCAACCCCGAATGGCAGCGGGGCCCGTTCGAAACCGGCCTCTGTCATCGCAGCTGCAATGCTCAGCCTCTGGTGGCACGTCGATCCCGGTTCTTCAGTGGCAATCACTCGCTGCTGGTGGGCGAATATTTCCTTCCCAACCTGATCCGGTGACACTCCAGCCATCGAACCTTTAACCCGGACGCCACGGCTGGCTATAATCCCCAGTTACTCCCATTTCACCCGATTCACCCAATACGGATCACGCCCATGCTGTCCAATGCTGTGCCCAACCATATACAGGCCCGCCTTGCAGATTATGCCCGCCTTTTGCGCCTCGACCGCCCGATTGGCAGCCTTCTTCTGCTCTGGCCGACCTACTGGGCGCTCTGGCTAGCCGCCGACGGCTTCCCTGGCATCGGTAACTTTATCGTCTTCACCCTTGGCGTTTTCCTGATGCGGGCAGCTGGCTGCGCCATCAATGATTTTGCCGATCGCAAGGTGGACCGCCATGTGAAACGCACGAAAGACCGTCCCCTGACCTCGGGCCGTATTGAAGCCTGGGAGGCCGTTGCCCTGTTCGCAGGGATTTGCCTGGTGGCCTTCCTGATGGTGGTCCTGTTCACCAATACGCTGACTCTGTACCTGTCATTTGGCGGTGTGATACTGGCATTCATTTATCCGTTCATGAAGCGGTACACCCATTTGCCACAACTTTTTCTCGGCGCCGCTTTTTCCTGGGCCATCCCCATGGCCTGGGCCGCCGAAGCCGGTGAAGTGACCCGCATAACCTGGCTGCTGTTCACTGCCAACGTGCTCTGGACCGTCGCCTACGACACCCTGTACGCCATGGTTGACCGCGACGACGATATCAAGATCGGCATCAAGTCCACAGCCATTCTGTTTGGTGACGCAGACCGTGCGGTTATTGCCATACTTCAGGCCCTGGTGGTGCTGATTCTCATTATGGTTGGCCAGCAGGCCGAACTGGGAGTTTTCTATTACCTTGGGCTCGTTGCCATGGCCTGTCTGTTCGTCTTCCAGCAACACCTGGCCCGCTACCGGGAGCGGGATGGTTGTTTCAAGGCATTTCTCAACAACAACTGGGCAGGCTTTGCGGTATTCACGGGCCTGATGGTGGACCTGATTATCTCCTAAACCAACAAATCCCGTTCCAGGCAGATCCTGTCATATACTTGTAACACTACCCGGTTGTAATGAGGCAGCAACATTGCAAGGTCTGACACAGGTTAATGCTCATGACTGGAAAAACTGTCCTGATCGTCGATGACGAGGCACCGATCCGCGAGATGATCGCCGTTGCCCTCGAAATGGCCGACTACGACTATCTGGAGGCAGCGGATGCCCGCGAAGCACATGCCTTGATTGTCGATAAACAGCCTGATCTCATCCTGCTTGACTGGATGCTGCCCGGCACCAGCGGTGTCGAGCTGGCCCGGCGGCTCAAGAAAGATGAGACGACGGCCGAAATTCCCATCATCATGCTCACTGCCAAGGTCGAGGAAGACAACAAGATCCAGGGCCTGGAAGTGGGTGCCGATGACTACATCACCAAACCTTTTTCCCCCAGGGAGCTGGTGGCCCGGCTGAAGGCCGTGTTGCGGCGCGCGACGCCTCCCGGCGTGGAGACACCCATTGAGGTGGATGGGCTGACACTGGACCCTGTGGGCCACCGGGTAACCACCGAAACCGGCGCCCTGAACATCGGCCCGACGGAGTACCGGCTGCTTCAGTTCTTCATGACACACCAGGAACGGGTCTATACTCGCTCCCAACTACTGGACCAGGTGTGGGGCGGAAACGTCTACGTTGAAGAGCGCACGGTCGACGTCCACATACGCCGTTTGCGCAAGGCCCTTGGCGACGAATATGATCACCTGATCCAGACAGTGCGTGGCACCGGCTACCGGTTCTCTACCAGGGCAGCATAACCGCAGCCGGGCCCTCACCCCGCAAGGGCCCGGAACTGACTCAGGGGCAGCAGTAATGCAACACAACTGGTCAAAGTATGTGCGATGGATCATCGCATTCCTGATCGCCTGTACGGCAATCGGGCTTTTCTTTGGCGAGCCGCTTTATGGGCTGACGGTGGGACTTCTGGCCTACCTCTGGTGGACCCTCGCCCAGGCCAAACGCCTGTACAACTGGCTTGGCAATCCCGGTGGCCGTGACGAAGCACCCCAGAGTGTAGGCCTGTGGGGCGACATCTTTGACGGCCTCCACAAGCTCCACCGGACTCATCTCCACACCCAGGACAAACTTCGTGCCCAGATCAACCGGGTTCAGGAATCCACCAACGCCATGCGTGATGGCGTCATCATGACGGACTCGCGAGGCGCCATGGAGTGGTGGAATGGCTCGGCAGAACATCTGCTCGGTTTCCGCCGCAGCTCGGACCAGGGCCAGTTCATCCATAACCTGATCCGTAACCCGGCCTTCAAGGCGTATTTCGACTCGAGGGATTACCGCGAGCCTCTGGACCTGAACTCGCCGGCACGGCCCCATATACATCTGCAGATCCAGATCAGCCTGTTCGGCGACGACGACCGCCTGATTGTGGCCAAAGACGTTACCCGCCTTTTCCAGCTCGAACAGATGCGACGTGACTTTGTCGGCAACGTATCCCATGAAATGAGGACCCCGCTGACAGTCATCAGCGGCTATCTGGAAACCCTGGTGGACAACGCGGATGATTTACCACCCAAATGGCGGCGCGCCATCAATACCATGGCCCAGCAATCCTCCCGCATGGAAGCACTGATTACCGACTTGATACTGTTGTCAAAAATCGAAACCGGCGAACAGACTGTCAGCGATGCGGTAACCGACGTCGGGTCGATGGTCAACCAGATCTGCCACGACGCCAGGGCGCTCAGTGGCGACCAGGGACACGAGTTCAACGTCAGCATTTCCGAGCGCCACCTGCTCCGTGGCGACCAGAGCCAGCTGCGCAGCGCGTTTTCCAACCTGATTTTCAATGCCGTGAAATACACCCCGGCGGGCGGACAGATCAACGTTACCTGGAACACTGACCGCGAGGGTGCGCACCTTTCAGTGAAGGATACCGGAATCGGAATTGACCCGGTCCATATTCCCCGGCTTACCGAACGCTTCTATCGCGCCGATCCGAGCCGGCACAAGGAAACCGGGGGCACCGGCCTGGGGCTGGCGATCGTGAAACATGTTCTGCTGAACCATGACGGCCGGCTGGAAATACGCAGCCGCATTGGCGATGGCAGCGAGTTCATCTGCCACTTCCCGCGGGAGCGACTGGTGGAAAGGCTCCCTGAACCCATGTCGTGACAGCCCGCGCTCCGGCTTAACCCCCATTGCGGAAGCGGGCAATGAAACGGGAGAGATCCTCCAGTTTTTGCGGGTCTTCATCAACAAAGCGGATCGTTACACTGACAAAATCCGTATCCTGCCGCTTCTCAACCGCCTGCAACTGATGCACGTAACCATTCAACCGTGCCACCCGGCCTTCTGCTATTTCAATGTCCACCACTGCCTGGTCGAGAATTCCGGGGAACTGCTGGTCCCGTTTGGCAATCACCCGCACTTCTGTAAGGGTAATATCCTTCACCACTGACCTGAGGGTGCTGTCGGCAAAACGTACGGCAGCCACACTCATGGTTGGCCTGCCAGAGGAAACCGCTGGAGCGGACGGCCTGCCCGCACGAACCGGCGCCGATGGCACGGGCTCCCGTTTCTGCGTGAGCAGTGTGGCAGACTCACGAAACGCATCGGCGGGGCCTCCCATGGATTTCCCGCTCCGGTCCATAGCGTCTTTCAGCTGCCGCCCCATCACCTTGATGATCTTGTTGCTTAATCCCTCAGGGCTGAAGGGCTTGCCAAGGTATTCGGACACCCCGCCCCTGACGGCCTCCACCACGTGATCCTTGTCACCCCGGCTGGTGATCATGATGAAGGGCACTTTTTCATACTGTGGCTGCTGCCGCATCCATTGCAGCAATTCGAGGCCTGACATTTCCGGCATTTCCCAGTCACACAGGATCAGGTCGAACACCGTACGCGACATTAACGACTGGGCCCTGCGCCCGTTCTGGGCGTCTGTGGTTTCGATCACCGGGAAGCGCTGGCGCACTGTCCGTTTGACCAGGTCCCTAACGAAACTGGCATCATCCACCACCAGCGCCTTCAGCGTTGCCATGAGTCGGGCCTTTTGATTCAGAAATATGAGGTTTGTACAGCCAGACTATAGAACAAGCCGGTATCCCGGAATAGCCTGTTGTCCGGCCCGGCTACAAAAACACGACACAGCAATGGACCCAGGCAACTGCAGGTTAAAGAATTGTCACCGAAAGCAACCAACAACGGTATTTAAGGGTGGTAAAAACAGGCTACCATGAGCGCGAGACATTCACTCCAGACCGAGGTTCAGCGTGCCAACCATATTCACCGCGATTTTTACAGGCAGACGGACAATTCGCCATTTTTCACTCGCGGGACTCCTTGCATTGGGAAGTCTACCTGGCATGGCCTACAGCGACGCTCTGGAAGAGTTTCCACAATGCATTGAGAGGCTGGAAAGCCAGGCGATTGATGCCGGCGTGTCAACAAAGACTGCCAGCGAGGTTCTGGCCAGTGCCGAGTACCTGAAGCGGGTCATTGAGCTTGACCGGCGCCAGCCGGAATTTACCACCACGTTCGCCGATTACCTCAACCGCAGGGTGAACGATCAGCGTGTCAGCCAGGGTCGGGAGCTGTTAAAGGAACACCGGGATCTTCTTGACCGCGTCACCCGTGAAACCGGCATTCCGGCACCCTACCTGGTCGCCTTCTGGGGCCTTGAAACCAACTTTGGCACTTACTTTGGCAAGATGCCGGTACCCAGTTCCCTGGCGACACTCGCCTGTGATCAGCGCCGCAGCACGTTCTTTACCGAACAGCTTATTGCCGCACTGCAGATTATCGATGAAGGCTCCATTTCGGCGGAACAGATGGAAGGCTCCTGGGCCGGTGCCATGGGGCACGTGCAATTCATGCCAACCGTATTCCTGCGTCATGCCGTGGACGGTGACGGCGACGGCAAACGGGACCTGTGGAACAGCCTGCCGGATGCCATGATGTCAGCCGGCAACTTCCTGGAAGACCTGGGCTGGGACGGCGACTACCGCTGGGGGCGGGAGGTTCTGTTGCCGGACAACTTCGATTACGAACTGGCAGACGGCCGCAAACTTACTCTGGAGGAATGGCGGGAACTTGGGGTTACTGACGCGTTCGGCAACGCACTGGCCAATGAGCCCATCAAGGCCTCTCTGGTGGTTCCTTCCGGCCATCGCGGACCAGCCTTCCTTGCCTACAAGAACTTTGGCGTGATCATGGGCTGGAACCGTTCCGAGTTCTACGCTATTGCCGTGGGGCACCTGGCAGACCGCATTGCCGGCGCCGGGCAATTGCAGAACCCGCCGCCAGAGGATCTGCCCGCCCTGTCCCGGGACGACATTCTCGCTATTCAGGAAGCACTGAATGATGAAGGCTTCGACACCGGGGAACCGGATGGCATTATGGGACCCAATACCCGGTCTGCCATTCGCAACTATCAGGCTGAAAACGGCCTGGTAGCCGATGGCTACCCTGGCGACACTGTTCTGGAATCACTCGATATCACTCTATCATCCGATGCTGAATCGTGATCCGAAAATCGATTCCACGCATAATACCTGTCGGACCCCACTGACAAGGTATTTTTCCCGATGGACTCGATAACCCAGGCTGCTCTGGGCGCCTCGCTGGCAGGCGCGGTTGCCGGAAAGACCCTTGGACGCTCCGCATTACTGATTGGTGCGGCTCTGGGCACCCTGCCCGACCTGGATGTGGTTATCGACTATGGTACCGCGGTCGCCAATTTTACCCAGCACCGGGGTTTCAGCCACTCCCTGTTGGTCCTGTTTCCACTGTCGTTTGTTATCGCCCTGGCACTGCATCGCTGGCGACCGGTTCTGAGTTACAAACGCTGGCTCGCGGTTACCGCCCTGATACTACTCACACACCCACTGCTGGATGCCTTCACCACTTACGGCACCCAATTGTTCTGGCCCTTTGGCCCGCCGGTTGCCATCACCAGCATCTTTATCATCGACCCTCTTTACACCCTGCCCTTACTGGCCGGGATGCTCGTATTCCTGCTCCGTGGGCCGCACACAAGGTCTGTTACCGCGGGCCTGGCGTTATCAACGTTGTATCTGGGCTGGAGCCTCACTGCCCAGCAGGTCATTTCCGATCGTGTCGATCCCGCGCTGGCACGGGAAGGGCTTCAGGACGCCCCGAGAATGGTACAGCCCATGCCCTTCAACACCATATTGTGGCGGGTAACGGTTATGGGTGACGACCGGCGGGTGGAAATCGTCACCGGCTTTCTGGACGGAGACGGGCCGATCACAGTGGAAAGCTTTTCCCGCGATCCCGAACTGGCGGAGGTGGCCGCATCTCTTGAAGAGGGTCGGCGACTGGAATGGTTTACGGATGGTTTCCTGCAGTACGAGAGAAGCAATGGCAGGCTGACGGCAACGGATATCCGCCTTGGCATTCCCGGGGCACACCCCTTTACCTTCATTCTGGCCAGCGACAATGGCAGTGGGTTGACTCCCGAGCCCAGTTCCCGCCTGGATCGCCCGGCTATCGCAGGTGAACTGCTGGGCGTGTTGTGGAACCGGATGACCGGCTCTGCCGAGGTTCTATGCCTTGCCAGCCTGACATTGCCACCGCCCGGAGAAGGCTGTACCTGACGATGCGGCTTGATTATTTCATAGCGAATGCCACAGCCCTGTCGCGTCGGGATGCGAAGAAGGCCATCAGCTCTGGCCTGGTAAAGATAGAAGGGCGGACCTGTCGCAAGGCAGGCACACAGGTGATGCCAGAAACAGGAATAACCCTTGAGGGCCAGAGTCTGTCACTGCCGGTCGAGCGCTACCTCATGCTCCATAAGCCGGAGGGTGTGATCAGTGCCACAAAGGACAGCCGGCAACCAACAGTAATGGATCTGCTGCCAGCAGAGATTCGGCGGGGCCTCCATATCGCAGGCCGTCTGGATGCGGACACCACGGGGCTGTTGCTGCTGACCACCGATGGCCAGTGGTCTCACCGGATAACCTCCCCCAGGGTGAACTGCCCGAAGACCTATCGGGTGACTCTCATGGAACCCATGGATGCCGATGCCATTGCGCAGCTGGAACAGGGTGTTTTACTTCATGACGAACCCAGGCCTACCAGACCCGCCAGCGTGTGCCAGCTGAGCGAGCGTGTGATTGATCTGAGCATTTCAGAGGGGCGTTACCACCAAGTCAAACGAATGTTGGCAGCGGTAGGCAATCATGTGAATGGCCTGCATCGTTGGCGGATAGGCAGCGTCGTCCTGGATCCAGCCCTGGCGCCGGGACAGTATCGAGAGTTAACCTGCGAGGAAATCTCCGGCCTGGCTTGATCAGGTTCGTTCGAACCGCTGGGCTTTCAGGTTCTTGCGAACGGAGCCAGCCTCAAATACTTCTCCGTTCATGGCAATGTAAACGCCGTGGGGCAGCAACCCCACTGCCGCCCAGGCAAAACCGATATTGAAAACCGCATCGGTGCGACGCATCCTGGCCGGCTGCATGGCGCCTGTCAGCACGATGGTTTTATCTTTCACCGATAACAATGCGCGGGCAGTCTCTGGCATGGTGTCTGTACCATGGGTGACAAGCACCCGCCCTGCGGAACAACGGCTGACCGCGGCTCTGACGGCCTCGCGGTCGTCATCTGTCATTTCCAGACTGTCCTTTCGCATCAGGCCAGTGACCGAAAATCCCTCGCGGATATTGGACTCCGCCAGCAGTTCCTCAACCAGACTGTCTCCGATTTCAAACTCACTGTTGGCATCAAAGTACACCTTGTCGATGGTGCCGCCTGTCGTGAATATTTCGATCATTGGTCATCAGTCCTGATAAATTCGACGTCAGTTGACACTGACAGAGGTACTGTCTGACGACGCATAAGCTGCGTTCTTTTTCTGCTCATAGGCACGTGCCGCAGCAGCAACGCTGCCACCCGCACCGGTGGTCAGCCAACGCTTGATGCGCCCGGCATCTCCCATTGGTGAGCGGGTGCCCAGAGAGTCCAGAAGTACCGTGACCACCGGCCGGCCATCAATTTCGGACAGCATTACCAGGCAGCGCCCGGCTTCGGACAGGTAGCCGGTTTTGCTGATTCCAACGCCCCAGCTCTCACGATGCACCAGAATATTGGTATTGCCGAATGCAAGGCGATAGCGGGGCTGCCGGAAGTGTCCCGTGAAGTAACGCGTGGTGGAATATTCCCGGATCTGTGGGTACTTGCTGGAGGCCCTGACCAGCCGCACCAGGTCTGCAGCCGTGGAACGGTTTCTCACCGAAAGCCCGGTAGGATCCACAAACGTGGTATTCGTCATGCCGAGCTCCCGGGCCTTTGCGTTCATGTCATCGACAAAGCCGTCATAGCCTCCCGGATGGTGGCGGGCCAGGGTATAGGCAGCAAAGTTTTCCGATGACATCAACGCAATCCGCAGAATGTCGCCTCGTTTCAGTTCCGACCCTTTCCGAATGCGGGTATAGGCGTTTGCGGGGGCCGGGATATGACGCTCCCTGAACTCCAGCCATTCCGTCATTGACTGCCCCGACTCCATCACCACCAGGGCCGTCATAAGCTTGGTAACGGAAGCAATAGGCACAGGACGGTCGGCATTCTTGCCGTACACCAGTTCTTCTGCATCCGCATAGGCGACCGCTGCGTTGACCGAAGCCAGCTGCAACTCTGCCCTTTCCGTCGCACTGGCAGGGGACAGGCACAGTGCAAGCAGCATTGCCAACACCAGAAAACCGGCCGATCGGCTCATTTTTTAAACCCTTCCTGTATTTGTCCGCACACACGTACCGTGTAAGTTCGATTACAACTATACCAGCGAAATTCCCTGCTGGCTCCGGCCCACGGGGAAAAGCCTGACCTGAACGTAGTGGTCGAGGGCCTGGGTCAGGGCTTGTCGGTCACCGCACCTTCCGACGCCGAACTCACGGTTCGCGCATATTTGGCCAGTACCCCCCGGGTAAATCGGGGTGCAGGCGCGGACCAGTTTTTACGGCGACGCTCCATCTCTTCCGCGGAAACATCCAGCTCAATGCGATTGGCAACAGCATCTACAGTGATGGTATCGCCATTCTCGACCAGGGCCAGCGGTCCACCTTCTGCGGCTTCTGGCGTGATATGGCCGACCACGAAACCATGGCTGCCACCAGAGAAACGCCCATCGGTAATCAGCGCTACGTCGCTACCCAGCCCCTTGCCCATAATGGCCGAGGTAGGTGTCAGCATCTCCCGCATACCGGGGCCGCCCTTTGGCCCCTCATACCGGATCACCAGCACGTCTCCAGCTACCACCGTGCCATCCATGATCCGCTCCTGGGCCTCTTCCTCGGAATGGAACACCCGGGCCCGGCCGGTAAAGTGGGTGCCCTCTTTGCCGGTGATCTTGGCCACCGCTCCGGTAGGCGCCAGGTTGCCGTACAGAATACGCAGATGGCTATCCGCCTTGATGGGATTGTCAAAGGCATGAATGATGTCCTGGCTTGCCGGATAGGGCGCCACATCTTCCAGGTTCTCGGCCAGGGTCTGACCGGTGACCGTCATGCAGTCACCGTGGAGCATGCCCTTGTCCAGCAGCATCTTCATCAGTGGCTGAATACCCCCGATCGCTACCAGCTCTGACATCATATAATGGCCACTGGGGCGAAGGTCCGCCAGCACGGGAACCCGCTTGCCAATCTCCACGAAATCATCCAGCGACAGCTCGACTCCAACGGTGCTTGCCATTCCCAACAGATGCAGTACCGCATTAGTGGAGCCTCCCAGGGCAATCACCACCGTGATGGCGTTTTCAAAGGCCTTCCGGGTCATGATATCCGAGGGCTTGATGTCCCTGTCCAACAGGTTGAGCACCGCAGCACCAGCCGCCCGGGAGTCCGCAGCCTTGATATCGGAAATTGCATTCTGGGCTGAACTGCCAGGCAGGCTCATGCCCATGGCCTCAATGGCCGAGGCCATGGTGTTGGCGGTATACATGCCGCCACAGGAGCCGGGACCGGGAATCGCGGTTTCCTCGATCTGCTTTACTTCAATCAGGTCCAGATCGCCGCGGGCGTGGGCCCCCACGGCCTCGAACACCGAGATAATATCGGTGTGATTTTTTCCTGGCATGATGGTGCCACCGTAAACAAACACGGACGGCCGGTTCAGCCTTGCCAGGCCCATCATGCAGCCGGGCATGTTCTTGTCGCAGCCGCCAATGGCCACCAGGCCATCAAAGCCCTCGCAGCCGGCCACCGTCTCAATGGAGTCGGCGATCACCTCCCGCGATACCAGCGAGTATTTCATGCCCTCGGTACCGTTGGCGATACCATCAGATATGGTTATGGTGTTGAACGTCAGGCTCTTACCGCCTGCCTCATCAGCCCCTGCTGCTGACTCTTCCGCAAGCTTGTCGATGTGCATGTTGCAGGGGGTCAGATTACTCCAGGTGGAGGCAATACCGATCTGGGGTTTGCGGAAGTCTTCGTCGGTGAAGCCCACAGCCCGCAACATCGCACGACTTGCCGATTTGCCAAGACCATCCACTACTGGGGATGAATATCGGCGCCGTTTGTCATCTGTCATTGGGTTACTCTCCTGTTAACAACCGGCAAATCCGGCCTTGTTCCTGTTATCTGCATGAGATTGGCAGAAACTCCCGGCGACAGCAATACAACACGGTTGCCTGCCAGGTCTGGCCCGAAACCCGGCCGAATGATACTGTACGCGCTCCCGCATCTGGTGAGGCCTTTCCATCGATGGCCCACCGCTTTAACCGGAGCCGTGTTCTGTCCATGAGACTCATTATTCGTTATTTTTTCCGCACTCTCCGCCTGATCCTGACACCGTTCATGTTGATCGGCGAGAAATTCAGCACCCCTGAAAGCGTCGCGCGAGCGCCGGAAGAGCAGGCCCGGGTAGATCGTGCCTGCGAGAACCTGGCGCTTTATCAGTTCAGCGCCTGCCCATTCTGCATCAAGGTTCGCAAGGAAATGGCCCGCCTGGGATTGAACATTGAAACCCGTGACGCCCAGCACAACGAAAAGCACCGCGAAGCACTTGCCACCGGCGGTGGGCGTGTAAAGGTGCCCTGCCTGCTGATCCGTGATGACAACGGCAGTGAACAATGGCTCTACGAATCCGACGACATCAGGGCCTGGCTGCAGCAGCAATTCGAGCCAGCTGCCGGCTGAACCCCCACCAATATCAAGGTGAACAAACAGTAAAACAAGATGCAGGTCCGAATGATCTGCATCAACGGTTTTTCAGCTCCTGGCTTCTATAATCGCTCCATACATTGAAGCCATGGAGGCCTGTCATGTCATCCCCAGAATCCCCGGAATCCGCTGAGCGGCGCGTCTCTGACTACGAGCTTTGGCGGCGGGGCTATGGCGTCATCCAGCACTCCGAATCCACCTGTGACCAGGTCCGCCATATGGCCGGCGAACTGGTATCCGCCGCGTTCCAGCCTGACACCGCAACCGTTTATCGCAAGCTTGCAAGTCTCGACAGGCTGGCCAGTGCCGGCCTCTGGCTTGTCGTACACATGACCTACACCAAACGGGTTGACCCCAGCGGTGCTCCCCTGCTGCCGCGCGATTTCAAAGCCAGCCCCGAGGGCCATACCGGCGGCGCACTGAACATGGTGCCGGCTTACGCCGCCTACACCGCTCTGAACAACCTTACCGGGAAGACTCGAAGCTGGCTCATGGGCCAGGGCCATTGTGTCGCTGCGATCGATGCGCTGAATGTGCTCAGCGGTAACCTGCATCCGGAGCAACAGAACCGTTATCAGGGCGAAGACGGTCTTTCCCGTCTGGTCTCCGATTTCTACAGTTACCGCCAAAGGCCGGATGGGGGCATGGAAGCGCCCCTTGGCAGCCACGTTACCCCCCACACTGCGGGCGGGATCATGGAAGGTGGTTACCTCGGTTTTGCCGAACTTCAGTACGCCCATATGCCGCTGCCGGGCGAGTCGCTGGTAGCCTTCCTCTCTGATGGTGCTGCGGAAGAACAGCGCGGTAGCGACTGGGTGCCACGCTGGTGGCGGGCTGAAGATTGTGGTCTGGTGCTGCCCGTCATGATCGCCAATGGTCGGCGGATCGAGCAACGCACAGAACTGGGAACCCGCGAAGGCCTGGAAAGATTCAGCGAACACCTGGCCTACCGGGGTTTCGAGCCACTCCGGTTCGATGGCCGTGATCCGGCAGCCTTCGTTTGCGCACTGTTCAATATGGAGCAATCGCTGAACGACTATCGCCAGCAGGCGCTGAACGGGGAACGTCCCTACCCGGTTCCGATTCCCTACGGCATCGCCGAGACCACCAAGGGTTACGGTTTTTACGGCGCCGGCAGCAATCCCGCCCATAACCTGCCACTGCCCGGCAACCCCAAGATCGACACCAGGGCCAGGGAACTTTTCCACCATCATGCCGGATTACTTTGGGTACCTCCGAAGCAGTTGGCCAATGCAGTCGACCAGCTCAACCAGCACCAGCAACAGGCACGCCCGCTGGAGCGGGACCATGCCATGGCAACGCGCAACCCGCCAGACCCCGTTATGCCGGCACTTCCGCCATCGCTCGATTATGGCTCGCCAATGCTGGCCGTAGACGACTTCTTCAAGGCGCTGGTTAACGCAAATCCGGCCCTGCGGGCTCGCGTCGGCAACCCGGATGAACTGGCCAGTAATCGGCTGGTCGGGGTACTGAGTACCCTAAAGCACCGGGTAAATGACCCGGAAAGCGAACAGGAATCCGTTCATGGCCGGATTATTACTGCCCTCAATGAAGAAGCCGTGGTTTCAGCCTGTCTTGCCAACAAGGCGGGCATTAATCTGGTCGCCAGTTATGAGGCCTTCTGCGTCAAAATGCTGGGCGCTATCCGCCAGGAGCTGACTTTCTCCCGCCAGCAGAAAGAAGCAGGCAGGCCCGCGCGCTGGCTCGGTTTCCCGGTGGTTGCCACTTCTCATACCTGGGAGAATGGCAAGAACCAGCAGTCGCATCAGGACACTACCTTCTGCGAGAGCCTGCTGGGCGAAATGAGCGACGTCAGCCGCGTGCTCTTTCCGGCCGACTACAACAGTACCCTGGAAGCATTACCCGGTGTCTACCTGGCGCGAGGACAACTGACCTGCATGGTGATACCAAAACGCGAGCGGCCTGTTGTGTTTGACAGGAGCGAAGCGCAGGCCCTGTCCAGGAACGGAGCCCTGGTAGTCGACGAAGATACGTCCCCTGGCGAACCCGTGATGCTGATTGCCAATGGTGCCTATCAACTCTCTGAACTGATCCATGCCAGCGAAAGGCTGCGGGAAACCGGAACGCCATTCAGGCTGGTGTATGTGCAGGAACCTGGGCGTTTTCGCGAACCCAGGGACACCCTGGAAGCAGCCCAGTGTGTCCGTGACCTGGAGCAGGAACGGCTGTTCCCCCGGAGAATGAAGCGAAGGGTCGCACTGACTCACATGCGCCCGGAGGTGTTCCGCGGCCACCTGTCCCCACTTTTCCCGGAACCATCCAGATCCCGGGTACTGGGCTACATCAACCGTGGCGGCACCCTGAATGAAGCAGGCATGCTGTTCGCCAACCGCTGCTCATGGGCTCATGCCCTGGCCGCCTGCGCGGACGTACTGGAACGGCCGCCCGGGGAGTGGCTGTCCAGTGCCGAGCTCGCTGCTATTGAAGGCCGTGGCGATGCCGCCATTGTCACCCGGAGCCAGAACTGAGACCTGGCTTGAGGCGTTTTCTGAGCCAGGTTTCCAGCTCCAGAACCAGGAGCACGACAACTCCCGCCGCACCGGCAAAGACCAATGCTCCCAGAGTCAGTGGAGCGGTGCCAAAGATCTGATGGAAGAACGGCAGGTAAGTAAACAGCAATTGCAGCAGGATGACGGCGCCCACCGCCAGCAACACAATGGGGGTACCCAGTACACCTCGCAAAGTGACCGAGGCCGTATCCAGATAGCGCACCGCAAACAGATAGAAAACCTCCATGGCCACCAGGGTGTTGACTGCCAGTGTGCGGGCCACGGATTCATCTGAAAACTGGTCCATTGCCCAGTACCACGCCGCAAAAATACCAATCAGGAACAGCACGGAAACAAAGGCGACCCTCCAGACCACGAATCCCGCCAGCAGCGGTTCATCCCTTGAACGGGGCGGTCGCCTCATGACCCCCGGCTCAGAAGGCTCGAAGGCCAGCGTCATTGCCAGGATCACCGAGCCCACCAGGTTTACCCAGAGAATCTGCAACGCGGAAATGGGCAACGACAGCCCCAGCAACAGGGCAGTAATCAGGCTGACGGATTCACCACCGTTAATCGGCAGCATGAAGGCAATCGCCTTTTTGAGATTGTTGTAGACCGTGCGACCCTCACGCACGGCCCTGGCAATGCTGGCAAAATTATCGTCCAGCAGCACCATTGACGCGGCTTCCCTGGCCGCCTCAGAGCCCTTGACACCCATCGCGATACCCACATCGGCACGTTTGAGGGCCGGTGCGTCATTCACCCCGTCACCGGTCATCGCGACGACCCCGTGCAGCGCCTGCAGGGCCTCAACAAGACGTAATTTGTGTTCAGGACTAGTACGGGCGAAGATATCCACCTCACCGGCTACCTGCCTGAGTTCGTCTTCACCCAGTTGATCCAGCTCCCTGCCAGTCATCACCCGGGTGGTGTTTTTCAATCCCAGCCGGGCACCAATGGCACTGGCGGTCATGGCATGGTCGCCAGTGATCATTTTTACCCGGATACCGGCGTCGTGGCAGTCCTGAATCGCCTGGATAGCCTCCTGCCGCGGTGGGTCCAGAAGCCCCACAAGCCCCAGCAGTTCAAGTCCGTCCTCAACATCCTCCACTGCAAGGGTATTCTGCGAAGAATCCGCCGGCCTGCGTGCCAATGCCAGCACCCGCAAGCCTTCAGAGGCGAGTTCGGATATGGCATCCGTCCAGGCCTCCCGATCCAGCGACGAGGTATCCCCGCTGTCAGTAACCATACCGGTACACATCTCCAGTATCCGTTCGGGAGCCCCTTTTACATAGACGACACCGTGGCGATGATGGTCATGGTTGAGCGTCGCCATGAAGCGATAGTCGGCGTCAAAGGGCACTTCATCCGTCCGCGGCCACTCACGGCCATCGGTTTCCGCATCAAACCCTGCCTTCTGGGCGAAAACCTTGAGAGCACCTTCCATGGGGTCGCCGGCAACCCGGATCGTTCCCTCATGACGTTCCAGATGGGCGTCATTGCATAGCGCAGCGGC
Organism: Marinobacter sp.; assembly: GCF_041686475.1. Classification (GTDB taxonomy): domain Bacteria; phylum Pseudomonadota; class Gammaproteobacteria; order Pseudomonadales; family Oleiphilaceae; genus Marinobacter. Next base: position 103,792 of record NZ_JAWLDU010000004.1, read on the forward strand.
CCTGGCCAATTCATCGAGCAGCGGACTTTCAGACACCACATCGCTACCTTCTCGAATTTCCCCATCCGGTTCGTAACCTTCGCCCTCTACATCCAGCCGCTTCCCGGCCATCACCGCAGCCGTCACCATCATTTCATTGCGGGTCAGAGTTCCGGTCTTGTCGGAACAGATCACCGATACCGCACCGAGGGTTTCGATCACCGGCATTCTGCGCACAACCGCATGACGGGTTGCCATCCGTCGAACACCGATGGCCAGGGTAATGGTGAGTATGGCCGGCAGCCCCTCTGGAATGGCTGCCACGGTCAGGCCCACAACTGCCATGAACAGCTCGCGAACCGGCAGTCCGCTCAGCGCCAGCCCACCACCGAATATCGCCAGGCCGACAACAATAATGATTATTGACAGATAACGGGCGAAGCGGTCGATCTGTTCGAGCAGGGGCGTTTTAAGTGTTGCAGTATCCTGCAGCAGGCCGGAAATACGGCCGATTTCAGTGTTCTCTCCTGTCCGTACGACAACCCCACGGCCGGTTCCCGTGGCCACCATGGTGCCTGAAAAGGCCATGCTGAGCTGATCACCGAGGACTGCATCAGCCGGCTGTGAACCAGTGGTTTTATCGACCGGTTCGGATTCCCCCGTCAGCACCGCCTCTTCTATTTTCAGGTTGTGGCAGCGTTCAAGCCGGAGGTCAGCGGGCACCCGGTCACCCGGTTCCAGAATGACCGTATCACCGGGCACCAGCTCAGCCGCGTCGATTTTTTTCTGGCCGTCCTCCCTGACGACCACGGCTTTGGGTGCAAGCATGTGCCTGATCGCGGAAAGCGCCTGTTCGGCTTTGCCCTCCTGTATGAATCCAACCAGGGTCTGGATGACCACCACAGCCAGAATGACGGTAGTATCCACCCAATGACCCAACACGGCAGTAATGACCGCTGCCGTGATCAGTACATAAATCAGGAAGTTTTTGAGCTGGTTGCCCAGGCGGGCCAGAGGGCCACGGCGGCGGGCTTCAGGAAGGCGATTATGGCCGAATTCACTCAGCCTCTCGCCGACCGCCTGTGCGCTGAGCGGCCCGGTCGCGGAGAGCTCTGAGCGAACCTCACCGATATCGGTAGCGTGCCACTGCACACGCTGGCTGTTTACCGCTTTATCGGAGGTTGATGGGGATGATGCAGAGGATGTCATTGCCGGACTCCCTGGCTATATACCTGACCCTATTGAAACCGGACACGGACTTGGGCGCGTTGCTTCAGGTCAAGAGGAACCAGGATTGGCCGGGTCCACCGGCCAAAGATTCAGCTTATCAGCAGATGTCTCTGGTCTAGCCCTGTATAAATACCGGGCCAAACCCGTAGTTCCAGAGAATAACAGAGCCAACCCGGGTGGATACCAGAATTACCAACGCCACAGTCAACAGTGCACCGGCGTACATGACCGCCCTATCCTTGTGAATACCCATTACAATTGGAAGGCCGTCATACATTAACCAGGCCCCATAGCCTGCCGCTATCAGAAAGACGATGGCGTTGAACCAGGGTACCGGGTAAAGCAGAGCAAAACCGGCCAGGAACAGTGGCGTGCAGGAATACGCCGCCAGCGCAATTCCCCTTGAAGGGATTTCCTCCTCATTGGCACCGTAGGTCTTGGCCATCCAGTTGATTGCATACCCCAGGGCGAAAACGCCGACCAACATGGCCAGATAGGTAAGCACGCTCATCTGAAAGGCGCTGATTTCCGTCAGTTTGATCAAACGGTCGCTGCCTACGGTCCAGCCAAAATGCGCCGTAGAAATATAGGCACATATCGGCGCTATGGCTGCAAGAACAAATACGTAGGCGACATAAAGTCTTCTGGGCGGAGCATGCTCCTTGCCGATTTTTGCCCACTCACTGTCGGGATGAGTAAACAGGCCAAATGCGTGATTCAGGAGCATAGCTCGACCCCCTTGGGTTGATGTTGTTGTTCGAATGCATTTTTACGTTGTACGGGCCTCACCAGATCAGACCCTGCCTGCTCTTAACTATAGTCAAGAATCGCAGAAGGAAAAGCGGCAGGGGCATGAAATTCGTCAGGTTTCCCGAATCAAGCCTGTCGCGGGTCGGTTAGGCCGATCAATTCATCGTTGCGATGATGATCCCGGAAACTGATCAGGCTTTCGATGCCGGAAAAATCCACCAGATCCCGAAAATCAACCCAGTCCACCAGGCAGTACAG
>NZ_JAWLDU010000070.1:0-3004 GCF_041686475.1 Marinobacter sp.
TGATGGACTTGCAACCTGAAAGCCCCATGGTGAGCTCGAAATCCGTTTTCAGGTTGGCAATCACTTCCCGCACCCCGGCTTCGCCGGCGATCGCAAGCCCGTAGACCCAGGGCCGGCCCAGGCCGACGGCGGTGGCGCCCAATGCCAGCGCCTTGAAAACATCAGCCCCAGTGCGGATACCGCTGTCCATGATCACCGGTATTCGGCCGGCAACGGCTTCAACCACCTCCGGCAGGGCATCGAGGCTGCCGATGGCGCCGTCCACCTGGCGCCCGCCGTGGTTGGAGACAATGATGCCGTCCATGCCGGAGTCCACCGCTTTGCGGCCGTCGTCCGGATGCTGGATGCCTTTAAGCAGGATCGGTAGGCGGGTGTGGTCGCGCAGCATCTTCAGATCGTCCCAGGTTAATGAGGGTTTGGAATAAACGGCGATGAATTCCTGCACCGCCGCCATGGCCTTACCGGAACTGATGCCGTCAAGGGCCCCACCGGGCCAGGACTGGCCTATCTGCTTGAGGGTTTTGAGCGTTTCCAGCGACAGTTTGGGCCTGGCCATGTTGCCCGGCTCGCTGGGGGTTTTCAGGCTTTCCAAAAACACCGGGTCGCTGGTGTACTGGGCAATACCTTTGCCCCGCAGAAAGGGCAGGTAGGCCAGGTCCAGGTCCCGCGTGCGCCAGCCCAGCATAGTAGTATCCAGGGTGACCACGATGGCCTCGCAGCCACAACTCTCGGCACGGCTGACCAGGCTTCGCACCAGATCGTCGGATTTGCTCCAGTACAGCTGGAACCAGCGCGCGCCGTCCCCCATGGCGTCGGCCACCTGCTCCATGGGCTGCGACGCCTGGTTAGAGAAGATCATGGGTATGCCCTCGGCTGCGGCGGCGCGGCCAATGGCTTCGTCTGCGTCCTTATGTGCCATCTCCGACACTCCGATCGGGCTCAGCAAAAAGGGGCTTGGCAGGGTGCGGCCAAACAGTTCAACGGTCGCGTTCCGCTCGGATACGTCGTTGAGCATGCGTGGAACAATGCGCTGGCGGTCAAAGGATTCCCGGTTCGCCCGCATTGTGCTTTCCAGGCCTGCCCCGCCGGCGATGTAGGCATAGGCCTCCGGGCTCATGGCATCGCAGCCCTTGCGTTCGAGTTCGTGAAAATCCACCGGCACTAACGGTTTTTCGCCGCTCAGGCCTTTGCTGTAGATGTCCTGCTGGCGGTTGATGGTCGGTGCTCGGCGACCGGCGGTGCTGTTCTCCATGGGGTGCTCCGTTGTTTTTGTCGGGTTCCACTATAACTCCGGGGCGAAGAGGGTGTAAAAAAGCCAGACAGATTTATTTTGCAACGGCAGCTCGAGGCATTAAAGAACCGACTATGATGACATCGCCTATTCAAACTGTCCGGAGCCCCTGGATCAGCTTTGCGTTGGCCATTACATGTCTGTGGTTGAGATCCTGATCATCACCACGCTGTTCATCTGGTTCCTGACGGACCCGGAGTGGAGCGTTCAACAGCGTATTCCCGTGCTCCCTTGTGGTGAACTTATCCAAGGGGTTTTATCGTAAAATCTATTTCGATCTGCAATGTCAGGAGCTTTTTATGGGTAAGTTTGTTTCAGTGAGGGCTGCCCTCATTTTTTTATCACTGGCGCTCGCACCAATGCTCGCTCAAGCGAAGCCGGTTTGGATTGATGTCCGCACGGAAGCCGAGCACCGGCAGAACCACATTGATGGGGACCCGCTCATTCCGCACGGGAACATTCTCGCGCAGGTTACCGACCGGTTTCCGGACAAGGATACGGAGATAAATCTGTATTGCCGCAGTGGAAACAGAGCCGGTAAAGCGAAATCTGCCCTGGAAAGTGCGGGCTATACCAATGTGAAGAACAGGGGTAGTGTTGCCGAGGCGCGGGAGGCGCGAAATCCCTGATGAGTGGGGAATTGTGGACTGGCTTTGTCGTGGTCTGGGAATGTCTCCCCGTTATATGGCATCGGCAGGCCGTCCTGCCGGGCTCGGAAGTGAACCACTATCCGGTCGGCCATTTCGATGTTTACCGGGGCGAAGCTCTGGTTCAGTTAATCGAAGATCAACTTGATTTCCTGCCCCGGTCGTTCCAGTAAAAGTCATCCGGGTCAGCCGACTGGGTGTTCATTTGGCGCCCAGATAACAAGCGCAGCGACAGGCCTTATTATGCATTTGGACAAAGCAAAAAAGCGCATTGCAAAGCAGATCAAGAAGGGCTTTCATGGCTATCCGTTGGTTTCGCTAGAGTACTTTGGTAAAGCGAACCTTGGTAAAGCGCCGGATTCAGCCACCGAGGTCGTTGTTTCATTTACTGAGAAAGAGGGCGCCGAGCCCCAGAAGCAAACGTTTGTAAGTGGCGGTGATGCCCGGGAAGATGAAACGATTCAATCCACCCTCGTGAAAATTATTGAGCGGGCGGATGCCAAAACGGTGACTGAGGTCAACGGTATTTCTACTCTCAGTGAAATTTAATGATAAACAGGTCTGGACGTCGTCCCCAAGGGCAATATCACCCGTTTTAACCACCCGCGTTGTGATTTCTCTTGGTTAGCCCGGTTTTTGAGGAGTAGTTATGTTTCGCATTCACGTCGAGAGGGTTCTTGGTAAGGATATTGACACGGTCTTTGAGGCCATCGCAGACCATGCTAGCTACGAACGGTTTCCAGGGGTTAGCAGGTCCGTGCTGATTGAAAAGGGAAAAGACGAGAAAAATGGCACCGGTGCGCTCCGGGTTATCGGAGCCGGGCGGCTTGAGTTGACTGAACGTATTACACAGTTTGAGAGGCCGAATCGGATGCACTATTGCATTGAAAAATCGAGCCCGTTCGCCGTTCAGCACACGAAGGGGGAAATTGTTTTAAAGCCCGAGGGTGATCAGACGCGAGTGATCTGGATTTCCGAGGGGCATGTGCAGGTGCCCTTGCTTGGAAGGATGATGGATCGGATGGCTGAGCGCAGCTTTTCGAAAGCCTTCAGTTCCCTGCTAAAG
>NZ_JAWLDU010000070.1:3104-10968 GCF_041686475.1 Marinobacter sp.
TGGATTTCCGAGGGGCATGTGCAGGTGCCCTTGCTTGGAAGGATGATGGATCGGATGGCTGAGCGCAGCTTTTCGAAAGCCTTCAGTTCCCTGCTAAAGAGGTCCACATTCTTGAGGTTGCCCAGCCAGGCATTCGGAATGGGGACGCCCATCAGGCTGACGCCCCTCAACTTAACCAGGGGGCGACCGTTGGCAAAGGAGAGTTCTACTCCGGCATTTACTCGCAGGGTTCTGCCCCCGAGTAAAGGGAAACCCTCTTCAGGAGGCACCAGAATCACGGCGCTAAGAAGATCGTCCGAAAGGTCGACGGCGAGTCTCTGAGCCAGATCGGTGTTATTGGCCAACATACCGTTGAGTTCCCGCTCACTGAAGCGTACCTCCCGGCTGGCGCCGTCTTCACTGTAGGGTTCCGGCTGCAACGGGCGGCCAGATTCGGCGCCCTGAGTATCGATACCCAGAGTATTCAGTTTAGTGTTGAGTGAATCCTGTTCACTGGCATTAAGAGTTACGGGTTCGAAGTTGTCAGGAAACACGTAGTGACTTAACCATCAGTAACCAACGCCGATGATTCATTCCCTTTTCCCACTCAGCTTCCTCTCCCGGCGCTGGAAGAATCCGGCTAAAATTGGTCTCAAGTGCGGTTTCCTTTTTTGAAACCTTGTGCTAGAGTTTCCAAAAAAGAAACAAGGAAGTTCCGTGCACATAATTTCAAGAAAACCGTTTAATGATGCAGCCAAGCAGTTTCCGAATGATCGGGATGCACTGGTGAATACCTACATCATGTTGCGAACAGGGAAGTTTGAAACACCTGATCAGTTGCGCCAGGTATTTCCTTCACTGGACAATTTCAAATACCGGGACAAATGGTGGGTTGTCGACATCGGAGGCAACAATTTACGGATGATTGCCTTCATTGAATTTCGCGATAATCGCATGTATGTGAAACACATTTGCAGCCACGCCGAATACGACCGGCTGGCTGACAAGTACCGTCGTAAAAAGGAGTGAGGCCTATGTTATCGTCTGCTTTTGTTGAGATAAGAGATGCGCTGGCTCAGGTGCCTTTCGTGGCTCATATTGAGACTCAGGATGACTATCAGGAAGCGTTGGATATCATGGATCAATTGGTGGACGACTATGACGCCAACAAACTGCTTATTGAAATTCTGGCTGCCAGTATTGAACGCTGGGAGGACCAGGCTGCTGAGTTTTCCGGCTTTAATGCCACTGTCGCGGCAACGGACAGGGGGGTTGCTGTGCTTAAAACCCTGATGGCTCAACACGGTCTTGGGTTGGCCGATCTGCCGGAGTTGGGATCAAAAGGCAATGTGAGCAAAATTCTCAACGGTGCTGAAGGAAAAAAACTGACCCGCAAACATATGGAAGCACTCGGAAAGCGGTTTGGGGTGCCTCCGGTACTTTTTTTCTGAAGTGTTCCGAGTACAGGAGAAAAACCGATACAGATCTATTCTCTGAGTACACGCTTCCAAGTTTAGCGACCATGAAACTGCCCTCCATAGGTCCGCGCTGCGGTGAGCCACGCCCAGACTGGACTGTCGGGCGCACCTTTTAGCAGGCGTTCGGCCCGATCCAGTCTTCACCCGACGGCATCACGGCAACGCTGCACGACAGCGCCTTTACGACGGTGAAGGGGCTCCCGCCTATCTCGGCAAGTCGCGGCGTTATCGGGTCAACTTGCCACAATATGACATGAGCTGGACCTATGACGGACACAACGCCTTCCAGACCGCCTGGATGATGGAACATCAGCCTTGAGCGCGGTAACCGTGCCCGGGGGCTTCGCCTGGCCAACTGCCCCGGCCTGGCATGTGCACTATCAGGAATCGGTGCTGCCGATCCGGGATGGCCTGATTCTCTGAAAACCGGGGCAGTTTTAGCTCCCCTTTTTGAATTTTGCTTTGCAGTTGCCGCTCATGCACATCGTATAGTAGTGCTCACGGTCCTCGTGTTCGCTGACTACCGCGCTGAAGCCCAACTGCCCATGGCCAGTTCCATGGCCCGGTTAACCTCATCGGCTGGCACATTCCCCGGATCGCCTTTTTCGATCGGATCATAGTGGAACACATAGAGCCGGGAGACGAATTCTGCGACGGGCAGGGAGGCTTCGCCGAACAGTTCACCGTGGCCGTGAGTTGAGGTAATAACTCCCTGGCCCCAGTTCTGCCCGCTGTCGTTGTTGGGGTTGAAGAAATAGACGCGCATGGTCTTGTCTTTATCCATTGCCAGCCGTTGGATGGTGATGGCATGCCAGCCAAGAAAGCGTGTGGCGCTGTCGGTGACTGCAATGCCGGCCGGCTGTGGATTGATCACGGGAATGTTGCCGTTATAGAAAGGGTGATAGGCGGCATAGAAGTCTCTGACAAACCCTTCGAAGTCTTTCAGGCCGCCGGTGAAAACGTCCACGGCGATGCGAAATCCATGGCCGACGTGGTCGCCGTGAAATTCGGCGTTGACCCATTGATGAGGGTCTTCCCCTCGGCCAACGCTGCGCCGCCCCATTTCAAAATAGATGCGGTCCAGATGCGGCACTGTCAGCAGGGATACGGCATCGACATCAACGGGTGGCTCGGTTGCCAGCCCTGCACCGAGCTCCCGTGAAGAAATGCTGTTGCCTTCGAAGCGCATGATGATTTCATCGTCCCGCGCTGCCCAGGCAAGGATGCGCAGTAATTCTGCAGGCATGTTGTAGGCCCACATGGACAGCGCCCGGGTGGACTGGCAGGTCGGGTAGTTGCCCTGGCCGACGCCCAGTGGCCGCCCCAGTACATTCAATACGTCGGCGAGTAAAAAGCATTCGGGTGAGCGACCACTGCCGAAGATGGTGGCGATTTTCTCGGCTGCGGCGTCGCAGAGCGTCAGGCGTATCTGGCGCCACAGGGATGGCGCCACCGGGGGCGAGTAGAGAATGCCCCGTTCCAGCATCATGGCCAGGCCATAGGTACACTGGCTGGTTTCAGGAAATACAGCGTCGTCAATCAGGCGGTGTATCAGCGCGGGGTAGCAGTGAAACGCATCAGCACCGGTGTAACTCAGGCCAAGGGCCGTGGGAATCAGAGCATTCCAACGGTCACGCAGGTAGCGAATGAACACCGGCATGTAGGCTGACACCAGGCCGGTGTTGTGCATGGCTCGGGCAAAGGCGATGGCCTCTCGCATCAGGGTGGCGTCGTCCATTTCCGCCAGTCGTTCGGAATAGACCTCAAAGCCGGGGTCTTCACGGCAACCTTCGGTGGGGCTGAACAGGGCATTGATCAGCTGCAGAGCGTCGTCGCTGACTTCGCCGCCCAGGGCGTCCGGTTTTTCCAGGCAGACAGCGATCTGGGTCACCATGTGTTTGACGCCTTCAACCTGCACCGGGCGTTGCTCCAGAATTCGCCAGACTTCGGTCACCAGATGTTCCAACAGGTCTTCATAACCCAGATGCTGAAGCAGGTAGCGATAAAGGTTCTGAACGCCATGGCCGAGTTGATCGGGCCGCAGCCGGTCGCTCTCATGCAGGTCGTCACTCACCACCAGGTCAAGGTTCATCGCCATCACCTGGGCGAGGAAATGATGGGCATGTTCTGCCGAGATTGAGGGGTGTATGTAGTCGCCTTTGGCCACCGCCAACAGGCGAACCTGGCTCAGGCATTCGACCAGTGTTTCGGTTGGCTCACCGTGTCGAACCGTGCGTGCAGCCAGGGAGGGCACCAGTGTCTGGGGAAAGTCCCAATCGCTGCCACCAAAGAGCCCGGCCGATTCGATGGCCGGGACGCGTCGGTAAATGGCCTCCAGCCCTTCGAGGCTGAGCACCAGGGGCTTTGCCGCATCAATTACTTCGAATACGGGCGAAACACCCTCCACGGCGTTGACTTCAGCAAGGCGGCTGACGGCGTCGTCAAAGGCCTTTACCAGGTTTTCTGGCGCAGGGTTGCTCTGGTTTTCGGTGTCATTTTCAGGTCTGGTCATGACAACCATCCTTGAGCGAACCTTGGACTGTGTCAACTTTGATCGTCTGAAACACAGCGAAGCATCTCCCGCCATCGTAGCCGGGCCTTGGTGAGCTTGCTATGAACTCAGAGGGTAACCGGAGTAAAATCAAGTGAACAGGTGCCGCTCGCGGTATTTTTTCTCTGCCTGTTGTTAGCTGTGGTTTGAAGGTCGGGTGTAAGTAGATGACCGTGACATTATCTGGTTGGTAGCGTGAGATGCGCGAGTGACTGACCGAAGGAGGCAATCGATATGAGCACCGCTTCAGCGGCCTATTCAATCGGTACGCCCGGCACTCCCTGGGGCGACGTGGAACGTGATGAGTGGCTGTCAAGGCAGACCCGTCAACGCAGTTACGAGTCCGACGTTTTGAGCGTGGTTGAGCGCCTGTGTTCGGGCTTCGACGTGCAAGAGTATGGCCATCTGGAATATGGCCCGGACGTTTATCCGCTGATGGCAATCCGCAGCCGCGACTGGCGTGTCGATCGACCGGTGGTGCTGATAACCGGCGGAGTGCATGGCTATGAAACAAGCGGTGTCCATGGTGCGCTGCAGTTCGTTGAGCAGCATGCAGCGGATTATGTCGGTCGAGTAAACCTGCTGATCGCGCCTTGCGTCAGCCCCTGGGCATACGAGCGCATCCACCGCTGGAACGCGAACGCGGTCGATCCCAACCGCTCGTTCCATGGAGACGGCGAGGCGAAGGAGTCAGCGGCGCTCATGCAACTGGTGGCGTCCATCGATGAGCCAATATTGCTGCACATTGACCTGCACGAGACCACCGATACTGACGAAACCGAATTCCGCCCGGCGCTTGCGTCCCGCGATGGCAAAACGTTTGAGCCGGGTACCATTCCAGACGGCTTCTACCTTGTGGATGATACCGAGAGCCCGCAGCCTGAATTCCAGCAGGCGTTGATCAAGGCGGTGGAAAAGATCACCCATATCGCGCCGGCGGATGATAATGGCAAGATCCTCGGCTCACCGGCGGCCGCTAGGGGCGTTATTCAGTATCCGCTGGCGCAGCTTGGCCTTTGTACCAGCATGACCAACGCGCGCTACAGGACCACCACCGAGGTCTACCCGGACAGCGACCGAGTGACCCCCGAGCAATGCAACGCCGCGCAGGTTGCCGCGGTATGTGCGGCGATCGACTATGCGCTGTCAGTATAGGAAAACCGTGACAGATTTATTTTCGATACAGGTCCGTGCTACCGGAGCCCGAAATGATGAAGCCCAGTTGTTACAGTTGTCGGAAAAAGTTTGAGCCATCGGAGCTGAGGGTTTCTTACTCAAAAAACTACTGTGAGCATTGCGGCGTAGGACTGTTCGGTGAGGATTACTTTCTTTTCGCCAGAAAGCCAGCCCCATCGACCCGGCAGAACCTGGCTGTTCATGTTGCAGTGCTTGTTTTCTGTGTTGCGGGCCTGGTGTTATGGTCTTATTGGTAGTTGAACAGGTGAAACCATAGGCACCGTGAAGAATGTTTGTAGAGAAATTCAACTCCGCCTTCAATCTCCTTTCTTGAATTTTGCTTTGCAATTGCCGCTCATGCACATCGCACAGTAGTGCTCACGATCCTCGTGTTTCGTGCCCTCTGCGATAGTGATGCCGCAGCTGTTGCAGAGCAGGATGGCGACGTCTCCGTCAAATTTTACAATTGCGTGTTCGTAATTCATAAGACAGTTCGCGAGAATCCCCATCCTTCGAGGCGGGGAGGGATAGCTTGCCGGCGAAAGCCGACCCTTTTCTCACACTCCTTTGGACTGAGCTATCAAGCACTAATGTCAGTATTGCGCGTGCACGATTTTCACGCGCGTATAGCATATTACGACGCTCGCGTCGGGTCAGACTGCTGGTAAGCGATCCCCCCTGGTGAGCTGTGATGGGAAACCTTTGCCGGCACGCTGTTGTCCGATGGGTTCGAAGGTCATAACATGATGAATAAGTATTCAAAACTGAAGTTTATGGATTGAACGCGTTTCTGTCGGCGTATCGGTAATACGCCCCCAGCCGCGGCAAGGCGATCTGGCAGCTTATCAACACATTGGTTCCTTGCTCCAGGGAGATTAAAGCTATGAGGATACTTATTGGTAAGTCAAAAAATCGGAGATCCGCCTTGACCTCGACCGCGACTCTGACTCGGTACGCCATGGATGTCAGATTTGTAGCAATGGGATCCATGCTGGCGTTTACGAGTCTTCCTGCCATCGTGTTCGCCCAATCATCATGTCCAGGAATTCATGTGAACATTCCGAACATTGAAAACAGCGCCGGGACCGTAGCCTGCGCACTTTTCGAATCGCCAGAGGGCTTTCCTGCTGAGTTTCTGACCTCCGCGACCCATATCATGATGATGAAAATTCGGGATACGAAGGCACGTTGTAGCTTTCTGGATATCCCCCCGGGAACCTATGCGCTGGCCGTCATCCATGATGAGAATATGGATGGCAAGCTCAACACTAACTTTTTGGGGGTCCCCACTGAAGGCTTTGGCTTTTCAAGCGGCGCAGAGGCCGGGATGAGTGCGCCGTCATTCGAGGCCGCCAGCTTTTCTTACGATGGGGAAAATCTGGATCTGACTATCAGATTGAATTATTGAGAAAACCGGAACAGACCTATTTTCTGGAACCGTCAATTCCCAGGCAGGCCTGAACCTTGTCCCCAAGCGCAATGTCACCTCCTTCAACCACCCGCGTGGTAATACCTCCATGCCCACGCATAGCGTTGTAACCGCCGGGGCCCAGCGACGTCTCCATTTTGCTGCAGGGGTGGCAAAGGCCTGTGTATTCCAGCACCACGTTGCCGATTCGGAACTGCTTGTCTTTCAGGGCCAGCAGGTTCAGGCCAGACACCACGATGTTACGCCGGAAAACCTCGGGTTCGATGGTTTCCCGATTCAGGCAGGAAGCGATGGCGTTCAGGTGCTCTTTCTGGATCAGGGTCACCTGCCGTTTGCTGGTCTCGCGGCCCTTGAATCGATCGCCTTCCAGGCCTTTCCCGGGTGTGACGGCGACGCTTTCGAGTGCTTCCATGGCCTCGCCTCGGGCGGGGCGGATACCGATCCATTCCACACGGCCGGTTTGGGGGAGGGTGTCGAACAGGGTTTGCAGCGTGGTTTTTTCAGGCATGGGCTACCTCGATAGCGGCTCAGATGAATGTTCAGGTCAGTATCCTGATAATCCTGTTTTCCATAGCTGTGTCGTAGGCCTTCATGGGTCCGTTGTACACCATGTTGTCCCTTTTCGCGCGGTTTCCGTGTGATTTTTACTCTTCGTCAATTCAACGTCGTTGCGAGTCATAGAATCTGTGACTATATTGCTTTTGTTCCGTCATTTTTCGGCCTGATCCATACCAAGGCACTGGCGTTCTCCTGAGCCGAATCATTTTGGTAAGAAAGCAAAGGCAACTCATGGTTTTTCGACTTTGGCTTTCGTAGTGGACTACAGCGAAGAATTTCAGAAGCCGGCGGACGCAAAGACTCATGCCCGTCAATATGTCTTGAATTCCCTGCTTTTCATATTCACCTTCTGGCCTCTCAACCAGGTGGCCTGCCGTATCGGGACGTTTTCAATTACGACCTTGGGATGTTTATCCCGGATTTAAGGCAGTTTGTCATTTATGGTTCAGCCGGGCTGATACTCAGAAAAATACACTCACAGCGAAAGGTAATCGATGGGAAGTTCTTTTGCTCGGTAATGGTTGCCTCCTTTCTGACGGCACTCATATCGACGGCTATATTCCTGGGTGGCCGTGATTTGAACACTCTCTCCTTTAGTGTTGCCCAGATCGTCCAGGCCGGTTGAGCCCGCCCGTTCCCGGTAATGGCGGCCGTCCAGGGTGAATCCGAAGGCGGGCTTGCCCTGGCCTATCA
>NZ_JAWLDU010000071.1:0-10791 GCF_041686475.1 Marinobacter sp.
ATCCCGAACTCAGCCGTGAAACAGACCAGCGCCGATGGTAGTGTGGCTTCTGCCCATGTGAGAGTAGGTCATCGTCAGGCTCTTAATACCGAAAACCCCCAGCGGCTGCGCCGTTGGGGGTTTTTTATTTGGGGCACGATAATCTGCTGTGCACTACAAAGCCCCATACCAGCCACTCAGTGATATACTCCCGGAAACACTTGTTAAGTTGCTCCCACGGAGATCGCTATGTCCGCGACAGACCACCTCGTTATTTTTGATACCACTTTGCGTGATGGCGAACAAAGCCCTGGCGCCACCATGACGAAAGCGGAAAAGCTGCGCATAGCGAAGGTGCTCGAGAAACTCCGTGTTGACGTTATTGAAGCCGGCTTTGCCGTTGCAAGTCAGGGCGACTTTGAGGCGGTGAAAGGTATCGCAGAGTCGATAAAAGGCTCTACCGTTTGCAGTCTTGCCCGGGCTCTGGACAAGGATATAGACCGCGCGGCTGAGGCCATAAGGCCGGCCGAGCGGGGTCGGATACATACGTTTATTGCAACCTCTGCCATCCATATGAAGCATAAGCTGCAGATGCAGCCAAATGAAGTGGTTGAACAGGCAGTGAGGTCAGTCAAGCGGGCCAGGAGCCACGTGGATGATGTCGAGTTCTCCTGCGAAGACGCCGGGCGTTCCGAACTGGATTTCCTGTGCCGCATCATAGAGGCAGCAATTGACGCCGGAGCAACCACCATCAATATCCCGGACACGGTGGGGTATGCCATTCCCGAGCAGTTTGGCGAGACTATCCGTCAGTTGCTGAATCGTATTCCGAATGCTGACAAAGCCGTCTTTTCTGTGCATTGCCACAATGATCTCGGCCTTGCTGTTGCAAATTCACTGGCTGCGGTGAGTAGTGGCGCCCGTCAGGTAGAGTGCACCATCAACGGACTGGGTGAACGGGCTGGTAATGCGTCTCTGGAAGAGTTGGTAATGGCTGTTCGTACTCGCCAGGATCTCTATACCATCGACACCCGAATCGATACGCAGCACATTGTGCCCGCGTCCCGTCTGGTATCCACTATTACCGGGTTTCCGGTGCAGCCCAACAAGGCGATTGTCGGCGCGAATGCCTTTGCCCATGAATCGGGAATCCACCAGGATGGCGTGCTCAAGCATCGGGAAACCTATGAAATCATGCGTGCTGAGGATGTGGGCTGGCACACCAATAGCCTGGTGCTGGGCAAACATTCGGGGCGAAACGCCTTCCGGTCGCGGCTGCTTGAACTGGGGATTCAGTTTGAGACTGAAACCGAGCTGAACGAGGCCTTTACCCGCTTCAAGGCCCTGGCGGATCTGAAGCATGAGATTTTTGACGAAGATCTCCAGGCAATCGCCAGCCACACACGCCAGGAAGAAGATGGCCGCTATGGTCTGGTGACCATGCAGGTAGGTTCCGAGACCGGTGTCGTGCCCAGAGCTTCACTGACTCTGCTGATGGATGGCAAGGAGCACAAGGTTAATGCAGAGGGCAGTGGCCCGGTGGATGCAACCTTCAAGGCGATAGAGTCGCTGGTGGATTCCGGCTGTAACCTCCAGCTCTATTCCGTGAATAACATTACCAGTGGCACCGACGCCCAGGGCGAAGTCACTGTGCGGCTCGAAAGGGGTGGTCGTATCGTGAACGGCGTAGGAGCGGATACCGATATCATCATTGCTTCTGCAAAGGCTTATATCGAAGCTCTTAACCTGATCAGCAGTGGTGGTGTCCGGCAACACCCGCAGGGAGCTGATGTCTGAGCAACAGAATCTGCAACGGATCAGTATTATGACGATGTCAGAGGCGGAGCGTCAGTATTACCTGGGTAAGTCCGGTATTCATCTCTGGTACGCCCGGTCCCCTTTGCCCGGCGCGGCGCCAAGCCCTGAGTTCCGGTTTCCGGCAGAGGACAGCGTGCCTGAGCCGGCATCAGACCCCATAGTCTCTCGTCCTCCACAATCACCAAGGGCCCGTCCTGCCAAGGATGCCACCGGTAAGCACAGAATTGCCGGCATACAGGCGCTGATGGCTGACAGGGAAGCGGAAGCCCCCAAACCACCGCCGGCATTAAAAGCTTCCGAAGCGCAGGCTTCGGTTGCGGAGGAGCCGTCGGCGGCAGAGGTGCCCGAGCTTGAGGCTGTCACTGAAGCTGACCAGCAGATACGGATTGATGCCCGGCTGGGTTTCTGGGTTTCGGAACGTTCGGTGCTTGTCAGTGGTGTTTCTGATGAGGCGAGTGCGCGATTACAGGACGCATTGGCTGAAAACATCCTTGCTTCATTGGGAGAATCCCTGGTGCCAGAAGGGGCGCATGAAATTCGGTGGCCGGTTTTTGGCAACCCGCGGGTGCCCGGTAACGGACTTGACGATTTTCACGGCGTTCTTCGTTCAGCCAGCAAAGAATTCAGTTCCAGACGGCTGCTTTTGCTGGGCGTCCTGACGGATGAGCGGCTTCCGGATCGTTCAGAGTGGCTTGCCAGTGCCCTTGGCATTCCTGCGGTGGATTTTCCCCGGAGCCTTGCCGAGTTGGCTGCCGTGCCGGCCTACAAGCGTGACCTGTGGCAGCAGCTCAAATCTGCTATCGGAGTCTGAGTCGTGTCCCGGGATGTCTACCGCAAAGTTGAAGTTGGCGATATTTCTATCAGGCCTTTGTGTCAGGGCGACCTGCCCGAGGTGCTCGATATCGAATGTCAGGGCTATTCCTTTCCATGGAGCGAGTCTGTATTCCGGGGCTGTTTCCGGCCGGATTATCGTCTCTGGGCCCTGGAGATGTGTGACAGGCTTTCCGGGTACGCTGTGGTCGCCTACATGGCAGGCGAGGCCCACCTCCTGAACCTGTGTGTTGCCATGGGGCAGCGGCGATCGGGTGCCGGCCGCCGGCTGCTGCGCCACCTGGTCGCGGAATCGGCGCGCGACGGTATGTCCCAGGTCCTTCTGGAAGTGCGGAACAGCAATTACGGCGCCATGCATCTGTATGCCAGTGAAGGCTTCTCTGTTATTGGCCGCAGGCCCGGTTACTATCCCGGAGGACGGGAGCGGGAAGATGCGCTGGTCATGGCTCTGCCCGTTGATGGTCGTTCAGCGCCTCCTGTCCCATCCTAGCGCCTGGCTGTGAAGACACGTATTCGCGTGAGGGGGCTATTATCCTTATAATGGCCACCGTTTTTACAGTCTTTCCGATTCAGGTTTCTACCAATTATGACGAGCCTTGCCAGCGAAGTATCCCATCGCCGCACCTTTGCGATTATTTCGCACCCGGATGCCGGTAAAACCACCATTACGGAAAAAGTGCTGCTGTTTGGTCAGGCCATACAGAAGGCCGGGACGGTCAAGGGTAAAAAATCCGGTCAGCACGCAAAGTCCGACTGGATGGAGATGGAGAAAGAGCGCGGTATTTCGGTGACGACCTCGGTGATGCAGTTTCCCTACGGTGGACGGCTGGTAAACCTGCTCGATACTCCGGGCCACGAAGACTTCTCTGAAGATACCTACCGGACATTGACTGCGGTCGACTCTTGTCTGATGGTCATCGACAGTGCAAAGGGCGTTGAGGAGCGCACCATCAAACTGATGGAAGTGACCCGGTTGCGGGACACGCCGATCATCACTTTCATGAACAAGCTGGATCGCGACACCCGTGATCCGGTGGAACTGATGGATGAAGTGGAAGAGGTTCTGAAAATTGCCTGTGCGCCAATCACCTGGCCGATCGGGATGGGCAAGAATTTCAAGGGCGTTTATCACCTGACCCGAGACGAAGTGATTCTCTACCAGTCCGGGCAGGGGCACATGATCCAGGAGAAACGGGTTATCAATGGTATCGATAATCCGGAACTGGATACTGTTCTGGGCGCCTATGCTGATGACCTGAGGGATGAGATCGAGCTGGTTAAGGGAGCGTCTCACGAGTTTGATCTGGATGCCTTCCTGGCCGGAGAGCTGACACCGGTATTTTTCGGGACCGCCCTGGGTAATTTCGGTGTCGATCATATGCTGGACGGCCTGGTGGAGTGGGCGCCGGCACCGCAGCCGAGGGAAACCGACCAACGCCTGGTTGAGCCGGCGGAAGATGTGTTTTCCGGCTTTGTTTTCAAAATCCAGGCAAACATGGATCCGCAACACCGGGATCGGGTGGCGTTTCTCAGGATTGTCTCCGGGCGCTACAACCAGGGTATGAAAGCTCGCCACGTCCGCATCGGCAAGGAAGTCCGGTTCTCCGATGCGCTGACTTTTATGGCGGGCGACCGGGAGCATGCCGGCGAGGCCTTTGCCGGTGACATCATCGGCCTGCACAACCATGGCACGATTCAACTGGGGGATACGTTTACCTCTGGCGAGGATATGAAATTTACTGGTATCCCCAATTTTGCACCGGAACTGTTCCGCCGGATTCGTCTGAAAGACCCGCTCAAGTCCAAGCAACTGCAGAAAGGCCTGATCCAGCTTGCGGAAGAGGGGGCGGTCCAGGTGTTTCGCCCGTTGCGCAACAATGACCTGATCGTAGGCGCGGTGGGTGTTCTCCAGTTTGATGTGGTGGTCAGCCGCCTCAAAAGTGAATACAAGGTTGACGCGGTATATGAGCCAATAAACGTTGCTACCGCACGATGGGTAACGGCATCTGACGAGCGCAAGCTCGATGAGTTCGAGCGCAAGGCCAACGATTTTCTGGCACTGGATGGTAGCGACCGACTCGCCTACATCGCGCCTACCATGGTCAATCTTCAACTGGCCCAGGAGCGGTACCCGGACATAGGTTTCCACAAAACCCGCGAGCACTAGATAGCTGGGGTGGTGAATGAGACTCATCGACGCACACTGCCATTTTGATTTTCCTGAGTTCGACGGGCGTCGTGAGGCTGTGCTTGAAGAGGCCCGCAGTGCCGGCCTCTCCAATCTGGTGATTCCCGGCGTGCGTCGTGATGACTGGGGCAGGGTAAGCCGTGTTGCCACAGAGCACGAGGGATTGTATTACTGCCTCGGAATCCATCCTTGGTATGTCAGCGAGCATACTGAGGACGATCTGGGGGCCCTGGGTGGCGCGCTTGCGGATCATCCGGGCCATTGCGTGGCGCTGGGCGAGTGTGGGCTCGACCGCCTGCATGGCGACCTGAGCGAGCAGTACCCCTGGTTTGAGGCGCAGGTTGATATTGCTGCGCAGGCCCACTTTCCATTGGTCATTCATTCCGTAAAGACCCATGACGAGGTTCACGAAGTTCTGCGTCGGAAACAGTTTTCGGACAGGGTGCTTGTGCACGGGTTTTCCGGCAGCTACCACCAGGCGTCGAAGCTGATTGATCTGGGCTGTTTTATTGGCGTCGGTGGCGTGATAACGCATCCCCGGGCGCGGAAGACTAGGGATACCATTGCGCGGTTGCCAGTCGATGCGCTGGTTCTGGAGACGGACTCCCCGGACATGGCTCCGGAGGGGGTGTCGCCAGGGCATAATTCACCTGCTTTTCTGCCGTTGATTTTCAACGTACTTGCTGGATTGCGTGGTGCGGCGCCGGAGGATCTGGCGCGCTCGCTGCTAGGTAATGTCCAGCGCTTGTACGGCTGGAATGAGATCGGAGCGTCGGAGCGCTAGGGCGTGTTTTCGCTCCGGCACGCGCAAGGGGTACGTGAATAACGAAACAGGCTGCATCAGGGTTGGCTTTCTTTTTTGGTTCGGATATACTTCGCGCCCTGGCTTTTCAAGGCAATGCCGTCATCTCAGCCCCGAATGATGTCACTGCCGCTTAACATACAGGTAAAGAGCCCCCTCCGGATGCCAAGCATTTACCGGTGGCGGTTTTTAACGTTTCTTATATAGCGTTCAAGGCGGAATCAATGAAGACTCTGAGTGCGAAACCAGAAACAGTAACACGTGACTGGTACGTTGTAGACGCAGCCGGCAAGACGCTGGGTCGTCTGTCAACTGAAATCGCCCGTCGTCTGCGGGGCAAGCATAAGCCTGAGTACACCCCTCATGTCGACACTGGTGATTACATTGTGGTTATCAATGCCAGTCAGGTAAGGGTTACCGGCAAAAAAGCATCTGACAAGATGTACTACAGTCACACCGGCTTTCCGGGTGGAATCAAGTCCATCAACTTCGAGAAGCTGGTTGACAAGGCTCCTGAGCAAATCATCCAGAAGTCTGTCAAAGGCATGCTTCCCAATGGCCCGCTCGGGCGTGCCATGTTCAAGAAGCTGAAAATTTATGCCGGCGCTGAGCATCCTCATGCAGCCCAGCAGCCCAAAGAACTCGACATTTAACGGAAGGCGGATATGTCTGTAGCACAAAATTACGGTACGGGTCGCCGCAAAACCTCCACGGCTCGGGTCTTTATCAAGCCGGGAAGCGGTAACATTTCAATCAATGGTCGTTCGATTGACCAGTTTTTCGGTCGTGATACCCTTCGAATGATCGTTCGTCAGCCCCTCGTGGTTGCGGATTCGACAGATCGGTTCGACATCAACATCACCGTGAAAGGTGGTGGGAGCAGTGGTCAGGCGGGCGCGATCCGTCACGGTCTGACTCGTGCACTGATGGATTACGACGAGACTCTGCGTCCTGCTCTTCGCAAAGAGGGTTACGTTACTCGTGATGCTCGTAAAGTTGAGCGTAAGAAAGTCGGTCTGCGCAAGGCGCGTAAGCGTCCTCAGTTCTCCAAGCGTTAAGCTTGTTGGATCAGATCCGAAGAACCCGGTCCGTTGGCCGGGTTTTTTTATGGACCATAAAACTAATACCAACTTGATACGGAACAGATAATGGCCCGGCTCGAGACCTTTCCGACTTGTAAGGGCACGGTAATTTCATTACCATTTGAGCGCTTATATTTTTGGGTTGAGAGAAGTCCTTTTCGATGTGCAGATTCCCTTTAAACAGGGCTGCATGTCGCCTGATGGGAGAGAACCATAATGAGTAATGGCGACGTGAGCCAAGGCAGGCGCCGGTTTCTGATCGGTGCCACGTCTGTGGTGGGTGGTGTCGGCGTCGTCGGTGCGGCCGTACCTTTCGTGGCATCCTGGAATCCCAGTGCCAAAGCGGAAGCAGCCGGTGCACCGGTCACCGTCAATGTCAGTAAGCTTGAGGCCGGTCAGCAGATGACTGTTGAATGGCGCGGGAAGCCGGTGTGGGTCATTCGACGCACTGATGAAATGAACGAGAACATCCGCAAGCTGGATGAGCGTGTAAAAGACCCGCTCTCCGAGGATGCGACCCAGCCTGCCTACATCGAAGGCGAGTTACGTGCTCTCAAGGACGATTACGCAGTCGTCGTCGGTATCTGTACACATCTTGGTTGCTCTCCGCAATTCCGGCCTGAAGTGGCTCCCGCTGATCTGGGTGAAGACTGGCTGGGCGGATTTTATTGTGCGTGTCACGGCTCCAGATATGACCTGGCCGGCCGTGTGTACCCGAATCAGCCGGCACCCACTAACCTGGAGGTGCCTCCCTACCGTTACGACGACGACAACACCCTGACCGTCGGTCTGGATCCTGAGGGGGCAGCGTAATGAACAAGTTAGTGAATTGGGTTGACGAGCGTCTTCCGATTGTTGATGCGTGGAACAAGCACATAGGCAAGTACTACGCGCCCAAGAACTTCAACATGTGGTACTTTTTCGGCTCACTGGCCATGCTGGTGCTGGTAAACCAGCTTATCACCGGTATCTGGCTGACCATGAGCTACAATCCTACCGCCGAGGGTGCCTTCGCATCGGTGGAATACATCATGCGTGATGTGGAGTGGGGCTGGTTGCTCCGTTATCTTCACTCGACAGGTGCCTCCGCTTTCTTCGTGGTGGTCTATCTCCACATGTTCCGAGGCCTGATGTATGGCTCATACCAGAAGCCCCGTGAGCTGATCTGGATTTTCGGCATGCTGATCTACCTGGTGCTGATGGCCGAAGCCTTCATGGGCTACCTGCTGCCATGGGGACAGATGTCCTACTGGGGCGCCCAGGTTATTGTGAACCTCTTTGGTGCCATTCCGGTGATTGGTGACGATCTGTCACTGTGGATTCGCGGTGATTACCTGATTTCCGGCATCACCCTGAACCGGTTCTTTGCACTGCACGTGGTTGCGTTACCGATTGTGCTTCTCGGGCTGGTGGTTCTTCACATCCTCGCGCTGCATGAAGTGGGTTCCAACAACCCCGACGGCATCGATATCAAGAAGAACAAGGATGAAAACGGTATTCCGAAAGACGGCATTCCGTTCCACCCCTACTACACCGTTCACGATCTGATGGGTGTCGGCGTATTCTTCTTTGTTTTCTTTATCGTGGTGTTCTTCTTCCCCGAGATGGGTGGCCTGTTCATTGAGAAACCGAACTTTGAACCGGCGAATGCACTCAAGACGCCGGACCACATCGCACCAGTGTGGTACTTCACGCCGTTCTACGCGATGCTGCGGGCAGTTACTGTTGACCTGTTCGGTTTGGACGCGAAGTTCTGGGGTGTCGTCGTGATGGGGGCAGCCATTGCGATACTGTTTGTTCTGCCCTGGCTGGACAAGAGTCCGGTGCGCTCAATGCGCTACAAGGGCTGGCTGAGCAGAACTGCCCTGGCAATCTTTGTGGTCAGCTTCATTGTCCTGGGGTATCTCGGTATTGTTCCGGCAACGGAGGCTCGTACGACCGTTTCGCAGATCCTGACAACGTTCTACTTCCTCTTCTTTATCCTCATGCCGTTCTACACGCGCATGGAGAAAACCAAGCCAGTTCCAGAGAGGGTGACAGGATAATGAGAAAGCTGATAGTTGGTCTTTTCATAGTGATCCTGCCGGCTCTCGCGCTGGCAGCCGCGCCATCCGGTAAACTGGATACAATGGAGGCGGACCATACCAACAAGGAGTCTCTCCAGCGCGGAGCAGCCCTGTTCACCAACTACTGCATGGCGTGTCATTCCATGGAGTATGCCCGTTACAAGCGGGTAGCGGATGATCTGGGGATTCCTCCGGAACTGTACGAGGAGAACCTGATCTTCACAGGCGCGAAAATTGGCGAGCTGATGAAGAACGCTATGGGCAAGGATATGGCTGCGGACTGGTTCGGGGCTCCGCCACCGGACCTGACACTGTCATCCCGTCTTCGGGGAGAGGATTGGATCTACTCCTATCTCCGCGGCTTTTATAAAGACGATACCCGTCCGCTTGGTGTGAATAACGTGGTGTTCGAGAATGCCGGCATGCCCCATGTGCTGATAGACCTGCAAGGTCTGTGCGCCGAAGAACCGCGTATTGGCGAAGGTGCCAGCGTTGACCCTCTCAGTGGCGATGTCCGTAACGCGGACACCTGTCCCGAGTGGGAAATCGAAGGCTCTATGTCTCCGGGGGAATACAATGCTGCGATGTATGACCTGACCAATTTCATGTCCTACATGGGTGATCCAATAAAGGTTGAGCGGGAGCGGCTTGGTATGTTCGCCCTCATCTTTGTGGCGATCTTCTTTATCTTTGCCTATCTGCTTAATCGCGAATACTGGAAGGACGTACACTGAGATTTCAGGTATAATTCCTATTCCTGAGTTCCAGCGGGCAATTTCCGGCCCGCTGGATTTTTGCGTTTTTCAGGGTCAATTCGGTTAGTCAAATCGTGAGGTAGTTCTATGGGCGTTGTGACCAAGCGGTCATCAATGACGTTTTTCTCGGACCCGGCCAGTCATTACAGCCACAGAGTCCGCATTGTGCTGGCAGAAAAGGGTGTAACGGTCGACGTCGTAAATGTTGATCCAGACAACCCTCCCGGAGAGCTGGCCGACCTGAATCCCTACAATGCCCTGCCGACGCTGGTGGATCGTGACCTGGTGCTCTACGAGCCCAATATCATGATGGAGTATCTGGACGAGCGTTTCCCGCACCCGCCATTGCTTCCGGTGTACCCGGTTGCACGGGCAAATAGTCGGTTGATGATTCACCGTATCCAGAAAGACTGGTGTGGACTGGTGGACCAGATTCTTGCCCAGCCCAACGCCAAGGCATCCGATGCTGCGCGTAAAGAGCTTCGTGAGAGCCTGTTGGCGACATCGCCACTGTTCGGCGAGATGCCATTTTTCCTGTCGGAAGAGTTCACCATCGTTGATTGCTGCATTGCCCCGATTCTGTGGCGCCTGCCTTCATTGGGCATAGAGCTTAATGAAAAGCAGGCAAAACCGCTTCAAAAGTATATGGATAGCATTTTCAGCCGTGAAGGTTTCAAAGCAAGCCTGTCGGACCTGGAAGAAGATATCCGCAGTTGATTTGCAGAGCCTGAAACCGGTTCAGGAGAAAGGCAGTGCCTGATAGCAAAATAACCATGACATCGAGTCGCCCGTATCTAGTCAGGGCGTTCAATGAATGGATTCTCGATAACGACTGCACGCCTTACATTGTGGTCGACGCAGGCGTGCAGGGAGTGCAGGTTCCTACCGAGCACGTGGCAAACGGGCAGATCGTACTTAACATCAGCCCCGGCGCCGTGCGGAGCCTGGTGATTGGCAATGGTGCGCTGGAGTTCAGCGCCCGTTTCGGTGGTGTGCCCATGCAGGTATTCATTCCCTTGCAGGCTGTCATGGCCGTGTACGCCAAGGAAAATGGCGAGGGAATGGTGTTCGGCAGCGAGCCCGGTTCGCCGGATCCGGAAGGTCCGGGAAGTAAGGATTCAGATAACACCGGTGATGGCGGGCAGAGTGGAGAGAGGCCCAGTGGCCGTCCGACGCTGAAAGTGGTCAAGTAGAAGTAGCTCGGAGCCAATCAGGGGCACGTCATTAAACCGGAAAGCCAGCTGACTCTGTCACCTGGCTTTTTTGTTAG
>NZ_JAWLDU010000026.1:0-42750 GCF_041686475.1 Marinobacter sp.
TTGCCCAGGCAGATCACCTTGGAGCCGTTGCCGGCACGGGTGATGATGGTCTTGATCTGGTGCGGCGTCAGGTTCTGGGATTCATCGATGATGATCAGGCTGTGCTGGAAGCTGCGGCCGCGAATGTAGTTCATGGATTTGAAGTGCAATGGAACCTTGCTGAGGATGTAATCCACGCTGGCGGTCATGTTTTCGTCGTCTTCGTGGAGGGCTTCCAGGTTGTCCACAATGGCGCCCAGCCAGGGTTCCATCTTCTCGGCCTCAGTGCCGGGCAGGAAACCGATATCCTCGTCCAGCCCCTGCGTGCTGCGAGTAGCAATGATGCGCTTGTAGATCTTGCTGGCCACGGTCATCTCGATGCAAGCGGCCAGCGCCAGGATGGTCTTGCCGGAGCCGGCGGAGCCGGTCAGGTTCACCAGGTGGATGTCCGGGTCCAGCAGCAAATTCAGGGCGATGGCCTGGTATATATCCCGTGGTACCAGGCCCCAGACTTCCTCGTTCATCAGGTCGTGCTGGTGCAGGTCACGGATCACGATCCTGTCGTCGCCGACATCGGACACCTTGCCTACGAAGCCCTGCTCATCAATGACAAACTCGTTGATGGTCAGTTTGGCAAGATCACCCTCGCGGCGCAGCAGATGTTCGGTGATACCCTCACGCTGGACCGTTTCCACTTTCTCGATGGTGTCCCAGAAGGAGTTGGGGAACTCCTTGTAGCCCTTGGGTAGCAGATCGATGTCGTCCAGCAGCATGTCGTTGTGGTAGTCCTGGGCCTCCACACCGAAGCCGCGGGCCTTCAGCCGCATATTGATGTCCTTGCTGACAAGGATGATATCCCTGGACTTGTGGCGGGTCTGCAGGGCCGCCAGGGTGTTTATGATCTTGTTATCGTTGAGATGCTCCGGCAGGCCGTGGTTGCCGTGGTGCTCGGTGCTCATCAGTATCGATAGCGCCCCCAGGGGTTCTGCTTTCTTGCCGCGCACGATAGGAACGCCTTTCTCGATCTCTCCAGGGCTGGCGTCCCCCAGCAACTTGTCGATGTTGCGAATCGCCTGACGGCAGTCGGCGGCTACCGCCTGCTTGCCGGATTTGAGGCTGTCGAGTTCTTCCAGGACCGTCATCGGGATGATAACGTCGTGTTCTTCAAAATTCAGGAGGGCGTTCGGGTCGTGGATAAGGACATTGGTATCGAGGACGTACATCTTTCTGCGAGCCTGCGGTGCTCTTGGCATAGGGTGTGATACCTCTCTGGTCAGCCGTTCCCGGCACAGCGGTTGGTGAGCTCCTGGTCGGAGATCAGTTTGAGCATGTCATACGTGGTCACAATACCGGTGATCTTTTCATTCCTGGTGATAAAAATCCGGTGAAGGTGTTCACGCATCATCATATCGGCAATGTCGCGCACAGGCGTTTGCTCGTCAACCGATAAAACGATGGGGGTCATGATATCGCGGACTTCCACCGGCACCTTGCCCATTTCCTCGAAAATGGCCATGCGCAGGCGCCTGGCTTCCTGTTCCTCTTCAGGGGTCATACGGGTGTCGGTTTCAGGCCTGCTGGCGTTCCAGCGGAATTCGGTGATGTCCTTGAGGGTGGCAATGCCGACTATTTCACCGGCTTCATCGGTAACAGGGCTGCCAGTGATCTCGTTGTCGGTGAGGAATCTTGCCAGCCGGTCCATCGTCCATGACTGGGGTACCGCCTTTATGTTCGGGGTCATGATCTCGTAGGCGAGAACGGTCATTTACAGTTCGGCTCCGTTAGCAGGTCCTTTGTAAAAGAGCTTAGCTGTTACTTCCTGGCTAGTCATCCCCTGATTGGGTTTTGACGACCACATCCGTCAGCCCGGCATCGTGATCAATGCCTGCAGCCAGGGGGGGGCCGGGATTGATCACTGAATGCCGGTGCGGTCACTTTTCAGGCAAGGTGACGTTCAGCTCCAGGACCGAGCAACTGTCGTTACGGTCGACTTCCACCTGCACCATATCGTCACTGATCTGAACGTACTTGCGGATGACCTCAAGCAGCTCCTTTTGCAGTGCTGGCAGGTAATCGGGCTGTTCACGCTGGCCCCGCTCATGGGCAACGATGATCTGAAGCCGTTCTTTGGCAACGCTGGCGGTCCGGTTATCCTTCTTGCTCTTGAAATAGTCGAAGAAACTCATCCGTCAGCCCCCCTTGAACATCCGTGAGAAGAAACCCTTTTTCTGGGACGACATAAAGCGGTGCTCGCGCTCCTCGCCCAGAAGGCGGGCAACGGCATCTTCATAGGCCTGCCCGGCGTCGCTGTCTTCCTCAAGAATCACCGGAAGCCCCTGGTTGGAAGCGTTCAGTACGATCTGTGATTCCGGAATCACGCCCAGCAGTGGAATGGCGAGGATTTCTTCCACATCCGCCACCGACAGCATCTCGCCCTTTTCCACCCGGTCCGGGTTGTAGCGGGTCAGCAGCAGATGTTCCTTGACCGGGTCCTGGCCCATTTCAGCGCGCCGTGACTTGCTTTGCAGAATGCCGAGAATGCGGTCCGAGTCACGCACCGAGGACACTTCCGGGTTGGTAACCACCACGGCCTCGTCAGCATAATAAAGCGCCATCAGGGCACCGTGCTCAATGCCCGCAGGCGAATCGCAGACAATGTAGTCAAACCGTTCGGACAGCTCGTTGATTACCTTTTCGACGCCCTCTTTGGTGAGGGCTTCCTTCTCCCGGGTCTGGGAGGCCGGCAGGATGTAGAGGGTATCAACCCGCTTGTCCCGGATCAGGGCCTGGTTGAGTGTGGCTTCGCCCTGAATCACGTTCACGAAGTCGTACACCACTCTGCGTTCGCAGTTCATGATGAGATCCAGGTTGCGCAGGCCCACGTCAAAATCGATGACCACGGTCTTGTGGCCACGTTTGGCCAGCCCGGTGCTGATAGAAGCGCTGGTTGTGGTTTTACCTACGCCACCTTTTCCTGAGGTAACGACAATGATTCTAGCCAAGGTTGCATTCCTGTTTTGCGGTGGATTCGTCGTTTTCCCCGCCTGTGCGGGTAATTACACTCTGATCAGGCCTTTTCCAGTGGCGTTACCACCAGCAGGTCATCCCTGAGCTGGATCTGGACAGCGGTTTTCCAGCCGTTGTCCTGAAGATCTTCTGAGATTTTATAGTGTCCGGCGATGGACACAAGCTCTGCTTCAAGAGACTGGCAGAATACCCGCGCGTGTTCGGCCCCGTGAATACCTGCGAGGGCCCGACCCCGGAGCGGTCCATAGACATGGACGTTGCCCGCTGCCAGCACTTCCGCGCCGGCCTGTACTGGCGCCAGGATAATCAGGTCGCCATCGGGGGCGTATACCTGCTGGCCGGAACGTACCGGTTGGTTGATGATTTTTGCCGGGGCCGGCTCAGCGCGGGTTTCCACTCTTGCGGGGGCTGGGCTGTCTGCGGTTCCGGTGTTCTCAGCGGCGGGGCCGGTGTCTATGTCGCGATCCCGCTGGCTGCCACCGGGAAGCAGTGCCAGGGAGGCGCCCCTTGCCAGTCGGCGCTGGTCGTCGTTGCCGCCGCGCACGCCAATAACATGGATATTGTGGCGGCGGCAGGAGCCAATAATCTTGAAAAAATCGAGTTCGCTGCTCAGGCCCTCGTATTTCTCAAGGCTGACAATCAGCGGAATATCCTTGAAGAAGCCTGGAGCCTGGCTGATCTTGTCCCGCAGGGTGCTTTCGAATTCTTGTTCGTCAAAAAAATACAGCTCCAGTGCGGTCATGGACACGCTGGCACTTTTGAGCTGGAAACACTGTTTTACCCCGGATACGGCGGTCTCGCTCATGGGTGGGTCTCTTCCGTGGTGTCGTCCTGGGTGGCAGCTGGGCGTTTGCGAAGCGCCGGGCTGTCAAAGTGGATACCGGACCAGCCGGTTCCGATAAACTGGCGGATGTTGCCATGGCTTTCGCCCGCGGGCTCGTCCAGAACCTGCTGATAATGCTGCGCGAACAGGCGCAGGGTTTCGGCCTCGGTCAGGTTGCAGTACTGGGCAAGGGAAAATACCCGGCAGGAGCCGGCATTTTCGCCAGCGCCATTATACAACGGGCCGTTATGGAACCCGGTAGGCTGGTACTCGAAAAAGCGGTCAACCAGGGCCAGGGTATCATCAAAATCGCCGTGGCCGGCGTCTACCGACGCCAGATGAATGCGAACCGCGTCATTGAGGTTCATGCCTTGTGATCCTGCTTCGGTCCTTCCTGGTGCTGGGCTTTCCACTGCTCGTATGGCATTCCGTAGATAATTTCGCGGGCATCCGGGTCCGACAGCTCGAAGCCTCTGTCGGCTGCTTCGGCGCGATACCATTTGGAGAGGCAGTTGCGACAGAATCCTGCCAGATTCATCAGGTCAATGTTCTGCACTTCGGTGTGTTCGCGCAGGTGGCTGACCAGCTTTCGAAAGGCGGCGGCTTCGATTTCTGTCTGTGATTGTTCCGGGATAGGGTTTGTCATGGTCGCTGGCACCTGTTTGTGGAGTTGACGTTTGGAGCTCCTGACATTCTCGGCATGTTACCGTAAGATACAAGGCTGTACATATGTACAGATAATTTACCTGATCGAAGAGTCATGGCCCAGCGCAAGATTATCCATGTAGATTGCGACTGTTTCTACGCCGCCGTGGAGATGCGGGACAATCCCTCGTTGCAGGAGGTTCCCCTGGCGGTGGGCGGTGAGGGTGGCCGGGGCGTGGTCACCACCTGTAACTACAAAGCGAGGGCCTTTGGAGTGCGGTCCGCCATGCCGGGCGGTGAGGCCAGGCGCCTGTGTCCGGGCCTGGTGACGGTGCCACCGGATATGGCCCGCTACCGGGTGGTGTCGAAGCAGGTGATGGCCATACTGCGAGAGTTGACCGACCTGGTAGAGCCGCTGTCCCTGGACGAGGCCTTTCTGGATGTCAGCGATGTAACCGACCACAAGGGCAGTGCCACCCTTATGGCGCGGCACCTGAGGCGCCGGGTAAAAGAGGAAGTGGGTATTACTATTTCTGCCGGTGTGGCTCCCAACAAATTCCTGGCAAAGATTGCCAGCGACTGGGAAAAACCTGATGGCCTGTTCGTAATTCGCCCGGAGGATGTGGACGGCTTCGTGCAGGACCTCAAGGTTGAAAAGCTTTTCGGAGTAGGGCAGGTGACAGCCGGCAAGCTGCATGGACTGGGCGTTGCGACCTGTGGTGATCTCCAGAACATTCCTGCGGATGTGCTGCTGGAAAAGTTTGGCAAACAGGGCTATCGGTTGCGGGAAATGGCCTTTGGCCGAGACGACCGTGATGTGGTGGTGTCCCGCATTGCCAAATCCGTCAGCGTGGAACGTACCTTTTCCCAGGATCTGCCGGACAAGCGTGCCTGCGAATCGGTGATGGCATCGCTGGTGGCCGACCTGAACCTGAGGTTGAGCCGCAAGGCCGCCCGTAAACCCATTCACAAGCTGTTTATCAAGATTCGCTACAGCGATTTTTCCACCCATACCCTGGAGCGGGTTCGCGAACAGATCCGGGAGCCCGCGATGGAAGACTACCAGCCGTTACTGGATGAACTGATCACCAATGCCGAGCGGCCGGTGCGTTTGTTGGGACTGGGGGTGCGGTTTCGCAGTGATGAATCACCGGTTACACAGTTGCGACTGTTTGAATGAAAATACCGTTCAGGCCGCAAACCGACAGCAGGCCCAGGAGACCGCCGATCAAAGCTCCGGCGGCAACGTCGCTGGGGTAGTGTAAGCCAAGCACCACTCTGGAAGCCGCTACGCTGAGGGTGAAAGGCAACAGCAGCCAGGCCAGCTCCGGTGTGGTCATGGCCAGCACGGTGTTAAAGCAGACAGCGTGCAGCGTGTGGCCGGACGGGAAACTGTAGCGGTCCAGGGGTGGGGTGCCGCAGTTTATGGAAGGGAACGAGATGAATGGCCGTTCGCGGATCAGCCAGCGCTTCAGCAGTTTGTAGGTGACTGTGCAGGACAGCCCGGTGGCTACCATCAGTAAGGCAATGGCCAGCCCGTCCCGTGGCCTGAGCAATGGCATGGCCAGTATCACCAGATACCAGAGCCAGCCGTCACCCAACCGGCTCACTACCTGAAAGTAACTCTGTACCGGGCGGAATCTCAGGGTGCCATTGATGGACTGGCAGAGGGCAAATTCCCTCTGGTCCACCACGTTAAAGAAGCGGGATGCCTTGCTGTTTGATGGCATTGAAGTGATTCCTTGGTGGCTGGTTCAGTATCAGGTGCTCGAACTGATCGATTTGCGCTGCCCAGTCCAGTTCCAAAGCGTCCAGGCGCGCCTGGGCCCGTATCC
Organism: Marinobacter sp.; assembly: GCF_041686475.1. Lineage (GTDB taxonomy): Bacteria > Pseudomonadota > Gammaproteobacteria > Pseudomonadales > Oleiphilaceae > Marinobacter. The sequence goes on from NZ_JAWLDU010000026.1 coordinate 6,310, forward strand.
TGTTCATCAGTGTCGGCTGGTCGGCCAGTCGCAGAGCGTGATCCACGAAGCCTTCGTCGTCAGGCAGGCTGGCCTTCATGCCGTTATCTTCGTGGCGGATATGCTCGCTGGCGGCGGCATCGTCAAAGGCAACCACAGCAAGGCCGCTGGCCATGGCCTCGGTGACCACATTGCCGAAAGTGTCGGTTTTGCTGGGAAACAGGAAGATATCGCCGGACGCATAGTGTCGGGCCAGATCCTCGCCCCGGCGGGTGCCTGGCAATATATAGTCCGGATGGCGTTCGGCCAGGCGTTTGCGCATTGGCCCGTCACCCACCAGGATAAACCTGGCATTGGGGTGGAGGCCGCGAATTCGCTCGAAGCAGGAAACCGCCATCTGCAGGTTCTTTTCCGGTGCCAGCCGGCCCACGTAAAGTACCGCCCGATCGTTGGGACGAAGGCCCCATTGTTGCCGCAGAGCCATGTCTCGCTTGTGAGGTGAAAAACGGTTGCAATCGACACCGCGACTCCAGACACAGGTGGGATGAATGCCCATATCGGCGGTGGTTTCTGCTATTTTACGAGTGGGTACCAGGGTAAGGGCGGTACGGTTGTGGAACCAGCGGCCGTAACCGCAAAGCAGTTTTTCCAGGAAGCCGGCGCCGTAGTAACGGCTGTAAGCATGGAAGTTGGTGTGGAAGCCGGAGGTAACCGGTATGCCGGCGCTTCGGGCCGCTGAAACAGCGGCAACACCAAGTGGCCCCTGGGTGGCTACATAAACGGCATCGGGACGGCTTCGGCTCCAGAGGGCCGCGAGGTACCCGGGTCGGCAGACCCCGAATCGCAGTTCGCCATAGCCCGGAAGCGGCAGGCCGGTAACGACATGCTCCCGGGAGAACAGATGTTCATCGGCTGCGTGGAATTCGCCCTTTGACTCATGGCTCTGGCGAGGGCGGACAACAGTTACCCTGTGCCCGCGTCGCATCAGCCCCAGGCAAAGGTATCTGAGGGTGTTGGCCACGCCGTTGATTTCCGGAGGAAAGGTCTCAGAAACAATGGTAATGTGATGTCTGCGCCCTGAAGCCTGGGTGATTCCGGTCACAATGTTTCCCGTCTTGTCCGCTTTCATGCTTCTACTATGGAAAACCGGCATGACAGTTCCGGGACACTTCCGTGACAATCCTTTTACCCTTTCAGCAATCGACGCTTCATCGTTTCAGCAATGCAATCCGGAGGACGTATGAAAACCCGCAAACTTGGCAGGACGGATATCGATGTCAGCGAGATCTGCCTTGGTACCATGACCTGGGGAGAGCAGAACAGCGAGCAGCAGGCTTTTGAACAGCTGGATCTGGCAACGGCTGAGGGTGTTAATTTCATTGATGTGGCGGAGATGTATCCGGTACCCCCACGGGCCGAGACCCAGGGATTAACGGAAACCTACCTGGGCAACTGGCTGGCCAGCCGCGGTCGCAGGGATGACCTGGTGATTGCTTCCAAGGTGGCCGGGCCGGGTAATGGTCTGAGCTACCTGCGTAGTGGCCCCCGCCTGACCCGGGAGCATATCCGCGAGGCCTGTGACGACAGCCTGCGCAGGCTCCAGACAGACTATATCGATCTTTATCAGGTGCACTGGCCGGATCGGAATGCCAATTTTTTTGGCAGGCTTGGCTATAAACACAGTGCGGATGAGCAGGCCACGCCCATAGAGGAAACCCTTGGTGCGCTGGCTGAACTGGTGCAGGAAGGCAAAGTTCGCCATATCGGCATTTCCAACGAAACCCCTTGGGGCACCAGTGAGTACCTCAGGCTTTCCCGGGAAAACCACTGGCCCCGCATTGTCAGCGTCCAGAACCCTTACAATCTGCTCAACCGCACCTTTGAAGTAGGGATGGCGGAAATCGCCTGTCGCGAGCAGGTGGGGCTGTTGGCGTATTCGCCCCTTGCGTTTGGCATGCTCTCCGGCAAGTACCTGGGTGGCAAGCGCCCCGATGGTGCGCGGATGACCCTTTACGAGCGTTTTACCCGTTACACCACCGGCCGTGGCGCTGACGCCACCCGGGCCTATGTGGACCTTGCGGCGAGCCATGGGCTCTCGCCGGTACAGATGGCACTTGCGTATGTCACCAGCCGTGATTTCGTAACCAGCAATATCATCGGTGCCACCACCCTGGAGCAGCTTCGGGAGAATCTTGGCTCTGCGTCTGTTTCACTGGGCGATAATGTACTTGAGGCCATTGAAGAGCTTAACCGGCAGTACACCTACCCCTGTCCCTGAGAGTATTCGATTACGATTTTTTAATGGCTTTGTTGCGTGTGAACGTCGTTTGTTTGCCCGCGAAGCGCACAACGACGGCACCTGTTTACAGGCTGCAACAAGAACCGATACTTTTTTGACAAAATAGCGGGGATCTGGTGACAAAATTACGGCACAAGTGTGTGCGAAATCACATCTTTCTGCTCGTTAATCATTAGACTTAAGCATTACGTGACAGTAGACTCCCGTTTCGCTAACAGGTCGCCAGAATTATCATGATTATCCGAATCTTTATCGCTCTTCTTGCACTCAATATGATCGCCTTTGTGGTTCGTGCCGAAGCTAATGAGCGAGCGTTCGCCGATGAAGTACCTGCTGAGGATATTTACCAGCTTCAGGATGAAATGTCGGGTGATTTCCAGCGTGAAGATGCAGACATGTATGCCAACCTGGGGTCACGCCTGCTGAGCCTCGGTTTCAGCCGCTCGGATTCCAGGGAAAAGACTTACGCCTCTGACCGCGCGAGGCCGGATCACGGTATCGCGTTGCTCGAGGAAGGGGCCTGCCTCAACCTCAAATGGAACTTCTGACTGGCACACTGCCTGACGCTCTGACACTGCTTGTCGACCTGCGCCTCCCTCCTTCTTGCTAATTTTTCCTAACTGCCGTTTATATGACCGGGCTCATTGCCTGATGTGTTTTCGCATGTGATTATTCCTGTCGAATGCAATTTCGCGCACAGATACGGAGCATGGCCATGGCAAAGGAACAACCGGTAATACTGGGAAGCAGCGTTGAGTGTGTGGATGAGCTGATTAGCCGGGTCGGGAAGAATATCACTCTCGGGCTGCCGCTCGGCCTTGGCAAGCCTGTTCGCTTCGTGAACGCCCTGTACCAGCGTGCCAGGGATGACTCATCAATCCAGCTACACATTGTGACCGCGTTGTCCCTGACCGCTCCGGGCGGAAGTTCGTCGCTGGAGAAGCGTTTCATGGGGCCGTTCGTAGAGCGTCTGTACGGTCGCATTCCGGAACTTGAGTATGCGCGGGACGTTGTCCGGCAGAAGTTGCCCGACAATGTGAAAGTGTCTGAATTCTTCTTCAAAGCAGGATCTTTTCTTCACAATCAGACCCAGCAGCGGAATTACGTCTGTACCAACTATACCCATGCCGTGCGTGATCTGATGGCGATTGGTGTCAATGTAGTAGCGCAGATGGTGGCACCCCCGGTGGAGCCGGAGCAGCAGGGAACAGTCAGCCTCAGCAGTAATCCGGACCTGACCCTCGACCTGATTCCCCTGCTCAGGGAGCGGGCGGAAACAGGCACCCCGGTCGCAATTATAGGAGAAACCAACAGCCACCTGCCGTTCATGGGCAACGACGCAGCGGTGGAGCAGAGTGATTTCGACATTGTTCTCGAGCATGCAGCCTCTGACTACCCCCTGTTTTCTGCACCGCAGATGTCGGTCAGCCCGGAAGATCATCTGATCGGGTTCTATGCCAGCGCGCTGCTGAAAGACGGCGGCACACTGCAGGTAGGCATAGGGTCATTGGGTGCGGCGCTGGTGCACAGTGCGATCCTGCGACACACCGACAATGACCACTGGAAAAAGGTTTTTGACCATCTTGGTATTGCCGAGCGCTTCCCGGTTGTCAACGAGTACGGCGGTACAGGAACATTCACCGCCGGGCTGTACGGCTGCAGCGAGATGATGGTGGACGGCTTCGTCTATCTGATGGAAGCCGGTGTGCTGAGCAGGGAAGTGTTTGACCACGCCGACCTGCAGGAACTGATCAACCGCGGTGAGCTGACTCACAATGTTTCCCTGGACACGCTGGACGTGCTGCGCCGGGAAAAGCTCATCGACTCGCCGTTGCGAGCCCGGGATGTGGAGTGGCTTTGCCAGTTCGGCATTCTGCACACCGGAGTGGAGTTCAAGGGCGGGCGCCTGCGCATTGGCGAGCAGTCACTTGACCCGGACCTGGACAGCGAAGATGCCAGGCAGTCGATTGCCTCCCTGGCACTGGGTGAGCGACTGACCGGAGGCATTGTGCTCCATGGCGGTTTCTATGTCGGACCGGAGCAGTTTTACCAGCGTTTGCGGGACATGTCGCCCGCGGATCGCCAGCGTATATGCATGACCAGTGTGAACTACATCAATCATCTTTATGACCACGCCTTCGGCAACCAGCGTCTTAAGGTGTCGCAAAGAGTCCATAGCCGGTTCGTCAACTCGGCGATGATGTATACCCTCAACGGGGCGGGGGTGTCTGATGGGCTGGATGATGGCCGTGTGGTCAGCGGCGTGGGCGGTCAGTACAATTTTGTGGCCATGGCCCATGAACTGCCGGGTGCGCGATCTGTCCTCACCATGCGCAGCACCCGGAGTTCTGGCGGTAAAGCCCTGTCCAATATCGTGTTCAGTTACGGGCACTGCACCATTCCGCGCCACCTTCGCGACATTGTCGTTACGGAGTATGGTATCGCGGACCTCCGGGGCCAGTCAGACGAACAGGTTTATCTGCGCCTGATCCGCATTGCCGATTCGCGCTTCCAGAAAGACTTGCTGAAGCAGGCCCAGAAGGCAGGAAAAGTGGATGCTTCGTTCCGCCTGCCGCCGGAATGGTGCCACAATACGCCGGAAGCAATTCAGGCAGCTATCAAGGCCGCCGGTGACAAGGAAGTGTTTCCTCCCTTCCCCTTTGGCCGGGATTTCACGGATGAAGAGCTGAGGCTGGGCAAGGCGCTGAAGACCCTGAAGGCCGCAACGGCGACCCGTCGTGGTAAACTGTCCACTCTGTGGCATGCCGTGAAGGCAAAAGACGACGAGGGCCGCTACCAGTCACTGCTGGAACGCATGAGCCTTGATAAACCCAGGGGGGTGAAGGCAAAGCTGGATCGTCGCCTGGTGATCCACGGACTGAACCTGACTGACACACCTCCGGATACAGGAAACACGAACGCCTGATGCAAAAACCCGCTGTACTTACCGTCCATTATGTCCTCAAGAACAAACTCGGAGAGCTGGTCGACACTTCCGAGGGCAGTGAGCCGCTGCACTTTCTTGAGGGTAGCCCGGAGATCATTGAAGGCATCCAGAAAGCGGTGAAAGACCGCAACGTCGGGGACTGCCTGGAGGTCACCGTGCCGCCTTCCATGGCCTATGGGGAGCATAACCCGGAGCTGATTCGTAAAGTGCCACGTTCCATGTTCGAGGGCGTGGAAAACCTGCAGGTCGGAATGAAGTTCCAGACCAACACTGGCGATACTGCGCAGGTGGTCCAGGTGGTGGGTATCGACGGTAATCTGGTAAGGGTGGACGCCAATCATCCGTTGGCAGGCTTCACCCTTCACTTCGACCTGGAAATCATTGGCAAGCGCGAGGCCACGGAAGAGGAAATCAACGCCGGCCACCCGCTGAGCTGACCTCAGATCTCCGGGCCTGCCACCGCCGTGGGCGTGGCGGTGCCCCGGTCCGTCAGTCCTCCGGCCTGGATCTTCCACAAGCCCTCCTGAACCGTTCTCTGCAATTCTCTGGATATCGCTGACATGTCGCTGTCCTCCCCAATGGCTACGACAGGGTGGGCGATCACGCCAACTTCTATGGCCGGCTGGCGGAGCATGCGGGCCAGATGAAGCTGGAACTCATCATCGCCGATAAAGGGAGCGAGATGGTCCGGGTGTCCGTTTCGCAGGTAGGCGATACTGATTGGCTGGATGTCTGCTCCGGCATCCATTGCGGCATGGAGCAGGCGGCTGTGAAACGGCAGAACCGTGACGCCTGCCGTGGTGGTTCCTTCCGGAAAAACCAGCACTGACTGCCCCCGCAGCAGAGTGCCCGCGATTTCTGCCCGGGCCTGGCCCGCTTTGCCGCTGCCGCGCTGGATAAACAGCGTCCCGGCCTGCTTCGCAAGCCAACCGATCACCGGCCAGCGGCCCACTTCGGCCTTTGACAGAAATCGCATTGGAACCATGCCCCCGAGCACCGGAATATCAGACCAGGAAATATGATTGCTGACATAGAGCACAGGCCTGTCGCTGAAGGTTCCCTGTGTCGACACGCGGAAGCCCAGGCAACGGCTGGCACCGTTGAAACAGAGGCGGGCGAAGGGTGCCCGGTCAATCCGGCTACGGAACGGGGCATCAACCAGTAGCAGAATACCTGCCAGCAATGCGGTCAGTGCCAGAAAGCCGGCAAACAGCGTGAGTCTTGTGGTCAGACGTATCAGTTCCATGGCCGGTCCTTGGATTGTTGTGCTATCGGGTCTGGGTGCGCATGAAGTGACGGCTGTAGCGGCTTGCCAGGTTATTGACATCCAGCACTACCAGCAGGTCAGCGCAGCGGAAATCCGGGTCCCAGCACGGCTCGCCGCAAACCCGGGCGCCCAGGCGCATGTAGGCCTTGATCAGCGCAGGAACATCCACCGGCCGGTCCTCACTGAGCGGGTGAGTGAGGTGGGGGAGTGCCCGCAACGGCGTTACCCGGTATGCCTCACCTGCAAGGAATTCCCGTTGCAGGTAGCGGGCTATGCGCCAGGCTTTCAGGCCGCCATCTGACATGCCGATACTGGCACAGCCGATCAGGTAGTCCACATTGCGTGATACCAGGTATTCCGCCACCGATGCCCACAGCAGGCTGATAGTGGCACCATTGCGGTAGTCAGGATGCACGCAGGTTCGCCCGAGTTCGGCAACGGTTCCCGGAAGCCGATACAGCGAGGAAAGTTCGAACTCACCCTCGGAATAGAAGCCGCCGGCTTGCAGGGCCTTGCTGTGGTGAAGTACCCGGGTGGTTGCCACCGGAGCACCGGTATTCTCGTCGGTGACGATCAGATGGTCGCAGAAACGGTCGAATTCATCTGCGTCTATTCCCGGGACGGCCGCACCAAGATCCGATCCATATTCTTCCGAGAATATCTGGTAGCGCAGTTTCTGCGCCGATTCAACAAGATCCGGCTGCCGGGTGATGACGGTTCTGAGCCTGCGGGCCGGGCGTGATATGCGGGCAGTCTGGGCGTTCATGGCAATGCCTCTTTGTTTCCACTTTCCGACAAGGCTATGAATCCGGTGTGACATCGGAATGAACGGCGGATGACGACTTTGTGACAGGCGAATGGGCCGGGTATCGGACTGGCGCGTTTGTCACAGGCTGTAACGAACGGGTGGTTCCATGTATATTTCTGAATACCATGTATAATTGCTGTTACAGGAGGTAGCCTGTATTGTCAGTTACATGGCAGGTCTTCTTGCAGATAACTCTTCTCCGGCCAGGTGAGGTGAACATGGTCGGGAGCTTCAGAAACCGGAAAAACAAAATCAGAGATGGACGGCGTGGAACAGACGAACGAAAGTTGGCGGATTCTTATAGTCGAAGATGATGAGAGGCTGGCGGAGTTGACCAGGGAGTATCTGGAAAGCAGCGGGCTAACGGTCTCTCTCGAAACCCACGGTGGCAATGCGGTAGAGCGTATTCGCAAGGAGCAGCCTGATCTTGTCGTGCTTGACCTGATGCTGCCGGGCGAGGACGGGTTGTCCATCTGCAGGCGCGCGCGGCCTTTCTATCCCGGCCCCATCATCATGCTCACTGCCCGTACCGATGATCTGGACCAGGTACTTGGCCTGGAAATGGGTGCCGATGACTATATCGGTAAACCGGTCCAGCCCCGGGTATTGCTGGCCCGAATCCGTGCCCTGCTGCGGCGGGTCACCGAGAACAGTTCGGTGGCTGCGGAAGAGAATAACGGCGAGGAGCCTGTCCGGCTGCAGTTCAACGATCTGGTGGTGGACCGCTCTATGCGCGAGGCCTGGCTGAGCGATGACAGTATCGACCTGACCAGTGCGGAGTTCGATCTGTTGTGGTTGCTGGCCAGCAATGCCGGGCGGGTGCTTAGCCGTGAAGAGATCTTCACCGCCCTGCGCGGGATCGAATACGATGGTCAGGACCGCTCGATTGATGTCCGTGTCTCGCGTATACGGCCCAAGATCGGTGATGATCCGATTCATCCGAGGCGGATAAAAACCGTACGAAGCAAAGGCTATCTGTTCGTAAAGGAAGCCTGACTGTCCAGTCTCTGGCGCTGGCCTGCCCGGGCCGGCGTTCATTGCCAGGGTTATCGCAATGCCCCTCAAGTTTTTTCTCAAGCTGTATACCCGGCTGATTGGCCTGACCTTTCTGATTCTCCTGCTTTGTGCAGCGCTTTTTATGGGTGTCAATTCCGTGCGGGAGCAGTTCTGGCAGGAAAGGTTTTCAGGGCCATTGCTGCACTGGATCTCGGCGACGCACTATCCGGAGCAGCAATATCACTGGTTGGAGTCGTTTTACGATCTCCGGGTCAGCGCGCCCGGAGATCTGCCATTTTCTGATGTCATCATGGAGCGACTGTCCTATGGCCAGGTGGTAGCGCTGGAAACCAGCATTGGCCAGCAGGTGATGATCCAGGATGGCCAGGGTCGCATCCTTGACCTGCGATTCCGCGACATATACAGCGACGTTGCCGAGGCAACCGCATTGATTGCCCGCATCCATCTCGATGACACGCCACCGGAAAGCCGAGAAGATGTGATGGCGCAGCTGGCGGATGCTCTCGCCGTGGAGCTTGAAACCGTCCAGGACCAGTCGGCATTGCCCGATTCAGATGTTCTGGAGCGAGTCTCCGAGCGGGGTATATCCCTTTATCACCATCCGTCACAGGACAGGGCCCATGTGCTGCTTCGCCTGGATGACGGAACCCTGGTTGATCTGGCAATGCCGTCGCCCTTCAATCCATGGGCATGGCCGGTGCTGCTGCTGTTGCTGGCTGTGGCGGGCGGTGTCCTCGCGCTGGCGCTCTACCTGGCGCTGCGGGATGTGGATAGCAATCTGCGGGCGGTGGAGTCTGTGGCCATCCGCATTGCCCGTGGCGAGATGGGCGCGAGGATCGACGCCGGCGACAGCCGGCTGGTATCGAGGCTGGCGGTGGCTTTCAACAGCATGGCGGAACATATCCAGAGACTGGTGGGCGTGCAGCGGGAAATGATACACGCGGTGTCTCATGAACTGAGAACGCCGGTCGCCCGTATTCGCTTTGGCGTGCAGATGATCGAGAGTGCCAGCAGCCCGGAAGCATTACAGAAACAGCTTGACGGCATTGATGGTGATATTCAGGAACTGGACGAGCTGATTGACGAAATACTGACTTATGCCCGGCTTGAGCAGGGCGGACCCGTGTTTGCACTCCAGGAAACCTCGGTGTCAGACATAGTCCGGCAGGTGGTAAGCGAGCAGCAGATGACCCGGCCCGAACACAGCATTGAGGCGGACATTGATGAAGAATCGCAACGCTGGTCGCTATCGGACGTAGAACCCCGGTATCTGCATCGGGCGGTCCAGAACCTGGTGGGCAATGCCGCCCGCTATGCGGACAGGAAAGTGAGGGTTCACTGCCAGTTCGATGAGGATAACTGCCGCATCGATGTCGAAGACGATGGCCCCGGTATTCCGGAGGAAGACTGGGAGAAGGTATTTACCGCCTTCGCCCGGCTTGATGACAGCAGAACCCGGACTTCGGGCGGCTACGGCCTTGGCCTCTCCATCGTCAGACGGATATTGTACTGGCACGGCGGACAGGCGTTTGTCAGTCGCAGTGATGAGCTGGGTGGTGCCCGCTTCAGTCTGGTATGGCCACGCAAGAAACCAACAGAACACAGCCTGTAGGCATTTTGTGACTGGCTTCTCGGTCCTTCACCGGAAGTAACAGACAAACAACACAACCGCAACTGAAGGCCGCGGCAGATAGCGAGATACTTTCGGCGTAAGGGATGACTTTTAGGTTGCAGTTCTTTCGAACTTTCCTTGTTTCATTCGTCATTTGAGGGCCGGTTTTCCGGCCCTGTTTTTTGTGCCTGGCCACTTATTCCCCTGGCGCTCTGACCATAGCGTTCTCCCTGATCCTTTGAGAAGATTGCAGCATCAACAATAATGATGCTGATCCATCTGAAAGGACGCCTCAAAATGACCCAGTACCTGCTCGCCATCGACCAGGGGACAACCAGTTCCCGCGCCATCGTATTCGACGCTTCCGGCACCTCGGTTGCGACTGCGCAACAGGAGTTTCATCAGTACTTCCCCAAAGACGGCCAGGTCGAGCATGACGCCCGGGAAATCTGGGACAGCACGCTGGCGGTATGCCGGGAGGCGCTGAAGGAGTCGGGTGTTGGTGCCGCAGAACTGGCGGGCATCGGTATCACCAACCAGCGTGAAACCACGGTGATCTGGGACCGGGAAACCGGTGAGCCCATCCATCATGCCATTGTATGGCAGGATCGCCGCACCGCATCCGTCTGCGCCAAGCTCAAGTCTGATGGCCATGAAAGTGCGGTGGTCGAGAGCACAGGTCTGCTGATTGATCCTTATTTTTCCGCCACCAAGATTGCCTGGATCCTGGACCATGTTGAAGGGGCGAGGGCGAGAGCGGAGCAAGGGGAGCTCGCCTTCGGCACAGTGGACAGCTGGCTGTTGTGGAACCTCACCGGTGGTCGCTCTCATCGCACCGATGCCACCAACGCTTCCCGCACTGCGCTCTTCAATATCCATGAACAGCGCTGGGACGACGAGCTGCTGGCGCTGTTCCGGGTGCCGTCTGCGCTGTTGCCCGAGGTGCTGGACTCAGCCGCTGACTTCGGCATCACCGATGAGCACTGGCTGGGTGCCCCTGTAAAGGTGGCGGGTATCGCCGGTGACCAGCATGCAGCGCTGGTGGGCCAGGCCTGTTTCGAACCGGGCATGGCGAAGAGCACCTACGGGACCGGCTGTTTTCTGATGCTGAATACGGGCGAGCAAGCACTGCGCTCGGAGAACCGCCTGCTGACAACCATGGCCTATCGCCTTGACGGCAAGCCCTGCTATGCCATGGAAGGCAGTATTTTTGTCGCCGGTGCCGCCATGCAGTGGCTACGGGACGGGCTCAGGCTGATCAGGCACGCGAATGAGTCGTCTGCCTATGCCACGGAAGTGGGCGTGGACAACCCGGTTTATCTTGTGCCGGCATTTACCGGGCTTGGCGCACCCCACTGGGACCCCCATGCCCGCGGCGCAATCATGGGGCTGACCCGGGACACAGGCATAGCAGAGATTGTTACCGCCGGCCTGCAGTCTGTGTGTTACCAGACCAAGGATCTGATCCGGGCGATCCTCAACGATGGTGCCTCCCTGCAGGCGCTACGTGTGGATGGCGGCATGGTGGTGAATGACTGGGTGATGCAGTTTCTGGCGGACATTCTCAATGTACCGGTGGATCGTCCCAGAATAACGGAAACCACGGCGCTGGGGGCGGCCTATCTCGCGGGGCTGCAAACCGGGGTTTATCAGAGCCTGGAGGAGATTGCGCAGTTGTGGGAGCGTGAACGCCGTTTTGATCCGGTAATGAAGCCGGCACTCAGGGAGAAACTCTACGCCGGATGGCTGGATTCGGTTGAGCGGGTGTGTAATAACTGAGCCGTTGCCGGTTTTCCGGCTCAGACCCGTTCGAAGGCGATCAGGTGATCGGCTTCCACCCGCACTGGCACATGTTCACCGAGAAAGAAATCCAGGTGGCTGCGGAACAGGGCCTCGAACTCGGTGTCTTCCGAGCAGCGGAACCGGTAGAGGGTCGAGGTACCGGCGAAGGTCTTTTCCACTACCCTGGGCTTCAGGTCCGATTCCGCATCGTAAACAATGTCATCCGGCCGGATCAGGATGTCCACCAGTGTGCCCGGTTCCCATTTATAGGCCCGGTTGCCACGGATAACCCCCAGCTCGGACTCTATAGTGTCCGGCCCCAGGGTTTTTCCGGGTATGAACCCGCCCTGGCCGACAAAACCTGCGACAAAACGATTGGCAGGCTCGTGGTAAAGGTTGTAGGGCACATCCCACTGCTGGATGCCGCCATCCCTCAGGACGGCCACCTGGTCACACATGGCGAACGCTTCCTGCTGGTCGTGGGTCACCAGAATGGCGCTGATGCCCAGAGTCTTCAGTATTTCCCGGACATCCAGGCTGAGCCGGCGGCGCAGGTCCGCGTCCAGACTGGAGAATGGCTCGTCCAGAAGGATCAACGTGGGTTCGGGGGCGAGCGCCCGGGCAAGTGCCACGCGCTGTTGCTGGCCACCGGAGAGTTCATGGGGGTAGTTTCCGGCAAGATCCTGGAGGTGAACCAGTTGCAGCAGTTCCATGACCTTCTGGCGCTTTTCTTTGCGGCCTTCGCTGCGCAGCCCAAACCCGACATTTTCGGCAATGGTAAGGTGCGGAAACAGGGCGTAGTCCTGGAATACCATGCCGATCCGGCGTTTTTCCGGTGCCAGGGTACGGCCAGGAAGGCTGATGGCATTCGACTGCAGGCGGATTTCGCCGGTATTGATGGGCAGAAACCCCGCGAGGGCCCGCAAAATGGTGCTTTTGCCACAACCGCTGGGGCCAAGCAGGCAACCGATGTCGCCGTGGCTGAGTGCAAAGCTGACATCTTTTACGACAGAGCCATCCCCGTATCCACAGGACAGGTTGTTTACTTCCAGCAGCCAGTCGGCGGGTTGAGCAAGGCGTTCGGTCATTCAGTCAGTCCAGTCGATTGAGTATCAGGAACTCCAGCAAGGCTTTCTGCGCGTGCAGCCGGTTTTCGGCCTCGTCCCAGACGACAGAACGGGGATCCTCCATCATGTCGGCGGAGATTTCCTCACCACGGTGTGCGGGAAGGCAATGCATGAACAGGGCATCCTTGTCTGCAAGGTCCATCAGTGCCGGATTGATCTGATAGTTACGGAAGGCCTTCTCGCGGGCCTTCTGTTCGTCTTCCTGTCCCATGGAGGCCCAGACGTCGGTGACCAGCAGATTTGCGCCTCTGGCGGCTTCAGCAGGGTCGTTAACGATGGCTATCCGTTGTCCTGGGCTTGTCGTCAGAGCGCTGTCTGGTTCATAACCTTCCGGGCAGGCGATACGAAGATTAAAGCCGAACTTTGAGGCGGCATTGATATAGGACTGGCACATGTTATTGCCATCACCGATCCAGGCAACGGTGCCGCCGCGAATGCTGCCACGGTGTTCGCGGTAGGTCTGCATATCGGCCAGCAACTGACAGGGATGGAAATCGTCTGTAAGCGCATTGATTACCGGTGCGCTGGATGCGGCAGCAAACCGTTCAACGGTGGTATGGGCGAATGTGCGGATCATGACTGCATCCACCATGCTTGAAATAACGATGGCGGAATCCTCGATGGGCTCTCCGCGGCCAAGCTGGGTGTCGCGGGGTGACAGAAACAGAGCGGCGCCGCCCAGTTGTGTCATGCCGGCTTCAAAGGACACCCGGGTGCGGGTCGAGGATTTTTCGAAGATCATGGCAAGGACACGGTTCTTCAGGGTTTCACGCAGGGTTCCCTGCCGCCACTCTTTGCGGAGTCGGCTGCCGTGATCCAGCAGTTGCTCGAGCTCATCGGAGCTCAGGTCGTTGAGTGTGAGAAAATGTCGTGCTGCCATGCTATGGCCCTTAGTTAATCAATAACCCTGTCTCTGGATTCCCGGGCGTGTTCGTGGTTACAACCGGCCCGCAGCAGCCATTGTCCTGAAACGACAATAAGCCAGTTCGCGGCGAGGACCGCACTGGCGGGATACAAAGACGGGGGTTGCCTGGCTGCCTGAAAGACAGGGGCTCAAGTCTAGCCCGTCAGGGTCCTGAAGACAATGTCACCGGTCAGCATGGTCGCGCTGGATCAACGCTGGTGTTTGGTGCCAATGCCGGTACGTGTACAATGGTATAAGTCAGGTTGCCGTAAGGCGAATCCGTTTCCAATGAGAGGTATGTATCCATGGATATCAACGAAACCATCAAGAGCCAACTTGAGGAAAACCCTATTATTCTTTACATGAAGGGTACTCCGCAGGCGCCACAGTGTGGCTTTTCCGCTAAAACAGTGCAGGCTCTGATGGCTTGCGGTGAGCGGTTTGCCTTTGTGAACATCCTTGATAACCAGGAGTTGCGGGAAGGCCTGAAAGTCTACTCAAGCTGGCCTACCTATCCGCAGCTCTACATCAGCGGTGAGCTCGTGGGCGGCTGCGATATCATTCTGGAAATGTCCGAGAGTGGTGAGCTGGCCGAGCAGATCAAGGCAGCTGCGAAACAGGCTGAAGCCTGAAATACCGTCTATTACAGGCGTTCCGGGGCGAATATCAGTTCAACCCGGAACTGCTTGCGCCCTGAGTCCCCATTTGGCGGTTGGGGGTAGGGGCTGACTAGCTCCATCACCAGAGTATGAAGCAGCAAGGCAACTGATAATTTGAGGGTGATCCGATACCTTCTCGGAAGTCCCGTGGTAACGCTGCCATACTCCAGCGTTGACGCTGGCTTACCCCGCCTTGCTCCGCAAGCTGCCCACGACGGCGTCCAGCGCCCGGTCAATCAGCGCGCCCTGCTCGAGAACCGTCAGGCGCCCGCGCCGCATTTCATGGGCGAGATCGGTGCGGGATTTCTCGATAACCTTGAGCCCCATTCTGTTGACGAAGACAAAACCGTCGGCCTCTTCGATAATGGCAGACAGCTTGCAGCGGAAGCTGGCACCGTTAACCAGGTTGAACTCGACCCAGTTGCCGATCTCGATGGCGTCAATCTGCGCCACATATTCGGCAATTGCTGCATCCTCAAGTTCCTGTTGCCGTTGTATGGCGGTCTGGTGGTGGCCGACAGGGTCCTCATCCTCCGGTTCCGGCGCTGGCGCGTCTTCCATGGCTTCTGCGAGCGCATTGGCGCGGAAGGCTTCGGTTAACTCATGCTTGAGGTCTGACATCATTTCATCCAGTTTGGATGAATTGTAGGAGACCTCCTCGAGGCCGGCCCTGAGTGATTTCAGCAATCCGGGCACCACCCGCACCCATTGGTCGCGCTCCTCATCGTCCTGATGGGGGTGCAGGCACCATATCAGGTCGTCCACGACGCGGACGGTCTGTAGCCAGCGATGTTCGACGTCGTCCCTGAGGTAGGCCAGAAACATCACCCGGCTCCAGCCATTCAGCAAAATGTTCCGTACCGGTTCCTGAAGCTTGTAACGGGCCAGCTTTTTCTGTAGCAGCTGATCCACGGTTTCCTGTGCTTTCTGGGACTTGATGCGGCCGCGCTCGGATTCCCGGGTACGCTGCTCTACCAGGGAGGACTTGCGGTTTTCCCTGGCCAGGAACTGCTCGAATTCTTCGCCCAGGGTTTCAAACAGGGTAACGTCGCCGTCAAACTCGTTCAGAATGCGGGCAACCACTGCATGGATCTGTTCATACAGCTTGTCCCGTGTTTTTTCGTCACTTTCACTCCAGCCGATGCCGGCTCGGGCGAGTGAGTTAAGCAGGCGGCGAGCCGGGTGGGTGGTCTTGCTGAAGAAGGTTTTGTCCTTGATGACCACCTTGAGAATAGGAATCTGCAGCCTGCTTATAAGTACCTGAACCGGTGCCGAGAGGTTGTAGTCGTCCAGAATGAACTCGAACAGCATGGACACAAGATTGATCAGGTCCTCGTCCATTTCGTTCAGGGCCGGCTTCTTGCCATCGCTGGTGGTTCCGGTCTGGGCAAGCAACTGCTGGACAACCTGATACAGGTCCACCATCACCGGTTCACCGGCACTCAGATTACCGCTGACCTGCTCACCCGATGGCTGCTGGGGGAGCGATCCAAGCAGGTTTGCCAGTTCGGCACCGCCGACAACATGAACGTTGGGATCGGAGGTCCTGGGTGGAATGCCGGCATTGGCCCGCTGACGCGCAAGCATCTGCCTGATCTGTTCGAACATTGCACCTTCGTGATGACCCTGCTGATCAACTGCAGTAGAAGATGCGGTTTCATCGGCCGCCTGTCCAGCAGGGGCTCCCTGGGCAGGGCTTTCGTGTTGTTTGCCCGCCTTACCGTGATAACGGAAGTTCGGAATGACGCCTGCCTGGATCAATATCCGGTTGGCTTCATCCAGCAGCATGCCCAGGTTGGATACCACGTAACGGTCGAACTGTTTGAGCAGGATCAGGCGTTCACGAATCTGGATCTCAAGAGCCTGAATGGCTTCCACAAAGGCACTGCAAAGGTGCTCGGGAGCCATGGGATTGACAGGACTCTCTTCGCTGGCGTCTGGATAAACAACGCTGAACCGGGTCTGCAACTGAAGCAGGGGCCCCTGGAAGTGAACCTTGGACTTGGTAATCATGGCATTGAGGGCGACCTGCTCTTCCAGATCGTCATCGCCTACCAGTGAAAGGCTGTCTGAGTTGGTCTGGGTGGAAAGGCTTTCATCTGCCGCGACCACGCCACTGCGGGGAGGGTTCGCAAACAGCTGTGCGACCGCATTCTGGAAATGCCGCTCCACACCCTTTCGTTTGATGCGGATTTCGCGCATCGCTTCGAAATAGCGGTTCTGCTCGTTGTTACTTCTGGCGTTGTTTGCCAGTTCGAACAGCGAGTCATCAACTGCGTCGAATGCACCCTGCAACAAATCTCCCAGCCCGGCAACGACAGTGTCACGGATACGGACCACCTGTGCAGGTACGGGGTTTGAACTCCCAGCCTCCCGGTGCTCGCGGAGATAATGTATGCCGGACTGCTTATTCATGGCCGACTCCTGTGTACGCCTCAACCGGATACATGACCGAGCTTACAACCGTGTTTATTATTTATAAGTTAAATTTACCTCATTTTAACACTTGGTAACATGACCAAATGCTAACACAGCCCATAAATACAAGAATTCCGGGATGCCTTCAGGCACCCCGGTCTCTTTATGATCGCGCTGGCAGCTAAATCAGCTTACGTAAACAGGGCCGATACCAACGCTCCAGATCACCACAGTAATGGCCAGCAGACCCACAAACATCACGAGGCCGACAGTCAGTACTGCAGAAGCAAACATGAAACCTCGATCCTCCGGTATTTTCATCAGTATCGGCAGTCCCTCGTAAAGCAGGTAGACGGCGTAGGCGACAGCAATCAGGCCAACTATCATGTTAACCCAGATGTTGGGATAGGCTGCAATGACTCCCAGCAGAAACACCGGTGTTGCCGTGTAGGCAGCCAGTGTAATGCCTCTCGGGGTGCTGTCCTCTACTTCATAGGTCGCTGCGAAAAAGTCGATGAAGCGCCCGATGATAAAGATGCCTGCCAGCATGGCACCGTAAAAGAGCACGGAAAGCTGCAGGGCACTGGTTGATGTCAGCCTGACTATCTGGCCGTCACCAATTTGCCAGCCAACCTGTGTGCTGCCATAGAAGCCCGCCAGGGCAGGGATCAGTGCCAGTAACAGAACGTGGCCGAGGTAAAGCTTGCCAACGGATTCCGACTCGTTGCGAATGGCTTCCCATTCACGGTCCGGATGCGTAAGCAGACCCAGGGTATGGGTTAGACTCATGGATGTACTCCTGTTCATTATTGTTTTGTTGTACATCTTCAGTCTTGGCGGGAACGCCTGCCCGGTCAAGAGAAAGATTAAATTTTGATCTTTCTAAAGGCAGATCTGATATAACCTTGAAATCTACCTGGCAATGCGCTTTTTCCGTTTTCTCGGGTGAACAATGGCAGCCTTGACGACATTATCCTTGATCTGAAGTACTTCTACCCGGTGCCCGCCCACTTTCAGGCAGACGTTGGTTTCAGGAATATTCTCCAGGGTTTCTGTGATCAGCCCGTTGAGGGTTTTGGGTCCGTCAATCGGGAGCTTCCAGCCAAGGGTCTTGTTGATCGTTCTGACGGCCGACGTGCCGTCGATAATAAAGGTGCCGTCATTCTGGGGGATTATGTCGGGGCTGGTGGCCGCATAATCGGTTGTGAATTCGCCGACAATCTCTTCCAGTATGTCTTCCAGGGTGGCCAGGCCAAGAACATCCCCGTATTCGTCGACGACGATGCCGAAGCGGCGCTTCTCTTTCTGGAAGTTGATCAGCTGAGTGTTCAGGGGGGTGCTTTCGGGGATGAAGTAGGGCTCGCGGCAAAGCTGCATCAGCATGGCCTTGTTGATGTCATCCTGCAGTAACAGCTTTGAGACGTTGCGCAGGTGAAGTACGCCCTGGATATTATTGATGTCGCCCTTGATGACAGGAAGCCGGGTATGCTGGCTGCTTCTGAGCTGGCGCAGGATGGTGTCCAGATCGTCGTCCAGATCAATGCCTACAACTTCATTGCGCGGAACCATGATGTCATTCACGGTTACCTTTTCAAGATCCAGAATGCTGACCAGCATGTCCTTGTGTTTCGCCGGGATCAGCGCCCCCGCCTCGTTTACAAGGGTTCTGAGCTCCTCCCGGCTAAGGTGTTCATTGGCTGAGTCGTTGGGGGATACACCGATGATCTTCAGGATGGCGCCGGTAAACAGATTCACGGCCCAGACAACCGGGTAAAGGATCTTGAGTAGCGGGCCCAGTACGTGGCTGGCCGGAAACGCAATTTTTTCCGGGAACAGCGCGGCAAGGGTTTTGGGCGTCACCTCCGCAAAGATCAGTATGACGATGGTCAGTAACACGGTGGCAATGGCAATGCCGGCATCGCCCCAGATGCGAATGGCAATGACGGTCGCAATTGCGGAAGCAAAAATGTTGACGAAATTATTGCCGATCAGTATGACGCCGATCAGCTGGTCTGTGCGGTTCAGCAATGCCTGAGCGCGCTTGGCGCCCTTGTGACCGGTTTTTGCCATATGCTTCAACCGGTAACGGTTGAGCGACATCATGCCGGTCTCGGAACTCGAGAAGAATCCGGAGAGCAGTATCAGTCCTGCCAGGATGATAAACAGCGCGGTAAGCGATGTTTCGTTCAAGACGGGGTGTCCTTATGTTGCTGACGAGTAGCGAAAATAGGTGGTGGAGGTTTCAGGTGTCAAGTATTGCCTGTGTTTGCAGGGTTCTGCTCAGCCGCCCCGCTGAAAGACCATTTCGAGGGCAAACTTGCTGCCGTAGAAAGCCAGCATCAGCAGGGCACAGCCTGCGAGAGTCCAGCGGCTGGCCGTTATGCCCCGCCAGCCGCGAGTGTAGCGCCCGACCAGCAACGCCAGGAAGACGATCAGGGACAGAAGCGAGAACACGGTCTTGTGGGCCAGGTCCTGGGCAAAAATGTCGTCAATGAAAAGGGCCCCTGTCACAATAGCCAGTACCAGCATCACCACGCCTGCCCAGACCATTTCAAATAGCAGGGATTCCATGGTCTGGAGTGGCGGCAGGTTCCTGATCAGTATGCTGTTGTAGTTGTGTTTGAGCTGGCGGTTCTGCAGGTAAAGTAATGCGGCCTGTATGGCGGCCAGGGTAAACAGGCTGTAGGCTGTCACCGACAGGGCAATGTGGGACAGCATGCCGTAGCTGTCTTCCGGCACCAGCCGTGAAGACGAATGGGTGATCAGACCCATGATGATGGTTACTGCCGCGATGGGATAAACGCCCAGGAAGAGACTCTGAACGGGCTTGCGAAGATTGAGGCCGAGCAACAGGAAGACGATGAGCCAGGAAATCAACACCGAACTCTGGAAGAATCCGAAATCGAATCCGCCTTCACGGTGAATCGTCTGGGCAATCAGCAGGCCGTGGGCGGTCAGGGCCAGCATGCCAATGAGAGTGGTTATTGCGATATTGGTGTGCACCCGGCCCCTGAAGCTTAGAGCCTGCAGGGCAGTACCGATGCTGTACAGTAATAATGAAGTGACCGCGAGAATCAGCGTTCCCATGACTTCCTTTTAACCACTCTCTGTCTGGGGGTCGGCGGGGTTTGACGCCGATTTGACCGGGCTGGTCGTTTCAGGGCGATAGTCTGGTTATAATGTCGCGATTATGCAACAGGAATCAAGGAACCTGATCGGGTTCCGGTGTTTCATGCACTCAATTAATCCGGGTACGGAAGAGCAACATGTTTGAAAACCTCCAGGACCGACTTTCCGGCAGTCTGCGCAAGATCTCGGGTCAGGCGCGGCTGACTGACGACAATATAAAGGAAACGCTGCGTGAAGTTCGCATGGCGCTTTTGGAGGCAGACGTTGCCCTGCCAGTGGTCAAGGCATTCATAGAGGGTGTGCGTCAGCGGGCCATCGGCCAGGAAGTCCAGCGCAGCCTCAGCCCGGGGCAGGTGTTCGTTAAAGTAGTCCAGCAGGAGCTGGAGCGCGTGATGGGGGATGGTAACGAGTCTCTCAACCTGGCAGTAACGCCCCCGGCAGTCATCATGATGGCCGGTTTGCAGGGCGCCGGTAAGACCACCACCGTTGCCAAGCTGTCCCGTTTCCTCAAGGAGCGGCACAAAAAATCAGTCATGGTGGTGAGTGCTGACGTGTATCGTCCGGCGGCAATTCGCCAGTTGGAAACCCTGGCGGGGGAAGTGGGTGTCGAGTTTTTTCCCAGCTCCGCCGACCAGGACCCGGTAGACATTGCCAACGGTGCCATGGATGCTGCCCGCAAAAAGCACATAGATGTAGTGATCCTGGATACCGCGGGCCGCCTCCACGTCGATGAGCAGATGATGGGCGAGATAGGGCGCCTGCACAAAGCGGTAAACCCGGTCGAGACCCTGTTCGTGGTGGATGCCATGACCGGTCAGGACGCTGCCAACACGGCCAAGGCGTTTAACGATGCGCTGCCGCTGACAGGTGTGGTCCTTACCAAGACCGATGGCGATGCCAGGGGCGGCGCTGCGCTGTCCGTTCGGCACATTACCGGTAAACCCATCAAGTTCCTGGGTGTGGGGGAGAAGTCCGATGCCCTCGAACCGTTCCATCCGGATCGGGTCGCTTCGCGCATTCTGGGTATGGGCGATGTGCTCTCCCTTATTGAGGAAGCTGAGCGCAAGATTGATCAGAAAAAAGCCCAGAAGCTGACAAAGAAGATCAAGAAGGGCAAAAGCTTTGACCTGGAGGACTTCCGCGACCAGTTGCAACAGATGAAAAGCATGGGTGGAATCGGCGGCCTGATGGACAAGCTGCCGGGTATGGGGCAGATGGCACAAATGGCCCAGCAGCAGGTAAATGACAAGTCCATGGGGCAGATGGAAGCCATCATCTGCTCGATGACGCCCAAAGAGCGCCGTTACCCGGATGTCATCAACAATTCCCGCAAACGCCGCATTGCAACCGGTTCCGGCACCCAGATCCAGGATGTGAACCGGCTGCTCAAGCAGCACAAACAAATGCAGAAAATGATGAAGAAAATGGGCAAGAAAGGCGGAATGGCTAACATGATGCGGGGTCTTGGCGGTATGATGCCGCCGGGCGGAGGAGGTGGTGGTATGCCACCCCGTGGGCGTATGTAGAAACCGGGATGTATTCCCTGTTTTCTTTGGCGTCCGTTTAGCATAGAATAGCGCCCCTTTCGAGTATGGGTCTTCGCGCCAGCCTTGGTTTGGCGGGTGTGAATCGTACAAAGTTCGTACAACAGAACAGGATATTGGTCGAAATGGTAATAATCCGTTTGGCTCGTGGCGGCTCCAAGAAGCGCCCGTTCTACCATCTGACAGTGACAGACAGCCGCAAATCCCGCGACGGTCGTTTTATCGAGCGCGTCGGTTTCTTCAACCCGGTCGCCCGTGGCCAGGAAGAGCGCCTGCGTATTGATCGCGATCGCATTGATCATTGGCTGGGCCAGGGCGCTCAGACCAGCGAGCGCGTTGCACAGCTGCTGAAAGGCGCTGCGGCAGAGTAACAGGGTTAACGTTTCACCACCGGGGTTAAGGTATGGCTCAGCATTCGCAGGAAACTGTGATTGGTCAGATTACCTCGGTGTTTGGGGTTAAAGGGTGGTTCAAGGTCTACTCTTTCACGGACCCCAGAGAAGGGATACTGAACTACCGTGACTGGACTCTGGTCCATAATGGCAAGCGTATTGCTGCAAAGCTTGAGGAGGGTCGCCGGCAGGGCCAGGGGATCGTTGTCAGGTTGAAAGGCATAGATGATCGTGAAATGGCGCGCAGTTACTGCGGCGCAGACGTTGTTGTGCCCACCGAACAGTTGCCAGAGCTTCCAGAAGGGGAGTATTACTGGCATCAGCTGGAGGGACTGGACGTTTTCACGGTTGAGGATGAGTGCCTCGGCAGGGTGCATCATCTGATAGAAACAGGCTCCAATGATGTCCTGGTGGTGAGGGCAACCGATGCCTCAATTGATCAGCGCGAGCGGTTGATTCCGTACCTTCCGGACCAGGTTGTCCGGAGTGTGGATCTTGCCGGCTCGCGCATGGTGGTCGACTGGGATCCGGAGTTCTGACGGGTGTGGATTGGCGCGGTCAGTCTGTTCCCGGAGATGTTTGTTGCGGTAACAGATTACGGGATTACCGGCAGGGCGGTCAGAGATGGTTTGCTGACTTTCAATGCCTGGAATCCTCGGGAGTTTACTCACGATCGTCACCGCACTGTTGACGACCGGCCTTACGGTGGTGGTCCGGGCATGCTGATGAAAATCCAGCCTCTGCGAGATGCCATCCATGCGGCCAGGGCGTCGGCACCCGGAGATGCGTGCGTAGTCTATCTGTCTCCCCAGGGAGAGAAGATGGACCAGAGCGTAGTTGAGTCACTGGCAGCAGAGCAGAATCTCATTCTGGTAGCCGGGCGGTATGAAGGCGTTGATGAACGCCTGATATCGGCCGAAGTCGACCGTGAGGTATCCCTGGGAGATTTCGTGCTCTCGGGTGGCGAGCTCGCAGCCATGGCTGTGATTGATGCGGTTACACGCCTCATCCCCGGAGCGCTGGGTCATGCGCAGTCGGCAGAGCAGGATTCTTTTGCTGACGGTTTGCTGGATTGTCCGCACTACACCCGGCCCGAGGTTTACGAAGGTCAGGCGGTGCCGGATATTTTGTTGGGCGGTCACCATGATCAGATCCGGCGTTGGCGGCTCAAGCAGTCGCTGAGGCGAACCCGGGAGCGACGCCCCGACCTGTTGGAAAAGCGGGTGTTTACGGACGAAGAGCGTGAGCTGCTGGAAGAGATTTTGAACGAACCGGGTGCCTCTGAATCATCAGGGCATTAACAGATTGGGTATCAGGAGCACAAACGATGAGCGGCAAGAACAACATCATCAGTCAGATTGAATCAGAGCAGATGACCAAGGAAATCCCTGCCTTTGCGCCGGGTGATACCGTGGTCATCCAGGTTCGCGTAACTGAAGGCAACCGTGAGCGTCTGCAGGCGTTTGAAGGCGTTGTCATCGGCAAGCGCAACCGTGGCATGAACTCTTCCTTCACTGTACGGAAAATTTCCTACGGTGTTGGCGTTGAGCGTACTTTCCAGACCTTCTCCAAGCTGATCGACAGCATCAGTGTGAAGCGTCGCGGTGACGTGCGCCAGGCCAAGCTTTACTACCTGCGCGACCTGTCTGGCAAGGCAGCTCGTATCAAGGAAAAGCTGGGCTGATCAGCAGGATTCTGTTGATTACAGTTCGTCGGGAAGGCAGCCAATGGCTGCCTTTTTCGTGTCCGACTCCCGGAACTGCATTGGCGCAGTTCGTTTCGAGTAAACTGCCATGAGCCGGAGAACCACTTCCAGAGCCGAGTTACGGCCGGGCGATGAAGCAATTATTGTGCGTTTTACCGATGCCGTCTGGCTTGAGGACGGGCTGGGCGAGAAAACCCGCCAGGCCTACCGCAGTGACCTTGAGCGGCTGGCCGTCTGGCTGCAGGAACAACCGGGAAAACCGATGCTGACAGAGGTTCGCCGCACTGATCTGCTGGCCTGGATCTCCCGGGGCCTGGCCGATGGTTTCAAGACCTCTACCGCCGCCCGTCGCCTGTCCGGTCTGCGCCGGTTCTATCGCTACCTTCTGCGTGAGGGGGTGATTTCCGAGGATCCCACGCTCCGCATCGACAGCCCCAGGCTGCCACGGCGCCTGCCGGATTCACTGTCGGAAGAGGATGTGGACAACCTGCTGATGGAACCCGACCCCGAGGTGCCCATCGAGCTTCGCGACAAGGCAATGATGGAAATCCTGTATGGCTGCGGGCTGCGGGTGTCGGAACTGGTGGAACTGACCGTCGACGAGGTTAATCTGCGCCAGGGGTTGGTAAGGATTGTGGGCAAGGGAAACAAGGAGCGGCTGGTTCCCCTGGGCGAGGAGGCCATTGACTGGCTTGTGCGATACATGAAGGAAGGTCGCGGTGAGCTTCTCCGGGGGCGGCCCAGCAATGCGCTGTTCCCCGGAAATCGCCCGTCCGCAATGACGCGACAGACCTTCTGGCACCGGATAAAGCACTACGCTGTCCGGGCAGGTATCCACAAGCATCTGTCGCCTCACACCCTGCGGCACGCCTTCGCCACGCATTTGCTGAATAATGGTGCGGACCTTCGGGTCGTGCAGATGCTGCTGGGCCATTCGGACCTCTCCACCACGCAGATATACACCCACGTCGCCCGTCAGCGGTTGCAGTCACTGCACCAGTCTCACCATCCCCGAGGCTAGTCCTGAGACCGGTTATACGCGAGCAACGCACCTTGATACACTGAACTTTTTGTGGCGGCCGATGTCGCAACAACTCGGCGGTTACTCTGTCTCGGCGGGTACCCCTTAGCCCTGAGGGCTGAACGTCCTGTGAGCCCTTCAAACTGGAAACCAATATGTTGATCAAAAGCCTTTTCAAATCCTGTCTGCTTTTCATTGCCGCTGCCCTGGCCGGGGTAACAACACTGCAAGCGGGCGAAGTCGAGGATACCATTGCCGAGAAGTTGACGGCGGCAGTGCCCGGCCTGAAAATTTCCGAAGTCCGCGAGTCAGAAGCCAAGGGCCTGTACGAGGTCTCCAGTAATAATGGAGATACCATTTTTACCACAGCCGATGGGCAGTACATTCTTACCGGGGATCTTTTGAAAGTCACCAGTAATGGTATCGCCAACGTCTCCGAACAGGGCCGGGTAGAGCAGCGGTCACGGGTCATGGACGACTTCGGTGGCAAAGGTGTGATCAGCTACCCGGCCACGGGCACGGAAAAGGCATCCATTGCCGTCTTCACCGACATCGACTGCCCGTACTGCCGTAAGATGCACGACGAAGTGCCACAACTCAATGAGATGGGCATCACCGTTCATTACTACGGTTTCCCCCGTTCCGGTCCCAATACACCTTCATTCCGTAAATACATTTCTGTGTGGTGTGCGGACGACCAGCAAGCTGCCATGGATGCTGCCAAGCAGGGTCGCAGTGTTGAACAGCAAAGCTGTGAAAATCCGGTCAGGGAACAGTTCCAGCTGGGCGGTCGCGTTGGTGTGACAGGCACCCCGGCGATCGTGCTGGAAGACGGTACCATGGTGGCTGGATACGTGCCGGCGGAAAAACTGGCTGAAGGCCTCGGGCTGCTCTGATAGGCTACCGGTTTGAAGTTCTGGCTGTTGTGTCGGCGAGGGCTTATTCGGGCGCCCGTTAACCGTTATACTGTCGCTCCCCACAGCAACCCATCGGGAACAGAGGTGAAAGCTTGAAAGACGTCAATGTCGGAATCTGCGGACTGGGAACAGTCGGTGGTGGTACGTTCAACGTACTGACCCGGAATACCAGCCTGATCACAGGCCGGACAGGTTTCAATATCCGGATTGCCAGGGTGGCTACACGTACGCCCCGCAAGGATATTGATCTGGGTGATATCCCGTTCAGTACTGACGTATTCGACGTGGTGAGTGACCCCTCAGTGGATATCGTGGTGGAACTGATCGGCGGCTACGAAACGGCGCGGGAGCTGGTGCTTGCAGCCATCAAGAATGGCAAGCACGTGGTGACGGCCAACAAGGCCCTGATTGCTGTTCATGGCAATGAAATCTTTGAGGCGGCGGCAAAGAAGAACGTCATCGTTTCCTATGAAGCAGGTGTTGCCGGTGGTATTCCGGTGATCAAGGCAGTTCGCGAAGGCATGGCGGCCAACCGCATTGACTGGATTGCCGGCATCATCAATGGCACCGGTAACTACATCCTGACCGAAATGCGCGCCGGCCGTGAATTCGCCGAGGTGTTGAAAGAGGCTCAGGATCTGGGCTACGCAGAGGCCGACCCCACCTTTGATGTGGAGGGCATTGACGCTGCCCACAAACTGACGATTCTGGCATCGGCGGGTTTTGGCGTGCCGCTTCAGTTCGAGAAGGCCTACACCGAAGGAATTTCCGAAATTACCCCTTACGACATTGCCCATGCCGAGGTTCTGGGGTACCGCATCAAGCACCTGGGCATTGCCCGACGTCGCGACGAGGGCATTGAGCTGCGTGTTCATCCCACACTGGTTCCCCGTAGCCACCTGATCGCACAGGTTGATGGTGTCCTGAACGCCGTACTGGTGGATGGTGACGCTGTTGGCCAGACCATGTATTACGGCCCGGGCGCGGGTGATGAGGCCACAGCCTCTGCAGTGATTGCCGATATCATCGATGCTGCCCGGTCTGTCGCTGCTGAAAGCAACCAGCGTGTGCCCTACCTTGGTTTTGAGCCGTCTGCCATGGAAGATCTTCAGGTGCTGCCGATGGAGGATATCCAGTCAGCCTATTACCTGCGTATCCAGGCGCTGGACCGTCCGGGTGTGCTGGCAAAGGTGGCGTCCATCCTCAGCGAACACGGCATTAATATCGAATCCATCATGCAGAAGGAATCTGAGCTGAAAGATGGGCGCATTCCGGTGATTATCCTGACCCACACCGTTCAGGAGCGCCAGATCAACCGAGCCATTGAAGAGCTCGAAGCCCTCAGCGATATCGACGGAAAAGTCATTCGTATCCGTGCCGAAAACTTTAACTGACAGGAACGCGCAAGGTGAGATACATCAGTACACGGGGCGAAGCTCCCGCCCTGGGTTTTGAAGATGTCCTGCTAACAGGCCTGGCCACCGACGGTGGCCTTTATGTCCCGGAATCCCTGCCCCATTTCAGCCTGGAAGAAATCCGCAGCTGGCGCGGGCTTTCCTATAGCGAGCTGGCCTTCAAGGTGATGTACCCGTTCGTGGACGATGCCATTCCGGCGGAGGATTTCCGCCAGATGCTGGATGACACCTATGGTGAGGTATTCACCCACAAGGCTGTTGCCCCCCTGGTCCAGCTGGACACCAACGAGTGGGTCATGGAACTGTTCCGTGGCCCCACCCTGGCATTCAAGGATTTCGCCCTGCAGTTGCTGGGGCGCCTGCTGGACTATGTGCTGGAGAAGCGTCAGCAGCACGTGGTGATCATGGGGGCGACGTCCGGCGATACAGGGTCCGCCGCCATTGAAGGCTGTCGTCGCTGCAAGCACGTGGATATATTTATCCTGCATCCCCACGAGCGTGTCTCCGAAGTTCAGCGCCGCCAGATGACCACTGTAAAGGGTGACAACATCCACAATATCGCGGTGCGTGGCAACTTTGATGATTGTCAGCGCATGGTCAAGGCAAGCTTTGGTAACCAGTCCTTCCTGGGCGGACAAACCCAGCTCGCTGCGGTGAACTCCATCAACTGGGCCCGGATCATGGCCCAGATTGTCTATTACTTCCATGCTTCCCTGGCCCTTGGTGGCCCGGACCGCAGCATGGCGTTTTCCGTGCCCACGGGTAACTTCGGCGATATCTTTGCCGGCTACCTGGCCAGGAAGATGGGCCTGCCGATCTCCCAGCTGGTGATTGCCACCAACCGTAACGATATTCTGCACCGCTTCATGAGTGGTAACCGCTATGAGCAACTGCAGCTCGAGCATACCCTGTCGCCGAGTATGGATATCATGGTGTCCAGCAACTTCGAGCGCCTGCTGTTTGATCTGCACGGACGTGATGGCATTGCGGTAAAAGAGTTGTTGGAGAATGCCGCCAAGGGGCCGGTCAGTATTGAAGAGTACCGCTGGAAGCAAGCACGCAAGCTGTTTGACAGCGATGCGGTGGGTGACGAAGACACCACGGATACCATCCGTGAGATTTTCGAGCAGAACGAATACCTGCTGGACCCGCATACCGCCATCGGTGTGCGTGCCGCCCGCAACTGCCGGCGTGATCCGGCCATTCCGATGATTACCCTGGGCACCGCGCATCCGGCCAAGTTCCCGGATGCCGTGTTGCGTTCCGGAGTCAAGGCAGAGCCATCGCTGCCGCTGCATATGGCGGATCTGTTCGAGCGGCAAGAAGAATGCACTGTGCTG
The DNA here is from genome assembly GCF_041686475.1 of Marinobacter sp. Lineage (GTDB taxonomy): Bacteria > Pseudomonadota > Gammaproteobacteria > Pseudomonadales > Oleiphilaceae > Marinobacter. The sequence goes on from NZ_JAWLDU010000026.1 coordinate 34,592, forward strand.
GATAACGACCTGTCTGCCGTGCAGAACTTTATCGCCAAACACTGGAAGAATACCTGATTGGTATGACACCGAAAAAAATCCTGCGTCGCCCCGGTCCGGAAACCACATCGGGCTGGGGCCAGAGCCTGCCTCCGTTGCTCCGCCGCCTCTACGCTGCCCGGGGTGTTACTTCCGACGAGCAGCTGACCTATACCCTGAAACACCTGGCATCCCCCATGGATCTCCGCGGAATCGAACGTGCTGTCGCTCTGTTGACGGAGGCAATTGCCAACCAGCAGCGGGTGCTGGTTCTGGGTGACTTTGATGCCGACGGCGCCACCAGCACGGCAGTTGCCATGCTGGGGCTAGGAATGCTGGGGTTGAACGATATCGACTTCCGGGTGCCCAGTCGGTTTTCGGATGGCTACGGACTGACGCCGGGAATCATTCACCGGCTTCAGGAGGAGGGCTCCCTGCCTGACCTGCTGGTTACGGTGGACAACGGTATTTCAGCGGTCGAGGGTGTGCGTGTCGCCCGTGATCTGGGTATAAAGGTGGTGGTGACGGATCATCACCTGGCCGGGGAAACCCTGCCTGACGCTGATGCCATCGTGAATCCCAACCAGCCCGGCTGCCCGTTCCTCAGCAAGAATGCCGCGGGCGTAGGTGTGATGTTCTACGTGCTGACAGCCTTGCGCAAACACCTGCGGGAGCAGGGCCTGCTGCCGGAGCCACAGCCCAACCTTGGCAGCCTTCTGGATCTTGTCGCCCTGGGTACGGTAGCTGACGTGGTGCCGCTGGATCACAACAACCGCATCTTCGTTGAACAGGGTCTGCGCCGCATCCGCCAGGGCGAAGCCCGCCCCGGCATCCTGGCATTATTGGAAGTCGCCGGCCGCGACCACGGTGAAATCAGTTCCACCGACCTCGGCTTTGTGGTTGGCCCCAGGCTTAATGCCGCCGGCCGTCTTGACGACATGAGCGTCGGGATCGCCTGCCTGCTGGCCGACAGCCGCGACGAGGCCCAGCGCCTGGCCCGGGAACTGGACACCTTCAATCGCGAACGGCGGACCATCGAGAAAGACATGAAAACCCAGGCCCAGGACCTGCTCGCTTCCATGTCGCTGGATATCGAAGGTTTACCCTGGGGGCTCGCCCTGTTCGACACCGACTGGCACCAGGGCGTGATCGGCATACTGGCCGCCCGTATTCGCGAGCAGACCCACCGCCCGACTATAGCCTTTGCTCCGGACGACAATGGCGAGGATATCAAGGGCTCCGCCCGTTCCATCCCCGGCCTGCATATCCGCGATGTGCTTGCGGTGGTGGACGCCCGTCACCCGGGCATGATGAAGAAATACGGCGGCCACGCCATGGCCGCCGGTATGACCCTGTCCCGCGATGACCTGGACGCTTTCAGCGAGGCCTTCGACAGAGCCGTGCGTGACACCCTCCGGGCAGAGGATCTGGAGGCTGCTATCACCACTGACGGCCCCCTGAGCCCTGATGAACTCCACCTGGACACCGCCACCCTGCTGAAACGGGCCGGCCCCTGGGGGCAGCATTTCCCGGAGCCGCTGTTCGACGGCAATTTCCGTGTGGTCAGCCAGCGCATTGTTGGCGAGAACCACCTGAAGCTGGTTCTCCAGCCGGAAGAGGGCGGCGCCATCATCGACGGTATTGCTTTCAACACCGGGCCGGAAGTGCCCGACTACACCCGGACCGGGGCCCGGGTGGTGTACAAGCCCGACGCCAATACCTTTCGTGGGCGTACCAATCTGCAGCTTCTGGTGGATTATCTGGAGCCTCTGGCCTGAGTCTTTGGCGGGCTGGGCCCGGGGTGAGGGACTCTTTTCTTTGGAAAAAGAACTCGCTGCGCTCAGACACCTTTTTCTGGCAGAAAAGAGTCCCTCACCCCGGGCCCGATCAAACCTGCGAGATAACGCCGTACTACCGGACATTGTTGGATTACGAGGCGGCGCCTCCTTCACCGAAGTCAGATTGCTACAAGCACCGAAGTAGCGGTTATCACCGGCTGATTTAAAAACAGATTTCCGGTAGAATCTCGCGTCTGATTTCGATCGCATCCATTTTCCGAGAGTGAGTAAGGATTTCATGGAAATCAACCCTATTGTTACGAAGATAAAAGACCTTCGTGAGCGCACTGAAGCGCTCAGGGGGTATCTTTGACTACGATCAGCGTAGTGAGAGACTGACCGAAGTAGAGCGCGAGCTGGAAGTGCCCTCGGTGTGGGAAGACCCCGAGCGGGCCCAGGCGCTGGGCAAGGAACGGGCCGATCTTGAGTTGATTGTACGGACCATCGATAACCTTACTTCTGGCCTGGACGACGCCGATGGGCTGTTGGAATTAGCCTCTGAGGAAGAGGACGAAGGTACGGTTGCCGAGATAGAAGCCGACCTGGAAAGCCTCGACAAGGAGCTGGAAAAACTCGAGTTCCGCCGTATGTTCTCCGGCGAGATGGACCCAAACAACGCTTACCTGGACATCCAGGCCGGCTCCGGTGGCACAGAAGCCCAGGATTGGGCCAACATGTTGCTGCGCATGTATCTGCGTTGGGCGGAGAGCCGTGGGTTCAAGTCAGAAATCGTCGAGTTGCAGGAAGGCGATGTGGCCGGGATCAAGAGTGCCACGGTTCACGTCCAGGGCGACTATGCCTTTGGCTGGCTGCGCACGGAAACTGGTGTGCACCGGCTGGTGCGTAAATCGCCGTTTGATTCCGGCAACCGTCGCCATACTTCATTCTCCTCCGTGTTTGTATCGCCGGAAGTGGATGACAGCTTCGAAATCGAGATTGATCCATCTGATCTGCGGGTGGACGTTTACCGCGCCTCCGGTGCCGGTGGTCAGCATGTCAACCGGACCGAGTCCGCGGTGCGTCTGACCCACAATCCCACCGGTATTGTCGTGGCCTGTCAGGCTGGCCGAAGTCAGCACCAGAACAAGGACCAGGCCATGAAACAGCTGAAGGCCAAGCTGTTCGAGCGCGAGATGCAGGAGCGTAACGCTGAGAAACAGAGGGCGGAAGACGCCAAGGCCGACATCGGCTGGGGCAGCCAGATTCGGTCATACGTGCTGGACGATGGCCGGATCAAGGATCTTCGCACCAAGGTTGAAACCAGCAATACCCAGGCGGTGCTGGATGGCGATATCGACAAGTTTATCGAAGCCAGCCTGAAGATGGCGCTGTAATCAGCGCCGTTACCAAGCTAACCCGGACAATTCCCGATTTTTGTGAGCCAAAATGACTGACCACACCCAGAATGCACAGCCAGAGGACAACAAGCTGATTGCCGAGCGCCGCGCCAAGCTGGCCGAGATGCGCGAGCAGGGCAACGCCTTTCCCAATAACTTCCGTCGCGACGCCACCGCCGCAGAGCTACAGGCCAAATATGGCGACAAGAGCAAGGAAGAGCTGGCGGAAATGGGTATCGTGGTCGCCATTGCCGGCCGCATGATGCTGGATCGCAAGGCGTTCAAGGTGGTTCAGGACATGACCGGCCGCATCCAGATCTACGCCTCCAAGGATGTCCAGAAAGACACCAAGCACTGGGATCTGGGTGACATCGTAGGTGTGCGTGGGGTCCTGTGCAAGTCCGGAAAGGGCGACCTGTACGTGAGCATGGACGAGTACACGCTGCTTACCAAGTCATTGCGGCCGCTGCCGGAAAAGCACAAGGGCCTGACCGATACCGAGGCCCGTTATCGCCACCGTTACGTCGATCTGATGGTGAATGAAGACAGCCGCCGGGTGTTCTACGCACGCTCGAAAATCATCAGTGTCATGCGCCAGTACTTCACCGACCGGGACTTCATGGAAGTGGAAACTCCGATGCTGCAGGTGATCCCGGGTGGTGCCACAGCGCGCCCGTTTGTGACCCATCACAATGCCCTGGGCATCGACATGTACCTGCGCATTGCGCCGGAGCTGTTTCTCAAACGCCTGGTGGTGGGTGGCTTCGAGCGTGTGTTCGAGATCAACCGCAACTTCCGAAATGAAGGGCTGTCTACCCGCCACAACCCGGAATTCACCATGGTCGAGTTCTACCAGGCCTATGCGGACCATAACGACCTGATGGACCTGACCGAGGACATGCTGCGCACGATCACCGAGAAGGTGCTGGGAACCACCACCGTGGTGAATACCCGCACCCTGGCAGATGGCGAGGAAGAAACCATCGAATACGATTTCGGCAAGCCATTCGAGCGCCTGACCGTGGTGGACGCCATCCTGCGCCATAATCCGGACATCAAGGCCGAGCAACTGGCCGACGAAACCGGCGCCCGCAAGGTAGCCAAGGATCTCGGTATCTATATCAAGAACGGCTGGGGGCTGGGCAAGGTCCAGATCGAGATTTTCGAGGCAACCGCCGAGCACCGCCTGATGCAGCCAACCTTCGTTACGGATTATCCGAAGGAAGTGTCTCCACTGGCCCGCTGCAAGGATAAGGACCCGTTCGTCACCGAGCGCTTCGAATTCTTCGTGGGCGGCCGCGAAATCGCCAACGGCTTCTCCGAGCTTAACGACGCCGAAGACCAGGCCGAACGCTTCCAGGACCAGGTAGCCGAAAAAGACGCCGGCGATGATGAAGCCATGTTCTATGACGAAGACTACATCATGGCATTGGAATACGGCCTGCCGCCAACCGCAGGCGAAGGCATCGGCATCGACCGCCTGGCCATGCTGCTGACCAATTCCGCTTCCATTCGCGACGTCATCCTGTTCCCGGCCATGCGCCCGGAACACAAAGCTGAAACGAAGAAAGACGAGGGCTGATCATGCAGCCGGTAGAGGTACTGGCAAAACAGCTCAAAACTGGCCGTGGCTGGTCCGAGCACCTTGCCAGTGAATTCAGCCAGCCCTACATGCAACAGCTGGCTGACTTCCTCGCGGCGGAGGAGCAGGCGGGCAAAACCCTGTTCCCCGCCAGCCACCTGTGCTTCAACGCCCTGAACAGCACCCCGCTGGAAAAGGTGCGCGTAGTGATCCTAGGCCAGGACCCCTACCACGGCCCCGGCCAGGCCCACGGCCTGTGCTTCTCAGTACGCCCTCACGTGGCCACACCGCCCTCCCTGGTCAACATCTTCAAGGAAATCCAGGACGACATAGGCATCCAGCCCCCGGACCACGGCTGCCTCCAACCCTGGGCCGACGAGGGCGTACTGCTCCTCAACAGCGTCCTCACCGTCGTTCAGGGCCAGGCCGGCGCCCACCAGGGCAAAGGCTGGGAAACCTTCACTGACAGGGTCATAGAAACCATCAACCGGGAACGGGAAGGCGTGGTGTTTCTACTCTGGGGAAGTTACGCAAAAAAGAAGGGACAGCACATCGACCGCAGCAAACACCTGATACTGGACGGCCCACACCCGTCCCCGCTAAGCGCCTACCGCGGCTTCTTCGGCTGCAAACACTTTTCCCGCGCTAACGAGTGGTTACAGCACAACGGTCTGCCGACAGTCGATTGGTCTTTGCCAGGCAAGTCAGAGTTGCTGGAGAAATACGGCAAAAATCAGTCGAAATAAGAGAGCGGGCGAGAAAAACAGCCTGCAAGAAAGTAAGGCCGGGCAGGGGGCTGAAGTATTTTTTCTGCCAGGAAAAGGTGTCTGAGCGAAGCGAGTTCTTTTCCCAAAGAAAAAATACTTCAGCCCCCTGGCCAGCCCCCCAAGAAATTATTTCAGAAGCGCCATAGCCGCTTCCATCTGAGCATTCAAATCCTCTTCCTCGCTCATATCAACCTCCGGATCCAACCCAAGCCGATCAAACGCCGAAATCGTCTTCCAGTCCACCTCGGTCCAGGGATGATCCGTACCTGCAATCAACTGCAGATTGGCAATCAACACCAGATCCGCATAATCCGCAGTTGGCACCTCGCGATGCAGATTGGCGTATTCCAGAGGCACATTCTGGAGCTCCTTCGGGAAATCCCACTTCTGCAAAATCGTCGCCCCGATACGCGGGTGAATCTCATCAATCACATTATCCAGCATGATACTGCTTATCTGGATATCCCGGTCTTCCACGTAACGCAGAATAGGCAAGACACCGATCAGATGCACCAGCCCCGCCAGTGTAGCCTGGTCCGGTTTGAGCCCGGTGTAATGCTGGGCCAGCACATGGCACACGCCCGCCACCTCGGTGCTCTTCTGCCAGGTGGCACGCAGGCGCTTGTCGATCATGTCAGATGTGGCCTGGAACATCTGCTCCATGGCCAGACCCATGGCCAGATTGCTGGTGTAGGCCATGCCAAGGCGACCGACCGCCATGTTCAGGTTTTCAATAGCGCGGCTACCGCGGAACAGCGGGCTGTTGCACACACGGATGATACGGGCGGAGAGCGCGGTGTCGTTACTGATGACCTTTACCAGGTCCATAATCGCGGAATCTTCGTCTTCTGCGATATCCCGCACCTGCAGCGCAACTTCTGGAAGCGTCGGGAGTACGAGTTTGTCGTTTTCAATGGCATCGTTGAGATCGGTTTTTATGGTTTCGACAATGTTCGACATGGTCAGCTATGGTCCGCCTGTTGAATTTTGCCTGGCCGGCAGAGGAATCCGGAAAGGCCAAAATGTTCAGATATATGAAGTACTTTATAGCAAATTTTCCGGATTCGTCCTGTCAACTTATGTATCAGACTTACCTGTTTCTTCACGTTCGGAAACAGTGTATGGCAGAGGGCGTAAGGAAAGGGGAGCGTCTGGTGCGCTCTCTGTTGCAAGACCGAGCTGAGCCGCATCGTGGCGAACTACTGCAAGAATTTCTACACGACCATCAGAAAAACCGACAGAATTGACCACGGTTCCCACAGAGCGATCACCATTCAAAATGGCGTCTCCGGGAGCGGGCGGGTTATCGGCATGGCCGGTGGTGAACCGGAAAAGGCTTTTTTTGAGCTGCCCCAGAAAATGCATCCTGGCTATGACTTCCTGCCCGGTATAGCAGCCTTTCTTGAAGTGAATGCCTCCCACGTGTTGCCAGTTCAGCATCTGCGGCACAAAACCGTCCTTGGTAGCCGGGCTGAGCGCTGCCACACCGGCTGCGATTTCGGAGGCATGCCATTCGGCCAGGGTTGCCTCCGGGAGGTTATCCAGGGCCTTTTGCAGCGACTGATCCAGATCCCCGGTCTGCCAGAGTTCATAACGGGCCATTCCTTCGGCGGTGTTCATTGTTCGAACGAGATGACCCCCATGAATTGCCAGGACATCCCCGGCAATAGCCAGTTCGCCTGCGGTGTCCGGCAGTAATTGTATGGCCGAAGATTCACCCATCAATCCGGTCAAACGGGCGCCGGGGACCAACTCCATGGAGGTGCCACGGAACAGCATCAGGTATTTCCGCAGATGGCTGATGGTATTGTCTGCCAGTTCTACCGGCAGCTCCATCAGTACGTCATCGCCATCCCTGACCAGCCGGGTCAGACAATAGGCCCGGCCTTTCGGGTTGCATGCTGCAGCCCTTGGTGAGTGGCTGCAGGTGACATCGTCAATCTGCTGGCTGAACTGTCCCTGCAGGAATTTGTCGGTGCCCGGCCCGGTTATTCGCACGATAACCCGATCGGAAATGGCGGCGCGGGCCGGATGGGGTAGTGGATAGCTGGCAGCCCGGGTTTTGTTATCTGACATGGGACGCTCCGGAATCAGTGGATTTTCTGAGCATTGAGGGGTTGCCTGCCATCGGCTTTGCCGGTTTCGGACGACGGCCCCAGGCGAAGCCACACCCTTAGCTGACGAAAGGTCTCCGGTGAGATGTTGCAAAGCCAGGGCGTGAGTGCAACCAGAACAACAGTATATGTATCTGACATGGAGCCGGTACGTCGCAGTTTCAAGATGGCAACTCCCGCGCCTACCCGGCTTTCATCAGCGGCTACCACTGCAACATCAGAGCCGGATCGAAGGCAGGCATAAAGCTGCTGGTTCTCAACCCGCAACCGGTTCACCGCGTTCTGTCCCGTGAGCAAGCCACTTCGACGGTACTGAAGGATGGCTCCGGAAAGTACGGCAATAACAAGTACCGACATTGCCAGAACCTGGCTGCTGGTGAACATTGCCACCAGTACGGTCAGCACCAGCCAGGGCAGGGCACACAGAAACGCCACCGGATGCGATGGCGAAATCTGCAGATCAATCCGGTTGGACACGTTTCAGCATGATATCGACGATGCGT
>NZ_JAWLDU010000072.1:0-10256 GCF_041686475.1 Marinobacter sp.
CAGGCGGCATTGCGACCGCTTCAAGCCTGTTTAAACGCCAGGCAGACTTGGATATTGCGGTTATTGATCCCAGCGAAACTCACGATTATCAGCCAGGCTTGACCATGGTGGGCGGTGAGAAAGCAAGCGCCGGTTGTTGCCCAGAATGTTGTGCATTGGTTTCATGATCACCCACTAACCGCAGCGTATTTAGGTTATGGGTCCTGCCCGCTGACCATAGAGAGAGGCCGCATCATTCTTGCTGAATTTGGCTACGGCGGGACGCTTCAGCCCGTTTCTCGAAATGGGTCAATGACGGCATTTATCGACACGGACTCTGGAAGCCAGGAATCGGGCATGCCGCCAATCTGCCAACCCGACCAGCAGAATTCCGAGCCCAATCAGACAGAAGCCCAGGATATCGGTGTTGCCCGGACGCTCTCCCAAAATTATCGCTGACGATACTAGCCCCACTGCTGGCACTGCCGCGGAACTGAGGGACATGGTCACTGCCGGCAACGAGCGTATTGCCCCCACTTGAGCCGCAACGCAGACACCTGAGGCCAGCGCACCACTAACAAAAATATTCACGAGGAACGCCGGCTCCCAGCGAATACTGGATGCATCCTCGAGTAGCAGTGACAGCGGTATGAGCAGAAAGACCGATGACAGTAACTGCCAGGGAATCAGTGAAAGCACATCCCCGTGCCACTTGTGTCTGCGGACATGTATCAGCCCTGTCGTCCACAGTAGAGTGGCCAGCAAGATAAGCCCGCCCCCCATCAGCGTACAGGGAGCGTACCAATCAATGGTCAGGGGGTTGAAAATAGCCATCAGGCCTGCCAACCCAAGACCAGTCCCGAAAGCCCTGGGCAACGTAAACCGCTCACCCAGGAATATTGCTGCTGCGGGCACCACCCAAATGGGCGAGGTATAGGCCAGGATAGCGGCCCGACCCGCGGGCATGAACTGCATGCCGATGGTAACCAGAGTAATAAAGCCCATATTCTGCAAAAGACCCACAGAGATCACCACAGGAATATCAGTTCTGTGAGGTATCCGCAGGATCCCAAGGAACCGGGCAATGACAAACATAGTAATTGTGCCGAGGATCATCCGCAGAGTGGTATACAGCAGAGGAGGACTGTAGCCCAGGCCCATCTTCATGATCGGAAAATTGATACCCCAGGTCAGGGCGGTAAACGCAAGTAACAAATAGCCGCTGCGCCAGGCGTAAACAGTATTTGTCGCGGCCACCGCTACCGTCGGCCGGGGCATGGTCAATGCTCAACCTTCAACGCACTTTCATGCCAGTTTCTCAAGGCTCTGTCGGACATCCAGACCATAAGCGCAAAAAGCGCAATGCCTGTCAGAGTAATCAGAATCAGGGCTGCGAACATCTTGGGAATCTGAAGATTGTAGCCGGACTGGAGGATCATGTAGGCAAGCCCCGCTCTCGCGCCACCGGTGCCAGCCACAAACTCCGCCACAACTGCACCAATCAGAGCCAGGCCAGAACTGATGCGAAGGCCACCGAAGAAGTACGGCAGTGCACCTGGTATTCTCAGCCGCACAAGCTCCTCCCAGCGACTCGCCCTGTACATTCGAAACATACTCAACAGATTCGGATCGACACTACGTAGGCCCAGGGTAGTATTGGAGATAATAGGGAATATGGCTACGATCACAGCGCAAATAGTCAGTGCCCATGTGGTGTCGTTGACCCAGATAATGATCAGTGGCGCAATGGCAACGACAGGGGTCACTTGCATCAATACAGCGTAAGGAAAGAGGCTGATTTCGATCCATTTGCTTTGGACGAACAGCAATGAAGCCGCCACGCCGAGGATCACCGCAATCGCAAAGGCCAGTAAGGTAATCTTTAGCGTCATCAACAGGCCGTTGAACAGAGAAGAAAAGTCGTTCACAAGAGAATGGCCAATATCTACCGGGCTGGGCACGATGTACTTGGGCACATCAAACCCCACCACGGTGAGCTGCCACAACATCAGCACCAAAACTCCGACTGTTACAGGGGCGGCAATTTGCACGAACCGCTCATTGCGGATAAGGGGGCGTTTCATTGCTGGTTCTCCTCGCGATCTTCACCCATGACGCTGGCACGCTCCAGGGCCTGGGATACCTGCCGACAGTAGCCAGCGAATTCTGTGGAAACACGGAAGTCCGGCGACCTCGGATACGGCTCATCAATGGTGATATCATCCACGATCCGTCCCGGGCGGGCCGCCATCACTACCACCCTGCTGGACAGATAGACCGCCTCATACACGCTGTGGGTCACGAAAACGATGGTCCAGCCTTTCTCTTCCCATAGCTTGAGCACATCGTCGTTCAGTTTGTTGCGTGTCATCTCATCCAGCGCTCCGAAAGGCTCGTCCATCAGCAGCAGGTTCGGCTCCGTGATCATGGCGCGCGCGATGGAAGCGCGCATCTGCATGCCGCCGGACAACTCCCTCGGAAAACTGGTGTCAAAGCCCTTAAGCCCAACCAGGTTCAGTGCATCGTCAATTTTCTGGTCTACCTCCTGCGACTTACCGGCATGCTCAAGATCCAGGGGCAAGCGTACGTTCTTACGGACCCGGGCCCAGGGCATTAGGGTGGCATTCTGAAAAACGAAGGCCAGCTTGCGGCCCTTACTGCCCACTACATCGTATTCCTGTTCCCACCATTTCACGGAGCCAGTGGTTACGTCACCCAGGCCTGCCATAATGCGCAGAAGCGTGCTCTTGCCGCAGCCAGACGGGCCCAACAGGCTTACAAATTCGCCCTGTCGCACCTCCAGGTCGGCACCTTTCAAGGCTACGGTGCCGTTGCCATAGATTTTGTTAACATCTTCCACCTCAAGGACGGGTCGCTTTGCCACCACACGGGCGTACTCAGTCGGGGTTTGCTGCTCCGGCGCCGGGTTAAGGGGGGTTACCTTGGTAGCTTTCATAGTGCTTTCTCCGGGAACGACCGGTAATTTTTCACCCGGCCGGCATCAGGATGTTGATCATATCGGCACTTAAGGCATTACCGGCTCTTCGGGCAGGAACTCCAGGGTGTAGACATCGCTCAGGTCCAGATCTTCCGATGCAAGGTCCGCCTCTACCATGAAGTCCTTAATCTTCTGCCACCGCTCCTCAGTCATGACACCGATACCCATGGTCTGAGCATCACCGCCGGTCACCAACTGGTACTCCTTCATCTTTTCAATTCCGTAGGCAATTTGCTCCGGCGTCATTTCCGGGTTCTGTTCCCTGATCAATTCGTTACCCGGCTCCGGGTTTTCCAGGTAGCGTTTCCAGCCCTCCATGCTCGCTTGCACAAAACGCTTCACCACATCCGGGCGCTCCTCGATCATGTCGGTAGTGGTTTCGATGGTGGTGGCATAAGGAGGGTAGCCGTAGTCCGACAACAGAAAGACGTTGGGCTCGATACCTCCTTTGCGGATAGCAAAGGGCTCGGAAGACAGGTAACCCTGCTGAACAATGTCCTTGTCATTGAGGAAGGGCGCCACGCTAAATGTATAGGCATTGACCACGTCATCCTCGAACCCGTATTCCGCCTTCAGCCACGGCCAGAAAGTAGAGTGGGCAAAGGTAGCGACGTAGACCGGCAGTTCGTCTTCCCTGATTTGCTCGATAGACTCCACGTGCGGGTGTGCAATCAGCGCTTGCGGGTCACCCTGCATGGACGCGGCTACTGTCATCACGGGCAGCTCTTTTTCGACTGCGTTAATATTGCCAATGGGATAACCCATTAACAGGTCGTAGCGTCCAGTAACCAGCAGTTGGGTGCCGTTAACCTGGGGGCCGCCCATTTTGATTTCCACGTCCAGCCCGTAATCCTCATACAACCCTGTCGCCAGCGCCTGGTAGAAACCTCCGTGCTCGGCCTGTGCGTACCAGTTAGTGCCAAAGACCACCTTATCCAGTTCTTTGGCAGACACGGGCGTCAGAGCCACCAGGCCAGCCATCATGATTGAGCCGCTAAGGGCTACCAGTTTTCTTTGAGCCATTGAATTTCTCCTGTAAGTACCGACGACCGATGTCGACCTTTAATTGACCATTTGTTCAGGTTTTTAAAAGCAACGGCCGTGCCACTCACCTGATCAAGAAAAAATTTTTATATTTCAGTGCATTAAAAATCATGCATAACACCGTGGATGCACTAGGGTGAGCCAGTTCCTGTCGACCTGCACCGGTTTCGCCCAAAGCGCACAGCTGACCAGTCACCGGACCAGACACAAAAAAACCGCCCGAAGGCGGCAACAAAGGACAACGCAACACTTCCAAAAAACATTCGCGGACATACGCTAATATTTACTTCGAATAGGCCGCCAACTCCACCGAGGACGGCTCCGGCTCGATCGAGCGTGCCAGGCGGGCGACCCTGGCACCCAAAGCACGAGCGATAGCCAGTTCGTGCTGATCTACACCAAGGGTTCCGTCAAAGCCAGTAACGACCGAGGCACCGTAGGGTGAGCCGCCCTTGGTAGTACACACCAGTTCCGGCACGCTATGGGGAACACCCGCCAACACCATGCCGTGCTGCATGAATGGCAACAGCAGCGACAGCAGTGTCATCTCATTACCGGAATGCATGCCCCCGGTAGACGTGAAAGCCGCCCCCACCTTGCCGATCAATGCACCCTGTCGCCATAACGGTGCCACTTCATCAATAAACGCCCGCAAGGGAGTGCTCATCAGGCCGTAACGGGTGGGAGAACCCCACAGGATACCCCCGGCCCATTCCAAGTCAGCGGCACTGGCCCTTGGCAGATCGCGGTATTCTGCCTGCGCGGCGAGGAAGTCATCCCTTTGTGTATCCACACTGAACTCCGGTTCATCAATTCTCACACGGCAAAGACGAACCTCGGCATCTTCGCTGCGCACGCCTCCGGCAATGGCTTTTGCCAGAGCCAGTGTGCTGCCGTACCGGGAGTCCACTACGATTGTGACGCGGCTTTCATTCATGATGACGTCCTCATTGAGCCTGGTTGTGCCCCGCCTCGCCCGGTATGCGCCGTCTGCACATATCCGCACACTTTACTGATCACATGGTCAGGTTTTACACAAAGTAAGCAAAGGCCAGGCCAGCTTGAGTTCCTCCGGCATACATTCCCCCATCCGCTTGAAAAAACACCCAATTGAGCCCTCGTTTGCTGATAGAGCCATTCCCGGCGGGACCATGACGATGCGCCCGAATCCAGTGCATAAAAATACAACGGGCCCCGATATAAAGCTGCACTTCGCCCGCAAGTGAGGGTTCCCGAACAGGCGTAGCCCAAAGTTATCGTGGCATCACCCCTGACATACCTTCCTGTAGCGCTGGCATACTTTGTGAATTACTGATCATCTGGACAAGCCAGAATCAGTGAGTTGGAGACATACCATGAGCACCACCTATGCGAGGGCAGCGCTGCCCGTGATCAACCTGTCCCTGTTACGGGGAAGCGACCAGGACCAGGACACTCTCGCCCGCTCTCTGGAAGAGGCCTGCCTTCACACGGGCTTTTTCTACATTAGCGATCATGGCATCCCCGATGAGTTGATCGACCGGATTTTCCGGGAATCCCGGGCCCTCTTCGACTTGCCGGAAGAGCAGAAAAAGGCTATTCACAAGGCCCACTCTCACGCTAACCGTGGCTACGAACCACTCAAGAGCCAGACACTGGAGCCGGGCAGCCCACCGGATCTGAAAGAAGGCTTCTACATCGGGGAAGAACTGGATGGGACGGATCCGCGGGTGCAGGCGGGGCGATTCAACCAGGGGCCTAACCAGTGGCCGACGGAGCTGCCGACATTCAGGGACACCATGACGGAATATTTCGAGGCCATGAATGAGCTCAGTGATCACATCATGCAAGCGCTGGCACTGTCACTGGACCTGCCACAAGACTTCTTTGAGGACTTCTGCCATCAGCCAATGTCTACCCTGCGGCTGCTCCACTATCCTCCACAGCCACCCAACCCTTCTCCCGGGGAAAAAGGCTGTGGGGCTCATACGGATTTTGGTGGCGTCACCATCCTGCTCCTGGACGACAACCCTGGATTGCAGGTCTGGGAGGCCAACAACGAGGAATGGCTCAATGCCAACCCGATACCCGGCACCTTTGTCGTCAACATGGGCGACATGATTGCCCGCTGGACCAACGATCGCTACCGCTCAACTCTGCATCGTGTAATCAACACCTCGGGAGCGGAACGCTATTCAGTACCATTTTTCTACAGTGGCAATCCGGACCACGAAGTCTCCTGCCTGTCGTTGTGCCTCGCTGATGGCGATCAACCCCATTACCCACCCACCACTGTGGAGGCCCATCTTATGGAGATGTACCAGAGGACCTATGCCTGAGGCGCGCACTTATCAGGAAAAAACCGCAGTGCTTGTCCACGGCGCATGGGCTGGTGGCTGGGTGTGGGACGCCATAACCCCCTATCTTGAGCAGCAAGGCTTCCAGGTGCTGGCACCAGACCTAGCTGGCTGCGGACCACGCCTGGGGGATCCGTTGGAAGCCTCACTTGGCAGATGCGTCGCTGATCTGATGAGGCAATTGCAGGATATCGAAGGCCCGCTACTTACCTGCCATGTGCCGCAAGTAGCGGCGCCGCAAACCATAGCAAACATCCTCAACGCTTTATGGCAGGGCGCGTTCTGACCTTGCTCTTCTATTGAACCGGAGAAAAGGGCGGCCTCCAGAGCCGCCCTTTGGGGTTAACCTGACAGCGGATCAGTCAGCGTAAACCTCTTCCACGAAGCCAAGATCAAACGCTTTTTCCCAATCCAGGTTCTCTGGCAAGGTGCCTGCCGCAACCATGTCCTCGAAGAAGGCCTGCCAGCGCTCACGGGTCATCATGCCATACTGGCCACCCTTTGCCGCGCCCGACAACAGGATGCCTTCTTCCTGCATTTTGGCGTGGCTATAGGCCAGCAACTCGTCCTGCATTTCCGGGTTGTCTTCCTTGATCAAGGCGTTGGCTGGTTCCGGGTTTTCGAAGTAGGCTTCCCAACCCTCTGCGGTGGCCGCAACCATCTTCTGCACGATTTCCGGGTTTTCCTTCATCATGTCACTGGTTGTATCAAGAGTCGCCGAATAGGCCTCCCAGCCATAGTCGGCCAGCAACAGGCTCTTACCCTCGACCCCCGCCTGCTCCAGAAAGAAACCGTCATTAGTAACATAGCCCTGCTGGATTGTCTGATCATTCTGGATAAACGGCGCAAAGCTGTAATCGTAGGCCTGCAACTGGTCGTCAGTATAACCGTACTCGGTTTTTAGCCAGGGCCAGTAGGCCACCCGGCCCGCGGTGGGCACGCGCATGGACTTGCCCTCGAGGTCCTCCAACGAGTCGTGGCCGACACCGGTGTGCACCACCAGCGACTGGGGATCCTTCTGGAAAAAGGCCGCCACGGTGACCAAGGGGATATCCTCGCTCACCGCATTCAATGATTGCAGGGCGTATCCCATGATGAAGTCCACCGAACCACCCATCAGCAACTGGACATTATTGACTTGCGGGCCGCCCATCTTGATGGTCACGTCCAGGCCATGGTCTTCATAGATTCCCATGGCCTTGGCTGCATATATTCCTCCGTGTTCGGCCTGGGCATACCAGGTGGTCGCCACGCTGACCGGCGTCAGCTCTTCGGCCTGGGCAAAACCCGAAATTGCGCCTATGGACAGGGTCAGTCCCGCTGCCAGTGTCTTTAATCGCTTCATGGTCACATCCTCTGAATAGGGGCTCACGCCCCGTAGGTGTCGGTGAGCTTTTCGTGCAGGTGTTGCCCCGCAGTGATGGAATCGTAGATTGGCGGATTCTCCGCCGTGGTACAGCTATCGATGCAGGTGATCTTCGCGTCTTTGTTGGGGTGGCAGAAAAAAGCAATGGAGTAGCGGTCCCGGTGGCAATGCTCCGGCGCTACATTCACCCGATGGGGCGTGGAGCAGAATACGTGATTGGTCCACCGGTGCATCAGGTCACCCGTGTTGACCACTACGGTGCCGGGAATCGGCGTCGCACGGATCCATTCGCCAGCACGGGTGCGCACCTCAAGCCCCCCTACTTCATCCTGGAACAGCAGCGTAATGCTGCCGTAGTCGGTGTGGGCGCCGGCCCGGCTTTCGCCGTCATGGGGTTGGAAGCCTTCCGGTAACGGCGGGTAGTGGAGCAAACGCAGGGTATGGTGGTGACGATTATGAGCGTCCACGAAAAAGTCCACGGGTTGATCCAGAGCCAGGGCAAAGGCCTCCAGGACCCGGTCCGCCGTATGGATACACTCATCAAGAAAGCCATTCATGACCGCCTTGAAGTGTGGGGGCGCCGCCGGCCACAGGTTTTTATGGGCGCCCGGCTCCGACTGGTCCGGCGCCAGGTTGAATGCCTCCTTCAGGTCACCGGGACGGGACGGATCGAGACGTTCCCGCCTGATGCCCACGTAGCCACGATTGCTCTCTGCGTTTTGCCAGGCCACTGCCTGTTTCTCCTCCGTCGGCAGTGCGAAGAAATCCTTCGACGTCGCAAAGGTCTGAGCCAGCCGGTCTGCAGGCATGCCGCAATGGGCCAGGTAGAAAAAGCCCCATTCCCGGCTCGCCTGCCGCATCTGGTCAGCAACCGCGCGCTGTTCCACCTCGGCCCCTTCAAGAAATGGCCCGAAATCGATAACCGGCATCCCCTGCACCTTGTCCGCCATGATTTCTCCTGTTGCTCACCAGACTTTATTAGCCAATTGGTCAGGTTATTGGCAACGGGTATGCCATCTCTCAACTACGCCAAATACGCCATTTAAAGGTGCCATAACCAGACTTCCGTGCTTCAATCAGGTGCAAAAGTTATTTTAATGACCATTAAGTCAGCATTTTTCATAGCCGTCTAGGCACCACTCTTGCATGGAGCAAACGCATCAATGCCCCGGAACGAGAGCATGCCACCAATGACACAAACACTATTACTGAAGAACGCCAGTGTTATCGCCACCATGAACGATGACCAGCGTGAGATAGACAACGGATTTATCCTGATTCGGGACAACCGGATTGAAGCCGTTGGCCCAATGAAAGAATGCCCGGACGAGGCTGACCGAATCGTCGACCTGACCGGCCATGTGGTAATACCAGGGCTGATCAACACCCACCACCATATGTTCCAGTCCCTGACCCGGGCGCTCCCCTCCGCCCAGAACGGTGAGCTGTTCGACTGGCTCAGCGCGCTGTTTCCGGTGTGGCGCAACATCACCCCAGGCATGCAGCGGGCCGCCAGCCGCACCGCCATGGCGGAGCTGATGCTGTCCGGCTGCACCACGGCGGCGGACCACGCTTACCTGCACGTCAATGGCATCACCCTGGACGATAGCGTGCAGGCCGCCAACGAGATGGGCATCCGCTTCCACGGTGCCCGCGGCGCCATGAGCTTGGGCCAGAGCCAGGGCGGACTACCGCCGGATGCGTTGGTGGAAGCGGATGAGGGTGCCATCCTGAAGGACATGCAGCGGGTGGTGGAGGCCCACCATGACTACAGCCCCGACTCCATGGTGCGGGTCGCACTGGCACCCTGCTCACCGTTTACCGTGACCACGGATCTGATGCGGGAGGCGGCCACCATGGCCCGATCCCTCAAAGTGGGCCTGCACACCCATACCGCTGAGAATTGGAAGGATGTGGCATTCAGCAAGGAGCGCTACGGCATGACACCCACGGAATTCACCGAGGACGTGGGCTGGGTGGGCGACGATGTCTGGCATGCCCACTGCGTGCACCTGGACGAGCCCGGCATCGCCCTGTTCGCCCGCACTGGCACCGGCGTTGCTCACTGCCCCTGCTCCAACATGCGACTGGCCTCCGGCGTTGCGCCAGTGGGCAGGATGCTGGATGCGGGGGTAAAGGTAGGTCTCGGTGTGGACGGCAGTGCCTCCAACGACAGCGGCAACCTGCTGGACGAAGCCAGGCTGGCGATGCTGTCCGCCCGGGTACGCGACCAGAACCCCGGCGCCATGACCGCTCGGGAAGCGCTGAAGATTGCCACCCGGGGCGGCGCCGAAGTGCTGGGGCGGGGCGACGCCCTGGGCCGGATTCAGGTGGGTTATTGTGCAGACATTGTCGCTTTCCGCACTGACGACATCGCAATGGCCGGCGGCCAGAGCGATTCCCTGGCATCACTGGTGTTCTGCACCCCACCCAAAGTGGCCTGGAGTATTATCAATGGTCGCGTGGTTATAGAAGAAGGCAACCTCCTGACCTGGTCACTGCCCCACATTATTGAGGAGCAGAACCGTATGGC
>NZ_JAWLDU010000027.1:0-40941 GCF_041686475.1 Marinobacter sp.
GGACCGTTTGTTGGCCCGCCTGCGCAGTGAATTGCGCAAGGAATCCCCCGATTCCGAGAGCTGGCACAAACTGCAGGACAGAATTGATCGCCAGGTGTCCGCGCTTGATGATCAGAAAGCGGAATCCGCCCGCCGGAACCGGGCGACCTTTGAAAAACTGTTGTCCGGGCTTCGCTCCCACGCCTTGTTTGCCGGCAGCAAGGATCGTCTCCGGAGCCTCGAAAAACGCCTTCGCAAACCGGAAACACTGCAGCTGTACTTTACCGACTGGCTGACGGATCTTGCAGGTGTGCTGGAAAGCGGTCTTGCCGGAACATCAGAGCAGACGGGCAGCCCCGGTGTGTTTGGCAAGCTGTTTGGCCACCGGGAAACCATGGCCCCGATCCCGGAGGCCGGCGATGGGCCCGTCCACGCCGCTCCTGAGGCATCGGAGCTGGACCAGGGGGACGCAGAAGAGTCCGCCCAAAGCCTGAAAATTGCCCGGCGCGTCGGCGAGCTGCTCGGGCACATGCTGGGCCAGGTCTCCCTGGAGCCGGCCTTCGAGGCCAGGGCGAGGCGGCTCCAGGAGTCGCTTCTGAACAGCGATGACTGGGACGAATTGCGCGAGGGGCTCAGCGGCGTCGCGGAGCTGGTGATCGCCGCCGTTACACGCAGCCAGCGAGAGTTTGAAGCCTTTCTCCGGCGCCTGGATGAACGGCTGGAAACGCTGCGACAGTGTTTCTCCGACCAGAGCGCCGCACAGGCCGGTCGCCTGAACGCATCCGAGGCACTGGACCGTGAAATTCGTGATGAGCTGCAGAATTTCGGTGAGCGGGTGGAATCCAGTGCGGATTTTTGCCAGCTGAAGGCGTCGGTGGGGCATCACCTTGAATCCATCAGTGGTGCCGTGGAGCGCTTTCGTACCCAGGAATCGGAACGTGAGAAGAACCTGTCACAACAGCTTGAGCTGATGCACGAGAAACTGGCAGCGGTGGAAGCTCACTCGGAACAGGTGCAGGAGGAGCTTGCAGAAGAACGCCAGAAAGCCCTGAGGGATGTGCTGACCCAGCTACCCAACCGGGAAGCCTGGCAGGAGCGCATGGCGTTCGAGTATCAGCGCTGGCAGCGCTATCGCCAACCGCTGACTGTTGGTGTGCTGGACATAGATTATTTCAAGCGGGTGAACGATTCCTACGGCCATAAGGCCGGTGACCGGGTACTTCAGCTGGTGGCCAAGGCCCTGAGTGACCGACTGAGAACAACAGATTTCATAGCCCGTTTTGGTGGCGAGGAATTTGTTGTGCTGATGCCGGAAACCCCATCGGGTGCTGCCCGTTCTGTTCTTGATGACATGCGCAAACACATCGCGGCGCTGCCTTTCCATTTCCGGGGCGAGCCTGTCTCCGTGACATTCTCAGCCGGGCTTGCCGAGCTTACTGAGGGTGACGATGAAGACGAGGTTTTCGATCGCGCGGACAAGGCCTTGTATCTGGCCAAGGATTCGGGGCGAGACCAGGTGATCATCAGCGGGTCCGGCCCCGCTGAAGGCTGATTCAGTGCCGCATCAGGGCGTCCAGCTCGTCAATGATTTCCGCCCAGTCGGAGTCTTCTTCCAGGCCCTCTTCCAGGAAGTGGGACTGGCTTTCGGACCAGAAGGGCGCATCCTGCAGGGCAATATCTGATGAAAGAGGTGAGTGCTTGGCAATGAAATCTTCAATGCTCTGCTTGTCAGAGGGCATGCCCAGCTGTTCGAACAGGGCGCTGAAAGTGTGCTTGCTGGTGTCCATCGTACTGTTTCTCCCGTTTGTCGAAAATCGCTTGTCTGTTCACGGTAAATCGGGTAACCCGCTGAATGTAATTAAAAGAATTTGCGGGTATGGTTCCCTGAACTGTAGCCAAACCGGCGAGGGTGTCCAGTGAGGGCCGCTTTTTATTTTCTGTTGTTAGCCAGTTGCCTGGTGGTATCCGGCATGTCTGCTGCAGAGCCTCCCCAGCCCTCGCCAGCCCCCGTGCTGGGTAGCGATGACCTGCAATGGCTACAGGACCGGGAAAGCTTTCGTATCGGTATTCGTGGCGCCCAGGTGCCGCTGGCCTTCGACACCGGCGACGGCGAACTGGCAGGGATCTTTGTCGATTACCTCAACCGGATATCAGACAAGCTGGACGTACCGGTTGAAGCGGTGGCGGCCAGCGAGGAGCAGCTGGACGAATGGCTCGGTGATGGCACGCTGGATGCCCGGCTGACTACCCGCCTGGCCCGTCAGCCGGCGCCTTCGGACGTTGCCGTATCGTCGCCACTGATGAGTCTGACCTACGGCATTTTTGTCAATTCCGGTGATGCCGGCATCCGCAAGTTATCGGATCTGGAAGGCGGGCGTATCGCCCTGGTCACCAACGATCCCAATCAGTTTGCCCTGCTGGATCCGGTCGACAGCTTCGATCCGGTGCCTGTCGCCAGTATCAGTGAAGCGGTCAGTATACTGCTTTCCGGCCAGGCTGATGCTTTCCTGGGGCCGGTGCCGGTGGTTTCTGATTACCTGCAGTCGGCCATGGTTAACGGTGTTGGCATGGCCACGCTGCTGAACCGGCAGTCGGTGGATGTGGTGCTTGAAGTGAGCGCGGGGCAGGATCAGACGTACCGGGTTCTCAATCAGGCTGTGCTGGCGATTGACCATAACGAACACCGGACCATACGCCAGTCCTGGCTGCAAACCGAGTTGCCGGAACAGGACGCGTCCGCCATTTCCCTGTCCGCCAGTGAAAGCGAATTTCTCAAGCGCAACTCCGATCTTGAAATGGCATTCCGGCCAGACTGGCCGCCGTTCGAGTTCACCCAGGACGGGCAGCCCACGGGCCTTGTGCCTGACCTGGTCAGCAGGCTGGAAGAACAGCTCAACATTCGCTTCAGCCGTGAAGTCATGTCTGATGGTGCCGGTGCCGAAGGCGCACTGCGCTCCGGGGATATCGATATCCTGCCGGCACTGTCCCGTACCCCCAGGGTCGAGGATGAGTTCCTGTTCAGCCGGGCCTACCTGACGGTTCCTATCGCACTGGCTATTCGCGATGATGGCCGCTTTATCGGTGAGCTGCGGGAATTGAGGAATGAACGTGTGGGGGTGGTGAACCGACAGGCCGGTCACGATTACCTGCTGATCAATCATCCCGATCTTGATCTCTACCCGGTGTCGTCCATTGAAGAGGGGTTGCTGGCGCTCTCCAACGGTGATCTTGATGTGATGGTGACCCATATTCCGGCGGTGAGCTACACGGTGGCGCGGCTGGGCCTGTCAAATCTCAGGATTACCAGTATTACGCCTTACCAGTATGAATTGCGATTCGCCGTCAGCAAGGCGCGGCCAGAGCTGCAGCGCATCCTGAACAAGGCCCTGAGCAGCCTGGATGCTACGGAAACGGAATCTATCTACAACCGCTGGATTCACCTGGATATCGAGCAGGAGACAGACTACACCGTGGTGCGTCGGATCGTACTCATCGCCGTTGTGGTGGTGCTGATCTTCCTGTACTGGAACCGAAAGCTGTCGCGAGAGGTGGATGAGAGAATCCGCTCGGAAAATGCCCTGCGCCGAAGTGAAGATGAGTTGCGGGCGGCAAAACTGGAAGCGGAACGACTCGCCCGTGAAGCCGAGGCAGCCAGCCTGACCAAAAGCGAATTCCTGGCCAATATGTCCCACGAAATCCGCACCCCGATGAACGCGGTGATTGGCTACAGTGATCTGCTCAGCAACACCGTGACCGACCCGCAACAACGCAATTACCTGGACGCAATCCGTGCGGGAAGCCGCAGCCTGCTGATGCTGATCAATGATATTCTCGATCTTTCCCGCCTCGAGGCCGGCAAGATGAGGCTCGAGTATTCCGCGGTTTCGGTGCGACGCCTGCTCAGTGATGTGCGGCACATATTTGATTTGCGGGCCACCGAGCAGGGCATATCACTGGAGGTCAGTGTTGATTCCAGGATGCCCGCGGCCATGATGCTGGATGAAACCCGCCTGCGCCAGGTGCTGTTCAATCTTGTGGGTAATGCCATCAAGTTTACCCACGAAGGCGGGGTGACGGTGCGGGCTACGGCCACACCCCGCAAACCTGCAAACGAGGAGCCTGAAGGGGAAGAGGCTGCCGAGAAACGCAGATGGTATCGGCTGGTAGTGACGGTCGTGGACACTGGCATCGGTATTCCCCCGGATCAACAGGAACAGATTTTCGAGGCCTTTGAGCAACAGGAAGGTCAGAACAGCCGGCGATACGGGGGCACGGGACTGGGCCTTGCCATCAGCCGCAAACTGGTGCGAATGATGGGCGGAGAACTCAAGGTTGAAAGTGAGCCCGGGGCCGGTTCGACCTTTACCGTCAGCCTGCCTCGCGTTGAAGTGACAGAGGAGCAGGCCGAGGAAGAGGGTGCGCCGGAAGAATCAGAACGGCTGCTGGCCCAGACCCTCAGCATGCACGAGCGTGGCTGGCTGCGGGAGCAGTTAGCCAGGGACTTCGGCAACGAATGGGAAACCGTGCGGGAAAGCGGCGACCCGGAACATATGAAGGATTTTGCGATGCGGCTGCTGGACTGGGGCAAACGATTCCGGTCTTCGTCCGTCACCCGCTATGGCGAGAAGCTGCTGGCGGATGTCGAGGCCTTCAACCTGGATTCGGTGAACAGTGCCCTGGAAGCGTTCCCGCGGCTACTGGGCCGGGACCAGTAGGTCAGAGGCAGTCGTACTGGGATTTGCGATCAAACGCGACGGCCACCATGTCGTATCCGGAATCTGACAGGGACTGAATCAGCTCCCGGTCCTTCAGCAGTGCCATGCAGACTTTATGGACGCTGGCCTGCAGCTGCTCTGTGGCCGGGTCAGACTGGAAGCGGAAATCCACAACCAGGTATTTGCGCTCGATATGGGATGATGCGGGTATGTCCTCCCGCTCGACACTCTCGTAACCAATGTAGGTGGCCTGCTGGTCCGGGAATATACCGCTCAGCAGAACATCCAGATTACCGGCTGCCACGGGCTGGGAAGCCAATGCCAGCACAAGGGTGAGTGCGCCGGTGATGCTTCTTATGGTCATGGAGCCACTCCTGTGATGCGAGTCCGCAAAGGTTCGTAAACATATGTAACGTTTGGTTACTGATCATTATCGCAGAGTATTTTCTTTTTTGCGTGATTTATGCACACATTTTTCAATTGTTTGCAGTTTCGGTAACAACCAGGCGGGTGGTCGGCAAGTTTCCGGAGTCGGCCGGGATCAACTAATATGACTATAAACAGATGCAGGTAGAGGCAGGATCATGTTCCAGCTCGTTTTCAAAGGGGAGTGCACGCCGGGTACAGACCCGGCAACAGCCCGCAGCAATGCAAAAAATCTGTTCAAGGCTACCGTGGAACAGGTTGACCGTATGTTCAGTGGTCAGCCAGTGGTCATCCGCAACAAGCTGGAAGAAGTACAGGCTGAGAAATACCGGGCGGTTTTGAAAAAACACGGTATGGTGTCGTACGTGCAGCCAATGGAAGGCGCTGCGACGCCTCAGCCCCCGCGCCCGATGCCCGACGCAGAATCCCGGGCACAGGCGCAACCTGCGCAGGCCGCTAAGCAAACTGAACCAGAGCAGCCTGCGCCCGGGCAGGAGTCTGCTTCCGGCAAACCGTCGTCGTCCGTTGCCGTTGAACCGGGCGATCGCTTGCCGGTGGCGGGAGAAAAAGTTGACACCATCCTGTCCGGATCGGCACTGACTCTGGACCCGGTCGGTGTAACCCTTGAACAACACAGGGAGGCCCCGGCTCCCATGTTCCAGCATCTGGAAGACTGGACGTTGGCGCCTCCAGGCACCGAACTGGGCGTCAAGCGGGACCTCCCGCCAACGGTCGTGCCGGATGTATCCCACCTGTCGCTGGCCGATGAAGACCGCTCGGACGACCGATAAAACACAGGCTGGACCATGTCGGCATTGAGAGTACTGGTTCTGATGATTGCTGTGCTGGCGGGCATGCCAGTGGTGGCAGATGCAGGGAGGCCGAAGGTGGGACTGGTGCTCAGTGGCGGTGGTGCCAAGGGTATGGCCCATGTCGGCGTGCTGCGCGTGCTGGAAGAAATGAACATTCCGGTGGACATCGTCGTGGGTACCAGCGCCGGCTCTGCCGTCGGTGCGCTCTATGCATTGGGTATGACCGTTCACGAAATCGAAGATCGTTTCATCGCTATGGACTGGGTGTCGAGTTTCCGCGATGACCCCGGCCGTACCTACAAGCCCGTCAGGCGAAAACGTCAGGACTGGCGCTTTCCGGTGGCACCGGGGCTTGGCGTCCGTGCCGATGGGCTTCATCTGGGCGGAGGTATTATCGCCGGCCAGAACCTTGGATTCATTCTCAATGAACTTACCCGCAGCGCCTCACTGGTTGAAGACTTTGACAAGCTGGCGATTCCTTTCCGTGCGGTTGCCACGGACCTGGAAACCGGGGAGCAGGTGGTGATCGGCAAAGGCAATCTGTCCGAGGCAATCCGTGCCAGCATGAGCATTCCCGGTGTCTACGCCCCGGTCACGCTGGATGGAAGGTTGCTGGTGGACGGCGGCGTGGCCAACAACCTTCCGGTCAGTGTTGCCAGGGATCTGGGCGCCGAGATCATTATCGCGGTAGACATTACCGACCCGCTGCTGGAGCGGGAAGAAATTCGCGAGGCGTTTTCCGTGGTCGGTCAGCTCACAACCATGATGACACGACAGAATACCGAACTGCAGCTGGAGCTTCTGACTGAACAGGACATACTGATACGGCCGGATCTGGAAGGCCTTTCCTCGGCAGATTTCTATAAGGCGCCCGCACTGTTCGAACTCGGAGCCAGCGGTGCCCGCAAGCATGCCGGCGAGCTGCGTCACCTGAGCGTGAGCGGCGACCAGTGGAACCTTTTCCGGAGCCGTGTGCAGGGACAGTCATCCAGTCCCGGCATGATCACCCGCATCCGTGTTGACGATAAGTCCCGCCTGTCGGGCGATTTCCTGCGCGAGCGGATACGCCAGAAAAGCGGCGAACCGCTGGATGTCGATGCGCTTGAGGAGGACCTCAAGCGCATCTACGGCCTGGGCTATTACGAAACCGTTTCATACTCCCTGGCGCCATCGGAATCTGGTGGCACCGAGCTTGTTATCCGGGCACGTGAAAAGAGCTGGGGGCCAAACTACCTCTCGTTCGGTCTGAACTACGAAGACAACTTCGAGAACGAAACCCGCTTTAACCTGGCGACATCTTTGCGCATGACGGGCCTTAACGCTCTCGGCGGCGAGTGGATCACCGGGCTCCAGCTGGGCACCGAGCCGTGGGGCAGGACCGAGTGGTTCCAACCCCTGGATTACGGGTTCAAGCGCTTCCTGACGGTGGGCGGAGAATATTCCCGGCAGAGCCTGAGTGCGTTTGACGGCGAAGGTGAGCGCATTACCGAGGTGGATATTACCAGTCGTCAGGTGGATCTGGCCATAGGAACCGAGCTGGGGGTCAATGGTGAAATCCGTCTTGAATATGAGCGCGGGTATGCCACTGTTGACGAGCAGGTGGGACAACCGGTGGCACCCTCCGGCTCCAACCAGAGTGGCAGCCTCAGCCTGCGGCTGGTCCATGATTCCCTGGATGACACCTTTCTTCCCGAATCCGGCAGCTATGCGGGTATCCGGGGCCGCATTGAGCGCCCGGGCCTCGGGTCTGACCGCAACTTTGATTCGATACGGGTCATGGCCCTGGGCACGGCAAGCTGGAACAAGACGAGCATCACTGGTCTTCTGTTCGCAAATACCGTGACCCGCGGTGTTGCGGGTATCGAGAATTCGGTATTGCTGGGTGGTTTTCGTCGCTTGTCGGCCTACAGTCAGGGTGAGGTGGCCGGTGAGGACGCGGCCCTTGCCAGTGTCTTCGCCAGACAGGAGTTTGGTGGACCCTTTGTCCCCTGGTTTGCCGGGGTGGGATTCGAATCCGGTAACGCCTGGTCGTCGCTGGGGGATGCGCGCTGGAACAATCTGCTGCATTCTGCCAGCGTGTTTGCCGGGGTGGAGTCGTTTCTGGGGCCGCTTCAGATTGCCACCGCCTACAACAACGAGGACGACTGGAGCGCCTACCTGAGCCTGGGGTTCTCGTTTACCCGCCTGTTTGACTGACCAGTAAATACTCTCACATGCTGACTGTCCGGAAAATGCTCACCCTGAAAGCGGCGGCGCTGCTGTGGCCTTTGTCAGAGTAGCGGTGCCATCAATCGGGTGGTTCGGCAGGCCAGGCGGAACGGAATTGAGCGGTCCCGGTAATCCCGCTCCGTCATCAGGCGGCAACTGGCCAGATCCCGCTCCAGCATTGCCCCGACGCCGTCAACAAAATCACCGGCGGTGCTGATGGCAGTGATCTCGAAGTTCAGACGCATGGATCGATTGTCCAGATTGGCCGTGCCCACGGCTGCATAGCGGTGATCCACCAGCACCATTTTCTGGTGCATGAAGCCGGGCTGGTACCGATAGATACCGATGTCTGCCCGGCAGGCCTGAACCAGGTAGGAATAGGCAGCAAGCCCGATCAGCCGGCTGTCGGACTTCTCCGGAATGATGATGCGCACGTCCACACCCCGGAGTGCCGCCAGTTGCAGGGCATTCATGATCTGGAAGTCGGGCACGAAATAGGGCGAGGCAATCCAGATCCGTTTACGGGCATTGTTGATGCAGTTGAGGAAAAACAGTGTGCAGGTTTCGTAGGTGTCTGCCGGCCCGGTTGGCAGAATCAGCACCTCCTGATCACCGCGTGCAGGCAGGGTGGGCGTCCAGTTGAGCGTGGGAAATTCCTCGCTGGCCCAGTTCCAGTCTTCCAGCCAGGCCAGTTGCAGGCCGGTTACTGCCGGCCCGGTAATGCGGCAGTGGCTGTCGCGCCAGGGCTCTTCGTCCATGGCGGTACCCAGGTACTCATCGCCAAGGTTAATGCCCCCGACAAATCCGACTTCGCCATCGCAGACCAGCAGTTTGCGGTGGTTGCGGAAATTAACCTGCAGCCGCATGCGGCGCAGATTGCCATCCCCGAAGGAAGCCACGTTGGCGCCGGCCGCGGCCAGTTCCCTGAGGTATTTGCGGGGTAACCAGACGCTGCCGATATCGTCATAGAGAAACCAGACTTCCACGCCCTGGGCGAGTTTGCGCTTCAGAATCGACTTTATGCGCTGGCCGATCTTGTCGGAACGGACAATATAGAACTCCAGCAGTATATAGCGCCGGGCGTTTTCCATGGCATCAAACAGGGCTTCGAATGTGGCCTCTCCGTCCTTGAGCAAATCACACTGGTTGCCTTTGGTGAAGGGCTGTCGGCCCAGTTTGCAGAGCACCTGGAGTTCATCATGGAAGTGGTCATGGTCACGCGGGGTGATAGCGGTGGTCTGCTGTTCGAAGCGGGTCACCAGATCGGTCAGTGCCGCATCTCCGGTTCGCCGCGCCCTGATATAGCCTCCGAAGCGGTTACGCCCGAACAGCAGAAACATGGGAACGGCAATGTAGGGCAGGCCGATCAGCGCCAGTACCCAGGCAAGTGCACCCTGGGCTGTTCGATAGGTCATCAGTATCCGGTAAATACAGATGGCTGCGGTCAGGTACAGCAGCCCGATGCTGACAGCCAGCCAGGAAATGTCCGCCACACTCATCCTGTCGATGCCCCGGACTCATTGGGCTGGTGGCGTGCCCGGTACTGGGCCGGTGCCATCCCGGTCCAGCGTTTAAAGGCCCGGCTGAAAGCGCTGAGTTCCGAGAAGCCCAGCAGGAAAGCGATTTCGCCCAGGGCATAATGATCGGCTGCAACGTAGCGCAGGGCCTTGTCCTTGCGAACCTCTTCTACCAGTTCGTGGAAGCCCAGGCCTTCTTTCTTCAGGCGTCGATACAGGGTCTGGCGACTCATATGACACTGTTTTGCCAGGGTGTCGGCATCGATGCGTTCGGTGGCCATCTGGCGGGAAATCAGTCGCCGGATCTTGCGGCCGAAAGTACGCCGGCCCTGAAGACGGGCCAGCAGCGAATTGACCTGTTTGAGTACGGCTGAATACACATAGGGATTGCGATGGAGGATCGGGTGTCCCAGGTGCCGGCTGTTGAAGGCAAGGCGGGTGGTGCCAGAACCGAAGTAGACACGCCCGCCCAGCAGGCGCTGGTATTCCCCTGCATAGGAGGGTTCGGGATGGGCAATCTCGGCCCACTCGGCAACGATGGAAGAATGAATGAAGTGCCGGGTTCGGCACAGGGCAGCGGCCAGTGTGCGGTCCATATCCTGGCGACAATAATGTCCGGGCGAATCCGCCTGCCAGGTAAGGATGGCCTGGCAGGCGGACTGTTCGAAACTCAGAGCGACTGATTCGTTGATCAGCCTGTGCAGGCGGACATACTGCGTGACTGCCTCGCCCAGGGTGTCGCAGTTGAAGAAAACATGGCCAACCAGCCCCATTCGGTCAGGGTCGATCACCTGTCCGGCGTGGAGTCCGATAGCGGGGTCGCCGGTGATCTGCTCGGCGTGTTCCCAGAGACGGTAGTGATTTTCAGCGGGGATGCGTAGATCCGGATCAGTCAGTTCATCGCGGCGGAACCCGGTTATCTTCTCTACTGAAGGCAGATCCAGCACCCCCTGCAGGTCCAGATAGTGGACCAGTGCGAGAGTGCTTGAGGCTGCAACCAGTGGCGATGTGGTGGCTTCTGCCTGGGGAGCGTTCACGGTAACCTTTGTCTGATGATTAACAGGAATTCATTGAAGCTGATACAAAATGTCAAGCCTGTGGGACACCCTGTCAATGGGTTATCACGGTAACAACGATAGCATTAAGTTACTGAGGATTATCACCCGGACAGATTGAATCAGGAGGTGTTTTCATGGAACTGGAAATTTTTGTGCCCCATAACGAGCTTGAGCGTTCGAACATTGCCGCTCTGGCTGAATACCTGAACAGCATGTATTACTGCTGATCGAAAGATTATCAAGTGAATGACCTGATGCCGGGGGAAACCCCGGCTTTTTTGTTTCCGGGTTCTGTCCTCCCCACTCCAGGACCCCTTTCCCCTTGTGCCTGTTTCCACCGATGGTAATGTAGTCGGTTTACCGGTGTAACAGGAGTCCTTGTCAATGAGTGTTGAACTCAATTACCGCGTTACCGGCGAAGGCTCGCCGCTGATTTTGCTGCATGGTCTGTTCGGCTCGCTGGAAAACCTGGGTGGTATCAGTCGCCGGTTGCAGGACCAGTGGCAGGTCCATGCGCTGGACCAGCGAAACCATGGCAGCTCGCCCCATACCGATACCATGGACTACCCCGCCATGGCAGACGATGTGCTGGCGTACATGGATGCTCGTGGCCTGGAAAAGGCAAGCATCCTGGGCCACTCCATGGGTGGCAAGACCGCAATGCAGGTGGCACTCCGGGCACCGCAACGTGTTGAGCGGATCATTGTTGCCGACATCGCACCGGTGACCTATCACCCGCGTCATGATGTTGTACTGGAAGGACTTAAAGCCATGGACCTGGGCTTGATCCGTTCGCGCCAGGATGCAGACAGAGCGCTGGCAGAGTATGTTGAAGAGCCCGGTGTCAGGCAATTCCTGCTGAAAAACCTGGTGCGGGTAGCCGATGATGATGACCGGAGCGATCATCCCGGGCTTTATCGCTGGCGGCTGAATCTGCCGGTGATCGAACAGTGTTATCCGAAGCTTGCTGAAGCGCCGGAAGGTGACGGCCCCTTCGAAGGCCCGGTGTTATTCATCAAGGGCGCGGACTCCGCCTATATCCAGGAGAAACATCGCGACGACATCCGTCGGCTGTTTCCTGATGCCGACTTGCGGATCATCAATGGTACGGGGCACTGGCTGCATGCCGAAAAGCCCGACAGCTTCGCTGCGCTTTGTCGCCGCTTCCTGACGGATTAATCCACGGGAGCCAGCGGGCACAGCTGATAGCACTCCCAGTTCAGCCCGGGGCGGGTGTCTGATAAGGTGACGAAATTGTATCTGACAGGAACAGGCATCATCTATGAAGTGGCTTCTGGGAGCTTTGCTGATCGGTTTTCTGATGTTGGGCAGTTTTCTGTTGTCGCCGTCGCCAATAAACAGCCAGTCCTGGAAAGCTCCTTCGCCCCAGCCCCTGACAGGCAAGCTGGCCCCGAATGAGCGCCTGCGCCTGGCAGACCTGCTGGCCAGGGGGGAGGTGTACGGGCCGGAAGATATCACCGTGGATGATGAAGGCGTGCTCTACACCGGTACCCAGGACGGATGGATTGTCCGGGTCTGGCCGGATGGCCGTGTCGAGAAGTGGCTGGAGACCGGCGGGCGCCCTCTGGGCATGGTCTTTGACCGTCATGGTAATCTTATTGTTGCCGATTCCTGGAAAGGCCTGTTGTCCATTGCCCCTGACAAGTCTGTCACCCTGCTGACCCGGGAGGCAGAGGGCCTGCCCTTCCGCTTTACCGATGACGTTGATATTGCCCCGGACGGACGGATCTATTTTACCGACGCCAGCTCCCGCTTTCGTCAGCCCGATTACCTGCTGGACCTCCTGGAAATGCGACCTCACGCGCGCCTGCTGCGTTACGATCCAGAGACCCGCAAAACCGAGGTACTGCTGGGCAACCTGCACTTTGCCAATGGTGTGGCAGTGTCTCCCGGTGGCGAGTACGTGCTGGTCAACGAAACCTGGAAGTATCGCATCCTCAAGTACTGGATAGGCGGCCGCAATCCCGGCCAGGCAGAGGTGTTTGCCGACAATCTGCCCGGGTTTCCCGACAACCTGGCAGTGGACGATGAGGGGCGTTACTGGGTAGCCTTTCCGACCCTGAGGAATCCCCAGGTTGATGCCATGCATCGTCAGCCCTGGCTCAAGGACCTGCTGGCAAAGTTGCCGGACTATTTTCTGCCGGCACCCCAGGAGTACGGGCTGGTGGTAGCGCTGGACGAGCAGGCAAGGGTGCTTACCAGCCTTCATGACACCCGCGGTACCCATTTGCAGGAAATTACCTCGGTCAACCCCCACGATGGTTACCTCTACTTTGGTTCACTTCACAACGACCGTATCGGCCGGTTAGCGTTATCGGCCATTCCTGGCCTGGGAGACAATAGCGATGACTGACGGAAATGCGATGAGCTGGGACCTCCCCGAGCCGTTCACCATGTCGATTGACGTGCGCGATGAGGATACCGACAGGCTGGGCCACGCCAACAATGTGGTGTATGTGCGCTGGCTGGAGGAAATCAGCTGGGAGCATATCGACAGCCTGGGGATGACCTGGGCGCTGCATGAAAAAACCGGCAAGGCCATGGCGATTACCCGTACCGAAATTGATTATCTGGCTGCCGCCAACGCCGGCGACCGGCTGGTGCTGGCCACCTGGCTGACCGGGTTTGACGGCCGCCTCCGCTCAGCACGCCAGTTCCAGCTGGTGCGCAAATCCGACGGTAAAACGCTGGTGCGGGCGTTATCCACCCATGCCTGTGTCAGCATGAAGAGCCAGCGGCCTTCGCGCATGCCGCCTGAATTTGCTGAAATCCTCGGCAATGCGATGGTGCCGGGTGGCCGTGGCTTTGATACCACGGGCTGAAGTTTCTGCTAGTCTGAACAAATGATTCTGTCCTGTCCCTGAAGCTGTCTGGAGAACATCATGGAAAATACCGCCGAGTCCAAAGCAGGCAATGCCATGCGCCACGTAGTCTATGACCGCTTTGGCGATGCCGACGTACTCCGGGTCGAATCCGCGACAATCCCGGAGCCGGGTGCGGATGAAGTGCTATTCAGGGTGTCCGGCGCCGGGCTGAATCCCATTGACTGGAAAACCCGCAAGGGCCTGGGTTTCGTCGCGAAGCAGATCGGGGATCAGCTGCCATGGACCCCGGGTTTCGACGCCGCCGGTGAAGTAATTGCCGTTGGTAGCGACGTAACCACACTGGTGCCGGGTGACCGAGTCATGGGAATGGTGGGCTTTCCCGCCAGTGGTGGTGGCTATTCGGAGTACGTTGTTGCCCGTGCCGATGAACTGGCAATTGTCCCGGAAGAGCTGGACCTGGTCACCGCCGGCGCCTTGCCGCTGGCCGCTCTGACTGCCTGGCAGGCGCTGTTTGAAGTGGCGGAACTGGAGGCGGGCCAGAAAGTACTGATTCATGCCGGCGCCGGTGGCGTAGGCCATTTTGCCGTTCAGTTTGCGCTGGAGCGGGGCGCCCATGTGATCGCCACGGCCTCTGCCGGCAATCGTGATTTTCTCGCCGCCTTCGGTGTCCATGAAGTGATTGATTACCACACCACCGACGTGGTGGACGAATGCTACGGCCTGGATGTGGTTCTGGACCTGGTAGGTGGCGAGGCTGGCAAGCGCTCCCTGCACACCCTCAGTGAGCATGGAGTACTGGTGACCATTCCCACGGTCACGGCGGACGAAATCATCACCGCAGCGGAAGCCCTGGGGCTAAGGGCCCATGGTATGACTGTCCGCCCCGACGTCTTCCATCTTGAAGAGATTGCCGAACTGATTGAGGACGGCGATGTGCGGGTCCATATCGACGAGACCTTTACGCTGGATCAGGTGGCAGAGGCTCACCGATTGCTCGAGGGCGGGCACGTCAGAGGCAAGCTGGCGCTTGACTGCCGTACCCGCTAATCTCCCGGCTCAGGCAGGAGCGGGCTGGGGGGCTTCACCGGTATCCCGCTCCTTGCGTTCCTTTCTGGCCTGGGGCGGTACCAGGCTGACCAGGGTCCAGTCTTTTTCAGGCTTGATGTTATCCATGCGTTTCACTGGCGTGATGTGTTCGCGATGGTCCAGAACAAACAGCACCAGGGCCTGGCGATCGTACTTTTCCAGGAAGTCGTTAAACGTGAATTCTTCACTGAGCTGGGTGGTTTTCACCGAATACCCCTGGCTGGCCAGGCTGGCGAGCTTGGCATAGCTCACGCCGCCAAACAGGCCCCGGGTCATCTGGATTTTCTCGGCCGTCTGATGCCTCGCCTTCTGATCCTGGTCCCCTTCCGCCAGTGTCAGCACCGAATCCTTGCCGAACCAGTCCAGGAAGTGATAAGTCGCCAGCGAGTTCATGTGTTTGTAGGGGGATATCACCAGCAGATTGCCAATGCCCGTCAGGTCAAGATGGGTGGAGGCGTGCTCGGACACCGGGTTGCCAAAATACACCTGCAGTTCCTCCATCCGCGCCTGCTTGACGTTTTCCCAGTTGGTATCTGCCAGGGTGACCGGCACCCCCAGTTTTTTCAGCGCCACGCCGATTTTCCGAGCCACCGGATTGGCGCCCAGAATCAGGAAACCATACTCCGCCGGTTCTGCCACTTTGAGCAGCTTGGCCAGCGGTCGTGCGGTGAGGCTCTGCAGGGTGACGGTGGCAATGATTAACATGAACACCAAGGGCACCAGCGCGCCGGCACTCTCGTAGCCCAGGTTCTGCAACTGGAAGGCAAACAGCGCTGAAACAGCGGCAGCCACGATGCCCCTGGGGGCGATCCAGCTCAGGAACAGCTTGTCCCGCCAGTTGAGGCTGGTGCCGATGGCAGACAGGAATATGCTTAAGGGGCGAGCCACCAGCATCAGCAGTGCCAGCACGGCGACCAGGCCCCAGCCAAGTTCGGCAATGGCTGCAAACTCGACCCGTGCGGCCAGGATAATGAAGAGGGCGGATATCAGCAGCACACTCAGGGATTCCTTGAATTCCAGAATGGCGTCGATGGGCACCTGTTTCATGTTGGCCATCCAGATGCCCATTACGGTCACCGTCAGCAGGCCGGACTCATGGGCCAGTTCGTTGGACAGCGCGTAGACTCCGAGCATGAACGTCAGGGTGCCCGCATTGTGCAGGTACTGGGGTAGCAGATGCTTGCGCAGGGCTATGCCGTTAAGCCAGCCCGCTACTGCGCCAAGCATTAAACCCACGGCCAGGGTTTTCCCGAAGATATACAGGGAATGACCGAACACATTACCCTGGCCCCAGGATACGATGCCTTCAAACACCAGAACCGCCAGCAGGGCACCTACCGGGTCAATGATGATGCCTTCCCAGCGCAGGATGTTGGCGAGTTTGGCGTCTGGCCGCACCGACCTCAGCAGAGGGGCGATAACCGTCGGGCCGGTAACGATCGAAATGGCGCCGAACAGCAGCGCTACCTCCCAGGACACATCCAGAATCCAGCGTGCCGCCAGAGTGCCGATAAAACAGGTGACGATGGAGCCGACGGGTATCAGGTTGCGAACCATCTTGCCGTGGCCACGAATCTCCTCGTAGCGCAGGGTCAGGCTGCCCTCGAACAGGATAATAGCCACCGCCAGGGAGATGACCGGGAACAACAGATCGCCAAAAACTTCTTCCGGGTTGAGGAAGCCGAGTAAAGGGCCTGCCGCGATACCACCGGCCAGCAGAAACAGGATCGCCGGCATGCGAACGCGCCAGGCAAGCCATTGGCAGAACAGGGAAAGCACACCGATACATGCAAGTAGAAAGACAGTGCTGACGGTCATAGTGGAGTCAGTTCCGTTGAGTCAAGGGGCTAGTTCTGTTGTCCGGCCGAGGGGGTTGCTGCGTTCTCCGGTTCCGCCTTGCGCGCCAGCTTTGCCAGTAGCCTGGCCGCTGCAAAAAAACCGAAACTGGCGGTAACCGGGCTGGCGGCGCCGAATCCTGACGCGCAATCCAGCCTCACAGGGCCCTCTGTGGCCGGCTTCTGCAGGCAAACCTCGCCGTCCCCTGCAGGATACGTGAGCTGCTCAAGGGAGTACACGGCTTCAATTCCGAAGCGCCGCTTCGGGTTGCGTGAAAAACCATGCTCACGCCTCAACAGGTTGCGAACCTTGGCGAGCAGCGGATCCTGGGTGGTTTTGCTGAGATCGCTGACGCGGATCTGGGTCGGGTCCATCTGGCCGCCGGCGCCGCCGGCACACACCAGGGGAATCTTCCGTCGCTGGCAGTGGGCAATCAGCGATGCCTTTGCCTTGACACTGTCAATCGCGTCAACCACTCCTGACATCTCCGGGGTGATGAGTTCACCGACATTTCTGGTGTTCAGAAACCCGAAGTGCACACGGATATCGGCCGACGGATTGATATCCCGCAGGCGTTCGGCCATGGCGTCCGTCTTGGTGCGGCCATACTGGCCGGTTAGAGCGTGGAGCTGGCGATTGGTGTTGGAAACGCAGATGTCGTCCAGATCAATCAGTGTCAGCGTGCCGATGCCGGAACGGGCTAGGGCCTCGGCGGCCCATGAGCCGACACCACCCAGGCCGACGATGGCGATGTGGGCGTAACGGAAGCGCTCCAGGGCCCTGCGACCATAAAGCCGCTCGATACCTCCGAAGCGGAAGTGGAAATCGTCATCCGTCATGCTGCATCTCCGCACAAAAGTCACGATTGTAACCTAGCCCTGCCGGCTGTCTCTAATCGCCGGATGCAAAAAGGCCACGCGAGAGCGTGGCCTGTAAGCGATCACCTTGAGAGTCGGTTCAGGCAGACCAGTGGTCGTCCCCGAAGGCCATGAGCGAGTCTTTGCCACTCTCGATGTCCTGTTGCAGCCACTGGATCTCCGGCAACAGCTTCTCGAAGTAGAATTGGGCGGAGACCAGTTTTCCTTCCAGCAGCGGCTTGTTGCCTTCGCCTGCATCCAGTTGTGCCTGTGCCGTTCCGGCCATACGGGACCAGAGATAGGCAATTACAGTCAGGGCCATCAGGCGCAGATAGGGTGTAGCCGCTGCACCTGCCTGCTCCGGATCCTTGGGAGCATTGCTGGCGATCCACATCGTGGCAGATTCCAGTGACTTGACTGCACCCTTCAGCGCTTCCTGGTGTGGCGCTTCCGGGTTTTCCTTCAGGTAAGTGGTCAGTTCTGCAAACAGGGTGCGCACAAGCCGCCCGCCCTTGAGGCTGAGCTTGCGACCCACAAGGTCCATTGCCTGGATGCCATTGGTGCCCTCATAAATGCGGGCGATTCGGCCATCCCGCACCAGCTGCTCCAGTGGCCAGTCGGTGGTGAAGCCGGAACCGCCCAGCACCTGCAGGCCGGTGTTGGCGTTGTTGAAGCCTTCGTCGGTGAGGAAGGATTTCACCACCGGGGTCAGCAACTGGACCAGATCGTCTGCGGATTCCCGAACGGACTCGTCACCGTGAGCCACGGACAGGTCCAGCTTGTGGCCGGTAAACAGTGCCAGGGCGCGCATACCTTCGTTCAGCACCTTCTGGCGCATCAGCATGCGGCGAACGTCCGGGTGCACGATGATCGGGTCTGCCGGGCCGTCAGGGTTCTTGGGGCCGCTCAGTGATCGGCTCTGCAGGCGCTCGCGGGCGAATCCCAGGCTTTCCTGGTAAGCCATCTCGGCCAGGCCCAGGCCCTGCATACCCACCATCAGACGGGCCTCGTTCATCATGGTAAACATGGCACGCATGCCGTCGTTGGGTTCGCCTACCAGCCAGCCTTTGGCACCCTCGAAGTTCATCACGCAGGTGGCAGAACCCTTGATGCCCATCTTGTGTTCCAGGCCACCGCAGAAGGCCGGGTTGCGCTCGCCGGAATCCGGCAGCACCTTGGGTACCGCGAACAGGGATATACCCTTGGTGGTGTCTGGCGCGCCGGGGAGCTTGGCCAATACCAGATGAACGATATTGTCCACCAGATCGTGCTCACCACCGGTAATCCAGATCTTGGTGCCTTCGATAGCATAGGAACCGTCGTCGTTAGGGGTGGCGCGGGTTCGGATCAGGCCCAGGTCGGTGCCGCACTGGGGTTCGGTCAGGCACATGGTGCCGGTCCACTCGCCGGAAATGAGCTTTTCCAGGTAGGTGTCCTTCAGTTCCTCGGAGCCGTGGGCATAGAGTGCACTGATGGCACCATGGGTGAGACCCGGATACATACCCAGGGACAGGTTGGTGGAGCATACCATCTCATCCACTACAAACTTCAGGGTATGGGGCAGGCCCTGACCGCCGTATTGCAGCGGTGCATCCAGTGCGGTCCAGCCGCCCTCGACGAACCGGGTGTAGGCCTCACGAAAACCGTCGGGTGTAGTGACGTCGTGGGTTTCCGGGTTGTACTGGCAACCCTGTCGGTCTCCGACCTGGTTGGTGGGCTGGATGACTTCTGCCGCCAGCTTGCCGGCCTCATCGATCACCGCCGAAATAAGATCCGGTGTGGCGTCTGCGTACTTTTCCAGTTCATGGAGCTTGTCCACGCCAAGGACATCAAACAGTAGGAAGCGAAGGTCATTCGCCGGAGCCTGGTATTGCATGGAAGTCTCTCCTAAATGCAGCAAGTGGTGTCAACGCTCCTATTCATACGCCCGTTTTAATCTGTGGTTCACCTGAAACGTGGGTCTGATGGTGAATATTTTCGTATTACTTCGATGGGTTCATTCAATCAACGGGCATGCCCCGCAGTACGGGAGAAATTATGAAGCAGGTGCTGATTGCCGGTATCACAGGCGCCATTGGCCACGCCCTCGCCGAGCAGCTGTTAGAACAGGATCCGGAGCTGACGATCGTGGGGCTGTGTCGCGATCCATCGTCGGCTGATTTCCGCCAGGAGTATGCTGGCCGGGTCATGCTGATCCCCTGGGACGCCGCCGCGACAGAAAGCGCGGTTGGGGTGGCCGGACAGCTCAGGGAGCTGTTGCCGGAAACGACGGGACTGGACATGGTGATTTATGCGGCCGGGATCCTGCACGGACCCGGGATGACCCCGGAAAAGCGGCTGGAGGACTTGGATGCACAGGCATTTGCTCACTCGTTTGCCGTGAACGCCACCGGTTTCGCAATGCTGGTGCAGGCCATCTCTCCCTGGCTTCGTCATCGGCGTTTCAAACGTATACTCGCGGTTTCTGCCAAGGTCGGCTCTATCAGCGATAATGGATTCGGCGGCTGGTACGCCTACCGAAGCTCGAAGGCAGCGCTGAACATGCTGGTGCGCAATCTTTCCATTGAATTGCCCCGGAAATATCGCCCTCTGGCGTGTGTGGCTGTGCATCCAGGCACTACAATGTCGCCTCTGAGCAAACCTTTTGCACGTTCGTTGGCGCAACTCAAGGTTCACGAGCCCGGAGAAACTGCAGAAAATATACTGGATGTGGCAGAGGCCCTGACGGAAAACGATAACGGAACCTTCCTGAGCTGGGATGGTTCCGCCATTCCATGGTGATGGGAAAGGTGCTGAGACGGCAAGCCGTCTCAGCGAATGAAGGGATTCAGTAACCGGGTGAAGGTGCCCGTGAGCTTGAGCGGCGCGCTCAATACCGACAGCGTAATGCAGTCTTCGCAGCCGACGGCGACAGGCTTGTGTTCGTCTTCCTGGTTCAGCACGACGAAGTCCCACTGGTTGAAAACGCCTTTCTGGTCAGCAAATGCACCCTGGAGCACAATGGTAGTCTCGTCACCACGGTGAGTATGGGCTGGTGCTTTGCCGCCGGCAGCCAGTTTCTGCAAGACAACCTG
The DNA here is from genome assembly GCF_041686475.1 of Marinobacter sp. Lineage (GTDB taxonomy): Bacteria > Pseudomonadota > Gammaproteobacteria > Pseudomonadales > Oleiphilaceae > Marinobacter. The sequence continues at coordinate 20,415 of NZ_JAWLDU010000027.1, forward strand.
CTCGCTCTGGCCGGGAAACCTTTCGCTGATATCCAGTACGCTGACGTCACCAAGCTGACGCTTCCACGGCAGATCGTCGAGGCTTTCACCCAACAGCTTCTGCAGCGGGCTCACGCGTTTGGCCCGTGTATCGATGTACTTTTCGGTCATGTCCGGCTCACTGTCAATGCGCGACAGTATGGAGTCGAACATGTCCGATGAAACGCCCACCTGGGGCTGGCTTTCCATCATCACCGCGCCCAGGCTGTCGAGCGTGTCAACACGGCTGCGGCAGTGAGGGCACTGGTCCAGGTGAAGGCGAATACACAGCGCGTGGGGCTCGCTGAGATTGCCAGCGCTGTATTCCATCAGGGTAAGTGTGTCTGGATGATGCCGTGTCATACGTTCTGGTCCTGCAAAATCACTTTCAGTTTGTTCAACGCCAGACGAACCCGGCTTTTTACGGTACCCAACGGGATATTAAGCTCGTCGGCCACCATCTGGTGTGACTTGCTTTCCATGTAAACCTTGGCAATAACGGTGATCTGTTCTTCTGGCAGATGGCTCAGAGACTCTCTGACCCTGCGCTCTGACATCAGGCGGTGCAGCGAAGTTACCGGCTCATCGTCGTTCTCGCCGGGGATCTGCCACAGGTCTTCTGTCTCGACCGGCATTTCCGCACTGGTGCGCTTCATCTTCCGAAGCATGTCGATGCGCTGGTTACGAGCGATGGTGAAAATCCAGGTAGACGCGGCCGCCTTGCGCCAGTCATAAAGACAGGAGCGGCGCCAGATGGAAACGAATACTTCCTGGACGAGCTCTTCGGCATGACTCGCCAGGCCGTTCGCCATGGCGTAGTACTTGATCTGTGGGCCGAAATGCTCGAACAGGGCATGGTAAGCCTGTCGATCCTGGCTCTTTCCCACCTTCTCGAGCATCTGGCTCCAGGGGTCCTTGCGGCCCTCGGCCCGTGCCGGTTTCTGATCCAGTGTGGTCACCGGACGCTCCTTGACTGTCGCATGACTTGCAATTGTTCCGTTCATCATTGTATGCACTCGCCCCGGGTTTGTCAGTCATATCTTGTACGGAACGACCAGGCGGCCGGATCAACCTGAGTAGCTTTTTTGTGATTTTTGTTTGAGTGCAGCGCTGTTTCTATTCCTCCAGGTAGGTATAGCCGTTCAGTCCGCTGCCGAGCTCTGCCAGCAGGCTGGCCTGTTCCTCGTCCGGCAAGCCGCTGTGCGCAAACTTCTGCTGGTAGGCTCGCAGCAGGGCGGCAGGTTCGAAGTTTACGTACTGCAGTACCCTGGCCACGGTATCGCCGTGGATCGGCTCGCTTACGGTATGGCCCCCGCCGCTGTTACGGCGGACATCCACCGAGTGGGTATCGCCGAAAAGATTGTGCATGTCGCCGAGAATTTCCTGGTAGGCGCCGGTCATGAAAAAGCCCATCAGCATGGGTTCCTCCGGGCTTTCTTCCGGCAGGGGAAAGGTGGTCTCGATACCCTGGCCGTCCACATATCGGTCGATCCGGCCATCCGAATCGCAGGTAATGTCCTGGATAACCGCGCGACGGTTCAGGGGTCGGTTCAGGCCATTAATGGGCATGATAGGGAATATCTGGTCGATACCCCACACATCCGGCAGCGACTGGAACAGGGAAAAATTCACAAACAGCTTCTCAGCCAGCTTTTCATTGAGCTCGTCGATAATTTCCCGGTGGGCGCGGTTGGCCGAGTTCAACTGGTCACGCAGTGCACGGCAGCAGATGGTATAGAGGGTTTCAGCCCGTGCGCGGTCAGCCAGTGACAGCAGGCCATGGGCAAACTGGGTGTGTACGTCCGCCATGGCGTGGAGCACATCATGGTAGATTTCTGCTAGCGAGCGGGGCGACTTCTCGTCTCTGAGGCTTTCCAGGTCCCGCCAAAGATCCAGCAGCGGCGCGGGTGCATCGCTGACGGGTTGCTCCGGCTGACGCTTGTCGGGCACCTCCCGGTCGATCACGTTGGTGACCAGCACCGAATGATGCGCCGTCAGCGCACGGCCGGATTCGCTGATCAGGTTGGGATGGGGAATGTCTGCACGGTCGCATTCGGCCTGCAGTATATGAACTACGTTGTAGGCGTACTCATGCACGCTGTAGTTCATGGAGCAGCTGCTGCGGGAACGGGTGCCTTCGTAGTCGACTCCGAGGCCACCGCCGATATCCACCGTGCCTACCGGCGCACCCATCTGGCGCAATTCGCTGTAGAAACGTGCGCACTCCCGCAGCCCGGTCTGGATGTCGCGGATATTGGCAATCTGCGAGCCCAGGTGGAAGTGCAGCAATTGCAGGGATTCCAGGGCGCCGGCGTGACGCAGGGTTTCGACCACATCCAGCACCTGGCTGGCGGACAGGCCGAATTTCGATTTTTCGCCCCCGGTATTCTGCCAGTTTCCCTTGCCGATGGTGGCCAGCCTCGCGCGCACGCCAATCAACGGCGTTACTCCGAGGCGACGGGCCTGCTCCAGGATCAGAGGCAGCTCGGACTGCTTCTCCACCACGATGAACACCCGGTGTCCCAGTTTCTGGCCGATCAGCGCCAGGCGGATGTACTCCCGGTCTTTATAGCCGTTACAGATAATCACCGACCCCGGCTGTTGCGAAAGCGCCAGAACCGCCATCAGCTCAGGTTTGCTGCCCGCCTCCAGGCCGATCTGGTTGTCACTGGCAGCCGGCTCTGCGCGCAGCAGTTCCTCAACCACACGCCGCTGCTGGTTGACCTTGATGGGATAGACCGCTGTGTAGGCGCCCTGATAACCCTGCTCCCGGGCTACCCTGTTAAAGGCACTGCACAGTTTGTTGACCCGGTCGTGGAGAATGTCCGTGAAGCGGATCAGCACCGGCAACTGCACCCCGTTGCTCACCAGCGACCGGGTGAGGTCGGGCAGGTTGATATCCTCGCCGCTGTGTCCCCGGTCCGGTCGGATCAGTACCTCGCCGCGGGCATTCACGTCGATATAACCATCGCTCCAATGGGCAATGTTGTACACCTTGTGGGCGGTACTGCCGGTCGGTTCATTCATCGGGCTTTCCTGTGCTGAATCCGGAGCCGGCAACGTGCCAGCTTATGGTCGCCATTGTATGGATTCCACCGGCCTGCTGAAAGAACCCTGCCGGAAAAACCATGGCCGTAGCGGGTGATAGTCCTTTAGGTGAACGGACTGGCCACTTACAATACGATCAATACGAACAGGCTCGACAAGTAACTCCGGAGACACGAAATGACTGAACTGAACGACGGCTGGTTTACCGAGGTATTCCAGGATCAGGGAACCGCATTTTCCCTGCAGGTGAAAAAGAAGCTGCATGAAGAACAGACCCAGTTCCAGAAGCTGGAAATCTGGGAAACCGAAACCTTCGGCAACCTGATGGTGCTGGACGGCTGCGTGATGCTCACCAGCCGTGACAACTTCCTTTACCACGAAATGATGACTCACCCGGCGCTGTTCACCCACAAGGATCCGAAGAAAATTGTCATCGTGGGCGGCGGCGATTGCGGTACGCTGAAAGAAGTCCTAAAACACCCGGGTGTGGAAGAAGCCTGGCAGGTGGAAATCGACGAGCGCGTCACCCGCAACTCGGAACAATATTTCCCGGAACTGTGCGAATCCAACACCGACCCACGCGCCAACTTTTTCTTCGGTGACGGCATCCAGTGGATCCGGGACGCGGTGCCGGAAAGCCTCGACGTCATCATCATCGACAGCACCGACCCGGTCGGCCCCGCTGAAGGCCTGTTCGCGCTGGATTTCTACCGCGACTGCATGATTGCCCTTCGTAATGGCGGCATCATCGTGCAGCAGAGCGAATCACCGCTGCTGCATACCAACACCATCATCAAGACCATCCACGACGACATGAAAAAGGCCGGGTTTGATCATGTGCGCACCCTGCCGTTCCCGCAGCCGGTCTATCCCACCGGGTGGTGGAGTTGCACCATAGCAGGGAAGGAAAAGCCGGTGGTGTATTTTCGAGAGGAAGATGCCGATCAACGACCATTTGTGACCCGGTACTACAACGCTGATATTCACCGCGGGGCGTTGGCGATGCCGCAGTTTATGGTGGATGCGTTGGAGGATGAGGTAATGTCGAGTGAGAGATAGCTGACAAAAAAGAGGGGCGCCCGCGGGCGCCCCTCTTTCGATCCAGTGTCAGTGGCTGTTATTTGCTGCTGACAAACTCCGGATAGGCTTCCATACCACACTCGGACAGATCCACACCTTCGTACTCTTCCTCTTCGGTAACCCGGATACCCATGACTGCCTTGAGGATGCCCCAGACAATCAGGCTGGCTACGAAGACCCAGATGAAGATGGTAAGCATGCCGACCAGCTGACCCATGAAGGTCGCATCCGCGTCGGACAGAAGTACCGCGAAGATACCCCAGATACCAACCACACCGTGCACCGAGATGGCACCGACAGGATCATCGATACGCATCTTGTCGAGGGTGACGATCGAGAACACCACGATGATGCCGCCGATAGCGCCGATGATGGTGGCCAGCAGAGGCGAAGGATCCGCAGGCTCGGCAGTAATGGCTACCAGGCCGGCCAGAGCGCCGTTCAGGGCCATGGTCAGGTCCGCCTTGCCGAACATGATGCGAGCGACAATCAGTGCTGCGATCAGGCCACCGGAAGCGGCTGCGTTGGTGTTCAGGAAAACGTTGGCAACTTCGTTGGCAACACCGATGCCGCCCAGCTTCAGGGTGGAGCCACCGTTAAAGCCGAACCAGCCCATCCACAGTATGAACATGCCGAGGGTTGCCAGCGGCAGGTTTGCACCCGGGAAAGCCTTGATCTGGCCGTCTGCGCCGTACTTGCCTTTACGGGCACCCAGCAGGATTACACCGGCCAGGGCCGCAGCAGCACCAGCCATGTGCACGATACCGGAACCGGCATAGTCGCTGTAGCTGAGCTCGTACATGCCGAAGACAGCATCACCGTTCCAGGTCCATGAACCCTGCATCGGGTAGATGAAGCCACACATGACAACGGCAAAGGCCAGGAAGGCCCAGAGCTTCATGCGCTCAGCCACGGCACCGGAGACGATGGACATGGCGGTTGCAACGAATACCACCTGGAAGAAGAAGTCGGAAGCACCGCTGTACTCACCCATGTCGCCAAAACCGGAATCGGTAGAAGCAGCAATGATGCTGGCAACGGCTGCATCATCCATTTGTGCAACGGTGGTAACACCGCTGAGGAACAGGCCGCCGTCGTACATGATGTCGTAACCGACAACCAGGTACATGGTGCAGGCAATAGCAAACAGGGAGACGTTTTTGGTCAGGATTTCGGTGGTGTTCTTGGCACGCACCAGGCCTGCTTCGAGCATCGAGAAACCCGCGGCCATCCACATGACCAGGGCACCGCAAATCAGGAAGTAGAAGGTATCCAGCGCATACTGGAGTTCAAAAATATAATTAAGATTGCTTTCCATGTGAAGCCCTCCGCACGAGGCTTTTCAGGTTATAAGTTTTTTGCGTTGGCTGTCTGGTTGATCAGTCTGTGATCAGACCGCTTCTTCGCCGGTTTCCCCGGTTCGAATCCGGATAGCCTGTGCCAGTTCGGTCACGAAAATTTTTCCGTCGCCAATTTTGCCGGTGTTGGCCGCCTTGGTGATGGATTCGATAACCTGGTCCAGCAGGTTGTCGCCAATAGCAACTTCAACCTTGACCTTGGGCAGAAAATCCACCACGTATTCTGCACCGCGGTAGAGTTCGGTGTGGCCTTTCTGGCGACCGAAGCCTTTGACTTCAGTGACCGTAACGCCTTGTACGCCAATCTCGGATAGTGCCTCACGGACATCATCCAACTTGAAAGGCTTGATGATCGCTGTCACAAGTTTCATTGCTTTCTCCTTGGTAAAGCCGTCTCAACATCTGGAGCTCTCTGGCCCGTTGTTGAGGTCGGGATGCTGCCACCTCGCACACCAATTGTGCGGATTGCGTACAAGGCTTTTAGCATCGGGTGTGCCAACGCAAAAAATAGTAATAATATCAACAGTCTGAGTATGTGCTGGTCCAAAATGGACCGTTGTTGCGCCCCATTTTTGAGCAACTGTGCCTGCGGCGAACCATAATGGTGCACAAGTCGGGTGCGATCATTAAAGTCAGCTACAGCAGCATTATACCGCTGATAGGGTACAGTATGGCAGGGTAGGCAATGTGTTACACTTCCGACCCTGGTACCGGGTCCGTTTCCGGGCCGAATTCCAGACAGCCCAAGAGAGTTCAAACCAGCGAGGTGATATGTGAAAGGTCCTCAGGATTTCTTTTCCCAGCTTCAGGGACAGTTTGGCCAGTTTGTACCCGATATGGCCCGGGCGGCCCGTGAAGATTTCGAAGCACAGGCACGGGCAACGGTCATGACAGTGTTGTCGCGGCTGGAGCTGGTAACTCGCGAAGAGTTTGATGCCCAGCAGGCGGTGCTGATGAAAACCCGCGAAAAGGTTGAAGCGCTGGAAAAGCGCGTGGCCGAACTGGAACAGCAATCCAGCAATCACTGACGGGCAGGAAGCCCGTCTGGCGGCTGAGCCGCTAAAGTCCATAACCATGGAAGGTCGTCATGTTTGCCATAGTGCACACCCGCGCCAGCATTGGCGTATCCGCTCCGTCCGTTACCGTTGAAGTCCATTTGTCCGGGGGGCTGCCGGCACTTTCCATCGTCGGGTTGCCGGAAACCGGTGTTCGTGAAAGCCGGGAGCGCGTCCGCAGCGCCCTGCTCAATGCCGGGTTCGACTTTCCCGCACGTAGGATCACCATCAATCTCGCGCCCGCTGATCTGCCCAAGGAAGGTGGCCGCTTCGATCTGCCCATAGCACTGGGCATCCTGGCTGCATCCGGACAGATCCCGGCAGAGAGTCTCCGGCAATACGAGTGTGTGGGAGAGTTGTCTCTTGACGGTGCGTTGCGCCCACTTAAAGGTGTGCTCCCAGCTGTATTGGCTGCACGCAAGGAAGGGCGACAGCTGCTTATCCCCCAGGAAAACGCCGCCGAAGCGGCACTAGCCAGTCAGGACGACGTATTACCGGCAGGCCACCTGCTGACGGTGTGCGAACATCTGTGTGAGCGTGCCCGTATCTCGCCGGTGCCGGCGGGGATACCGGATGAAAACGTCCGGCCTGGCCCGGATCTGGCGGATGTGCGTGGCCAGAACGTACCGCGCAGAGCATTGGAGATTGCCGCCGCCGGCGGGCACAACCTGCTGATGTTCGGGCCGCCAGGCACGGGTAAAAGCATGCTTGCCAGCCGCCTGCCCGGAATTCTGCCACCATTGACCACGGAATCTGCCCTTGAGGTGGCCAGCATTCACTCTGTGGCCGGCCTGCCGGTTCAGGATGGCGACTGGTGCCTTCCACCCTATCGCTCGCCCCATCATACTGCCTCATCCGTGGCCATGGTTGGCGGTGGCAGTAGCCCGCGGCCTGGCGAAATCTCACTGGCCCATCGCGGCGTACTGTTTCTCGACGAACTTCCGGAGTTTGGAAGGCGGGTGCTGGAAGTTCTGAGAGAGCCCATGGAGTCCGGTGAAATTGCCATCAGCCGCGCCGCGAGGCAGGTGACATTTCCTGCCCGGTTTCAGGTAGTAGCGGCGATGAATCCCTGCCCCTGTGGTTACCTCGGGCATCCGTCGATTGAGTGCCAGTGTACGCCACAACAGGTGCTCCGTTATCGGGCAAAAATTTCCGGGCCCCTGCTGGACCGCTTTGACCTTCATGTGGAGGTGCCGGCACAGAGTGGCGAAGTACTGATGCAGCGGGAAGGGGGTGGCGAGTCCAGCGAGGTTGTTCGAGCGCGGGTCAACCGGGCCCGGCAACGGCAGCTTCAACGAGGTGCAGTGAACTCTGCCCTCGGTGGTAGCGAGCTCCATGACTACTGCCGTGTGGACGCAGCCGGCGAATCCATGTTGTCTTCGGCCATGGAGCGGCTGGGCCTCTCGGCCCGGGCCTTACACCGGATTCTGCGCGTGGCGCGAACCCTCGCTGACCTGGAAGGTCGGGAAAGTATTGGTAACGGCCATCTGGTGGAAGCCCTGGGCTATCGCAAGCTGGACCGGCAACAGACGCGTAACGCGCAGGTTTCCGTATGAGCGGGTGGGACGCCGCAAGGGGCTGACGACCGCAGGAAGCTGGCTGTATAGTGGCGTCTGAAGCAAGTCACTCTGGTAAACTGTCGATATAACCCATTGAAAATGAGCCGCGAAAAAGCGGTTGAGGACGTCAGATGACCGATCACAATGATGTTTCCGGCGATTCACCTGTTACCACACGCCGGGGCGTACGCAGTTTTGTGCTGCGCCAGGGGCGAATGACGGAAGGCCAGAAGAAGGCTTACGACCGCAGCTGGCCCAAATACGGCCTGACCCGTGAGCAGGGTATGATCGACCCGCGCCAGGTATTCGGGCGTGACAACATGTTGAACCTGGAAATCGGATTTGGCATGGGCAAGTCCCTGGCAGACATGGCAGAGGCAGCGCCAGAGCAGGACTTTATCGGTGTCGAGGTGCATCTTCCGGGTGTTGGCGCCCTGTTGAAGGAAATTGAAGACAGGGGGCTGGAGAACATCCGGATTTACGCCATCGATGCCAACGACGTGATCGACCTGTGCCTGCCGGATGCCGCACTGGACCGGGTTATGGTGTTTTTCCCCGACCCCTGGCACAAGAAACGTCATCACAAGCGCCGGCTGATACAGCATGATTTTGTCCAGCGCCTGCGCCACAAGCTCCGGGTGGGCGGCATTCTGCACCTGGCGACAGACTGGGAGAATTATGCGGAATACATGATGGAAATCATGAGTGAGTCAGAGGGTTTCGCCAACACCCGGGAGCCGGGCCAGTATTCCCCTCGCCCTGAGGATCGCCCGATTACCAAGTTCGAGAAACGTGGAGAGAATCTGGGGCACGGGGTCCGTGACCTGGTGTTCTATCGCACCAACTAGAAACCGCTGCTACGGGCCTTATCCGTGGGCCATCGGACGGCGCCTGGCGGCGCGGATAATCACCAAGCCGGCGGCGCCCAGCATCAGGCCGGTAAACTTGATAAGCGCGCAGATGGTCGCGGAAAGACTGATCACATCCGTGGGTGGATCCATGTTGTTCAGTAACAGGATGTTTTCTCCCATGTCGGCGGCGCCGGCAGCCACAAACAGGGCCTTGACCCAGCGTGCAACGTTGCGCTCCCGCACGCCGGGACGGTCGCGGGTCAGGTGGTTGGTCAGGAAAATCAGCGTGAACAGGTAAGCAGGAACGAAGAGAAAATCCAGCCAAAGCGAAATATGGGCCCATAGCAGGCCATCCTGTCGCCAGCTGCGGATAATGGCCATGGACTGCTCCGCCGTGGTCGCCATCTGGAAGCTGACAATGCCCTGGGGCGCCGAGCCGGTCTGCAGTGGCTGATTGACCAGAGCCAGAATAAGCAAAAGTGCCACTGTTGCCAAAAGGCTCAGGTTGAGCCTTTTGGGAAGCAGGGTCAGAAGGCGCGGCAATGGCATCAGAGGAAGCGCTCCAGCAAGCTGTTCAGGTATCGCTGACCGAGTTCCGTGGTCTGTATTCGTCCCGGTTCCAGCAGGTTTTCTGTTCTTAGCTGCTCAAGTTTTACCGCAACTGTGCTCAGGGGTAAACCTGTACGTTCTCTGAACAGGTTTTCCGGCACCCCCGACGTCAGGCGCAGGGCATTCATCAGGAATTCCAGGGCGCGCTCGTCAGTTTCGATGTCCTGGCTGCCAGCCGTGCGGCTACCGATCCGGTTCAGGTAGGCGTCGGGTTGCCGGGTTTTCCAGAAACGCCGCATTTCCCCGTTACGCAGCGTGATTTTTCCGTGGGCTCCGGCGCCAAGCGCCAGATAGTCGCCAAACATCCAGTAATTCAGGTTATGGCGGGACGCCATGCCCGGGCGGTTCCAGGCCGACACTTCGTAATCCGTAAAACCCTGTTGATGCAGATACTCAGAGCCTCGGCGATAGATCTCCCACAGGTGATCTTCGTCCGGCAGAGCTGGTGGGCGACTGAAGAACTCGGTATTGGGCTCCAGGGTCAGCTGGTACCAGGACAGGTGAGGGGGCTCCCACGCCAGGGCAGCTTCCAGGTCGGCAATGGCCTGCTCTGGTGTCTGCCCGGGCAGTCCATGCATCAGGTCGAGATTGAAATTGCCGAAGCCGGCATTTCGGGCTGCTTCGACGGCTCTGTGTGCCGACTTGTCATCGTGGATGCGCCCGAGCGCTTTCAAACGCTGTGGGTTGAAACTCTGGATGCCGATGGACAGGCGGTTTATGCCTGCCGCCCGGAAACCCTGAAACCGGTCTTGCTCAACCGTTCCGGGATTGGCCTCCAGGGTGATTTCGGCATCATCGACAAAACACAGATGTTCACTCAGGCGCTGGAACAGTCTTTCATAGAAGCCCGGGGACATCAGTGACGGTGTGCCACCACCGATGAAAACGGTCTGAATACTCCGGCCCTGAACCAGCAACAGGTCACCGCCAAGGTCCTCCATGATGGCCTCAAGGTAACGGTCTTCGGGAATCTCGCCGGTCAGGGCGTGGGAATTGAAGTCGCAATAAGGGCACTTCTTCACGCACCAGGGAACATGAATGTACAGGCTTAACGGGGGTAACGGGCTGTTCCGCCAGATATCAGGCAGGGCCATGGTCACTCCGCTCCGGCACCCAGCTGTTCGAGTAACTGGGCCAGCGCTCTGCCACGGTGGCTGATTCTGCCTTTGTCTTCACGGGACATTTCAGCGGCGCTGGTTCCGGTTTCCGGCACCAGAAATACCGGGTCATAGCCGAACCCGCCATCCCCCCTGGGGTGTTCCAGAATATGACCGGGCCAGCGGCCGTGGCAGATTACCGGGGTCGGATCATCGGCATGACGCAGGTAAACCAGAACGCAGTGAAACTGGGCCGTGCGTTGGTTCTCCGGTATCCCTTCCAGAGCCGACAGCAGTGCCCGCACGTTGGCTTCATCACTGGCGGGTTCGCCGGCATAGCGCGCCGAGCGTACGCCCGGTTCACCGCCGAGTGCGTCAACCGCAAGCCCGGAATCATCCGCCAGCGCCGGCAGGCCGGTAATGCGGGCGGCATGTCGGGCCTTGAGAATGGCGTTTTCCACAAAGGTGACGGCCGGTTCTTCGGCTTCTCCAACCCCTAGATCGCCCTGCGCTATCGGACTCAATCCCAGGGGCTTGAGAAGCTCGGCCAGCTCGGCGATCTTGCCCTTGTTGTTACTGGCAATAACCAGTCGGTCATCGGTTTTGGTCATCAGTCATTAAACAGCGTGTGGGTGAAACGAATGGGCAGATCCTGCTTGCCGCCTGTCGGCCTTGCGGTGATCTGGAAGGTCATCATCTCGGCATCGCTGTACTGGTATTCCGCAATGAAGTAGACGGCATCGCCTTCCTGTATGCGGCGAAAGCCCAGAAACTTCGCCTGCTGCACATCGTTCAGTGCCTTGCCTTCCACCTGCCCTGATACCGGCTCCAGCCTGCCGTCCTCGGTTTCCTTCATGATGGAAATGTTGACAATACCGATACTTTTGCTGCGGTTGAGGTTGTTCTCCCGGGCGACTTCTGGTGCCAGGAAGGTGCTGGGAAGTACACTCCAGTGTACCTGGTATTCACCAAAATCTTTCGAACCGGCGTGGCTCTGGCCGGAAAACGCAGCCATGCAGATCAGTGACAGAAAGGCAAAGCATTGTGTGCGAATACGCTTGTTCATGAATCCTCCCGGGTTATGCGGTAAATGGCGATCTGTCCCAACATATTAGGCCACAGGCGGCTAAGCCAGCGATCCTGATGCTCACCATCCACCACCGTACGGGTAAGGATGCGGAAGCCTTTGCGGTAACACAAGGCCTCGAAATCCTTGAAGGTGCACAGGTGAATGTTGGGGGTGTTGTACCATTTATACGGCAGAGTTTCGGATTCGGGCATACGACCGCGGCGCATCAGGTACCAACGCAGCCTCCAGTAGGCGAAATTCGGGAAAGTGACGACACCCTCGCGGCCAACCCGCAGCATTTCGTCCAGCACCATGTCCGGCCGGCGTACGGCCTGCAGGGCCTGGGTCATCAGGACCGTGTCGAAGGTGTGATCCTCGAAATTGCCCAGCCCCTGGGTATCGAGATTCTGTTCAATCACCGATACGCCGCGGCCCATGCAGGTGGTGATGTGGTCCTGGTTGATTTCCAGGCCAAAGCCGGTGGCCTGTTTTTCCCGTTGCAGGTAGTCCAGCAGCGTACCGTCGCCGCAGCCCAGGTCGAGCACATGGCTTCCGGGTTTGATCCATTGTTCGATGATTTTAAGATCGGTTCTCATACCCCGGCCTCCCGCGCTATCCGGTCCATATACGCCTGGAAGATGGCGGTGTATCTGGGGGTGGGTATCAGGAAGGCATCGTGGCCCCAGGGTGCGTCAATTTCCGCATAACTGACTTTGCAGCGTGCCGAGATCATGGCGTTCACCAGTTCTTCCGAGCGGGCAGGGGTAAAGCGCCAGTCGGTGCTGAACGAGAGCACCAGAAATTCACAGCACGCACCACGCAGGGCTTTTGCCAGGTCGTTGTCGTGTTCGTAGGCGGGGTCGAAATAGTCCAGCGCCTTGGTCATCAACAGATAGGTGTTGGCGTCGAATGACTCCGAAAAGCGCTCGCCCTGGTAACGCAGGTAACTCTCCACCTGGAACTCGGCGTCGTAGCCGAACTTGTAAGCCTGGTCCCGTAACTCCCGGCCAAATTTTTCACCCATGGAGGCATCGGAGAGATAGGTAATGTGGCCCACCATCCTTGCCAGCATCAGGCCACGCCGGGGCAGGGTGTTGTATTGGTAGTAGCGGCCCGCGTGGAATTCCCGGTCCGAGGTGATGGCCTGTCTTGCCACTTCGTTAAAGGCAATGTTCTGGGCGCTGAGGCGTGGGGTTGAGGCAATGACCACGGCGTGCCGGAGTCGATCCGGATAATCCAGGCTCCACTGGAGCGCCTGCATGCCTCCAAGGGAGCCGCCGACAACAGCCGCCCAGCACTCAATACCCAGCCGGTCAGCCAGCAGGGCCTGGCTGTGCACCCAGTCGCGAACGGTGATAACGGGAAAGTCCGGGCCATAGGGCTGGCCGGTCTGCGGGTTGGTGCTGCCCGGCCCTGTGCTGCCATGGCAGCCGCCGAGGTTGTTCAGGCTGACGACGAAAAAACGGTTGGTATCGATGGGCTTGCCGGGGCCGATACAGCTGTCCCACCAGCCGGGTTTGCGGTCTTCACTGCTATGATAACCGGCAGCATGATGGTGGCCACTGAGAGCATGACAGATCAGAACTGCGTTGCTGGCATCGGCGTTGAGTTCGCCATAGGTCTCTATCACCAGATCATAACTTTCCAGTGTCCGGCTGCACGCCAGCGTAATCGGCGTGTCGAAATGCAGTGTCTGAGGGGTGACTATCCCTACAGAATCCGTTGGCAAGGGATCGGGCATTGGCGCGACAGGTTCCTGATTCGGTCCATATTAGCTGCAAGAAAATCGAGGCAATGGCCGCGCTGGTGAACCCGGGAAAAGGTGGGCTCGGTGAAAGGGCCGGCTGATTGCCAGCCAAGCAGTTTAAAGGCCGGCCTTCGCGGCTGCAACCGCCGTTTCTGGCGCTGCTCAGAAGGCGCCGGAGATGTTGACCACTTTCTGCTGGATCAGGGTTGGAGCAGGCTTGCGGATCTGCCGCTGCACGGCGTCAGCGAGTTCCAGTTGTCGTTTAAGGTCGGTGATGGTGTTCTGCAGCCGTTCCCGTTCGGCGCGGCTGTCGTGATCACTTCGCACCATGTCCCGCAACCGGCGGATCTGATGTTCCAGCAGCTGTTTCTGCTCCATGGAGTATTGCATGATGGGCAGCAGCGCTTCCGAGGGCCAGCGTTCGACATCCGCTCTCACCCGCTGGTGCAGTGTGCGCGCTTCGCCCACGATGACGTTGAAAAAGCGACGCACCAGCAGTGACTGTTCCGTCAGCAGGTTTTTCGGGCTGATACGGAATCGCCTGGCTTTCTTGCGCAATTCCCGTACTGCGATTACGTGACGTCCCGCACGCAGCGGGATGGGCTCCAGATGGCGGGCGCGGGTGTCTTCGTTATAACGGCGATAAATGGCGCCCACCATCTTTTCAGCAAGGTGTCCTTCACTGAGCAGGTTGGTGAGGTCACTTTCCAGCAATTCGAAAAAATAATCCATGCTGTGATTCATGCCGGCGGTGGTCCAGCTCTTCGACATTTTCTGGCGGATTTTTCCGGCGTGGGCCTCGAAACGGTCTTCGCTGACCAGTCCCTTGAGCATATCGCCCTGGGAATCCATTAACCGTCTGCTGGAGCGCAGGGTGATCAGCTTCTTGTAATAGAAATCGTAATCCTTCTGGGCCCGGTCAGCCAGACGTCGCAGCGCATCCTTGTCCATGGTGACGCCGGAGCAGGCTTGCAGTTCTTCTTCCAGGGCATCGAGCCGGGTCTGCATGGCAGCCTGGCTGTTCTGCAGCATGCCCAGCATGTCGTTGATCAGGCTCTGGGTGATCAACTGCTCCTTGTGCATCAGGATGCGCTGGATAATCAGTTGCTCCAGCAGAGCCAGGTTCGAGCGCCCGAGCAGATCTTCATCGCCCTTCACCCGGGCCAGCAGTCCCTGCTTGGCGGACAGCGGAATCACATCCTGCTGGCGTATGCCGAGGTGATCTGCGGTGTAGCCACGCACCCGGTCAATGGCTTCCTGGGTGTGCTTCTCTCCCTGGAGGTCGTCCCAGAGCACGTCAATCTTGTTCAGTACCGCAAAGCGCCCGGCGCGGTGGTCCGCGTGCTCGGTGTCGATGTGCTCCTTCCAGATGGTCATGTCACTGGCGGTAACGCCGGTGTCGGCACTGAGCAGGAAGATAATGGCATGGGCCCTGGGCAGCATGCTGATGGTCAGTTCCGGCTCAGAGCCGAGGGCGTTGAGGCCGGGAGTATCGAGAATTCTCAGCCCGCGCTCAAACAGCGGGTGGCGGATGCTGATCTGGGCGTTGCGCCAGGCCGGAACCAGTACATTTCCGGGACGGTTGCGGTCATGCTCCAGCATGTCTTCATCGAATCCGAGGCCCCGGGCTTCCTGGGGCGTGACGCTTTTGACGCGTGCTACTTCCGCCAGTACTTCCCGCATGATTTCCGGGTCGCGATCATCAAGGTCGTGTTTGACCCAGCGCTCGGGCTGTTTGCGGAGTTGCTGCAGGGAAAGTTCGCCGGTACGGGTTTCGATGGGGAGCAGAAGCAGGTAGTTACTGTTGGATGTGCGATCGAAAAACAGCTCGGTCGGGCACATGGTCGTGCGTCCCGCCTGGGAGGGCAGCATGCGCTGACCATATTCCGAGAAGAAGAGGGCGTTGATCAGTTCGGTCTTGCCGCGGGAATACTCGCCGACAAAGGCAATGGTGAGCTCGTCTTCTACCAGCAGTTCCAGGCCGTGGCGGATGCGGTTGCTTACGTCGTCGGAGAACAGGTTGTTGTCCTGAAGCCAAAGCCGATATCGGCCGATCTGTCTGATCAGCTCCTTCTTCCAGCCATGGTAGGCCTCTACCTGCTGCGACAGGGTACCTTGCTTGTTCATCGGACCATCCTTCTGCTCGACTTCCGGGCGACTGCGTTGGCTGTTATTGATTCGGCAAAGCTGCGATAAAATATAGTTAATGTTACCGCACCTGCAGGCGAAAACTGCGAGGCGGGTCACGGGTCTGTACAGCAGGGCGACGGGTTCGGAGAGAAAAATGCAGCTGATTCAATGAGATGAACCAGCTGAAGGGGAAAGTTGTTTTATTGTCCGGATGTGTAACGGAATGTGTTTTTGAGACGAGATCTACATTCCCACAATGGATCCCATGCCTGCGGCGATCTTCATATGATCGATCACCACCGAAATCACGTTGAGGATCAGGAACACGATAATCGGCGACAGATCCAGCCCACCGAGTGATGGCATCACGCTGCGAACCGGGCGCATCACCGGCTCGGTGATCTGGGCGACCAGCTGAATGGCCGGATGATTGCTCTGGGGGGCGATCCAGCTGACCACGACTACGGCAATCACGGACCAGAAGTAGATCTTGACGATCAGGTCCAGCACATTGAGTATCGACCAGCTCAGCAGCGTCAGCGGGTTGATACTCGGCACGCCGCTATTCAGGGCGAACAGGATCAGGAAAAACGTAATGGCCTGGATAATAACGGCCAGCACCAGGGCGGCACCGTCAATACCGCCCCACCCGGGAATGAAACGGCGCAGGGGGCGCAGCAGCGGGTTGGTGGCCTTGACCGCAAACTGTGAGATCGG
Source organism: Marinobacter sp. (assembly GCF_041686475.1). Classification (GTDB taxonomy): domain Bacteria; phylum Pseudomonadota; class Gammaproteobacteria; order Pseudomonadales; family Oleiphilaceae; genus Marinobacter. Next base: position 36,753 of record NZ_JAWLDU010000027.1, read on the forward strand.
ATTGTAAAAGTCGGCCCTTGCCAGTTGCAGCAGGAAACGCAGCAACACGATCGTCAGGTAAAACGTCGAGGCAATGAGCAGTATGGTGATCAGAATGTCAGCCAGCATGAAGCTGTGTCTCCTGTTATCGGTTACTGTTTCTTGGCCAGTTCTTTGGCCATTTCCCCGGAGCGCTTATAGGCTGCGGAATACGCTTTCTTCACCAGGTCCCGCAGGCCGCCATCCTCAAAGGTATGGATCGCCTGCTCAGTGGTGCCACCGGGGGACATGACGTTGCGTTTGAGCTGCCCCGGGTCATGTTCGCTGCGCCCGGCCATTTCGGCAGCGCCAGCCATGGTCTGGACCGCCAGGGTTCGCGCGGTATCGCTCGCGATTCCTGCCTCGGTCGCGGCTTCCTCAAGAGCTTCCAGCATGAGAAAGAAATAGGCCGGGCCACTGCCCGAGAGTGCGGTGACCGCATGCAGCAAAGATTCCTCTTCTACCCAAAGGGCCGAACCGATACTGTTGAAGACCGACTCCACCATGACCTTCTGCTTGTCCTTGACCTGGTCATTGGCGTAGAGGCCTGCTGCGCCCTTGCCCACCAGTGAGGGGGTATTCGGCATCACCCGCACCAGGGGCAGGCCGCCGCCCAGCCATTCGTCGAGGGTGGATGCTTCCAGTCCTGCGGCGATGGACACCATCAGCGGGCGGGTATTCTGCACCACAGGCGCGATGTCATAACAGACATCAGCCATCACCTGGGGCTTGACCGCCAGAACCACCATGTCCGCCTGCTGGGCGCAATAGCGGTTGTCCGTGGTCACGCTGACCCCAAACTGCTTGCGAACGGATTGCAGGTGATTGTCGTCGGGGGCGCTGACCCAGATGTTGGCGGCCTTGAAGCCGCTGTCCAGCATGCCACCGATAATGGCACTGGCCATATTGCCGGCACCGATAAATGAAATCGTTGGTGATGTGCTCAAGGTTCACTCCACGGTTGGATCATTAGTGGTCAGTTGTCGATCTGCTGGTGATGATAACAGGATCTGCGGCTATCAGCCTCCGCTTACCTTGGCCCGAACAGGGCGGTTCCTACCCTGACCCAGGTGGAGCCCTCTTCGATGGCCATTTCCAGGTCCCCGGACATGCCCATGGAAAGCGTGTCCAGGGGGCCGGAAGCCGGAGCTTCCTGGCGGAGTTTTTTCAGGGCATTGGCCAGTTTGCGAAAGCTGGAACGCAGTTCCGCTTCTGGCTGGTCCGGGTCCGGAATGGCCATCAGCCCCCGGAGACGGAGGTTCGGCATCTCTTCGATGGCATCAGCCAACTCGGTCAGTTCGTCCAGCGAGCAGCCGGACTTGGAGTCTTCGTTGTTGATATTCACCTGAAGACACACGTTCAGCGGTGGCAGGCTGCTGTCGCGCTGTTCATCCAGCCGGTGGGCAATCTTGACCCGGTCGACACTGTGAACCCAGTCAAAAGCATCTGCGATCTGGCGGGTCTTGTTGGACTGTATGGGGCCTATGAAGTGCCATTCGACCGCCTCCAGGTCGGCCAGGGCCTCCATCTTGTCCAGCGCTTCCTGCACGTAGCTTTCACCAAACGCGCGCTGCCCGGCGTCATAGGCAGTGCGAAGCCTGGCCGAAGGCTGCTTCTTGCTGACAGCCAGCAGATGCACTGCCCCCGCCTTGCGGCCAGCCTTCAATGTTGCTTTTTGTATGCGTCGGGTTACGGTCCCGATGTTGTCTGCTATGCTGCTCATAGTGCGAATCCGCCGACTCTGGTCTGTCACTGATACGGTGACACGTTACCCGCAGGTCACTGAAATGCCAAGTGAAGCTGTTCGGGGCCTGCTGCCGGAAGCCGGCGCATACCGGGATAAAAGAAAAATGCCTTCCGAGGACCCCTATGGATATTACTGAACTGCTTGCCTTTTCGGCCAAACAGGGTGCGTCAGACTTGCACCTTTCGGCCGGCCTCCCTCCGATGATCCGTGTTGATGGCGATGTGCGCCGTATCAACCTTCCGCCCATGGAACACAAAGAAGTCCACGGGTTGATCTACGACATCATGAACGACAAGCAGCGTAAGGACTACGAAGAGTTCCTGGAAACCGACTTTTCCTTCGAGGTCCCGGGGGTTGCCCGCTTCCGTGTCAACGCGTTCAACCAGAACCGGGGCGCCGGCGCTGTTTTCCGGACCATCCCCTCCAAAGTGCTGACCATGGAAGACCTGGGCATGGGGCAGGTCTTCAAGGATATCGCCTCCGTGCCTCGTGGTCTGGTGCTGGTCACCGGCCCGACGGGCTCCGGTAAGTCCACCACGCTGGCGGCGATGATCGATTACATCAACGACAGCCGCTACGAGCACATCCTCACCATTGAGGACCCCATCGAATTCGTGCACGAATCCAAGAAATGCCTGCTCAACCAGCGCGAAGTGCACCGCGACACCCTGGGCTTTAACGAAGCGCTGCGCTCGGCCCTGCGGGAAGACCCGGACATCATCCTGGTGGGCGAGCTGCGGGACCTGGAAACCATCCGCCTGGCACTGACGGCCGCCGAAACCGGTCACCTGGTATTCGGCACTTTGCACACCACCTCGGCAGCCAAGACCATCGACCGCGTGGTGGACGTATTCCCGGCGGAAGAAAAATCCATGGTCCGGTCCATGTTGTCGGAGTCCCTGCAGGCGGTTATCTCCCAGACCCTGATGAAGAAAATGGGCGGTGGCCGGATTGCAGCCCACGAAATCATGATTGGTACCTCGGCAATACGTAACCTGATCCGCGAGGACAAGATTGCGCAGATGTACTCCGCGATCCAGACCGGTGGTTCCCTGGGCATGACGACCCTGGACCAGTGTCTGGAGAAACTGTTGAAGAAAGGTCTCATTTCCCGCGAAGCGGCACGAATGAAGGCGAAAATGCCGGATAACTTTTAGGTTTAATGGAAGGCTGGGCACACTGTTCGGTGGGTGTCGGGCAGGCACTGTTCCAGGGACGTCAAAAACAGGGATGTTTTTGTCGAGCGTACATGGACGTATTTACAGCGTGCCCTGGAACAGTGCCTGCCCGACACCCGGACACCGAAAGTCAGAAAATAGGTAAAAAAATCATGGAATTCGAAAAACTGCTCCGTTTGATGGTGGACAAGGGTGGCTCTGACCTTTTTATAACAGCCGGTGTGCCACCTTCCATGAAGGTGAACGGCAAGGTATTACCCGTTACCAAGAACGCGCTGACACCGGAGCAGACCCGCGAGTTCGTCTACGGCGCCATGAACGACAAGCAGCGAGCCGAGTTCGAGGAAAGCCACGAGTGCAACTTTGCCATCAGCGCCAGGGGCATTGGTCGTTTCCGTGTCAGTGCCTTCTTCCAGCGCAACCTCTGCGGCATGGTGCTGCGGCGGATCGAGGTGAAGATTCCTCAGATAGATGACCTGGCTTTGCCGGAAATCATCAAGGACTTGGCCATGACCAAGCGCGGCCTGATCATGTTTGTGGGCGCCACCGGCACCGGTAAGTCCACCTCGCTGGCGGCCATGCTGGGGCACCGAAACCGTAACAGCCGGGGCCATATCATCTCCATCGAAGACCCCATCGAATTTGTTCACCAGCACCAGGGTTGCATTGTTACCCAGCGGGAAGTGGGCATCGATACGGAAAGCTTTGAAGTGGCGCTGAAGAACACCCTGCGCCAGGCGCCGGACGTGATACTGATCGGGGAGGTGCGTACCCGCCAGACCATGGAATATTCGGTACAGTTTGCCGAAACCGGCCACCTGTGTCTGGCCACACTGCACGCCAACAACGCCAACCAGGCGCTGGACCGGATTATCCAGTTCTTCCCGCCCGAACAGCACAACCAGATCTGGATGGACCTGTCGCTGAACCTCAAGGCCATCGTGGCCCAGCAGTTGATTCCGACACCGGATGGGCAGGGCCGTAAAGCGGTTATCGAAGTTCTGATCAACACGCCCCTGGTTGCCGACCTGATTCGCAAGGGCGAGGTGCACCGGCTCAAGGAGTTGATGTCCAAGTCCAACGAAAGCGGCATGCGAACCTTTGATCAGGCGCTCTACACGCTCTATGCGGAAGGCTCCATTACCTACGAAGACGCACTGGCCCACGCGGACTCGGCCAACGACCTGCGCCTGATGATCAAGCTGGGTACCGACTCACAGGGCGCAGACAAGCTGGCTTCCAGTGT
>NZ_JAWLDU010000028.1:0-40833 GCF_041686475.1 Marinobacter sp.
TGGTACCCCCGGCAGGACTCGAACCTGCTACCTTCCCCTTAGGAGGGGGACGCTCTATCCAGATGAGCTACGGGGGCATCTCTGCAAGAAGGGCGGTATGATAGCGGCCTGAAGCCTGCGGCTCAAGGTGTGTTGCGGATTCGTCTTGTATTCCGGGAGGTGTTTTGTCTGAATCACTTTCGCTCAGTGTCATTGTGCCTGTATGGCGGGAGGCCGCCACCATTCAGTCTTTCCTGCAATCCCTGCAGCCGGTGCGTACGGCGGGGCATGAAGTGATTGTGGTGGATGTGGGAAGTGATGATGGCACAGCGGATCTGGCCCGCCCCTGGTGCGACCTGGTTCTTGTAGGGGCAAAAGGCCGGGCCCTGCAGATGAATGCGGGGGCAGACGCCGCGAGGGGCAATGTGCTGTTGTTCCTGCATGCAGATACACGTCTGCCGGAGACCGCCATTGACCATCTTGAGAGCTTCTTCAGCACCTCGGAGCAGTGGGGGCGTTTTGATGTTCGGCTCAGTGGCCGGCGAACCATTTTCCGGGTGGTGGCCTGGTTCATGAACCGGCGCAGCCGGCTGACGGGCATTGCCACTGGTGATCAGGCGATGTTTGTTCGTACGTCGGCGTTCCGGGCGTTGCAGGGGTTTGCTCCGATTCCGTTGATGGAAGACGTTGAGTTGAGCAAGCGGCTTTGCAGCGTTTCAAAGCCTTACTGTATCGGCAGTCCGGTTACCACGGACAGCCGGCGGTGGGAGCAGGGGGGTGCCTGGCGCACCATTTTTCTGATGTGGAGGTTGCGCTGGCGCTATTGGCGGGGTGAATCGCCGGAATCGCTGGCGGCGGCCTATCGGGCGGATGTACGACATGCAAAGAGTTGATCCGGATTCAGTCCTGGTTATGCAGTTTGCCAAGTGGCCCGAAGCGGGCAGGGTTAAAACCCGTCTGATGCCGGAGCTGGGCGCGGAAGGGGCAATGAATGCCCATGTGCGGCTGAGCCTGGCTGTGCTTGAGAACCTGGTTGACAGCGGCCATGACGTGCGGTTTCTGTGGGACAGGCAACTGGACGACGCGCCCGAAGCCGCTTCGCCCATTCTGGAGCAGCTTGAAGTGCTTGGCGTAGGGCAGTCATGGCAGCACGGTGATGTGCTGGGCGAGCGTATGATGCAGGCACTGGAATCCGGCTTGCAGCGGGTTGCCAAGGCAATGGTTGTGGGCAGCGATTGCCCGTCGGTTGATGCAGAGTATGTGCGCCTGGCGGTTGCCACGCTGGACGAGGTGGATGTGGTGCTTGGGCCCTCGAATGATGGCGGCTATGTCCTGATCGGCGCCCGTGTTGTTGTTCCGGGTATGCTGGCGGGTGTGGCCTGGGGAACTCAAAACGCGCTCGAACAAACTTGCGACCGGCTTGCGCAGGCCGGGCTGACGTTTGCGCTTCTTCCTGAAAAATGGGATGTGGATGAGCCTGAAGACTGGCGCCGGTTTATCGGCCAGTCTTCAGGCTGAGTTGCCTCAGGCGTCGGGTACGCTGGAACGTTGCGTCAGTTGCTTGATGACGTCGGTGTTGTCCGGAGTGTCTTCACCGGTGAACACGCGCAGAGCTTTCTGGCGCTCGATCACCTGGTTTTCCAGGGTTCTCATCAGGGCTTCGTGGCTTACTCCGTTTATGGCTTCTGCCAGTCTTTCCCGTGAGTCAAAGCCGGTTTCGCCCCGGTCGATCTCGCGCCAGTAACGTTCTGATATTTCTCCCAGGCGACGGTCCTGTTCCATCAGTTTACTGATGACCGCCTGCTTCTCCCGTTTCAGGTCTTGCTCGGACATCTCTGACAGGGTTTCCCTGAAAGTTTGCGAGAACTCCCTCACGGCCTTGTCGATGTCCTCGCCGCTGGCCTCCGGAGACTGCACCACGAAACCCAGTGCCGGGGTTTCGAGCATTTCGAAGGGGGTGGCGTATACAATGTAGCCAAGCTGCCGGTTGGTGCGAAGCTCTTCGTAGAAGGGGCTGCTGATAATCTGGCCCAGCAGGCGGAAAGCGGCGCGTTCCTCGAAACCGGTGTTCTCGCCCTGCACATAGAGGGTATAGCCGGTGTCCGGATGATCGACTTCCAGCGGCACGGAGGTTTCCCCTGCCGGCAGCGCCCGAACGTTGCTACGTTTTACGGTTGCCATCTCACTCTCATCCAGCACCATGGCGTGAATCCGGTTGGTAAGATTCAGCGCAGAGGCTTCGCTCAGATTGCCATGTGCCAGCAGCACAGGGTCGACCTCGGCCAGGAAGGTATCCGCAAAGGATCTGAGTTCATCCAGCGTCACTTCCCGGGCAGCCTTGAGTTTTTCTTCCGTGCTCCAGGCGCCTTCAATTAACAGGCTCTGGATGAATTCTGAGGTCTGCTGGACCGGGCGTTCCTTGGCCTTGTTCTGCAGCCGGTCGATCATTTTCTGGCGGGCGATGTTGAATCGCTGTTCGGTCAGCTCGGGCTCAGCTACCTGGGTCAGTAGTCGCGCCATCAGGGTGTGCAGCTTGTCGCTGTAGCCGCCAACACGGATGGTAATGCCGCGCAGGTGCGGGTAAATACTATAATCCAGCCCTGCCAGTTGGGCCGGGTAGGCCCAGGCGTTCACGTTGGTGTTGATGGCATCCACCAGCAATGTGGAAAGAACATTGCTGCGGGCAGATGCCCGGGTGGCCGGGGTTCGCAGGCTCAGATAAACGTTGGCCTTGGGGGTTTCGAAACGGGTATCCCTGGCGTACCACACGTCCATGCCGCTGATGGTGCCCATTGAAACGGGATGGTCCATGGTCGGGCCGGAAATCATTCCCAGCTCTTCGGGGATGAACGGGTTCTCAAGTGGCAGTGCCAGCCTGGCTGTACGCGGATTGTCGTCCGCTGCGGTGAACGATCCGGCATCGAGGGGTTTGATCTCGAAGGCGGCTTCGTACCATTCGGTCAGGCTGGGGGTGTCGATTTCCGGTTGGGGTTCCAGCACCGAAACCAGCACGTTGTCCGGCGTCAGCTGCCCCAGAATGCTCTGGTACTGATCAGGAGCGTAGTCCTCCATCATCCAGGGTGCCTGCAGAACGTCTTCCGGCGCCACGTGTCGCATTTGCCTCGACAGGTGCATGACTTCCTGCACTGGCCGGTTTTTCTCACGGAAGCGGAAATCGATCTGTGCCAGTTGTTTCATTTCCTCAAAACGCTGGCGGGCAACGCCCTCTTCCCGCACCTTGTCGATGTAGGCAAAGGTGAGCTCGAGGATTTCCTCCTGCTCCCCAAGACCTTCCGGCGTCAGTGACATCTTGAGCTCAAGCGTGGCTTCTTCGCCGGTATCCATGCCGCTGCCCGCAGACAGGCTTTCCACCAGGCCTTCCTGCTTCAGAACGTCGAACAGGCTGCCAGGACCTTCATGGCCCAGCAGGTTGGCGACGTAATTGGCAGGTTTGTCGCGGTAATTCTCCTGTTGTGACGGGATCGGGAAGGTCAGCGTCAGGCTGCGGATATCCTTGAGCGCGTCTACGGTCAGCCTGGCCGGCAGCCTGTCCTCGCTGAACAGCGGTTGGTCGTGCACTTTTGCTTTCAGGTTACGGTTCTCGATGCGATCAAAGCGCCCCCGCACCATGGCTTCCAGCTCGTCCAGTGACTGCGGACCATAAACTGCCAGTGTCATCAGGTTGGAGGAGTAGTGCTGCTTCCAGAAATCGATCAGGTCAGGGCGCAGAGGCCGTTCTTCGGTATTCTCCAGGGTGGTCAGATTACCCACGGCGAACTGGTGGAAGGCGTGTTCCGGGTTGCTTATGGCCTTTTTGACGGAGTAGAAACGGCGGCCGTCTTCTTTCTGCTTGGAGCTGAACTCGGAGTGAACGGCGCGGCGCTCACGGTCCACCAGTTCCGGTGTGAACAGCGGGGCGGAGAACTGCTCGGCGAAACGGTCGAGGGCGTCCTCCAGGTGTTCGGCCTGTACATCAAAGAAATAGTTGGTGTCCTGGAAGGCCGTAAAGGCGTTATGGCTGCCACCGTGGCTCTTGATGAACTGCTGGTATTCGCCCGGGTCAGGGTACTTCTCTGTGCCGAGGAACAGCATGTGCTCGAGGAAGTGTGAGAGGCCTTCCCGGTCAGCGGGGTCATCCCCGCTGCCTACCGCTACGTTCATGGAAGCGGCCGCCTTGTCGGAATCGTGTGCGGAAATCAGCAGTACTCTCAGCTGGTTGTCCAGCTGAACGTAACGGTACTCGTTGTCATCGTTCGGGCTTTTGACGGGTGAAGTATCCGCCAATGCGGCCGAACAGAAGGCCAGAAGGAATAACAGGACAAACCCTTCCTTAAGACTCAGGAAACCGTTGGCGAATCCATGAATGCCGGGACGCATAGTGCCTCTCTTTGCAATAAGTGGTTCAGTGAATCAGTTCGTTGCGAGTGTTTTCCGGTTGCTGATCCAGGGTCTTTTTCGCAAGGCTGGCCGCGGCATCTGCATCAAGCTGACCGGAGGCAATACGCTCGAGAACAGTCCCCATTACAGCGACAGACTGGCGATAGTCTGCGAACTCGGCCTGGAAGGCATGGTCAATCGCCTGGTAGACCGCCTGGATTTTCTGCTCTCTGGTGCCGGCATCCGCCGCTGTGTCGTTGATGGCTTTCAGACAGGCTCGGGCGATGGCGATGTAGCGTTCAGCGTTGGGGTCGTCTTTGTGCATAGTTGGAGTTCCGCAAAACCGGGATGTTAGGACAGAATCTGTCGTGATTGGTTCCGATTATGTCACTGCTACTGACAGGTTTCATTTCCTGCCTGTAATGGTAGGGAATTGCGGGCAGGCTGCACACCATGTGCTAGTCTCAATTTCAGTATGTTGGGCAAGCAAACCGGGCAAGATGTGCCTTTCATACTAATGCTAGAGTAATAGCTCTAAATAAAACAAAGGGTTACAGAGTAATTGCTCTAAAAAAGTTCGGTACATGACACTTGCAATTAAGTACAATGCCGGCGTGCCGGTAGAGTATAAGACTTTGGTCTAATGCCTCTGCTGGCGACAAAGGGACAGACAACAATTGAGCAACAAGCAGGGTGGACTATCAATGAATTACTTTCTGACGGGTGGCACCGGGTTTATCGGCCGTTTTCTCGTTGAAAAACTGCTCGCTCGCGGCGGCACAGTACACGTACTGGTGCGTGAGCAATCACAGGACAAGCTGAACCAGCTGCGGGAGCGCTGGGGTGCAGACGAGTCCCGGGTCAAAGCAGTGATCGGCGACCTTACAAGCCCGAACCTGGGCATTGACGCCAAGACGATGAAATCGCTTAAGGGAAACATTGATCATTTCTTCCACCTTGCCGCGGTTTACGACATGGGCGCGGACGAGCAGGCCCAGCAGGCGACCAACATCGAGGGCACCCAGAGCGCGGTGCAGGCAGCAGAAGCGATGGAAGCGGGTTGCTTCCACCACGTTTCATCCATTGCCGCTGCCGGTATGTTCAAGGGCACTTTCCGCGAGGACATGTTCGAGGAAGCCGAGAAGCTGGACCACCCCTATCTGATGACCAAGCACGAGTCGGAGAAGGTGGTTCGCGAGAGCTGCAAGGTTCCTTTCCGGATCTACCGCCCGGGCATGGTCATCGGCCACTCGAAAACCGGCGAAATGGACAAGGTTGACGGGCCTTACTACTTCTTCAAAATGATTCAGAAAATCCGCCACGCATTGCCCCAGTGGATGCCGACCATCGGCATTGAAGGTGGCCGTCTGAACATCGTTCCCGTGGATTTTGTGGTCAATGCCATGGACCACATCGCGCACCTCGAAGGCGAGGATGGCAACTGCTTCCATCTGGTCGATTCCGATCCCTACAAGGTTGGCGAGATTCTCAATATTTTCTCCGAGGCCGGTCACGCGCCCCGGATGGCCATGCGTCTGGATTCACGGATTTTCGGTTTTGTTCCGCCGTTTATCCGCCAGAGTCTGAAGAACCTGCCTCCGGTGAAGCGTCTGACGACCGCAGTGCTGGATGATATGGGTATTCCGCCTTCCGTACTGTCGTTCATCAACTACCCCACGCGTTTTGACGCCCGTGAGACCGAGCGCGTTCTCAAGGACACCAGCATCGAAGTGCCGCGTCTTGATAGTTATGCTGCCGTGATCTGGGATTACTGGGAGCGCAATCTCGACCCTGATCTGTTCAAGGACCGCACCCTGCGCGGCACGGTTGAAGGCAAGGTCTGTGTCATCACCGGTGGTACCTCCGGTATCGGACTGGCCACTGCGGAAAAACTGGCGGATGCCGGTGCCATCCTGGTGATCGGTGCCCGCAAGAAAGAACGACTGATGGAAGTGGCGGCGGAGCTCGAGGCACGCGGCGGTAACGTCCACGCCTACCAGTGTGACTTCGCCGAGATGGAAGACTGCGACCGGTTTGTGAAAACCGTGCTCGATAACCATGGGCATGTGGATGTTCTGGTCAATAACGCCGGCCGCTCCATTCGTCGTTCACTGGCGCTGTCGTTCGACCGTTTCCACGATTTCGAGCGTACCATGCAGCTGAACTATTTCGGCTCGGTTCGCCTGATCATGGGCTTTGCGCCGGCCATGCTGGAGCGCCACCGTGGCCACGTGATCAATATTTCTTCCATTGGTGTACTGACCAACGCCCCGCGGTTCTCTGCCTACGTTGCTTCCAAGTCTGCATTGGATGCTTTCAGCCGCTGTGCAGCTGCAGAGTGGTCGGACCGCAACGTGACCTTCACCACCATCAATATGCCGCTGGTGAAGACCCCGATGATTGCGCCTACCAAGATCTACGATTCGGTGCCGACGCTGACACCGGATGAAGCCGCCGACATGGTGGTGGATGCGATTGTCTACCGGCCCAAGCGCATCGCAACTCGGCTGGGTATCTTTGCCCAGGTTTTGCAAGCGCTGGCACCGAAGATGGGCGAGATCGTAATGAACACTGGCTACCGGATGTTCCCGGATTCCCCGGCAGCTGCTGGAAGCCGCTCGGGCGAGAAGCCGAAGGTTTCCTCCGAACAGGTGGCGTTCGCCGCAATCATGCGGGGTATTTACTGGTAAGACTTACCCTGAAAACAAAAACCCCGCTTCCACAGAGGCGGGGTTTTTTGTGGCCGTTATTCCGGCTCGTCTGCAACAGGGGGTGGTGGAAATCCGCCAATCTCCCGCCACCGGTTCACAATGCCGCAGAACAGGTCGGCGGTTTTCTCCGCGTCATAGGCAGCAGAGTGGGCTTCCTTGTTACTGAAGGGTATGCCAGCCAGCTTGCACGCCTGCGCCAGTACGGTATGGCCGTAGGCGAGCCCGGCCAGGGTGGCGGTATCAAATGTGGAGAAGGGGTGAAACGGATTGCGGCGGATATCCGCACGCAGGGCAGCGGCGAACACGAAATTGTGGTCGAAAGTGGCGTTATGGCCCACAAGCACGGCTCGCTTGCAGTCGTGGGCTTTGACCGCCTTGCGAATCGGCCCGAAAATCTCGCTCAGGCCCTCGCGCTCGGGAACCGCTTCCCGCTCGGGGCTCCAGGGGTCAATGCCGGTGAAATCCAGGGCTGACTGTTCCAGGTTGGCACCTTCAAACGGATCAATCTGCTGCAAGTGGGTTTCTCCGCGGATCAGCCAGCCATCTTTGTCCATGGTCAGTATGACGGCGGCAATTTCCAGCAGGGCATCCCGCTCGGGATTGAATCCGCCTGTTTCCACGTCCACCACAACAGGCAGGAACCCGCGAAAGCGGCGGGACATGGGGTGGCGTTCTTTGTTTTCGTCAGTCACTTGAACTCCCGGAGTTTCGGGCCAGGTCAACCGGCCGGGTACAGATAAAGGCGTTAAATCAGTTCTTGGTGAGGCGCCATCTGAGGCTCTCGCCGGCTTTCAGGGGAACGATAGTGCCGTCTGCCAGGGGCAGTTCATCAGGCATTTTCCAGCTTTCCCGCACCAGGGTTATGGTGTCTGTGTTTCGTGGCAGCCCGTAAAAATCAGGCCCGTTGAAACTGGCAAAGGCTTCCAGACTGTCCAGAATATCGAGGTCCTCGAAGACCTCTGCGTAAAGGACGATAGCGCTGTAGGCGGAGTAGCAACCGGCACAGCCGCAGGCGGTTTCTTTACGGTCTTTGGAGTGGGGTGCCGAGTCGGTACCGAGGAAGAAACGGCGGTCACCACTGACAACCGCATCCCGCAGTGCCTGTTGGTGCCGGTCACGTTTGAGGATCGGCAGGCAGTACAGGTGCGGCCGAATGCCACCCACCAGCATGTGGTTCCGGTTGTACATCAGGTGCTGGGGAGTGATGGTTGCCCCCAGGTTGCCACCCGCGTGATTGCGGACAAACTCGGCAGAGTCCGCCGTGGTGATGTGTTCAAGAACAACCCGAAGTGCCGGAAAGGCTTCCAGGGTGGGCGCCAGCACCCGCTCCAGGAATATCTTCTCGCGGTCAAAGATATCAATGCCCTGGTCAGTCACTTCGCCGTGGACCAGCAGCAGCATGCCACAATTGCTCATGGCATCCAGTACCGGATAGATCTTGCGGATGTCGGTAACTCCGGACGCAGAGTTGGTGGTCGCGCCAGCCGGATACAGCTTGGCGGCAACCACGCCGGCCGCTTTTGCTTCGCGGATCTGCTCCGGTGTTGTGGCCTCCGTCAGGTAAAGGGTCATCAGAGGCTCGAACCGATGGCCGCCCGCAGCATCCAGGATTCTGCCGCGGTAGGCCATGGCCTGTGCCGCATCGGTCACAGGTGGCACCAGGTTGGGCATGATGATGGCGCGGCCAAAGCAGCGGGCCGTGGCGGGCACCACGTCTCTGAGAATGTCACCGTCCCGGACATGGAGATGCCAGTCATCGGGGCGGGTAATGGTGATCTGATCAGTCATTGATGGTTTCCGGCTTGCCGGGGCGCTGGATGAGATTGCCCCTGATAAATTCTGGCGGAATTATATCAGAAGCCGTCGCTGATTGTTTCGGGCGGGAACCCTAAAGAATGCTTTCCACTGGCCGTTAAGGAACCAGCGAACCCTTTTTGACGGACTGATGGTATGGCACGAATTCCAGCCTTCCTGCGTAGTGCAGTTATCTCCGGTGCATGTTCTGTGCTGGTTGCCGCTAATGCGGCCCAGGCCGCTACCTATGGTGCCGGCATCGAGAATAGCCAGTGGTACCTGTCGGAGTCTGTTTTCGAATGTACCCTGGTGCATCAGGTTCCGGGGTACGGCAGAGCGGTATTCCGCCATCGGGCCGGTGAATCCCTGTCTTTCTTCCTGGAGTCCGAAACGCCTGTAATGCGCCCTGGCCGGGGCATGCTGGTAGTGGAAGCGCCATCGTGGCGCCCGGGAATGGCTCCCCGCCCGGTGGGCCGGGTCAACGTGGACGACAGTCGTCGCCCGGTTTCACTGGATTCCCGACAGGCCATGGTACTGGTTCAGGGGTTGCTCGAGGGCATGGACCCGACGGTTACCCGGGAGTCCTGGTACGACGGCAGCCCGGTTCGTGTGAAAGTCTCCAATATCAATTTTGCCGGCCAGTTTTCCGGGTACCGTTCCTGCACGACGGGCCTTCTGCCGGTGAATTACGACCAGATCAAGCGCTCCCGCATCCCCTTTGCGTCCGGCAGTACCGGCCTTTCCGGGGCAGACAGGGAACTGCTGGATAACATAGTGGCCTACGTCCAGGCGGACTCCACCGTCGAGCGGATTTTCGTGGACGGCCATACCGACAGCAGCGGTAGCCGTATCGACAACCGGGCATTGTCCGAAGAGCGGGCCAATGTGGTGGCGGAATACCTGATCAGCGAAGGTATTGATACCAATATGGTGACGGTGAGGGCCCATGCGGACCAGTACCAGGTATCACGCCGCCCGGCAGATAACCGCCGCACCACCATCCGCCTGCAGCGGGAAGGGGAACGGCCGGATCTCCAGCAGGCCAACGGCTACGACGCGGCAACGCCGAGCACTTGACGCATCAGGGATGGATTCAGCGGACGGTATTGAGCACTTCCAGATGCGCATTCACGCTTTCTGCCAGAGCCCTCAGATGATACCCCCCTTCAAGGGTTGAGATGATCCGGTCATTGGCTGAGTCAGCGGCGATGCTGGTGATCATTTCCGTCAGCCACCGGTAATCTTCCACTTCCAGATTCAGTTCCGCCATCGGGTCCAGCCGGTGGCCGTCAAAACCGGCAGAAATCAGCACCAGTTGTGGCCGGAAGTCCTGCAGCCGTTTCAGCCAGGCAGCTTCGACCGTTTTGCGATATTCATCGGCCGATGCGCCGGCCTCGATAGGCGTATTGATGATGTTCTCCGCCTGCCGGTGCACGTGGGAGTGGGGATAGAATGGATGCTGGAAACTAGAGCACATGAGAATGCGTTCATCGCCCCCCACGATATCCACGGTGCCATTGCCCTGGTGAACATCGAAGTCAATGATCGCCACCCGCTCCAGATGGTGGAACGTCAGGGCCCGCATCGCAGCGAGGGCAATGTTGTTGTAGAAGCAGAAGCCCATGGACTTGCTGCGCTCGGCGTGGTGCCCCGGCGGCCTGGCACATACGAAGGCATTGGTGAGCTGGCTGCTCAGTACCATGTCTACTGCTTCAATGCTGGCACCGGCGGCCAGGCGGGCGGCCCTCAGGGTGTCAGGCATGATCGCGGTGTCCGGGTCAACGTACACCCGGCCCCGGGTGGGCTGCATAAGATCCAGCTGATGCAGATAACGCTCGGGGTGCACGGTCAGCAACTGGTCCCGGGTGGCTTCATCCGGCCTTACCCAGTCAAGATCCTGTTCCAGGCCGGTATCCGCCAGGTAACTGATAATGGCAGCAAGCCGCTCCGGGGATTCAGGATGTTCTGCCCCCATGGTGTGTTTCATGCAGTCGTCGTGAGAGAAAATACCGGTTGTCATGCTGGTCCCGAACGCTATGGTTGTGCTTGTATTTTGTCCAATATTATCAGGGATACGGCCCCTTTGCCGTGTTTCTTTGGTCTTATGGCGTGGATAGATATTTTACATCAACAGACAAGCGCCTAAGATAGGGTGAACGTCAGCCCCGGTCGATCCAAAGCAAGGAGCACAGCTTGAGCACCCGATATCTGGAAAGCCTTTTCAACCCCTCTTCCATAGTGGTTATCGGCGCCTCGGAGCGGGCGGATAACCTGGGCGGTATGGTGCTGCGGAACCTCATGGGCGGTGGTTACCCTGGGCAGTTGCTGGTGGTTAACCAGAACGATTACGACAACGTGCACGGCGCGCCCTGCGTCAAGAAAGTGTCCCGCATGGGATTCAGCCCGGACCTGGCCATTGTCTGTACGCCCCCGGATACCGTGCCGAAAATGATCCGGCGGCTGGGCGAGGCAGGCGTGCGTACCGCCATCGTGATGACCGGCGGCATGTCCCGGAGCCACAGCAAGACCGGCCAGCCGCTGATGTATTCGGTTCGCGACGCCGCCCGGGAGACCGGCATTCGGGTGCTCGGTCCGAATACCATCGGCCTGATGGTTCCAGCGCGGAGCCTCAACGCAACCTATGCCCACATGGGCGCGATTCCCGGCAAGGTGGCTTTTGTTGGCCAGTCCGGCACCATTTCCAGCTCGATCATTGACTGGGCGTTCGCCCGTGGGGTGGGGTTCTCCTACTTCCTCACCCTGGGCGACGGCATGGATATCGATCACGACGATCTGATCGACTATCTGGCCCAGGACAGCCAGACCCGGGCAATACTGCTGCACATCGAGAATATTCCCAACCCGCGCCGTTTCATGTCTGCTGTTCGTGTGGCTTCGCGCACCAAGCCGGTGATTGCGCTGAAAAGCGGCCGCGTGCCCGAGTCGGAGTGGTTTCACCATGAGTTGCCTGCCGGTCTCACCCGCAGCGACCCGATCTACGATGCCATGCTGCAGCGCGCCGGTGTTCTGCGCGTGGATGGCCTGGGACAGATGTTCGATGCCCTGGAAACCCTCACCAGGATGCGCCCTCTGCGGCGGGAAACCCTGGCGATCATGGCAAACGGTGTCGGGCCCGGTGTGCTGGCGGTGGACCGGCTGGCCCATCTGGGCGGTGAGTTGGCAGAACTGTCTGGCAAGTCCGTTGATGCCCTGGCGGAGACCCTGCCGCCTTACTGGACCCGCAAGAATCCCATCGACCTGGGCTACGACGCCTCGCCGGAGCTTTACGCCCAAGCCATCAAGATTCTCGCCAAGGATCCGGCTGTGGCCAACGTACTGATCATGTATGCGCCGAGCCTGACTCAGGACAGCCTGCAGATCGCAGACGCTGTGGTACAGGCATCCAAGGGCACGCGTATGAATGTGTTTACCTGTTGGCTGGGGCAGAGCACGGTGCTGGACGCCCGTGATGAGTTTTACCGGGCCGGGCTTCCGTCGTTCTTCAACCCGGAGAAAGCCGTCACAGCCTTCATGCGGCATGTGCGTCACCAGCGTGTGCAGCGGTTGCTGACGGAAACACCGGAGTCGTTTACCGACCATCTCGACGACCACACGCAGACACGTCGGATCGTGGTCAATGCTCTGCGCTCGGGACGCAGCCACCTCTCCAACCGGGAAGCACGGGATCTGATCCGCGACTATGGCATTAATGCCGTGGACACCATCTATTGCGACGATATGGAAGAAGTGCTGGAAGCCTTTGCGGTGGAGCGTCGCCCGGTAGACATTACGCTGATTCATGAGCAGTCATGCCATCCCCTGACAGAGCTGAGCCCCGGGCAGCGACGTTACAAAGGGACGGTGCAGAAGCTGAACAGCGAGGGGGCCATTATGGACTCCTGCCGTTTTCTGATGGAAGAGTACAAGAAACACTATCCCAACAGCGGTTTTCTGGGATTTGCGGTCCAGCGTTCCTATCAGCACGTTGGCGGCATCGAGTTCAGCGTTGGTATTACCAGAGACAAATTGTTTGGCCCGTTGGTGGTATGCGGTGCCGCCGGTGCCCAGATCAACATAATGACGGATCGGCAGATTGCCCTGCCACCGTTGAATATGGTGCTGGCCCGGGAGCTTTTGCGGCGTACCTACATGTACAAGCTGCTGAAAGAACACAGCCTGAAACCGGAAGAGGATATCCGCGCAGTATCGGAAACTCTGGTAACCCTGTCCCAGATCGTTATCGATATTCCGGAGATCCGTGGCCTGGAAATTGCGCCGCTGCTGTTCAATGAGCAGGGCGCTGTTGCCGTCAATGTCGCCATTGACCTTTCGGACAAGCCGGGACGACCCATTATCCAGCCCTATCCCAGGGAGCTGGAAGAATGGATAATGCTCCCGAGATCTGGCCGCCGGGTGATTATCCGCCCGGTGCTGGCGGAAGACGAGCCCGCCCACCGGGCTTTCCATGAGCTGCAGTCTCCGGAATCCATCCGCTATCGTTTTTTCCAGTATCGCAAGCATTTCTCACGGGAAGACGTGGCCCAGATGGTCCAGATTGACTACGACCGTGAGATGGTCTTTATTGCCAATGCCCCCCGGGAGGATGGCGAGGGGGAGGAAACCCTGGGTACGGTCCGCACCTGGACTGACGCCGACAATCTGCGCTGTGAGTTTGCGGTGATGGTGCATGACAAGATGAAGGGCGAAGGGCTGGGCGTGGCCCTGATGCAGAAAATGATCGATTACTGCCGCGCCAAGGGCACGGTGGAAATGGTTGGCAATGTGCTGCCGGACAATCGCCCGATGCTTCAGTTGGCAGAGCACCTGGGCTTCGAAATCCACTACAATCCGGAAGAGGAAGTGATGGATCTTACCCTGGTGCTGAACGAGCCGGAAAAAGACTGGCAGCGGGAGCGCCTGGAACAGACCTCCCACTGACCAGAGGTATCAGCCTTCTGCAACAATGGCGGAGCGGTCTTCCCCGCCAAGGGCTTCCAGCAGGCCGGGTATTAGGCGGGCCAGTTCCAGTGTCATCAGGGAAAAGGCGGCATCGAAACGGGCCGCAGCGTCGTCTGCGTCCACATCGTCCAGCTTCTCCTGCAGGGTGTCGCCGAACTTCAGCCGACGAATGCCCAGTTCTTCATCCAGTACGAAGGACAGGTTGTCGTCCCAGGTTACCGACAGCTTGGTGACCTGCATGCCGGCATCCAGATGGCTGCGGATTTCATCGCCCTGAAGATCGAGGCCCTTGCAGCGCACAACGCCGCCGTCTTCCGAGGTGTCTTTCAGCTCGCACTCCGTGCCCAGTTCAATGCTTGCGGGCACGTCGATGGATTCGCTCAGCCAGCCGGTGAAGGTAAAGGCGGGCGCCTGCTCTACCGCAGGTGGCCGGACCGGCAGCGAACCTACGCTTTTGCGAAGTGTGGAGGCCAGGTCTTCTGCCTGCTTTGCCGAGCCGGCGTCTACCACCAGCACGCCATCAGCGGGGGCCAGGTAGGCGTAGCAGCGGCGATTCTTGGAAAACGCCCGCGGCAGCATTTCCAGCATCACTTCTTCTTTCAGTTCATCCTTTTCCTTGCGCCGCACCTTGCGGTGCTGCTCGGCCTCGATCACTTCGGCCTTTTCGTCCACCAGATCTTTGATGACCGAGGCTGGCAACAGTTTTTCTTCCTTGCGCAGGGCAATCAGGTGGTAACCACCGGCGCTGTGAACCAGCACGTCGCTATGCTTGCCCATGGGTGACACCCAGCCCTGACGCGAGGTTTCCTGGGGACCACAGGGCTTGAAGGCATCGGCCTGAAGCTTCTCTTCCAGGGCTTCTGCGGTTATTTCAAATGGCTTGGTAAAACGGAATACGCGGGCATTACGAAACCACATGGTCCGGGTCCTTGTTGGTTATTTGATGATGTCGAAATTCAAGAAGGGGAGGGATGATACGGCCACCGGTCAGTGGCCGTAAAGTGACTGCTCTGAAATGTGGCCGAGGCCTTATATCTGCATGATTTCAACCAGTACGGTTTTAACGATAAAGCCAACCACGCCGGCGCCCAGAATGGTGAACAGGGCAATGGTGCCGAACCGGCCCGCCTGGGACTTCTTGGCCAGGTCCCAGACAATAAAGCCCATCCAGACAATCAGGCCGGTCAGCAGGACGAGCATGGAAAGCTCTGCGAATACGGCTTCGTTCATTGATGACTCCGGGTTCGTTAAAGGATTTACTGCTCGTCCCGCAGGAACACCCAGTTGTCTGCACTGGACTGTTCGTCGCTGAAACGGTAACCCTCAAGATCAAATCCCTTCAGATCATCGGCCTGGGTAATGTTGTTCTGGATGGCGTAGCGGCACATCAGGCCACGGGCTTTCTTGGCGTAAAAGCTGATCATCTTGTACTGGCCGTTTTTCCAGTCCTTGAACTGTGGAGTGATCAGGCGGGCGTCCAGCTCCTTCTTGCGCACACTTTTGAAGTATTCGTTGGACGCCAGGTTTACCAGAACGCCGTCGTCCGCTTTCAGCAGGCGGTTGAGCTCGTCGGTAATCTTGCTGCCCCAGAACGCGTACAGGTCCTTGCCCCGGTGATTCTCGAACTTTGTGCCCATCTCCAGACGGTAGGGCTGCATCAAGTCCAGGGGTCTGAGCACGCCGTAAAGGCCGGAGAGAATCCGCAGGCGCTGCTGGGCAATCTCGAATTCCCTGTCGCTGAAGCTTTCGGCGTCCAGCCCGGTATAGACGTCCCCCTTGAACGCCAGCACAGCCTGGCGCGCATTCTCCGGGGTGAAAGGTGTGTGCCAGGTGCGGAAACGTTCGGCATTGAGCTGACCGAGCTTTTCGCTGACACCCATCAGGTTACTGATTTCATGGGGTTCCAGTTCCTTCAGCTGGTCTACCAGTTCGCAGGCGTCATCCAGAAAGTCCGGCTGGGTGGCCTTGGTGGTAGCCAGCGGGCTTTCGTAGTCCAGCGTTTTTGCAGGGGAGATAACCATTAACATGTCAGTCAATCCTCATCGGAGAAAGTTCAGTAACTGGTCCCTGGTAAACGGCCAGTCCAGTTCCTCACCGGTGTCGTTCCGGCGAAGAACAGGTATCCTCGTGCCGTAGCGTTCCACCAGTTGTTCGGACTGGGCAATGTCCACGGCGTCTACTGGAACCGGCTCGGGCATGGGCGTATTCACCAGCAGTGCTTCAGCCAGTTCGCATAACTGGCACTGGGAGGTAGTGTAGAAAATCAGTTCCATTACTTGGGCTTCGCATCTATCTGTTGGCCGTTTACGTCCCGGCTTTCCGGTCCCATCAGGTACAGGTAGACCGGCATAAGGTCCTCGGGAGCGGGATTTTGCTGCGGATTTTCCGCCGGATACGCGGTGGCTCTCATATTGGTACGGGTAGCGCCCGGATTAAGACTGTTCACCCTCACATTGTGGCGATCATCATCCAGCTCTTCCGCGAGCATCTGGCTTAGGCCTTCAATGGCGAACTTGGATACCGCGTAGGCGCCCCAGTAGGGTTTGGCGCGGCGGCCAACACCGGAAGAAGTGAAAATCACCGAAGCGTCCCGGGACTTTCGCAACAGGGGAATCATGGCCCGGCTCAGCAGGAACGGAGCCGTGGTGTTGACGTGCATCACCTTGTTCCAGGTTTCGGGATCGTAGAGTTCGATCGGGCTGCGGGCTCCCAGTATGGCTGCGTTGTGAAGCAGGCCATCCAGGTGATCGAAGTTGTCTTCGATGGTCATCGCCAGCTCTTCGTAGTCCTTGACCGCTGCACCTTCCAAGTTCAGCGGTACGATGGCCGGTTTGGGGTGGCCCGCGGCTTCAATTTCGTCATACACGGATTCAAGTTTGACAACGGTGCGGCCTACGAGGATCACGGTCGCGCCATGGGCGGCGTAGGATTTTGCCGCCGCCCGTCCGATGCCGCTGCCTGCACCGGTTACCATAATGATGCGATCTTTCAGCAAGTCGGCCGGTGCTTGGTAGTCCTGCATTCTGTGTCTCCGTCTGGAACTTACTGGAAAATAATAAAAAGTAGTGCGTCAGGCGCACGAAAGCGCCCTCTCCGGGCCGCTATTGTAACAGTTTTGCCAGATCGCTGACGGTGTCGGCGATGATGTCAGCTTGCCACAGGTCAACCGTCTCCGGCTGTTCGATATAACCGTAACGGACGGCAATGGTTTTCATGCCGGCGTTACGCCCTGCTTCAATGTCTCGCTCGTGGTCACCAACATAAACGCCAGTGAACGGATCTGCCCCGACTTGCTGGCATGCCAGGAAAAGGGCTTCCGGATGGGGTTTGCGATGAGTGACATGATCGGGGCAGATCAGGGTGGAGCAGCGCTCCGCCAGGTCAAGCGCTTTGACCAAAGGCGCGGCAAAGCGAACCGGTTTATTGGTAACAATGCCCCAGGGAATGTTGCGGGCTTCCAGATCCTTCAGGATCGTGTCCACGCCTTCGAACAGGGTAGTTTCCACAGCAACACCGGCCTCGTAGAGGTCGAGAAATGCCGTGTGTTTCTCCAGGTAATCCGGGTGATCCGGTTCAAGGCCAAAGCCGACGCGGATCATGGCTCTGGCACCATTGGATACCGAGCGGCGGATGTGGGGCGCCGACAGCGCCGGCAGTCCGTGGGCCTGCCGGAGTTCGTTCAGGCAACGGATAAAATCCGGCGCGGTATCAATCAGTGTGCCGTCCAGATCGAACAGGACCGTTGAGGGTGCTGAAGCTGTTGCTGTCACGATGGATCGATTTCCTCATGGGTATCCATGGCATGCATCAAGTAATTGACGTCCACATCGCGCCCCAGGCGGTAAACCTTGGTGATCGGGTTGTAGGTCATGCCGGTCAGCTCACGGACTTCCAGCCCGGCATGGCGCAGGTGATCTGACATCTCTGATGGGCGGATGAACTTGCGCCATTCGTGCGTGCCCCGGGGCAGCAACCTGAGGACATACTCCGCGCCCACTATCGCAAACAGGAAGGACTTGGGGTTGCGGTTTATGGTGGATACGAACAGGTGCCCGCCGGGCTTAAGCATGGCAGCACAGGCCCTGACAACAGAGGCCGGGTCCGGCACATGCTCCAGCATTTCAAGGCAGGTGACTACGTCGTACTGGCCGGCGTGTTCAGGGTCATTGACCAGTTCTTCGATGGTAATCTGGCGGTAGTCCACCTCGATGCCGCTTTCCATGCCATGAAGTCTTGCCACTGCCAGAGGTGCCTCGCCCATGTCGATTCCCGTCACACGGGCGCCCCGCTGCGCCATCCCTTCGGACAACAGCCCGCCGCCGCATCCCACATCCAGGGCCTTTCTGCCCGCCAGGGGTGCGCGCTCATCGATGTAGTTGAGGCGCAGAGGGTTGATGTCGTGAAGGGGGCGGAACTCACTGGTAGGGTCCCACCAGCGGGACGCCAATGCCTCGAATTTCGCGATTTCATTCTGGTCTACGTTCTGGTTGCTCATAGATGGCTCTGCCTGGTAATGGATATGTCGGGCGTCAGCTGGATTGCTGTTCGCGAATACGGTCTTGCCAGCTCCGGACGCGTAGCATCAGGTCTGGTACGTCAATACGGGTCAGCCTGCCTTCCTGTACCTGAGGTACGCCGTTGATCCAGCTATGGCTTACCTGGCGGCCATGGTTGCTGTAGACAATGTGCGCGGCCGGGTCGTACACCGGCTGCAGGAACGGGTCGCCCAGGTCTACGGCAATGATGTCAGCCAGTTTGC
This sequence comes from Marinobacter sp., assembly GCF_041686475.1. GTDB lineage: Bacteria > Pseudomonadota > Gammaproteobacteria > Pseudomonadales > Oleiphilaceae > Marinobacter. The sequence continues at coordinate 18,580 of NZ_JAWLDU010000028.1, forward strand.
CGGTCTCCAGTGACCCCAGCTCATGGGCACGCCCCAACGCTTTTGCGCCGTCGATGGTGGCCATGGCCAGGGCATCATGGGCAGACAGTGCGGTGGCGTCACCGGCCACTACCTTGGCCAGCATGGCTGCGGTGTTGATTTCGCCAAACAGGTCCAGGTCGTTATTGCTGGCGGCGCCGTCGGTACCTACGGCGACATTGATTCCGGCTTTACGGAATGTCTGCACCGGGCTCAGGCCGCTGGCCAGCTTGAGATTGGATTCGGGGCAATGAATAACCTGGCCGCCGTGCTGTTTCAGTAACTGTATGTCCGAATCATCGATCTGGGTCATGTGGACACACTGGGTTGCAGGCCCTAGAACGCCCAGTTCTGCCATTCTCGCCGTGGGGCGTTTGCCGGTTTTTTCCAGCGCGTCGGCCACCTCGAAGGCGGTTTCATGCAGATGGATCTGGATAGGCGCACCAGTGTTTCGTGACAGCGCCACCGCTTTGGAAAGCGGCTCGTCTGATACCGTGTAGGGGGCATGGGGGCCGATCGCCGGAGTAATGAACGGGTCGTACTGCCATTGGCGGATGAAGTCCTCGCCCTTGGACAGGTATTCTTCTGGCCCCGATCCCCAGGGCGTCGGGAAATCCAGCAGGGGAAAGCACACCTGCGCGCGCATGCCGGCGTCTCTGGCCAGTTGGGCGACGATCTCGGGAAAAAAGTACATGTCCGCAAAGGTAGTGGTGCCGGTGCGAAGCATTTCCGCCATGGCCAGTTGGGTGCCATCGGTAATGAATGTTTCGTTGACGAACGCACCCTCAGCTGGCCAGATATGGTCGTTCAGCCAGGTCATTAGTGGCAGGTCGTCCGCCATCCCGCGGAACAGTGACATGGCGGCGTGGCCATGCATATTGATAAGGCCGGGTAGAACCACATGGTCGGGCAGGTCGATGGTTTCCTTGGCACGATAGCGGGCATCCGCTTCTTCCTGGGGGACCACGGCGGCAATCCGTTCGCCCTGGATGAGGACAGCCTGGTGGTCCAGCACTGTCCTGGCCGGTTCCATGGGAATAACCCAGCGTGCGTTGATGCGAATATCTGCTGCAGTAATGGTGTCTGCCGTCATTTACCCTGCCTTGGCCGTGCCGCCCGGAATCCGTCCGTGCGGCCAAAGAATGTAGCCAGAAAGTATAGCGACCACCCGGGCCGAGAACTACCCTGGGGGCTGAGTTTGGATCGCTATCACGGGTATACTGGCTTTTTGTAATCTGTCTGGAGTGACTGAATGAGCAACACCCACGTTTTATATGCTGACCGAGCCATCGGCACCGTGGCCATGCGCTGGCGCGGCGCCAGTCTGGAGTTGCTGGACCAGCGGCTGTTGCCCGACGAGGAACATTGGATAACCCTGGAAGGAGCCTCCGGTGTTGCCCAGTGTATCCGGGACATGGTGGTTAGGGGTGCCCCGGCTATTGGCATCAGTGCGGCCTATGGTGTGGCCCTGGCTGCCCGCCATGCCGGCGGTGGTGACTGGAAAGCCGAGATCAAGCAGGCAATTCGGGAGCTGGCAGCCTCAAGGCCGACAGCGATCAATCTGTTCTGGGCACTTCAGGAAATGGAGCGCGAGTTTGCTGGCTGTCATTCACTGGATGAAGCCGTCAAACGGCTTGCCAGCGCCGCCATTCGTATTCATGAGGACGACCTGGCCGCCAATCTGGCCATGGCTGATAACGCCCTGGCGCATTTGGCCGCGGACAAGCCATTCTCCGTGCTTACCCATTGCAATACCGGTGCCCTGGCCACCGGGGGGTATGGCACGGCATTGGGTGTCATTCGCCGGCTCCATGAAGCGAAGCTTTTGAAGGACGTGTTTGCAGACGAAACCCGCCCCTGGCTGCAGGGCAGCCGGCTGACCGCCTGGGAACTGGCGCGGGATGGCATTCCAGTCACCCTGAACGCAGATGGGGCGGCCGCAGCGATTATGGCCGCGGGTAAAGTACGTTGGGTGATTGTCGGCGCAGACCGCATTACCGCCAATGGGGACGTAGCCAACAAGATCGGCACCTACAGCCTCGCTGTGCTGGCCCGCCATCACAAGGTCGGATTTATGGTGGTTGCCCCCTCGAGCACCGTGGATATGTCGCTGGAGTCCGGTAAGGATATCCCGATTGAAGAGCGGGAGGGGTCAGAGCTGAAACAGATCAGGGGAGTGGCCATCGCGCCGGCAGGCGTGAAAGCATTCAACCCGGTGTTCGATGTCACGCCGGCAAGCCTTATCGACGTGATCGTGACCGAAAAGGGAGTCGTCAGCACCCCCAATGTGACCGGTATGAAGTCACTGTTCCGCTGAGTCATCCTTTTCTGCCCGCAGGGCTGCCATTTCCTTTTCCTGCTCTTCGATGAAGTGCAGCGACATCTCGAAACTCTGGCGGGTGAATTCCAGAACCTTCCGGAATCCCTCGTCGGAGAGCGTGCGGGCGTCATCGTGGCTGCGGAAGATATTGATGAACTGGCGCTCCCGCTCGAACTGCAGGGGCAGCCGGCCGACACCCCAGTCGTTGAGAATACGCCAGACTTCCGGGTTGTAATTGCGGGTGATGCGAAGGATGAACGGGATAGGATCGTTGCGTGCGATGAGTGCTGCCAGGCGCAGTATCAGCTCGAAAGACAGGGTGGTGGTGCCATTCTCGATGGCCTCCAGGACCGATTTGTCCTTCAGGTTCAGGGCTTCGCTCATTTCTGACAGCGTCAGCCCTGCCACTTCGCGAATGTCCTTCAGTGATTTGCCCGCCCCGAGCATCACCCGCAACTGGTCCTGGGAGTTCATCAGCGCGCGGCCGACCCGCAGGGAGGTATCCGTCGACCTGGCCGCAAAACGGAGGGCGGAGCCGGTGAAACCGGTAATGCGGTCCACCAGGGATTCCGATTCTTTGCTTTCCTCGCTGTCGTTGTTGCCGTGAACCTGCTCGACCTCCTCCATGGACCTCATGGCATGCATGGCGTCCATCAGCATGCCTTCCAGCAGGCGTGCCCGGTTCCGGTCTTCTTCCTTGTCAGCCATGGCTAACGCCCGTTCGCAAAGGAAATTGGGCCGCTCAGCGTGACTGTGCCTGAGCGGTTATCTGTTTGATGTCCAGGATGGACGCCATGCGCTGGTCGAGTTCCAGCATGTCTGCCATGATGTTACCGCCCTCATGAACGATGAAGTCCATTTCCTCATCAGAGCTGTCCAGATCTGCGGCCTGTTGATCCTGCCATTCATCCAGCTCATCCAGGCTCTCGAATGGCTCGTCTCCATGGATCTCGCGGCGGGCATTGGCAATGCTGAGCCGTGTGCGTTCAATCTGTGACTGGTGTTCCTCGCGATCGTCAATATTCAGGCTGACAGATGTCTGTTCCCGCTGTTGCTTGAGGAACTCGATTTCTTTCTGCAGCAGCCGGAATTCCGGGTGATCCTCGAACCGGTCGTCGTGCCTTGTTCGCAGCTCGTCAATCACGCCGCTGAAGTCAAAGTAGCGGGCGTGGGGTACGGCTTCGATCTGGTCCCAGGGCAGGGCGTGATCCAGGGCGTCTTCGCCGATGCGGGTCTTGTCGACCCGGGAAGGGATCTCGATATCGGGAATCACGCCCTTATGCTGGGTGGAACCGCCGGAAACCCGATAGAACTTGCTCTGGGTGATCTTCAACTGCCCATGATTGAGCGGACGAACTGCCTGTACAGTGCCTTTGCCAAAGGTCTGGGAACCTACCACCAGGCCGCGGCCATAATCCTGGATGGCTCCGGCAAATATCTCTGATGCGGACGCGCTCATCCGGTTGACCAGAACCACCAGCGGGCCGTCATAGGAAACCGAGGGGTCTTCGTCGTTCAGCACCTGCACGTCATTGTTAGAGTTGCGGATCTGCACCGTGGGACCCTTCTCGATAAACAGGCCTACCAGCTCGTTGGCTTCATGAAGGGCTCCGCCGCCATTGTTACGAAGGTCCATGACCACACCGTCGACACCCTCTTCCTTGAGTTCATCAATCAGTTTACGGACGTCACGGGTGGTGCTTTTGTAGTTCGGATCGCCATCCTGCATCGCCTTGAAATCAGCGTAGAACGTGGGGATGTTTATTACCCCGATCTGGAAGGTTTCGCTGCCTCGTTCAAACTCGATGACTTCCTTGCTGGCGCTCTGTTCTTCCAGTTTGACCTTGTCGCGCTTGATGGAAATGGTTTCGGTCACGGTTTCATCAGGGGCATCCGCGGGGATAACTTCCAGGGTCACTTTTGATTCGCGGGGGCCGCGGATCAGGTCCACAACTTCATCCAGGCGCCAGCCGATGACGTTGACCGCTTTGTCTTCATCTTCCTGTTTGACGGATACAATGCGGTCTGCCGGCTCAAGCTGGCCTTGCTTGCTCGCAGGCCCACCCGGAACCAGGCGAACAACTTTGGTGTATTCGTTGTCTGCCTGCAACACGGCACCAATGCCTTCCAGCGAGAGGCTCATGTTGATGTTGAAGTTTTCGGATGTGCGCGGCGAGAAGTAGGAGGTGTGTGGGTCCCACATGCCGGCAAAGGCATTCATGTAGGCCTGGAAGGCATCCTCGCTGCGGCCCTGGTAGGCGCGCTTCAGCTGGCCTTCATAGCGGCGGCGCAGGGCGTCCTCAATGGCTTCGTCGTCAGCGCCGTTGAGACGCTGGGCTAGCGCGGCGTTCTTGATTCTCTTGACCCACAGGGCATCCAGTGCGTCACGGTCGGCTTCCCACTCCGCCTCGGAGCGGTCAAGAAGAATGCTTTCATCGGATTCGAAATCGAGTTCGTCGATACCTTTATCAATTAGCCCAAGGGCGAATTCAAGGCGTTGGATAATGCGCTGCTGCACCAGGTTGTAGATGTCGAATCCGGGCTGGAGCTGGCCGGTTTTCAGGGCCGAGCCAAGCCCCATGCGCACGGCATTGAAGTTCTCGACATCTTTTTCTGTCAGGTAGATGCGCTGGCCGTCGAGGTATTCCAGGTAGGCGTCGAATACGTCGCCGGACAGGGAATCGTTAATGCTCATGTCGCGGAAATGGGTGAACTGCAGCTGCCTGGCGATCAGTATATTGGCCCTGGCCTGCTCGACCGTCGGGGAAACAGGCTCATAGGCTTTGTCGGTATCCACTTTGGCTGATACCGGAAAGGTAAAAGCCATCATCAGCGTCAGGACGGCTGCCTGTCTGCCGGCTTTGCCGCCGTTGCCGGCGGTGCTGCAACGGTTGAAAAATCGTTCCGCGATGCTCATAAGCTTGATTACCTGACGGTGGGTGGCGATACGGGTGACAATGACGAGGTCAGCGAATATCGCCGAATTGACTCAAGATTTTATTGTAGGCAAGCGCAGGTGCGGTTGCCATAGCGTTGAAGTATCGGTTCGTGACAATCTGTCCATGAAGTGGTCAGGTTCGTAAACGTGAAAGTTGCCAGGGCTGACAGGAACCCCTGCCGGAGTTCACAGGTCTCTGGCAGGGGTGAAAGTGGATCAGCTAAAGTCTGTGTTGGTTTCTGCTTTTTCCAGCAGCAGGGCCGGTGGCGTGAAACGTTCACCAAAACGCTCCGCCAGATTTTTTGCCCGTTCTGCGAAGGCCCTTACACCATACTGGTTGATGAACTGGATGGCGCCCCCGGTCCAGGGTGCAAAGCCGATACCGAAAATGCTGCCGATATTGGCATCTTCGACAGTCCGGAGCACGCCCTCCTCCAGGCAGCGAACGGTTTCGATCGCCTGAATGAACATAATGCGATCTTTCAGGTCCTGCAGTTCGGTAGCCCGAGCCTTATCCTGGTCCACAAACAGGTTTTCCAGCTCCGGCCACAGGTATTTCTTGCCGGATTCCGGGTATTCGTAGAATCCGGCGCCCGCGGCCTTGCCTTTGCGGTCGTGGCTGGTGACCATCTGGTCGATCACCGCCTCGGCGGGATGGGCGTTCCAGGTGTTACCGGCTGCTTCCGTGTCTTTTTTGCTCTGGTCACGGATGTGCTGCATCAGTGTCATGCTGACTTCGTCGGAAATAGCCAGCGGGCCCACCGGCATACCGGCCAGAACCCCGGCGTTTTCGATGCTGGAAGGGTGGATTCCCTCGCCCAGCATGGCGATGCCTTCGTTCACGAAAGTGCCGAACACGCGAGAAGTGAAGAAACCACGGCTGTCGTTAACCACGATGGGAATCTTGCCAATCTGCTGTACATAATCAAAGGCCCGGGCCAGGGTCTCATCGGAGGTTTTGGCCCCCACGATGATTTCCACGAGTTGCATCTTGTCCACCGGGGAGAAGAAGTGCAGGCCAATGAACCTGTCCGCTGAGGCCGAGGCCTCTGCCAACTGCGTGATAGGGATAGTGGAAGTGTTGGAGGCAAAGATGCCGTTCTTGACCAGCTTCGCTTCTGCCTCCTGAGTGACTTTGGCTTTCAGATTGCTGTCTTCGAAGACGGCTTCGATGACGAGATCGCAACCTTCAAGGTCCGCAGCGGAGCCCGTGGCCGTGATACGGTTCAGGACATCGGCTTTCTGCTCCTCGGTCATGCGGCCACGGCTGACTTTTTTTGCCAGCAGGTTTTCCGAGTAGGCTTTGCCTTTCTCGGCGTTTTCCGTGGACACGTCCTTGAGCACCACCTCAATACCGCGGCTGGCGGTGGAATAGGCAATGCCCGCACCCATCATGCCGGCGCCGAGAACCCCAACCTTGCGGAAGATTTCCTTCTCTACGCCCGCGGGGCGGCTTTCGCCCGCGTTGACGGCGTTGAGCTGGAACCAGAAGGTGCCGGTCATGTTTTTGGCAACCTGGCCAATGGTCAGCTCCGCGAAATAGCGGGTTTCGATCAGGCTACCGTTGTTGAAGTCCACCTGGGCGCCTTCCGCGGCGGCCGACAGGATACGTTCAGGTGCGGGGTAGCAGCCTTTGGTCTTCTGTTTGAGCATGGCCGGTGCAATAGCAAGTTTCTGGGCCATGGCCGGATGATGGGGCGCGCCGCCGGGGAATTTGAAACCTTTCTGGTCCCAGGGCTGCTGGCTTTTCGGATTGGCTTCAATAAAGGCCCGGGCTTTGGCCATCATATCATCAGCGGAGGAGGCCAGCTCGTCGACGATGCCCGCCTTCAGGGCCGCTTTCGGGTTCACCTTCTTGCCTTCCATCAGGAAGGGAAAGGCCGCCTCCAGGCCTATCATCCGGGGGAGGCGCTGGGTGCCGCCACCTCCGGGTAACAGGCCCAGGGTCACTTCTGGCAGGCCCAACTGGATCTTGTCATCGTCCATCACCACGCGGTGATGGCAGGCCAGGCAGATTTCCAGGCCGCCGCCCAGGGCCGAGCCGTTGATGGCCGCTACAATGGGTTTTCCCGTTGTTTCCAAGGCCCGCATTTCGGCCTTCATGCCGTTGACCATGTCTTCAAAAGCGCCGGCATCTTTGCGGGTCACCTTGTAAAGCTCTTTCAGGTCGCCGCCGGCAAAGAAGGTTTTCTTGGCAGAGGTAACAATGATGCCGCGGAGGTTGTCGATGTCATTTTTGACTTTGCCCACGGTTTCAGTCATCGCTGCGCGGAAGTCAGCGTTCATGGTGTTGGCGGACTGGCTGGGCATGTCGATGGTGAGGGTCAGAATCTGGTCTGAACCCAGGTTATAGTGAATGGCGCTCATATTCGGTTCTCCTCTCAGAATCAGTGGTCGGCTCAGACACGCTCAATAATGGTGGCAATACCCATTCCGCCACCCACACACAGGGTAGCGAGGCCGTAGCGCAGTTCTCTCCGCTCCAGTTCGTCGAGCAGGGTGCCCAGAATCATGGCACCGGTGGCACCCAGAGGGTGGCCCATGGCGATGGCGCCGCCGTTGACGTTCACTTTCTCGTCGGGCACCGACAGTTCTTTCTGGAAGCGCATGACCACAGAAGCAAAGGCTTCGTTCACTTCAAACAGGTCGATCTGGTCCGCCGTCATGCCGGCTTTTGCCAGTGCCTTGCGGGCGGCGGGCGCAGGACCGGTGAGCATGATGGTCGGGTCAGTGCTGGTGACCGCGGTTGACAGGATACGGGCGCGGGGTTTGAGGCCCATTGCCTTGCCCTTGGCTTCGCTGCCGATCAGCATTGCAGTGGCGCCGTCCACGATGCCGGAAGAGTTGCCAGCATGGTGTACGTGGTTGATCTTCTCCACGAAGTGGTATTTTTCACTGGCGACACCGTCAAAGCCCATTTCGCCCATTATCTGGAACGAGGGCTTGAGGCTGGACAGGGATTCCACGGTGGTATTGCTGCGAACATGCTCGTCGCGATCCAGGATCATCACGCCATTCTGGTCGGTAATGGGAATGATGGATTTGGCGAAGTGGCCTTTTTCCCAGGCGCTGGCGGCTTTTTGCTGTGATCTGACGGCAAATCCGTCAACATCCTCACGGCTGAAGCCCTCCAGGGTGGCGATCAGATCCGCGCCGATGCCCTGGGGCATGAAGCCGGTATGCAGGTTAGTGGCCGGGTCAGTCGCCCAGGCGCCGCCATCGGACCCCATGGGGACCCGTGACATGGCCTCGACACCACCGGCAACCACCAGGTCTTCCCAGCCAGAGCGCACTTTCATGGCCGCCAGATTAACGGCTTCAAGGCCGGAAGCGCAGAACCGGTTGAGAGTTACACCGGCTACCACTTCGTCCCAGTCCGCTGCCAGGGCAGCGGTTTTGGCAATATCCGCGCCCTGGTCGCCAACGGCGGTGACACAGCCCATAACGATGTCGTCAACCTGGGCCGTGTCCAGGCTGTTTCTTTCCTGCAGTGCCTTGAGCACGATGGTCAGCAGCGAGATGGGTTTGACACTGTGCAGGGCACCGTCTTTCTTGCCGCGCCCCCGTGGCGTGCGAACGGCATCGAAGATATAGGCTTCGGTGGTCATTTCCTGTCCTCTGTTGGTCTTTGACTCGGGAATAGTATTTCAAACGCTAACCATAGCGGTTTGCGGCCATGGTGCGTAATGACGTGCGCTGCCAATCCCATTGGCGAAACTGCTCACGCCGTTCATGACATTTCGTACTGGTGGATCTATGGTGTAGTCAGGCGATCACATCAAGAGCAGGAGAAATGCGATGTCCCTGAGAGATGCCATTGATAACTTCTATGAGCCGCTCGTGGCGGAGGCCATTGAGGAAACGAGGCAAAACAGCGATAGCCAGGATTACCTGGAAGATGTGATGTGTGTGGCTTTGAACCGGCTACCCGCCAAGTATTACCGGCACAGCGTCGATATGATGTTCTACCTTGCCGATGGCGAGCTCGACACCATGAAAAAGAATGCCCTGACCGCCGTTAGAGAGGCCAGGGAGTTTGTGAGGAGCCATCAGCGCGATTGAATAGCCATCAGCCGAACTGACTCTGGCTACCCAGAACAGCCTCCAGTGCCAGGCCAAGCCGCCGTGCCAGGGGCTCGCTGACCACATCCACCGGCTGAACCAGACACCAGTTCGCGATCAGCATTTCCATCTGTTGTGACTTGTCGTCGTCGCTTGCCGCATTGCCCATTCCTTCTGTCAGGCGCTGTACCTGGATTTCCATACGGCGGCCCTGGTCTTCGTCAGGGGAGGAAAGTTCCGCCAGTATTTCTGCCCGAATAACAAGCTCCACCGGGTCTGGCTGTCCGACGTTTGCAGCAAGTCCGGCCCAGTGGTCGGGCAGCTCATTGTCGGCGAGCGTGCCGGTGCCTCTGGCGGCAATCCAGTGCGTCCAGGTTTCGATCTGCTTCTGCAGTTTGCGGTTAGAGACCAGCCCGGCAATGCGACTGCGCTCTTTGCTGACCTGCTCTTTGGCACTCGTTGACAGGGGTTCATTCCTGAGAGCGTTCAGCTTTGCCAGTGCGTCCTCCATGTCGTCGAGGCTGGCTTCGGCAGCCACGGATCCGCTCTCGGCTAGCACTGGTGCAGCGTTCTGGTCGGCTTCCCGGGCCAGTTGCTCCTGCTCGTTCTTGTGGGCGTCCCTGCGGGCAAAAATCTGGTCACAGGCCTTGCGGAATGCCTGCCACAGTTTCCTGTCCTCGCGATGGCGGGTGATACCGATACCGGTCCACTCGTTCTGCAAGGATTTTGCCTGGTTCATGGCATCACCCAGAGGCTCATGATCTACCAGCGCCTGCGCCCGTTCCACGATTCCCTGCTTGAGTGCTTCGTTTTTCTTGCGCTCCTCGTCCAGTGGCTCCTCCAGCTGCTTGAGGAGGTCGTCGAACTGCTTCTGTACCGGCCGGTTGTCGCGGAATTCTACCGGCCAGGCTGCTTTCCATTCTTCCCGCGCGGTCTGATGGATGCGTTCGGCCGCTTTCCAGTCGATGGTCTGCCAGTCGGCGTTCTCAAGGTACGTGCGGAGCTGCTCGCAGATGGTATTGCGGGTCTCCAGGTTGGCCTTTTTCAGACCAGATTTCGCGGAAAAATAGGCTTTACAGGGCTCATAGGCAAGGTCAGAGGCCTGTTTGAATCGTGACCACAGCTCGCGGTCTGATGAGCCGCCAAGGTCGCGCCACTCGTTCTGCAGTTCCTTGATGCGCTGGGCCTTGGCTTCGGGCTCCATGGGCTGATCTGCCAGGTATTCCATCTGCTCGCACAGGGAAATCTGTTTCGGACGAGTGGCAAAACCCTGCCAGTCAGTCAGCTCTCGGAGTTGGCCTCCCAGCAGATGAATTCTGGGCTGCAGTGATTTGCTGTGGCGGTGGTCCAGGTTTTTGAGTTGCTGCTGGGCAACCTTGAACAGCTGCCGGGACTCTTTTAGCTGTTTGGCCTCCAGTGCAGTCTCCAGCTTGTCCAGATTCTGGTGCAAAGCATCGGCCAGCTGTTTCTGTTCTTCGGTATCCGGTTTTTCGGTTTTCGCCGGGCGGGGCTTGCCGGCTATGCGGTACAGGGAGTCCAGCATTGACGGGCGCCGGAAATCCTTTGGCCACTCCACCGCTTCGAGTATCTCTCTGGCTTTGCTGGCAGCTGCCTCGTCATCCGGTTCGCCTTCAGCAGGATTCTGCAGAACGGCGATTTCTTCCCGGTGCTGCCCCAGGCGTTTGACGGCGGATATATAGCCTCGTAGGGATTGCATCAGATTTTCGTAAGATTTCTGTTCCTGTTTGTCGACCTGGGTATCCCGGGTCGCTTCCAGCCAGCGGTTCTCCTGGGTTTTCTGCAACGCGTCCATAGAGGCCAGTGACGCTTCAAGGTCTGGATCCTGCTGCTTCAGTTCCTCGAGGGTGTTTTCCAGCAGCGACAGGGTTTCCGCTCGCTGGCCAAGTTGTTCCTGCTGTTGCCTGAGCTGTTCTTTTGCCGCCTGCATCTGGCGCAGGCGCTCACGGCACTGGTGGACTGCGTGCAGGAATTCGGTGGTCTGCTCCTGGGATGCCAGGGACTCAACGTCGGCCCACTTCTGCAGCAGCGCTTCCAGGCGCGCCTCGAACAGTTTTGTGTCTTCACTGCGGGCCTGTTCGGTGGCGTTGCGCACGAGTGTCTGTATAGCTTCGGCCAGTTTCTGTTGTTGCTCTTCCTCATCACGGATCAGCTGGAGCTTTTGGCGTACTGCCTGGTAAACGCTTTTGTCCTTGCCCTTTGCAAGCTTCTGGACCCGTTGCAGCGCCGACTTGTCTGTTAGAGCGCCAGCAGCTTCGATACGGATCCCCGCAGTCATGCCGCCTGTTGCCAGTTCTTCAAGCTGTTCGCCGGAGGGTGCGGACTTGAGAGTACTGAGTTGCTGCTCGCGCCTGTCATCCTGCCTGTTCACCTTTTCCTGATCTACAGGCGTTGGTTCCCGTTGAACCGCGCTGGTGGCCGTGGGGCTTGCCTTGCGAGTTCTGAACAGTTTCTGGATGAATGCAGCCATGGGGTTATCCTTTGATATTGAAACCAGTTCCCGGTGCCGGCAAAGTAAGCCTGCACCGAACATCGGCCTTGTCCGCTGTTGCGGATGCCGGGTGCGTCAGCTGTTTATCCCGGTTTCATCCGGCAGCTGTATCGAATGGGGTAGCCAATCGGGGCACTAGTCTAGCGTTTTGTCGGCATTTGCGGGAAGAGTCTGAATGGGAAAAGCATCGAATCAGGACGATCAGGAATACAAAGCCCGCTCTGCTGCACTGCGGCTGCTCGCTCGCCGGGAACACAGCCGCTTTGAATTGTCCCTCAAGCTCAGGCAGAGAAAGATCGAGCCAGACGTCATAGAGCGGGTTCTGGACGATTATGAGGGGGAGGGCTGGTTGAGTGATGAGCGATTTGCCGATATTTACGCGCGCCAGCGCATGGATCTTGGTTACGGGCCACTCAGAATCCTGGCGGAACTCCAGCAAAGGGGGGTTCATAATACGCCGGATTGCGTCCGTGAAATGACCGATGCTGAATGGATTGAACGGGCGACGCTGTTGCGGGAGAAGCGGTTCGGGCTCTGCGATATAACCGAGGACTGGGATGAGAAAGTCCGTCAGGCCCGATTCCTTGCCCGAAGAGGCTTCGCGTCCGATCACGTCGAGTCGGCGCTGGAGCGGCGTTTATAGGGTAGGGGGAACAAAGCCCAGTTCGCTGGGAAGGCTGGCCCGCACTTCGCCATCAGGGTTGGTTTCGATGAGCCGTACAATCTTTTCCATTCCCTCAAGGTCTTTGAACCAGGGCTCCTGCGGGGCTTCGGCCATTTCCGTTGGCTCCGTCATCCAGGCCAGGAAGTCGTAGTAGCGCCGGATATTCTGGACATAGATGACAGGCTCGTGGCCACGGGCATAGCCAAAACGGGTTTTGGAATACCATTCTTTCTGGGTCAGCAATGGCAGGAATTCCTTCACATCCATCCAGCGGTCGGGGTCCTTCCCCCCACCCTCTGTCAGCCTGCGTGCATCTTCCACGTGGCCCCATCCCACATTGTAAGACGCCAGCGCGAACCAGGTGCGGTCGGGCTCGGGGATGCGCTCAGGAACCTTGCGATGAACCATGGTGAAATACTTGGCCCCACCCTGGATGCTTTGTTCAACATCGAGCCGATTCTTTATGCCGATATGCTTGGCGGTTGTGCGGGTCAACATCATAAGGCCACGCACGCCGGTAGGGGAGACAGCATTGGGCCGCCAGTGGGATTCCTGATACCCGATGGCAGCGAGTAACCGCCAGTCCAGCTCGTAGGAAGAGGCATAGTCGCGAAACAGCTCTTCATATTTCGGCAGGCGGTTTTCCACGTGGTGCACGAATGTTCGCGCACCCACGTAATTGAGGCGGTCCAGGTGGCCGTAAAAGCGCTCGGAAATCTGTGCCAGGTCGCCGGTCGCCCTTAGCTCATTGATAAAATCCTCCGCAGCCCTGGCCAGTGTCTGGTCCTGCTCCCCCGGGAACACCCACAGGAGGTCCTCTGGTTCGCCCAGGCTAAATGCGCTTTTGACCATCGGAAAAAACACATGGTTCAGGTCGAGTTCGTTGGAAGAGACAACAGCAAGCGGGTATTCGCCAGACTCAACACGCGCCAGTATGCCGGCTGCGTCCAGGCCTGCATGAACCTCCCATTGCAGCCCTTCGATTTCTGCCTGCAGTTGCTTCAGCTGATGTTCGTGATTGCTGGCAGAGACCAGGTGAAGGATCTGGCCTTCGAGATCCTCGATGGTTTCCGGCCGCTCAGTGTCGCGGTTGTACACCACCACTGATTGCGCTTCAACGCCGTTGGACACTGTGTGATAGTGGTCAGGAAAGTCCGGTCGGTCCGAGAGCCCGGCCAGCCCCATATGGGCATAGTCCTGATCGATCACAGAAAGCACGCCGCTGTTGTCATCCGCCACCCGCACCTTGAGTTCTACGCCCAGGTCCTTGGCAAACCGTCGTACCATTTCGTAGTCATAACCAGTGGGGCCGTCGCGGCCCTCGTAATAAACGGACGGGGCGTTACGGGTAATGACATGCAGTACACCCTCCGAGCGAATTTCCTGGAGAGTGGTCGGCCTGGAGCAACCGGCAGCGACGAGGGCAATCACAAGCAGACAAGCAGATCTTGTCAACCTGACAGCCAGTGTCTGGCAATCTGTCTTTTGCAAATTCTGAACTCCCTGTTCCATCCGTAATAATCCCCGGTCAGAGGTGGCCGGTCAATGGAGGTGATCATTTAATGTGCAAAACAATGTCAAACAGGGTGGCGGTGTTATGACTTTTTGACGCTGTATCCCGAACCCTGTTTCAAGTATCATTGCGGCCTTTCAAATGGCCAGCATTTTCCTGTTCCCGGACGCTCCGGCAGACAGGAAGCGTGCCCCGGCTCCCAGTTTCGCGCGTACAGGTTTTGATCATGCTTGAACTTCGCGGCGCCCCAGCGCTTTCGCCCTTCCGCTCCCGCAAGCTGCATACCCGCATTCAGGACATTGTTCCCGAAGTGGAGCATGTGTACGCCGAGTTCATGCACTTTACCGATCTCGAATCTCCGCTCTCGGAATCCGATCAGGCGGTACTTGATCGGCTGCTGACCTACGGGCCCAGTGTCCCCGCGGAGGAGCCGGAAGGGGTGTTGTTCCTGGTGGTTCCCCGGCCCGGTACGCTGTCGCCCTGGTCGAGCAAGGCGACCGATATAGCCCGCAACTGTGGATTAAGACAGATTCGGCGAATTGAGCGCGGCACTGCGTATTATATAAAAGCAGGCCGCAAGCTGGGGCTCGCGCAGAGAGAGAAGATCGCAGCACTGCTGCATGACCGCATGACCCAGAAAGTATTCCACGAAATGGGCGGAGCGGAACTGTTGTTCCATGCGGACGAGCCCCGCACGCTGAACCGGATCCCGGTGCTGGCCGGCGGGCGGCAGGCCCTGGTTGCTGCCAACCGTTCGCTTGGCCTGGCTCTGGCGGAAGACGAGATTGATTACCTGGTGAAGTCCTTCTCGGATCTCGAGCGGGACCCCACCGACGTTGAGTTGATGATGTTCGCCCAAGCCAACTCGGAGCATTGCCGGCACAAGATTTTTAATGCTTCCTGGGATATTGATGGAGAGGGGCAGGAGAAATCCCTGTTTGCCATGATCCGCAATACCTTCGAAATGAACAGCGAAGGCGTGCTGTCTGCGTATAAGGACAATGCGTCTGTTATTGCCGGCAGCCGTGGAGGGCGTTTTTTCCCGGAGCCGGGATCCGGTGTGTATCGCTATCACGAAGAAGATATTCACATCCTGATGAAGGTGGAAACCCATAACCATCCCACCGCAATCGCTCCGGCAGCCGGGGCAGCAACCGGCTCCGGTGGCGAGATCCGTGATGAGGGTGCTACCGGTCGTGGCTCTAAACCCAAGGCGGGTCTGACCGGCTTCACGGTTTCCAATCTCAACTTGCCGGGTGATCCGCAACCCTGGGAACTGGGTTATGGCAAGCCGGACAGGATTTCATCACCACTGGATATCATGATTGAGGGCCCCATCGGTGGTGCGGCGTTCAATAACGAATTCGGGCGCCCGAACCTGACCGGTTATTTCCGTACCTTCGAGGAACTGGTGCCGGGTGCAGCTGGTGAGGAAGT
Source organism: Marinobacter sp. (assembly GCF_041686475.1). Lineage (GTDB taxonomy): Bacteria > Pseudomonadota > Gammaproteobacteria > Pseudomonadales > Oleiphilaceae > Marinobacter. The sequence continues at coordinate 34,041 of NZ_JAWLDU010000028.1, forward strand.
CCGCGGATACCACAAGCCCATCATGATCGCCGGTGGCCTGGGTAATATCCGGGCCAACCATGTGGAGAAGGGCAATATTCCTGTTGGCGCCAGGCTGATCGTGCTTGGCGGGCCTTCCATGCTGATCGGTCTTGGTGGTGGCGCTGCATCTTCAATGGATTCCGGTTCCAGTAATGAAAATCTGGATTTTGCTTCGGTTCAGCGTGACAACCCGGAAATGGAGCGCCGCTGCCAGGAAGTGATTGATCGCTGCTGGCAGATGGGTGATGACAACCCCATCTGCTTCATCCACGACGTTGGGGCCGGCGGGCTCTCCAACGCCATGCCGGAGTTGGTTAAAGACGGTGGCCGTGGCGGCCGTTTCGAATTGCGGGATATTCCCAGCGACGAGTCCGGCATGTCGCCGCTGGAAATATGGTGCAACGAATCCCAGGAACGCTACGTCATGGCCGTTGCGCCTGAGAACTTGGAGCAGTTCGATGCGCTTTGCCGCCGCGAGCGCTGCCCCTATGCAGTTATCGGTGAGGCCACTGAGGCGCACCATCTGGAGCTTGGCGACTCCTACTTCGATGACAGCCCGGTTGATCTGCCGATGGATGTGCTTTTTGGCAAGCCGCCGCGCATGCACCGGAGTGTTTCCCGCTCATCGTTCACCAAACCCATATTCGATTCCACCAAAATTGATCTCCAGGATGCGGTTAGCCGTGTTCTGCGGTTGCCGTCTGTAGGTTCCAAAAGCTTCCTGATTACCATTGGTGACCGCACCATCACCGGCCTGGTGGCCCGGGATCAGATGGCCGGCCCCTGGCAGGTGCCGGTCAGTGATGTGGCGGTGACTTCAACATCGTTTGATGTCAAAACCGGCGAAGCCATGGCCATGGGCGAGCGCACACCGGTGGCGGTGATCGACGCACCCGCCTCCGGTCGCATGGCGGTTGGCGAAGTGATTACCAATCTGGCTGCAGCGCCCATTGCCAGGCTGTCAGACATTCGTCTGTCTGCCAACTGGATGGCAGCGGCAGGCCACCCCGGTGAAGATGAAAACCTTTACGAAACCGTTCGTGCCGTCGGGATGGAGCTTTGCCCGGCGCTGGGTATTACCATTCCTGTGGGCAAGGACTCGATGTCCATGAAAACCGTCTGGGAAGAAGAGGACAATGGTGAGCAGAAAAGCGTGACCTCACCTTTGTCGCTGATTGTCAGCGGTTTCGCCCCGGTGACCGATGTCGACAGAACCCTGACACCGCAACTGGTTACCGATGCCGGGGAAACAGATCTGATTCTGATTGATCTGGCTGCCGGTCAGAATCGCCTGGGCGGTTCCGCCCTGGCTCAGGTTTACCGGCAAATGGGCGCGGTGGCACCTGACCTGGATGACCCGGAAGACATCAAGGCATTCTTTGCGGTGATTCAAGGGCTGAATCAGGATGGCAAGTTGCTGGCGTACCACGATCGCTCGGATGGTGGCCTGTTCGTGACCCTGGCGGAGATGAGCTTCGCTGCGCGTTCGGGTATTGATATCAAACTGGATGGATTGGCAGAGGACTCATCCCAGTTCCCCCGTGAACTGTTCAATGAGGAGTTGGGGGCTGTCATTCAGGTTCGGCGCGAGGAAACCGGCTTCGTTCTGCAGCAGTTCTCGGCTGCGGGCCTTGGTGACCACATCTCCGTTATTGGCACCCTGAACCGGGACGACTGTATTCGCTACACTTTTGAAGGTAGCGAGGTGATCTCTCGCCCCCGTACTGACCTGCAGCGTTTGTGGGCTGAAACCAGTTATCGGGTGCAGTCGCTTCGCGACAACGCAGACTGTGCGCAGGAAGAATTCGATAATCTTCTGGATGCCGACGATCCCGGCCTGCATGCAAAACTGGCCTTTGATGTCAGTGAGGACATCTCCGCCCCCTACATCAACAAGGGCGCCCAGCCAAAGGTTGCGGTACTGCGAGAGCAGGGCGTGAACGGCCAGGTCGAAATGGCTGCGGCCTTCGATCGTGCCGGCTTTGAATCTGTTGATGTTCACATGAGTGATCTGTTGTCGGGCAGGGTGTCTTTGGAGGGGTTCAACAGCATGGTGGCCTGCGGTGGATTCTCATACGGTGACGTGTTGGGTGCCGGCGAGGGATGGGCCAAGTCTATTCTGTTCAGTGACCGGGTTCGCGACCAGTTTGCGGCGTTCTTTAATCGTCAGGACACCCTGGCGCTGGGCGTCTGTAATGGCTGCCAGATGTTGTCCAACCTTCACGAGTTGATCCCGGGCAGTGAAGGCTGGCCACGGTTTGTCCGCAACCAGTCGGAGCAGTTCGAGGCCAGGCTGGTGATGGCTGAAGTGATGTCTTCGCCCTCTGTGTTCATGGATGGCATGGCAGGTTCCAGAATGCCGATAGCCGTTGCGCATGGTGAAGGCAGAGTGGAGTTTGCCACCGGCACCACGGCTGACCAGCTGGGCGAGAATGAACTGATTGCACTGCGCTACGTGGATAACCGCGGTGATGTCACGACACGCTATCCCTACAACCCTAACGGTTCCGAGGCGGGCATCACTGGTGTTACCACAAGAGATGGTCGGGTCACCATTATGATGCCTCATCCTGAACGGGTCTTTCGCACCTCTCAGCATTCCTGGCATCCTCGGGAGTGGGCAGAAGATGCGCCATGGATGCGTATGTTCCGCAACGCCAGGTGCTGGTTCGGCTAAGCCTTTACCAGAGATGAGAAAGCCGGCCCGGATGCACCAGAATGGTGACTGATCCCGGGCCGGCTTTCTCGTTTTCGGGATGTGAAATTTCAACAGTTTTCAAGAGAAATTTCTGTTTATAAGTGCGAAAATCCCCTTGACTAAAATACTTTATGCACATTCCGGGTGCAGTGTTGTGCGTTCTGTAAACAAAGCGTTGGTTTCAGCTTCATTGTTTATCGACATCACTCAAACTATTGATAATTATACGATTAATGAAGTAGGTGAATTTGTCGCCAATTTAACAAAAGTGCAGTAATTACGGGGGGTGAGGGCATGTTCCCAAAAACTTTCCCCAGAGTTATCCACAGATTCTGTGGGTAAGTAGCTAACTGCTTAATCTGTACAAATAATATGCGCATCGGCAGCGCTGAAACCGGGATTCCTGACCCGGCAGGACGTTGTTAAAAAGGAGCTGAATGGTCATGTATAAGATGTGTTATTTCGTCCCGGAGAGTCACCTGGAGATCACCAAGGCCGCACTTTTTGAGTCGGGTGCTGGCCGCATCGGAGATTACGATTGCTGCGCCTGGCAGTGTAAAGGGCGGGGTCAGTTTCGCCCTCTTGAGGGCAGCAATCCATATCTTGGCCAGACTGGCGCAGTGGAACAGGTTGACGAGTTCCGTGTCGAGCTGGTTTGCAGGGATGAACTGATCCGCTCGGCGGTTCGGGCGCTAAAGGAGTCGCACCCCTACGAAGAACCGGCGTATGAAGTGTTTCGTATGGAAGAGTTGTAGCGTTTACTGGTCGTGGGATGTCATGCGATAGCGTATATCGTCTACATGCACAGGGAAGTGTTCTTTCTGAACATCCTCCAGATAAAGTTCCAGGGTGCGACGCACGGTCGGGAACGATAGCTCATCCCACGGAATGTCTTCCAGGGCAAACAGTTTCGTTTCCAGTGATTCCTCGCCGGCCCCAAAATCTTCGCTGGTAAGCGTTGCACGGTAGAACATGTGGACCTGGTCGATGTGGGGCACATGGATGATGGTGTAGAGGTTGTCTACCGTGACTTCGGCCAGCGCCTCTTCCCTGGTTTCCCGGGTAGCAGCTTCAAGGGTTGTTTCAGAGTTCTCCATGAATCCTGCAGGCAATGTCCAGTAACCGTAACGGGGCTCTATGGCCCTGCGGCATAGCAACACCTGGCCCTGCCATACCGGGACTGTTCCAGCCACAATCCGGGGATTCTGATAATGAATGGTTTCGCAGCTGATGCACACATAACGGTGACGATTGTCGCCTTCAGGGACGCGCTGTTCGACAAGATGGCCGCATGTACTGCAGTATTTCATTCGTTTCACCGTATACTGGACAAATGTGTGGTAGCAATTGTAACTATCCGTGCTGCCGGCGTCTCATTCAATAGCCAGATGTAAAAACGGAGCCGTGTTTTGCGCGATCTTCTTACCAAACGCCTGTCAGGATACGTTCCCCGCTTATTGACGCTGGATTACCCCGAAGCTGCCGTGCTGGTTCCGGTTACTGATAACCATGACAACCCCGAAATCATTTTTACCCTGAGGTCTGAAAACCTGAGCACTCACCGCGGACAGGTCTCTTTTCCCGGCGGCCGGCGCGACCCCGAGGACGAATCACTGGCTGCGACGGCACTCAGGGAAACCCATGAAGAAATCGATCTGCCTCCGGAACAGGTGCAGTTGATCGCACCCCTTAGTCAGGTAATGTCGCTTCACCAGATACTGGTTACTCCATACGTTGGTGTCATACCCGGCGATCACCCCCTGACTGCAAACCCTGCAGAAATCGAAAGTATATTCAGGGTACCTGTTGAATTTTTCCTGGAAGACAAGCGTCACCGCACGGATCCGTTGAATTTTCTCAATAATACGTTTTATGTACCCTGCTACCGGTGGGGGCGTTACCAGATATGGGGGCTTTCCGCTGTGGTACTGGTTGATTTCCTGAACGCCGTATACGATGCCGGCATTGATCTTCTCGAACCCCCTCAAGGAGGCTGACATGTTTTATGAGCTGGGTGACCGGAAACCCGAAATGGAAGGAGGCGGTCAATTTGTCGCTGACAACGCAACAATCATTGGCAGTGTCAGGTTGATGGGCAGGGCCAGCGTGTGGTTCAACGTGGTCATCCGCGGTGATAACGAGCTGATTACGGTCGGGCCGGAATCCAATGTTCAGGACGGAGCGGTTCTGCATACCGATCCGGGCATCCCGCTGACCCTGGGGAAGGGGGTTACCGTCGGGCACAAGGTAATGTTGCACGGCTGCCAGATTGGAGACTACTCGCTGATTGGTATCAATGCTGTGGTGCTGAATGGCGCGAAAATTGGCAAGCACTGCCTGATCGGTGCCAACACACTGATCCCGGAAGGTATGGAAGTTCCTGACGGCTCCATGGTGGTAGGCTCCCCCGGGAAGATAAAGCGTGAGCTTAATGACAGCCAGAAGAAAATGCTGGAGATGAGTGCGGCGCACTATGTGAAGAATGCCGGTAACTACCTGGACTGTCTGAAGCCCTGGGAGCCCGGACAATGAGCCGTAGGGATAGGGTATCGTCGCCCTGCGTCAGTATTTGTGCGCTGGATGAAAATGATGTTTGCGTCGGTTGTCAGCGCACCAGTGATGAAATCATGCAGTGGTCGCGTATGAGCGACGAAGAGCGTCGGGCGGTACTGGAAAAAGTCGCGATACGCGAACAGAAAGCAAAGATCAACTAATGAAAGGACCACGAAGCATGGCTGACACGGTTGCGGCTGAATCGGTAAAGATAGGAACCCCGCTGAAAGATAATGCCTACCGGGTTCTTCTTTGTGGTTCCGGCGAACTGGGAAAAGAAGTGGTGATCGAGCTTCAGCGGTTCGGGGTGGAAGTCATCGCCGTTGACCGCTACGCCAATGCGCCAGCGATGCAGGTAGCCCACCGCAGTCATGTGGTGGATATGCTTGACGGAGAGGCGCTGCGCCACGTGATTGAACAGGAGCGGCCTAACCTGATCGTTCCCGAGATCGAGGCCATCGCCACGCCTGAGCTGGTAAAGCTGGAAAGTGAAGGCTATGGGGTCATCCCGACAGCGAGGGCTGTTAACCTGACGATGAACCGTGAAGGTATCCGCCGCCTGGCGGCAGAGGAATTGGGGATTCCTACGTCGCCATATCGGTTTGCCGAATCCAGAGATGATTATCTTGCCGCGGTGGAAGAAATCGGGCTGCCGCTGGTGGTCAAGCCGGTAATGAGCTCCTCTGGAAAGGGCCAGAGTACTGTCAAAGCCAACGGTGATATAGAAGCCGCCTGGGACTACGCCCAGTCAGGCGGCCGGGCCGGTAGAGGACGGGTGATCGTAGAAGGGTTTGTGGACTTCGATTACGAGATAACATTACTGACGGTAAAGCACCGGGACGGCATAACCTTCTGTGATCCTATCGGCCATCGCCAGGAGGATGGTGATTACCGTGAATCCTGGCAGCCGCAGCCGATGAATGAGAAGGCACTTAAAAGGTCGCGTGAGATTGCAGAGGCTGTTGTGTCAGATCTCGGAGGGTATGGTGTCTATGGTGTTGAGCTGTTTGTTCGGGACGACCAGGTGTGGTTTTCTGAGGTATCACCGCGCCCCCATGACACCGGGTTGGTGACACTAGTGTCTCAGGATTTATCGGAGTTTGCTCTGCACGCCCGCGCGATACTCGGATTACCGATACCGGCGATAGGCCAGCAGGGGCCGTCTGCTTCCGCAGTTATTCTTCCTGAGGGAGATTCAGATACGGTCAGCTATACAGGGGTTGAAAACGCTCTGGCCGAACCCGACACCTATATAAGGCTTTTCGGTAAGCCGGAACTCAAGGGGCGTCGCCGAATGGGCGTCGCTCTTGCAGTAGCCGGTTCGATAACAGAGGCTAGAGAGAAAGCCAGCCGCTCGGCGGCAGCCGTGAAAACAGAGTTATGACGTTAAATTGCCGGATTCGCGAAAAAGTTATAACGAACCGTTGACACCTCAAGTGAGCTCTGTAGAATACGCATCTCTTTCGAGGGACACGCCCCTGAGGCGGGTCAGAAATTGAAAGGCAACCGTTTGAATTAACT
>NZ_JAWLDU010000029.1:0-3591 GCF_041686475.1 Marinobacter sp.
TTGGGATTGTATTCCCATAGCGACGTTAAAAGCCAGGCCAGGTCGGCGTTTACCAACCTGGCCTGGCAGTTCACCGGTCAATCATCCGAATCATCGTCATCGTCACGATCATCATCGTTGTCATCGCCGTCATCATCTTCGACCTCGACATTCGACACCAGCTCGTACTGACCACCTTCGGTCGAGCGATATTCGATCTCCACTTCATCGCCCACCTCGGCGCCGGATATGCTGTAGTCGTTACGCAGGACCTCAAGATTCATGATGGTGATGGAATTCGGACTCAGGTCGCTGACTCTTCCCTCGAGTTCATAATCATCGCCTTCATCATCGTCTTCACGCTCGATACTGATGGCTTCCAGGAATCCGCCATCTTGGCTGCGCTGACGTCCTTCCACTTCCAGGAAATCACCTACCTGCAGGCCTTCCAGATCCTGAACGCGGTTGCGGCGGTCATCGTCATCGTCATCGTCCTCGATCAGCGTGCTGGCAGTCAGCTTCACAGCGACACCCGCGACAACCATGGACTCGCTGGACAGATCAATTGACTCGATCTTGCCTTCAACTTCGGCGTCGGAATCCTGGCCTTCGATTTCTTCCGCCACCAGTACGCCATTGCGGAATTCACCTTCAACCTCCACGAAGAATCCGTCGGCCAGGTCACTTTCGCGAATATCATCGAATTCGGTGTTGCCGTTGATCTGAATGGTCACACCACTGATTGAAAACCGTCGATTGGCGTCGTCGTAATCGTAGATGGTGCCTGATACTTCCACATCGTCGTTCTCGTCGAACCAGTCGTCCTCACCTTCGATCTCGTCAGCGACAATTCTTCCGCTTTCCAGGCTGCCTTCGACTTCTACTACAATGCCATCCGCCAGGTCATCAAGGGAGAAATCGTCTTCTCCGACGGCGCTGGTGTAATCGATCAGGAAGTCGTTGATGGTGAAGGTCTCGGCATCGGTGTCCAGATTGGCGACAACTCCTTCAATCTCGACTTCGTTGTCGTCGTCAAAATCCACACCCTCAGCGCGGGCACCCACAAAGCTGGCGCGGAAGCTGCCATCTTCCAAACGCCAAGCGCTAACCCGGACCCGATATTTCTGTGGATCCTGCTGGATATCAGCGGGACTGGCACCCCGGAAAACCGTGCGGCCATCGAAACTGATGGTTTGGCCCAACAGTGTCAGAGTACCGGTACCTGCGGCTTCATCTACCCAGGTAAACCCCGAAAGTGCTCCCCTCAGGGTATCGTCGTAGCTGACCCGGTCTGCCCGGCCCTCGCCACGGTCATCCCAGTCACCCTTAATCTGCAGGATCATCCCTTTCTCCAGCTGATCTTCCCGGGCAATGCCATCATCACTGTCGACGCTGCCATTGGTCTCAAACTTGGTGCCGTTGACAAAAACACTGCCAAAACCGGTAACCGCCCCAACACTGGTGCCGGAAGACCCGTCTGCCGAGGAACTACTGGACCCCCCTCCACCACACGCAGCCAATGAACCGGCTACCACGCCTGTCATGGCGAGCTTTATCGCTTTTGCTAAAGGATTACGCTTCATCGTTCTGCTCCTTCTGGTTTGCTCAAAGCCGACGCCGTTCCGGGATCGGCCAGATTGTTTTGGGATTTATTTCCCAAATCTATATTTGGGAACTTATTCCCATTTTTATGGGTTGTCCAGTTTTTACACATGAAGATTTTGTGAACTTTCCAGCTCTATGGGCGTAAGCTACTGAACAGACATATGAAAACAGGGGAAAAAAATGCTGGGATTTTTGAAGAACGATCCGAAGAAAAAGCTGCAGAAAGAGTACGAGGCCAAGCTGCAGAAGGCGCTGCACGCCCAACGCAACGGCGACTTGCGCACTCACGGCACACTGATGGAAGAAGCTGAGAAGATCTACGCGGAATTGCAGAAGATTGGCAAGGAGTAGGTTTCCGAGTTTGGAGGGAGGTCCGGCTGGTACCCCTGTTCAAAACCGTGGTGCGCCAGGGATGGCGCGACCGAGCCCTACAGGGACGTATTTACCGGCGTGTTTTGAACAGGGGGTACCAGCCGGACCGGGACTAGGAGTCCCCCAGAAACTGCCTTAGCTGCCGATTTAATCGATCGACTTCACGCCGCATTTCATGGACTTCATCGAGAAGCTCCAGAGACATGGCTAGGCCAGGCAGGTTCATTTTCAGGTCGCGTTGCAAACGCTGGGCCTTTCGCAAGCGGGCCAGGGCATCGAGATCAAACTGCCACCTCCGTGTCTCCGGTGACTCTTCCACCGGAGCAATGACACCGTAGTTCACCAGTTTGATCACGAACTCGGCATGGCAGTCCCCACGCTCGCAGATTTCCCGCAAGGTGAATGTAGCGGTGGGTTCCACCAGTTCGACGCTCAGAATCCGGTCTTTATCAGTCATCCTTCACCCCGCTCACACGTGCAGTTTGCTGCGTGGATTGAACCCTTTTTCGGCCTCGGCCAGCTGCTTGTACAGCTCCTCGGCTTCGTCGCTGTGGCGTTCAGGCATTACGATCTGCAGCAGCACCAGCTGGTCGCCAGGATGCTTACCGGGCAGGCCTTTGCCTTTAAGCCGCAGCTTGCGGCCACTGGAAGAGCCCTTGGGTACTTTCACATTCACCTTCGAGCCCACAGTGGGCACCGTGACCGAAGCGCCAAGGGCCGCTTCCCAGGGCGCGATGGGCACTGTGACCAGTATATCCTTGCCTTCCACCGTGAACAGGGGGTGCGGGGCGTATTCCACTTCGATAAACAGATCCCCGTTTTCCGCACCACCAACGCCGGGGGCGCCCTGGCCTTTCAGGCGAATATGCTGACCTTCTTTCATGCCGGCGGGTATTTTCACGTTCAGGGTCTTCTTGCGTTGCATAACGCGGCCCTGAGCGTCGGGCTCCTGAACGTTGAACGACACCTGCTTCTCGCAGCCATGGAACGCCTCTTCCAGGAACAGTGCCAGTTTGGCGTGCACATCTTCGCCGCGCATGCGCATGGAGTGGCGCTGGCCACCGAAGCCACCACCAAACCCGGGCCCGCCGCCGGCGCGCCGGCCACCACCGAAGATTTCCTCGAAAAAGTCACTGAATTGCCGCGCATCGGCCTCGGTATAACCACCACCGCCAAAGCCGGAGGCACTCTCCCAACCGGGAGGCGGCTCGAAGGAGCCGTCTTTCCGGGCGCCGTACTTCTTGAGCTCGTCGTATTCGGCGCGCTTTTCCGGATCTTTCAGTACTTCGTAGGCCTCGCCGACGTCTTTGAATTTTTCATCGGCGTCCTCTTCCTTACTGACATCCGGATGATATTTCCGGGCCAGCTTGCGGTAGGCCTTCTTGATCTCCTCGGGGGAGGCAGACTCGCTCACACCGAGCACGGCGTAATAGTCTTTGAAGTCCATTCTGCTCCTCACACCTGTTCAGATTACTGGGCAATGTTTGCCCGGTCACTAACACTATATTTGATGAGGAAGTGAAAATTACAAGGTGTGGGTGTATCAGAATTGATGCGTATCAGTTCGTAGAGCGGAGTCTGCCTGATGTCCTGACCCTAGCCTGTCAGCACAGCGGCTAACGCAAAGGCGGAGCA
>NZ_JAWLDU010000029.1:3691-11806 GCF_041686475.1 Marinobacter sp.
AGCATCTCTAGCACTGGTGGGAGGGACTGCTCAGAAATGTGGAGCGCCAGGGATGGCGCGACCAAGCCCTACATGGACGTATTTACGGGCGTTTTCTGAGCAGTGCCTCCCACCGGTGCGAGCCCGCCAGATCAGCAGGCTGCAGACCAGAGGCAAACTCCCAAGCCTACTTAACCTTGGGGTCCAGCTCCCCGGAAGCATAACGCTCGAACATGCGCTCGAGGTTGACCGGTTTGATCTTGCTGGCGTTGCCGGCGGTTCCGAAAGCTTCATAACGTGCGACGCAGACTTCCGTCATCGCCTTCATGGTTTCCTTCAGGAACTTCCGTGGGTCGAATTCGGCCGGATTCTGGGCCAGGAAGCGGCGGACGGCGCCGGTGCTGGCAAGGCGCAGGTCGGTGTCGATGTTGACCTTGCGCACGCCATGCTTGATGCCTTCCACGATTTCCTCAACCGGCACACCGTAGGTTTCCGGAATCTCGCCGCCATATTCGTTGATGATCTTCAGCCACTCCTGGGGCACGGAGCTGGAGCCGTGCATGACCAGGTGGGTGTCCGGGACGCGGGCGTGGATGGCCTTGATCTGGTCGATGGCCAGGATGTCACCGGTCGGTGGACGAGTGAACTTGTAGGCGCCGTGGCTGGTACCGATGGCGATGGCCAGGGCGTCCACGTGGGTTTTCTTGACGAAATCCGCGGCTTCTTCCGGGTCGGTCAGCATCTGGCTGTGGTCCAGGGTGCCCTCGGCGCCGATGCCGTCTTCTTCGCCGGCCTGGCCGGTTTCCAGGGAACCCAGGCAGCCCAGCTCGCCTTCAACGGAAACGCCACAGGCATGGGCCATTTCCACGGTGCGGCGGGTGACGTCAACGTTGTAATCATAGTCGGTGGGCGTTTTGCCATCTTCACCCAGGGAGCCGTCCATCATCACCGAGCTGAAGCCCAACTGAATGGAACGCTGGCAAACAGACGGGCTGGTACCGTGGTCCTGGTGCATCACCACCGGGATATGAGGAAACTCCTCAATGGCCGCCAGAATCAGGTGACGCAGGAAAGGAGCACCGGCATATTTGCGAGCACCGGCAGAGGCCTGAACGATCACCGGGGAGTTGGTCTTGTCAGCCGCTTCCATGATGGCGCGCATCTGCTCAAGGTTGTTCACGTTGTACGCCGGCACACCGTAACCATGCTCGGCGGCGTGGTCCAGCAGTTGCCGCATCGATATCAGGGCCATGGGGTCAGTCTCCTTGCTAAATGAATATGTAGTCGCGTACTTGCTCAGTGTTCGCGAGCCAGGGAGCGGGCAAGCTGTGCGGGACCGTAAAAAACATGGATGTTTTTTACGAGCCTACAGGGACGTATTTACGGCGTGTCCCGCACAGCTTGCCCGCTCCCTGGCGTCATGCACTCAATGTATTCAGGCGCCGCGTTCTTCCAGTACGGCGACAGCCGGTAACGTTTTACCTTCCACGAATTCCAGGAAAGCACCGCCGCCGGTGGAAATGTACGAGATTTTGTCACTCACACCGTACTTGTCAACGGCGGCGACGGTATCACCACCGCCAGCGAGGGAGAAAGCATCGCTTTCGGCGATGGCTTTCGCCAGGGACTCGGTGCCGTTGCCGAACTGGTCGAATTCGAAGACGCCGACCGGGCCGTTCCACAGGATGGTTTTGGAGGACTTCAGCAGGCCGGCGAATTTGGAGGCGGTTTCCGGGCCGACGTCGAGGATCATGTCGTCTTCGGTGACGTCGTCGATTTTCTTGGTGGTGGCCTTCGCTGTTTCGGCGAACTCGCTGGCAACCACCACATCCACCGGCAGCGGGATTTCAACGCGGGAGGCGATTTCCCGGGCGGTATCGATCAGGTCATGCTCACACAGGGATTTGCCCACCGGGTGACCGGCAGCGGCCAGGAAGGTGTTGGCGATACCACCACCGACGATGATGGAGTCGCAGACTTTTTCCAGGGCATTCAGTACGTCCAGCTTGGTGGAAACCTTGGAGCCACCAACGATGGCGACAACCGGTTTGGCCGGGTTATCCAGGGCCTTGCCGAGTGCTTCCAGTTCTGCCGCCAGCAGCGGGCCGGCGCAGGCTTCGGGAGCGAAGCGGGCAACGCCGTGGGTGGAGGCCTGGGCGCGGTGCGCGGTGCCGAAAGCATCCATCACGTAGACGTCGCAAAGGGCCGCGTACTTTCTGGAGAGCTCTTCGTCGTCTTTCTTTTCACCCTTGTTGAAGCGGACGTTTTCAAACAGAACCACTTCGCCCGCGGCCACATCAACGCCGTCCAGGTAATCGGTGATCAGGCGGACTTCATCGCCCAGCAACTTGCCCAGGTGTTCAGCAACCGGCTTCATCGAGGAGGCTTCGTCATAAACGCCTTCTTCCGGGCGGCCCAGATGGGACATCAGCATAACGCGGGCACCGGCGTCTTTCGCGGCCTTGATGGTGGGCAGCGAGGCGCGTATGCGGGCGTCGCTGGAGACTGCTCCGTTTTTAACCGGTACGTTCAGATCTTCACGAATCAGTACCCGCTTGCCGGCGAGGTCAAGCTCGGTCATTTTCTTGATAGCCATGGCGTTCATCCCTAAGTTTGTGGAACAGGTATGGGGTCTGACGCCATGCGGGGTCAGACCCCTTTGTCAGTGGCCGGACAGCCAGTGTTTGCTAACGTCCAGCATCCGATTTGCGAACCCCCACTCGTTATCAAACCAGCAAAGCACCTTCACCATGGTGCCGCCGGTAACACGCGTCTGGCCTCCGTCCACGATGCCGGAATGAGCATCGTGGTTAAAATCGGAGCTGGCCAGAAGCTCGTCGGTGTAGCCCAGAATGCGTTTCAGCGGGCCGTGGGCGGCGTTTTTTAATAGGTTATTCACCGCCTCCACCGAGGTGCTTTCCCGAACGTTCACCACCATATCAATGGCCGACACATTCATGGTTGGCACCCGCATGGCAACAGAGCTGAATCTGCCTTCCATATGGGGCAGCAGGCGTTCGATGCCTTTGGCAAGGCCGGTGTCCACGGGAACAATGTTGTGCAATGCGCTCCGGGTGCGGCGCAGGTCCTGGTGATGGTAGGCGTCAATGACGGGCTGGTCGTTCATGGCAGCGTGGATGGTGGTGGTACTGCCCTGCTCCACGCCCAGTGCCTCATCCAGTATCTGGATAACCGGCACCAGACAGTTGGTGGTGCAGGACGCTGCCGCAACGATACGATCCGTTTCCGTCAGTTGCTCCTGATTCACACCATAGACCACGGTGCGGTCGACATCGGATTCCGCTGGCTGCGAGAACAGCAGCCGGGCAGCACCGGCGTTCAGGTGCTGCTCTGCAGTTGCCCTGTCAGTGAACGCGCCGGAACATTCCAGTACCAGGTCAATGCCCAGCTCGTCCCAGGGCAGTTCCGAGGCATCGGCGTAGCGAACCACGCGGATGTGGTCACCATTCACCACCAGGGAATCGCCCTCAACCATGATTTCACCCTGGAACCGACCATGGGTGGAGTCGTAGCGGGTCAGGTGGGCAATGGTGTCGATATCCGCCAACTCGTTAATCGCGACCACCTGCAAGTGGTCGCGAAAACTGTTCTCATAGAGCGCCCGCAAGACGCACTGGCCAATACGGCCGTATCCATTGATGGCGATGCGAGACAGTGCAGCGGTGCTCATCAGGCTTCCAGCAGCTCCCCGGCGACGGCGATAACGTTGTCCACGGTAAAGCCGAATTCCTTGAACAGCTCCCCGGCGGGTGCGGACTCACCAAAGGTGCTCATGCCCACCACGCGACCGTCCAGACCAACGTACTTGTACCAGTAGTCTTCAATGCCGGCTTCGATGGCAACACGGTTGGTCACTTCCAGCGGCAGGACTTCCTGCTTGTAAGCGGCACTCTGGGCATCGAAGGTGTCAGTGCTCGGCATGGAAACCACGCGAACCCTGTTCCCTTTCTCCCGCAGTGCAGCCGCCGCGTCCTGGGCCAGGCCGAGTTCGCCGCCGGTGGCAATCAGGATCAGATCCGGGGTGCCTTCGCTGTCAGACAGAATGTAGCCACCTTTGGCCACGTTCTGCAGCTGGGTCGCGTCACGATCCTGATGGGGCAGTCCCTGGCGGGAAAACACCAGGGCCGTGGGGCCGTCGGTACGCTCAAGCGCCGCCTTCCAGGCAACGGCGGATTCAACGGTATCCGCCGGGCGCCACATGCTCATGTTCGGCGTGGTCCGCAGGCTGGCCATCTGCTCAATCGGCTGGTGCGTGGGGCCATCTTCGCCCAGACCGATGGAGTCGTGGGTGAATACATAGATGGAGCGCTGCTTCATCAGTGCCGCCATGCGCACGGCGTTGCGGCAGTATTCCATGAAGATCAGGAATGTGGCGCCGTAGGGCACAAGGCCACCGTGCAGGGCAATGCCGTTCATGATCGCGGCCATGCCGAATTCGCGAACGCCGTAGTAAATATAGTTACCACTGGCATCCTCTTTGGTCACCGGCTTGCTGCCATCCCAGATAGTGAGGTTGGAGCCGGCCAGGTCGGCGGAGCCACCCAGCAGTTCCGGCAGCAACGGGCCATAGGCGTTCAGGGTGTTCTGGGAGGCCTTACGGCTGGCGACGGTTTCGCCTTTGTCCTGGCACTCCTGGATGTAGGCCTGGGCCTTCTCGGAGAAATCCGCGGGCAGCTCACCAGCCATGCGCCGTTTGAATTCAGCGGCCAGTTCCGGCTCTGCCTTTTCGTAGTCGGCAAACGCCTGTTCCCACTCAGACTGGGCAGCGGCGCCTTTTTCGCGGGCGTCCCAGCCAGCGTAGATTGCCGACGGAATCTCGAAGGCACCATGATTCCAGCCCAGCTTTTCACGGGTCAGGGCAACTTCGTCTTCGCCCAGTGCAGCGCCGTGGCAGGCTTCAGTGCCTTGCTTGTTGGGCGAACCGAAACCGATAATGGTCTTGCAGCAGATCAGCGTGGGCTGGGAGGTGTTGGCCCGGCCCGCTTCAATAGCACTGCGGACCGCTTCCGGGTTATGGCCGTCGACCTCGGGAATTACCTGCCAGCCGTAGGATTCAAAACGCTTGGGCGTGTCGTCGGTGAACCAGCCGTCCACCTCACCATCGATGGAGATGCCGTTGTCGTCATAGAACATGATCAGCTTGCCCAGGCCCAGTGTACCTGCCAGGGAAGACACTTCGTGGGAGATACCTTCCATCAGGCAGCCATCGCCCAGGAAGGCATAGGTGTAGTGATCGACAATGTTATGGCCAGGGCGGTTGAACTGTTCCGCCAGGGTTTTCTCGGCCAGTGCAAAACCAACGGCATTGGCAATACCCTGCCCCAGTGGGCCGGTGGTGGTTTCAATACCTGGTGTGTAGCCGTATTCCGGGTGCCCCGGAGTTTTGGAGTGCAGCTGACGGAAGTTCTTGATGTCGTCTATGGAAACGTCGTAGCCACTCAGGTGCAGCAGGGAGTATTGCAGCATCGAGCCGTGGCCGTTGGACAGCACAAAACGGTCGCGGTTGGCCCACTTCGGGTTGACCGGGTTGTGGCTGAGGAAATCATTCCAGAGTACCTCGGCGATGTCCGCCATACCCATGGGCGCGCCCGGGTGGCCGGATTTGGCTTTCTGAACCGCATCCATGCTCAGCGCGCGAATGGCGTTGGCGAGATCTGTGCGAGATGGCATTGACGTTTTCTCCAGTTTTGGTCGGCAATAAGGTGAACTGATAAAAAGAAGGCGCGTATTTTCGCCGATTAGTGACCACCGGGGCAAATCGGCGTCACTCTTTTTACATCTGTTTCAGGAGACAGCTTTCAGAGGCAGGAATTTTGGCTGATTTTTCAAACAGATCTAAAGCTATATCAATTTATTTTGATATAGATATTGATTGCCCGGCCAGACATCCCTAAACTTTCTTCCCATGACATCCCTGACCACACACACAAATGAACTGTCCTCAGTGGACGCCCTGGCACCGATCTACAAGGCGAGCGGTGATCCATTGCGCCTGGAGATTCTGCGTGTGTTACGCCGGGACACCTTTGGTGTATTGGAGCTGAGCCAGTTATTCGGCATGCGCCAGTCAGGCATGAGCCACCACCTGAAAGTGATGCACAAGGCCGGCCTGCTGGAACCCCAGCGCGAAGGCAATGCCATTTTTTACCGGCGGCCGCTGAATCTGGAAAGCGACAAGCTGACGGACCAGACCATCCGTCAGGTTTTCGAAACCGTGGACCGCATTCCCCTGCCTGAGCATCTGCAGGGAAAAATAGAAGCCATACGCAACCAACGCGCCGACCAGTCCCAGGCTTTCTTCGCCCGCTACGCGGAAAAATTCCGCGAACAGCAGGAACTGATTGCCGCGTTCGAACTGTACGCAGATCCGGTGGCAAACCTGATTCGCAATCGATCTGCCCGGCACGACTGGAAAACCGGCCTGGAAATCGGCCCCGGCGAAGGCGCGTTCCTGCCGGTGCTGTCGGAAATCTGCGAGCATGTTGTAGCGCTGGACAATTCCCGCGACATGCTGGCCAAGGCCACACGCACCTGCATCGATGAGCGCCTGAATAACGTTGACCTGATTGAAGGCGTAACCGATAACCTGCTGGCCCGGGGGGATGACTTCGACCTGGTTGTGGCGAACATGGTGCTGCACCACGTTCCCAGCCCCGCAGACATCTTCCTGGACGCCTCAGCCCTGATCAAAACCGGCGGTTGCCTGGTAATCAGCGACCTTTGCAGCCACGACCAGGACTGGACCAAACAGGCCTGCGGCGACCTGTGGCTGGGCTTCGAACCGGAAGAACTCACCACTTGGGCCGCCGACGCCGGGCTGCTGGCTGGAGAGTCCCTGTTTATCGGTCTGCGCAACGGTTTTCAGGTGCAGGTGAGGGAATTCTGGAAGAACCCCGAGTCTGCCTGAAACCAGAAATAAAACTGTATCAATTTTTTTTGATATAGGATTATGCAGACTCTGAAAACTGATTTACGATACTGACATCATCACAGCCGGCAGCAACCCAAGATTTAAAGCCGGCACGAATTTGCAACGCTCACAGAGGAGCAACCTATGTCTGATTACAGCATCTTTACTTCAGAATCGGTTTCGGAGGGCCATCCTGACAAACTGGCAGACCAGATTTCCGATGCCGTACTCGATGCCATCCTCGTGGACGACCCCCATGCACGGGTTGCCTGTGAAGCCATGGTGAAAACCGGTGTCGCCATCGTCGGCGGTGAAATCACCACCAGCGCCTGGGTTGACCTGGAGGACCTGGTGCGGGACGTAATCAAAGACATCGGCTACACCTCCTCAAAGGTCGGCTACGACGGCGACACCTGCGGTATTATCAACATCATTGGCAAGCAGTCGGTGGATATCGCCCAGGGCGTTGACCGTAAGAAGCCGGAAGACCAGGGCGCCGGCGACCAGGGCCTGATGTTCGGCTACGCCAGCAACGAAACCGACGTGCTGATGCCGGCCCCGATCACCTTCTCGCACCGGCTGGTCCAGCGCCAGGCTGAAGCCCGCAAAAGCGGCCTGCTGCCCTGGCTGCGCCCGGACGCCAAGAGCCAGGTGACCTGCCGCTACGAAAACGGCCAGGTTTCCGGCATCGACGCCGTGGTCCTGTCCACCCAGCACGACGAAGACGTGTCCCAGGCCGACCTGAAAGAGGCGGTGATGGAGTTGATCGTCAAAAATGCGCTGCCACCCGAGCTGCTGCACAAAGACACCCAGTTCCACATCAACCCGACCGGCAAGTTTGTCATCGGCGGCCCGGTAGGCGACTGCGGCCTGACCGGCCGCAAGATTATCGTCGACACCTACGGCGGCATGGCCCGCCACGGCGGCGGCGCCTTCTCCGGCAAGGACCCGTCCAAAGTGGACCGCTCCGCGGCCTACGCCGGCCGTTACGTGGCCAAGAACATCGTTGCCGCCGGCCTGGCGGAGAAGTGCGAGATCCAGGTGTCCTACGCCATCGGCGTGGCGCAGCCAACCTCGATCTCCCTGAACACCTTCGGCACCGGCAAGATCAGCGACGACAGGATCATCCAGTTGGTCCGCGAGCATTTTGACCTGCGCCCCTATGCCATCACCAACATGCTGGACCTGCTGCACCCGATGTACCG
>NZ_JAWLDU010000029.1:11906-40412 GCF_041686475.1 Marinobacter sp.
GATATTTCACTGGCGGCCTGGGGCCGTAAGGAAATCAACATTGCTGAAGGCGAAATGCCAGCACTGATCAAGCTCCGCGAAAAGTACAAGGGTGAGCAGCCGCTGAAAGGCGCCAACATCATGGGCTGCATCCACATGACCATCCAGACCGCCGTACTGATCGAAACACTGATCGAACTCGGCGCCAACGTACGCTGGTCATCGTGCAACATCTTTTCCACACAGGACCAGGCCGCAGCCGCCATCGCGGAACGTGGCATTCCGGTGTTTGCCTGGAAAGGCGAAACCGACGAAGAGTACGACTGGTGCCTCGAGCGCACAGTGGGTGCCGATGTGGAAGGCTGGGAACCCAACATGATTCTGGATGACGGCGGCGACCTTACTGCCCTGCTCCATGAAAAATACCCGGAAGTCCTGGCCAAATGCCATGGTGTAACCGAAGAAACCACCACCGGCGTGCACCGCCTGCAGGAAATGCTGCGGGACGGCAAGCTGAAGGTGCCGGCCATCAACGTCAATGACTCGGTCACCAAGGCCAAGAACGACAACAAGTACGGTTGTCGCCACAGCCTCAACGACGCCATCAAGCGTGCTACAGACCACCTGATGTCCGGCAAGAAGGCGCTGGTTATCGGTTACGGCGACGTGGGCAAGGGCTCTGCGGCCTCCCTGCGCCAGGAAGGCATGATCGTGAAGATCACCGAGGCCGATCCGATCTGCGCCATGCAGGCCTGCATGGACGGTTTTGAAGTGGTGTCTCCGTTCGTCGACGGTGTTAACACCGGTACTGAATCGGGCGTGGACAGGGCGCTGCTGCAGAACACCGACCTGCTGGTGACCACCACCGGCAACATGAACGTGTGTGACGCCAACATGCTCAAGGCGCTGAAAACCGGTGCCGTGGTGTGCAACATCGGCCACTTCGACAACGAGATCGATACCGCCTTCATGCGCAAGAACTGGGAGTGGGACGAGGTCAAACCGCAGGTACACGTGGTGTATCGCGACAAGGCCATCAACGACCACCTGATCCTGCTGTCCGAAGGCCGCCTGGTGAATCTGGGTAATGCCACCGGTCACCCGTCACGGATCATGGATGGCTCCTTTGCCAATCAGGTTCTGGCGCAGATGTACCTGTTCGAGCGCAAGTTTGCAGATCTTCCGGAAGATGCCCGCGAAAAAGGCATTTACGTTCAGGTTCTGCCCAAGCATCTGGACGAGGAAGTGGCTCGCGCCATGGTGGAAGGTTTTGGTGGCGTAATCACCAAGATGACGCCGGAGCAGGCGAGTTACATTGGTGTACCGGTCGAAGGCCCGTACAAGCCGGAAAGCTACAAGTACTGATCAGGTAACAGAATGGAAACCCAGAAACAGTTCAAACGCCGTTTCAGCTTTGAGTTTTTCCCGCCCAAGACAGACAAGGGCTGGGAAAAGCTGCAGGGCGTTCGCAACCAGCTGGCCGAGGTTGACCCGGATTTTTTCTCGGTCACCTTTGGTGCGGGCGGCTCCACCCGGGACCGGACCGTGCAGACAGTACTGGACCTGCACAAGCGGGGCGTTTCCACTGCCCCGCACCTGTCCTGCGTGGGTGCCACCCGTGACAGCATTGCGGAACTGCTGGATGTATACCGCGAGAACGGTATCAACCGTATCGTCGCCCTGCGGGGCGATATGCCCTCGGGTATGGGCGCGGCCGGCGAACTACGCTATGCCAACGAGCTGGTGAGCTTTATCCGTGGGCATAGCGGAGATACCTTTAATATTGAAGTGGCAGCGTACCCGGAGTTCCATCCCCAGGCCCGCACCGCGGAAGATGACCTGAAGAACTTCGCCCACAAGGTCGAAGCCGGCGCCAACAGCGCCATCACCCAGTACTTCTTTAACGCGGACAGCTACTTCTACTTTATTGACCGGCTGGAAAAAATGGGCGTTACCATTCCGGTAGTGCCGGGCATCATGCCCATCGTCAACTTCTCCAACCTGACCCGCTTTTCCGACATGTGCGGCGCGGAAATCCCCCGCTGGATCCGCAAGCAGCTTGAAGCCTATGGCGACGACAGCGACAGCATCCGCAAGTTCGGTGAGGAAGTGGTTACTCGCATGTGCGAGAAATTGCTGGCTGCCGGTGCGCCGGGGTTGCACTTCTATACCCTGAACCAGGCGGAGCCGAGTGTCAGTATCTGGAAGAACCTGGGACTTGGTGAGCGTGAGAAGATTGCTTTCTGATGGATCTTTCATGTTGTCGGATTAAGCGAAGCCTTAATCCGACACCCCTACCACCTCAATCCCCCATCTCCCGTCCAACCATTTGATTTCCTGCATCTCTCCCGCTAATGGTCTAAGGTATAAAGGTTGCAGTTCCATTAACCGCCCCCGGTGGTGACGGGCTTGATCAGCCTCCATTTCCGGAGCATCACACAGGATGCCGGGGCGAACACAGAAGAAAAAGGAGATTGTATGAGCACCAAATGGCTTAAAACGGTTGGCGCAACACTGGCATTCACCGTGGCAGCGGGAACCGTCAGCGCAGAGACCCTGCGGGTTGTCACTGACCCCAGCTTCGTGCCTTTCGAGATGATGGATGAGGAAACCGGCGAGATGATCGGTTTTGACATGGACATCATCGCGGAGGTGGCCGAGCGTGCCGGTTTCGAATACGACCTGAATACCATGGACTTTAACGGCATTATCCCGGCGCTGCAGACGGGCAACGTGGATATCGCCATCGCAGGCATCACAATTACTGAAGAACGTCAGGAAATCGTCGATTTCTCCGACCCGTACTACGATTCAGGCCTGCGGATTCTGGTTCGCCAGGACAATGACGAGGTGAAAGAACTTTCTGACCTGGAAGGCAAGAAAGTCGGCACCAAAATCGGTAGCACCAGTTACGACCACCTGACGAAGACACTGGATGACGACGAGGGTGTGACCCCGTATCCGGGCAGCTCCGACATGTACATGGCACTGATGTCACGTTCGGTCGATGCGGTCTTCTACGATGCCCCCAACGTAGGCTACTTCGCCAGCACCAGGGGTGAAGGAAAGGTAAAAACCGTTGGCGAACTTTATGAAGGCCAGCAGTATGGCATTGCCCTGAAGAAAGGCAGCGAATGGGTGGATGGTGTCAACGAAGCGCTGGCTGAAATGAAGGAAGACGGCACCTACAAGGAAATCTACGAGAAGTGGTTCGGCGAAATGCCGGAAGACCAGTAAAACTGAGAACCACAGCCGGGGCCCACAACGCCCCGGCTGGCAACTCCCCACCCAACGGAGACACCCACTGTGGAATTCCAGTTTCAGTTTGACTGGCAGGCAGCCATCAACTCGATTCCCTACCTGCTCAAAGGTATTCCCTATACCCTTCTTATTTCCTTTGGCGGCCTTGCCATCGGCTTTGTACTCGGCATCATTTTCGGTTTGCTGAGCATCAATAAAAAATGGTTCTTGCGCTGGCCCGCCACGGCGTATATCGAAATTTTCCGCGGCACCCCGATTCTCGTGCAGGTGCTGTTCATCTTCTACGGTCTGCCAGACCTGGTAGGCGGCCCCATTGACCCGCTGACCGCCGGTATCGCAGCCATTGCCCTGAACTCCGGTGCCTATATCTCGGAAGTGGTCCGGGGCGGCGTGCAATCGATCGACAAGGGCCAGACCGAAGCAGGCCTTTCCCTGGGCCTGTCACGGTCCCAGACCTTCTGGTCGATTATCTGGCCCCAGGCCTTCCGACGCATGATCCCACCGCTGGGCAATCAGGCAATCGTGAGCATCAAGGACACCTCGCTGTTCTCGGTGATCGGTGTTGGTGAGCTGGTTCGCCAGGGCCAGGTGTATATTGCCAATACCTTTACCGCCTTCGAGGTCTACTTCGTGGTGGCTCTTATGTATCTTGCGATTACCCTCTCCCTCTCTCTCGTGCTCCGCTTCATAGAGCGGCGCGGACTGGTTTCTGTCTGAAGGATAGGTACTAATGACACAGATCGTGCAAATGCGGGGCATGAACAAGTACTTCGGTACCCTGCATGTCCTCAAGGAAGTTGACCTGACCGTTGAAGCCGGCGAAGTGGTGGTTATTATCGGCGCCAGCGGCTCTGGCAAATCCACCCTTATCCGTTGCGTCAACGGCCTGGAAGAATTCGAGTCCGGCAAACTGGTGGTGGACGGTAACGAACTTGCCCCGAAAGGTGGCAATCAGAAAGCCCTGGCTGAAATCCGCAAGGAAGTGGGCATGGTGTTCCAGCAGTTCAATCTCTTCCCCCATCTCACGGTGAAGAGGAACATCATGCTGGCACCCAGGAAGGTCAAGGAAGCGCCCGAGCCCATCGCCAGCGCTACGGCGGACCGCCTGCTCAATCGCGTAGGCATTGCCAGCCAGGCGGACAAGTATCCCAGCCATCTATCCGGCGGCCAGCAACAACGGGTTGCCATTGCACGCGCCCTGGCCATGGAACCCCGGCTGATGCTGTTCGATGAACCCACTTCGGCGCTCGATCCGGAAATGATCGGCGAAGTGCTGGACGTCATGCGGGAACTGGCCAAGGAAGGCATGACCATGATGGTGGTTACCCATGAAATGGGCTTTGCCCGTGAAGTGGCTGACCGCGTGATCTACATCCACGAAGGCCGGATTGTCGAAGAAGGCAAGCCTGCGGATGTATTCGACAACCCGCAGAATGAACGCACCCAGGCGTTCCTGAGCCGGGTGCTGGCGCACTGATCTGAGCCAATCCGAAATAGCCACCCCGCCCAACCTTTAAACGCGGGGTGGCGCTCAGGAGGCGGTGGTCAGCCGGCGCTGTTAACTGTAATATCCCCTCAGGTTAACCGCCGAGCATACAGAACCTGACCGTCTCACGGAGATTTATCATGCGCAATGCTGACCTCGTCGCCCGCGGCCTTAAGTCCGTATGGCATCCCTGCACCCAGATGAAAGACCATGAAGGCACCCTGCCACTGGTTCCGATAAAACGTGGCGAAGGCGTGTGGCTTGAGGATTTCGAGAGCAACCGGTACATCGACGCGGTGAGCTCCTGGTGGGTGAACCTGTTCGGCCATGCCAATCCGCGAATCAACGCCGCGATCCAGGAACAGATTGGCCAGTTGGAGCACGTAATCCTTGCCGGATTTACCCACGAACCTGTGGTTAATCTGTCGGAACGTCTGATTGAGGTAACACCGGAAGGCCTGAACAAGTGCTTCTACGCAGACAACGGCTCTTCGGCAATCGAAGCGGCGCTCAAAATGAGTTTCCATTACTGGAAAAATCACGGCAAACCGGGCAAGAAAAACTTCGTGAACCTGAGCAACAGCTATCACGGAGAAACCCTGGGCGCCCTGGCCCTGGGGGATGTCTCCCTCTACAAGGACACCTACCAGCCGTTATTGATGGAAGTGCTGACCGCGCCCTCCCCGGATGCCTTCAACAAGGAAGCCGGTGAAACCGACGAGGAGTATGCCCTGCGCCAGTTCGAGGCCATGGATGCACTGCTGGCGGAAAAGCACGATGAAATCTGCGCCGTGGTGGTGGAGCCCCTGATCCAGTGCGCTGGCGGGATGCGCATGCACCATCCCGTTTACCACACCAAACTGCGTGAAGCCTGCGACAGATATGGCGTACACCTGATCGCCGACGAAATCGCCGTCGGCTTCGGCCGTACCGGCACCCTGTTTGCCTGCGAGCAGTCCGGCATTACCCCGGATTTCATGTGCCTGTCGAAAGGCCTGACCGCCGGCTACCTGCCGCTGTCCGTGGTACTGACCACCGATAACGTCTACAACGCTTTCTACGACGACTACGAAACACTCAAGGCCTTCCTGCATAGCCACAGCTATACCGGCAACCCCATCGGCTGCGCCGTGGCACTGGCGACCCTGGACATCTTCCGCGACGACAACGTGATCGAGAACAACAAACGCCTGAGCACCTGCATGGCAGACTCCGTAGCCCATCTGGCGGACCACCCCAACGTTGGCGACATCCGCCAGCACGGCATGACCCTGGCGGTGGAAATGGTAAAGAACAAGGCCACCAAAGAGCTCTTCCCCTGGCAGGAACGCCGTGGCATCCGGGTGTACCAGCATGCCCTCACCCGACAGTCGCTGCTGCGCCCGCTGGGCAACGTGGTCTATTTCATGCCACCCTATGTGATCACTGAAGAGCAGATCCGCCACCTGGCCCAGGTGGCCACCGAAGGCATCGAAATCGCAGTAAGGGACTGAACAACACACCATGCGCATCCCTCGTATCTACACAGACTCTCCTCTGAGCGAGGGAGCCACTGCTGAACTGGACGACAGCGCGGCGCAACATGTAGGCCGCGTACTGCGCATGCAGCCCGGCCAGGAACTGTTGTTGTTCAACGGCGACGGCAACGACTACCCGGCCACCATCAGCGAGTCCGGCAAAAAACGGGTGCAAGTCCAGGTTGGCAACCCGGTGACAAGCACCACCGAATCCCCCCTGGAAATCGTCCTCGGCCAGACCCTGTCCAAAGGTGACCGCATGGACTACGCCGTACAGAAGGCAACAGAAATGGGTGTCACCCGCATCGTGCCCCTGACCACCGAACGCTGCGACGTAAAACTCAGAGGCGACCGCGAAGACAAACGCCTGCGCCACTGGCAATCCGTCGCCACCAGCGCCGCCGAACAATGCGGCCGCGCCCGCGTACCCGACATACTGCCGGTAATGACAGTGACGGACTGGCTCGACCACACCAGCGACTGCGACCTGCGCCTGGTCCTCCACCACCGCACCGAACAGTCCCTGAACACTCTGGCAAAACCAAGTCGGGTGGCCCTGATGATCGGCCCCGAAGGCGGCCTCAGCCCGGAAGAAATCGCCACCGCCGAAACCGCCGGCTTCCTCCCCGTCGCCCTCGGCCCACGAGTCCTCAGAACCGAAACCGCCCCGGTCGCGGCCATGGCCCTTTGCCAATGGCTGTGGGGAGACATCGGATGACAAGCCTGTTCAGCAACCCGGAGTTCTGGCAATACCTCAGCATCCCGGTGATTGCCGCCCTGATCGGCTGGATTACCAACTGGCTGGCCATCAAAATGACCTTCTACCCGCTGGAATTCGTCGGCAAACCCCCGCTGCTCGGATGGCAAGGCATCATCCCCTCCAAGGCCCGCAAAATGGCCGCCATCAGCGTGGATGCCACCATCTCCAAAATCGGCACCGTGCAGGAAATCTTCCAGCAGATCGACCCCGAGGTTCTCGCCGCCCACATCATCTACACCGTCGAACCCCGCACCGAAGAATACGTCGACGAACTGATGCTGAAGGAACACCCCACCTTCTGGGAAAACCTGCCCGCCTCCGCCAGGAACATGGTCTACGAGCGGGTACGCAAATCCACACCGCAACTGGTAGACAATCTGGTGGGTGACGTATCCGACAACATCGAAGACCTGCTGGACATCAAAAGCATGGTTATCGAGCGCCTGGCGAAAGACAAACGCCTGCTGAACCGGATATTCATCGAATGCGGTGAAGTGGAGTTCCGCTTCATCATCAACTCCGGCTTTTACTTCGGCTTCCTGTTCGGCCTGGTACAGATGACCGTCTGGTACTTCTACCAGAGCTGGTGGGTGCTGCCCTTCTTTGGCTTGCTGGTAGGCTGGGCCACCAACTGGATCGCACTTAACGTGATCTTCCGCCCGCTGCACGAAAAAAAGATCGGGCCACTACGCCTGCAGGGACTGTTTCTCAAACGCCAGAAGGAGGTTGCAGAATCCTTCTGTCACATCGTGACCCATGAAATTCTGACCGTCGGCAACATTATCAATGCCATCCTGGAAGGCCCGAAAGGCGACCGGGCCCGCAACATGGTCAAGAAACATATCAAACCCCTGGTGGACGAAACCGCCGGCATGGGCAAGGCCCTGACCCAGATGGCCTTCGGGCCAACCGGCTTTGCCAGCCTTAAAAACCAGGTAGGCCAGAAAGCTATCAAGATATCCCGGACCTCGTTCCACAATCCCGTGTTCGAAACAGACAGGGCAAGGGCGGTGGAAAGCATCATGGTTGAACGCATGATTGCCCTCTCCTCGGAGGAATTCCAGGACCTGCTCCGCCCCTGCTTCCAGGAAGACGAGATCAAACTGATTCTGGTGGGCGCTTTCCTGGGTTTTACGGCCGGTATCTGCCAACTGGTCTTCGTGTTCGGCGGTTCGATTCTCTGAGTTTTATTTCAGGAAAACCGGCAGTTATACCGCTTTGCACTGGGCATACCCGCTTACGGGCTCTATACTCCCGGGTACGGGTGCGTATTTCCCTGCGACTATTCTCTTCCCGGAGGAATCGGATGCCAGGCTTTCTCTCCTGGATTTCAGGAATATTCTCTTCTACAAGACCAACAACTGCTTCAGCACCCGAGTCCCGCCTGCTTAATCCGGCTGCATCTGCAGAGGATAATCCGGCCACTGACCCAGCGCTGATCGACCAGTTGGAAGAGAATCTGTTTTGCTGGCTGCTGGACTCATCGCCTGCAACGCTTCAGTCAGAGAACGGGCAATGGGAACACATACTGGACAATCTGCGCGGGCGAATTGCCAACAGGGAACTGGACGAATTACCACGCCAGCCCATGACCCTGCCCATGCTGATGAGGGCGCTGTCCGACGACAGGTCAGACCGTAACCACCTGACCGAGATCATTCTCAACGATCCGGCGCTGACCGACCAGTTACTGCAGATTGCCAACAGCCCCTACTTCCGGCCCGGCGACCAATCCATTGATTCTGTGGATCAGGCGGTTTTTGTGCTGGGCCTGGACGGCA
The DNA here is from genome assembly GCF_041686475.1 of Marinobacter sp. Lineage (GTDB taxonomy): Bacteria > Pseudomonadota > Gammaproteobacteria > Pseudomonadales > Oleiphilaceae > Marinobacter. The sequence continues at coordinate 20,691 of NZ_JAWLDU010000029.1, forward strand.
TTCGCAACGTCATTTCCGCGGCCATCATGCGCCCAATGATGGCGGCACGAAACAGCCGTGAGGCTCTCTTTGCCCAGAGGGTATGGCGGTGGGGGTTGACCTGCGCCCGAAGTGCGGAACTGATTGCCAAGATTCAGGGCCAGGATACCAGCGTCTACTTTATGGCCGGGCTGCTACCTGCACTCTCCTACATCACCCTGAGGCGGGAGCTGCAACGAATCTGCCGCACGGAACCCGGTATAACGGAGCCGCCTCCGTCACTGATACAAGACGCACTCTCCCGCTATCAATGGTCCACGTCACAGCTACTGGCCAACGAGTGGAACCTGCCGCCCAAATACCATGCCCAGTTGATGGCGGCAGAGCGACCTGCCCCGAGACAGAAGCACTCCCCGCTTAACGACGGCATTATTGTCGGAACCCGGGAGGTGCTGCGCCATGCCCACCAGCGCAACATGCCGGAGGAAGATGTGCTACGGATCATCCACATCTCCGGGGAGCAGTTTACACGGGTGCGCAAAGTCATCCTTGACGTTCTGGAGGCCGGCACCCGGGGCCGTGCCTAGGAGTCTTCGTCGCCTTCCTTTTCCTGCCTGAGCAATTCGGCAAAGGAAACGGAGTCATCTTCCGGAGTTCGGGCCAGAAGACGTCGAGGCACCAGGTAAGGCAGGCGATCCGCCACACGATCCTCATCGTGGCGAATGGCTTCCAGAACACCGCCGATAGTGATCCTGTCCAGCGATTGCCCAGGCACCAGGCAATCGCCGTTACGGCCAGCCAGTGCCAGCAGGCGCGCACGAATGAGCTTGTCGCTGATTCCGCGGGTCACGTCACCGGGAACCCGCAGCTTCTGCTCAAGCTCCTCTTGCTGGGGTGCCGGCCGGCCCTCACTGAACGGCTTTGCGACCAGCCACATCAACGCCAGACCGGTTTTTTCCTGCAGTTCCGGCGACAGCCTGACTTCACTGCGTTTGGCCACTGAACCGGGATTCTGCAGATAGAAGGCTATGCTGGAACCGAGTAACAGGATGACCCAGTTCAGGTAGAGCCAGATCAACAGAATGATACCGATCGCAAAACTGGAATAAATGGCTGCGTACTTCGCCGAACCTGCTACAAATGAAGCGAAAAGCATGCCTGCCGCCTGCCAAGATATGCCTGCCACCAGGCCACCGATAAGAGCATAACGGACCTTTACCCTGGTGTTGGGAATAAACACGTACACAAACGTGAACGCGCCGACCACTAACAGGAATGGCGTGAAGCGGGTGGCGAAGACAACCATTGAGCCAAGCGGCTCAATGGCCATTAACGCCTGGACAAATGATGAGGAAAAGATGGTGGCGCTGATGCCGATGGCTGACACCATCAGCAGCGGCCCCACCATGATGACACTGAGATAGTTGCTGAAACGCTGGGCCATGGATCGCATGTCCGGCACCCGCCAGATCATGTTGAACGAGCGCTCGATTTTCTGCACCAGCGATATGACGGTATAAACCAGCAGAGCCAGGCCCACCGAGCCCAGTACACCCACCTTCATGTTATCCACGAACCCGAGAATCTGCTCGGCAATCTGGACACCCTGCGGCCCCATGGGTTCAAAAAACTGGAAAAGGAAGGGCTCCATACGCTGGTGCACGCCCAGCGCCTTGAGTACCGAAAAACTCAGCGCCAGCAGCGGCACAATGCTCAACAGGGAGGTATACACCAGACTCATGGCGTGCAGGGTCAGGTTGCCGGCAATGATGTCCCTCCCCAGCGCATAGGCCGTACGCCCGGTTTTGTACAACCAGGTCCATGGCCAGTTCTGCGGTGGATTGGGATTAGCCAGAATCCAGGTTTCAGCGGTCTGGAGCCGGTCTTTAATTTGCAAAGAAGCCACACAACGTCCTGTTTGCCAGAGTTTTGTACAGATTATCAGTCAGATACCAAAGCACAACAAAGTATGGCCGATTGTGTGGCTTTTACTAGCAGCTTCGTTTCAGTAGCGGGCGCCTCTGCTGTCAGACAGAGGACAGGTTACGCGCCGTAATCTCCACGATTCTCTGTCTCGCTTCCCGGCTCGCCCAGGCGGAGTGGGGAGTCACAATCAGGTTGGGGATGTCGTCCGCCAGCAGCGGGTTGCCGCTGCGCGGAGGCTCTTCTGTCAGAACATCAAAACCCGCACCGCCAATGGTGCCCGCCCGCAAGGCATCGGCCAGCGCCTGCTCATCCACCAGGCCACCGCGGCTGGTGTTGATCACCAGCGCGTCCTTTTTCATCATTGTCAGCTCCCGGGCACCGATCATGTTGCGGGTATCATCTGTCAGCAGGCAATGTAGCGACAATACATCCACTTGCGGCAGCAGTTCGTCCATCGGAATACGGGGGTAACCATCCACCTGGCCGGCAGGCTGTCCCGGCCTGGCACCCAGCAGTATGTTCATTCCGAACGCCCTGGCGCGCTCAACAACGCCCTGGCCCAGATCGCCATAGCCGAATACACCCAGCGTGCGCCCCTCCAGTTCCATAATCGGATGATCCATCAGGCAGAACATCGGGCTTTTGCCCCAGCGCCCGGCCCGCACGTCCCGGTCGTAATCCAGCAGCCTCGTGGCCAGCGCCAGCATTAGTGCCATGGTGTGCTGCGCGACGGTGGAGCGTCCATAGTTGGTTACGTTCATAACCTTGATATCGCTGGCCTTTGCCGCCTCCTGATCAATGTTATTCAACCCCGTGGCCACCACCGCAATCGTCTTCAGTTCCGGGCAGGCTTCAAAATGCTCCCGTTTCAGCACCACCTTGTTTACCAGCACCGTGTCAAAGCCGCGGATACGCTCCATTACCTGCTCCGCTGACGTGCGCGGGTGTTTCACCATCTCACCGGTGACCGACTCGATCGGCGACAGGTCCACATCGTTCCCCAGTGTGTCTGCGTCCAGAAATACGGCTTTCATTCAACCATCCTTATTCGCGATGTTTTCGATCAACCAATAGCCCCCAAGATTAAGTTAGACTGACCAAAACCTCCAACCGTCGAAAAGGGGAACTTACATGGAACACGAATTCTGGCATGAGCGTTGGGCGAAAAAAGAAATTGGCTTTCACGAAGGCACCGTCAACCAATATCTCCATGATCACTGGCCCGAACTCGCTGGCAAAGGCACAGGTGCCGTTTTCGTACCCCTGTGTGGCAAAGCCCATGACATGTGGTGGCTGCACGACCGCGGCCATCCAGTCATCGGCGTGGAGCTCAGCGAAGTTGCCTGCAAGGACTTCTTCGAAGAAGGCGGCGAAAAAGCAAAAGTACACCCGGGCGAGCCCTTCATTACGTTCAAACACGACGACCTGGAACTCTGGTGCGGCGACTTCTTCCAGCTGGTGCCCGATGACCTGAAACACGTGAAGCTGGTCTATGACCGTGCAGCGCTTATTGCCCTGCCCCGCAACATGCGCAAGGACTACGTGGACCACCTGACGGCCATCATTCCGGAGGGAACACGGATCCTGCTGATTACCCTGGACTACGACACCGAGATCAAGGGTCCTCCCTTCAATGTCAGCGACGAGGAAGTCCGTGAACTCTACTCAGGAGATTACGAAATAGAACATATCCTGACCAATACGCTGGCCAAGGATCACCCCTTCACCAAGCGCAGAGGGCTGGCCGGGGCCACGGAGAGTGTGTTCCGGCTCAGGAAACGCTGATACACAATTTAATGAACCTTAACCTTTCTCTCCCTGTCCAAGTCCCGAAGCTTGAACTAAGCTCACAGTAACCAGACCGACATAATCGCACCAGCGTAATTCGGTCTGGTACTCCCTATACTTTCACCCATAACCATAACCACCGTCCGGGGCGACGGATCCAACAGCAACGGGGAAATTGCGTGAACTAAAAGCTGTCTTTCAAACAGTTAGAGAGCAAGCGAGGGGCCATCTATGAGCATCATGCAGCACTTCAAAGACCGGTATGAAGCAACTCAGGAAGAAGAATACACTCTTGAGGAATACCTGGAGATCTGCAAAAAGGACCCGGCGGCATACGCCACTGCCGCAGAACGGATGTTATTGGCAATCGGCGAACCGGAACCTGTTGATACATCCCGTGACTCCCGGCTGTCACGCATTTTTTCCAACAAAGTGATCAAGCGCTATCCGGAATTCTCAGAGTTCTATGGCATGGAAGAAGCGGTAGAGAATATCGTCTCCTTCTTCCGTCATGCCGCCCAGGGTCTGGAAGAGAAAAAACAGATTCTTTACCTGCTTGGCCCGGTTGGTGGCGGCAAGTCCTCACTGGCTGAAAAACTCAAGTCACTGATGCAGAAAGTACCCTTCTACGCCATCAAGGGTTCACCGGTGAACGAGTCCCCCCTGGGGCTGTTCGACCCTGCCGAAGATGCCGCCATCCTGGAAGAGGAGTACGGCATTCCGCCCCGCTACCTCAAGTCCATCATGTCGCCCTGGGCGGTCAAACGCCTGCACGAATACGGTGGCGATATCAGCCAGTTCCGGGTCGTGAAGATGTACCCGTCGGTGCTGGATCAGATCGGTGTTTCCAAGACCGAGCCGGGGGACGACAACAACCAGGACATCTCAGCCCTTGTGGGCAAGGTGAACATTCGCATGCTGGAGGACTACTCCCAGGATGATCCGGATGCCTACAGCTTCAGTGGTGGCCTGTGCAAGGCCAACCAGGGCCTGATGGAATTCGTGGAGATGTTCAAGGCACCGATCAAGGTGCTGCACCCGCTGCTGACGGCTACCCAGGAAGGCAACTATAACACCACCGAGGGCATGGGATCCGTGCCCTTCGACGGCATTATCCTCGCCCACTCCAACGAATCGGAGTGGCAGACCTTCCGTAACAACAAGCACAACGAGGCCTTCCTGGACCGTGTCTACATCGTCAAGGTGCCATACTGTGTGCGGGTGACCGAAGAGATCGACATCTACCGCAAACTGTTGCGGGACAGCTCCCTGGCTGGCGCGCCCTGCGCTCCGGATACCCTGGATATGCTGGCGCAGTTCTCGATCCTGTCACGCATCAAGGAGCCGGAAAACTCCAGCATTTTCTCCAAGATGCGGGTTTACGATGGCCAGAACATCAAGGATACCGACCCCAAGGCCAAGTCGATCGCGGAGTACCGGGATGCGGCTGGCGTCAACGAAGGCATGGACGGGTTGTCGACACGCTTTGCGTTCAAGATCCTGTCCAAGGTATTCAACTTCGACACCACGGAAGTGGCTGCCAACCCGGTGCATCTGCTGTATGTGCTGGAAAAACAGATCGAACAGGAACAGTTCCAGGCAGAAACCCAGGACCGCTACCTGCGGTTCATCAAGGAATTCCTGGCTCCCCATTATGTGGAATTCATCGGCAAGGAAATCCAGACCGCGTACCTGGAAAGTTACAGCGAGTACGGCCAGAACCTGTTCGACCGTTACGTGACCTATGCGGACTTCTGGATACAGGATCAGGAATACCGCGATCCGGAAACCGGGGAAATCCTCAACCGTTCAGCCATTAACGATGAACTGGAAAAAATCGAGAAACCCGCCGGTATCAGCAACCCTAAGGACTTCCGCAACGAGGTTGTCAACTTCGTTCTCAGGGCACGGGCGAACAACCAGGGCCGGAACCCATCCTGGCTCAGCTATGAAAAACTGCGCAGCGTGATCGAGAAGAAGATGTTCTCCAATACCGAGGACCTGCTGCCGGTAATCTCCTTCAATCCGAAGGCAAGCCAGGAAGACCAGAACAAACACAAGCAGTTCGTCGAGCGTATGGTCGATCGAGGCTACACGGAAAAACAGGTCCGTCTCCTTGCGGAATGGTACCTGCGGGTTCGTAAGTCTCAATAAAGTCAGCCGCCTTGCGCTGAACTGGAGTGAAACTATGGGTATGACCCACGTAGTCGACCGGCGACTGAACGGGAAAAACAAGAGCGCTGTGAACCGCGAGCGGTTCCTGCGCCGGTACCGCCACCACATCAAGAAGGCGGTGGCGGACGCGGTGCACCGGCGCTCCATCACGGACATTGAACGGGGCGAAAACGTCAGTATTCCGTCCCGGGATACCGATGAGCCGATTTTTCATCACGGCCAGGGTGGCAAACGGGAGGTGGTTCACCCCGGCAACAAGGAATTTGTGACCGGAGATACCGTGCCGAAACCCCAGGGTGGAGGCGGTCAAGGCCAGGGGCAGGGCCAGGCCAGCCCCGACGGCGAAGGCATGGACGAATTTGCCTTCCAGATCACCCAGGAAGAGTTCCTGGACTTCCTGTTCGATGACCTGGAGCTGCCCAACCTGGCCCGCAAGAAGCTGAAAGATACCGAGGCGTTCAAGTACGTTCGCTCCGGTTTCTCCACCCAGGGCGTTCCTGCCAAGCTGGATGTGGTGCGCTCGCTGAGAGGTGCCCATGCCCGCAGGCTCGGCCTCGGCGGTGCCCGCAGGAAGAAAATCCGCGAACTGGAAGAGCAGCTCAGTGCACTCAAAAGCGCCCCGGAAGATCTGGACCCGGCCTTCAGCCATGAAGACCAGATCAAGGCGCTGGAAGAGGAAATCGCAAGCCTGAAAGCCAACGTGCGGCGCATCCCGTTCATCGACGAGATCGACCTGCGATATCGCCAGCACATAAAGAAGCCACAACCCGCAACCAGTGCGGTGATGTTCTGCCTGATGGACGTATCGGGGTCCATGACCCAGATGCACAAGGACATCGCCAAGCGCTTCTTTATCCTGCTGTACCTGTTCCTCAAGAAGAACTACAAGAAGATCGAAGTGGTCTTCATTCGCCACCACACCAGTGCCAAGGAAGTGGACGAGGAAGAGTTCTTCTATTCGCGGGAAACCGGCGGCACAATTGTCTCAAGTGCCCTGAAACTGATGCACAAGATCATTGAGTCCCGCTACTCCCCTGACGAGTGGAACATCTACGCAGCCCAGGCGTCTGATGGTGACAACTGGAACGATGATTCTCCCATCTGCAGCAAGTTGCTGGCCGACAGCATCCTGCCGCTGGTGCAGTATTACGCCTATGTGGAGATCACACCCCAGGATCACCAGATGCTCTGGTACGAGTACGAGAAGATCCAGGAGCGATTCCCCCAGAGCTTCGCCCTGCAGCAGATCGCCGACCCCGGTGAAATCTATCCGGTCTTCCGCCAGCTGTTCGAGAGGAAAGCCGCATGACTGACACCATGGACAGACCCAACGAGCCGAAAACCCGGGAGCCGATTTCCACCAGTTCGGAATGGACGTTTCCGCTGCTTGAAAAGTATGACGAGGAAATTGCCAAATGCGCGGCCGAGTTTGGCCTGGAGACCTACCCCAACCAGGTGGAAGTGATCAGCGCCGAACAGATGATGGACGCCTACAGTTCCGTGGGTATGCCAGTGGGCTACCACCACTGGTCCTTTGGCAAGCAGTTCCTGTCGACCTCCAAGGGCTACCAGCGGGGCCAGATGGGGCTGGCGTACGAGATTGTCATCAACTCCAACCCCTGTATCGCCTACCTCATGGAGGAGAACACTCTGCCGATGCAGGCACTGGTGATTGCCCATGCCTCGTACGGCCACAATTCGTTCTTCAGGAACAATTACCTGTTCCGGACCTGGACCGATGCCAGCGCCATTATTGATTACCTGGTCTTCGCCCGGGATTACGTGGCCGAATGCGAGGAGCGTTACGGCGTGGACGCGGTTGAGCAGATTCTTGATTCCTGCCACGCGCTGATGAATTACGGCGTTGACCGTTACAAGCGCCCCGCGCCCATTTCCGCGGCAGAAGAAGCGCGCCGGCAAAAGGAACGGGAGGAGTACCAGCAGCGCAGGCTCAATGACCTGTGGCGAACCATCCCCAGGATGGAGGATGACGAAGACCCGGTCAGGCGCAAACAGCGTTACCCGGAAGAGCCGCAGGAAAACATTCTCTACTTCATTGAAAAGAATGCGCCGCTGCTGGAGACCTGGCAACGGGAACTGATCCGCATCGTTCGCAAACTGGCGCAGTACTTCTACCCGCAGCGCCAGACCCAGGTCATGAACGAGGGCTGGGCCACCTTCTGGCACTATACCCTGCTGCACCGCATGTACGACAAGGGGCTGGTGAACGACGGCTTCATGCTGGAGTTCTTGCAGAGCCACTCCGCGGTGGTCTACCAGCCGCCCTTCGACAGCCCGTGGTATTCCGGCATCAACCCCTACACCCTGGGCTTTTCCATCTTCACCGACCTGCGGCGTATCTGCGAGAACCCCACCGATGAGGACCGGGAATGGTTTCCTGACATTGCCGGTACGGACTGGGTGGAAACCCTGCATTTCGCCATGAAGAACTTCAAGGATGAAAGCTTCATCCAGCAGTTTCTGTCGCCCAAGGTCATGCGCGACATGAAATTCTTCGCCATACAGAACGATGACGAAGAAGAAGTCTACCGTATTACCGCAATCCACGATGACCCGGGATATCGTGCACTCAGGGAAAAACTGGCGCGACAGTACAACCTCAGCTATCGCGAGCCCAATATCCAGGTCTGGAATGTGGATGTTCGTGGAGACCGCTCGCTGACCCTGCGGCACATCCCGGTGGACCGGGTGCCGCTGGGTAACGACACCGAGGAAGTGCTGCGCCACGTGCACAGACTATGGGGCTTTGACGTGCACCTTGAGAGCGTGGATGACGGCCAGGTGGTGGAAGAAGCCCATTGTCCGCCAAAGGACCTGGATGAGGAGTGACCGCAAGGCCACTCCTCATCCGCCCTGCTCAGCCTGAGACAGACGGCAATCCGGAGAGTGCCATCGCCAGTTCCTGTTCTTCATACTCGTGATCGCTCAGGTCACCGGCAAAATAGGAGGTGTAGGCCGCCATATCGAAGTGGCCGTGACCACAGAGGTTGAACAGGATCACTTCTTCCCTGCCTTCCCGCTTGCAGCGCAATGCCTCGTCAATGGCGCCCTTTACCGCATGATTCGCTTCCGGTGCCGGCACGATGCCTTCATGACGGGCAAACAGCACGCCAGCCTCAAAGCATTCGCGCTGGGTGTAGGACACAGCCTCAAAAAGCCCCAGTTCCTTGGCGTGGGACACCATGGGTGCCATGCCGTGGTAACGCAGCCCTCCGGCATGGAAGCCCGGTGGGGTGAAGTCAGAGCCCAGGGTGTGCATCTTGGTGAGCGGCGTCATGTGCGCGGTATCGCCATAATCATAGGCGTACCTGCCACGGGTCAATGTCGGGCATGCTGAGGGTTCGACTGCAACAATCCGCGATTTCTGGCCGCCCCGCAGCGCATGACCCATAAACGGGAAGGCGATGCCGGCAAAGTTGGAACCGCCTCCGGTGCAGCCAACAATGACATCCGGCCAGCAATCCGCCATTTCCATCTGCTGCATGGATTCCAGCCCAATGATGCTCTGATGCAGCAACACATGGTTCAGCACCGACCCGAGGGCATACTTGGTGTTCGGATCCTGCACCGCCAGCTCCACCGCCTCGGAGATGGCAATACCCAGGCTGCCGGTGTGGTCCGGGTTCTCCGCCAGCACCTTGCGCCCGAATTCGGTCAGCTCAGAAGGCGAGGCTACACATTTTGCGCCGTAGGTTTCCATCACCGCCCGGCGATAGGGTTTCTGGTTGTAGGAAACCCGGACCTGGAAAACAGTCACGTCCATGTCGAACAGGGAACCGGCGAATGACAGCGACGTCCCCCACTGGCCGGCGCCGGTTTCCGTTGTAAGGGTGCGAATACCTGCTTCGCGGTTGTAGAACGCCTGGGGGATCGCCGTGTTGGGCTTGTGGCTGCCTGCAGGGCTCACGCCTTCGTACTTGTAGAAAATCTTTGCCGGCGTACCCAGGGCCTTTTCAAGACCATGGGCCCGGTAAAGCGGGGCCGGACGCCAGAGTTTGTAAACATCCCGCACGGGCTCCGGAATCTCGATTTCCCGCTCGGTAGACACCTCCTGTTCGATCAGCGACATGGGGAACAGCGGTTCGAGATCGGAGGGCCCGACCGGCTGCTGTGTGCCCGGATGAAGCACCGCAGGCAAAGGCTCCGGAAAATCCGCCTGGAGGTTGTACCAGTACTTCGGCATCTGGCTTTCTTCGAGAAGGAACTTGGTTTGCATGGTCATGAATATCCTGGGTTTCGTGTTTTTATCAGCCGTCAGAATACCCATTCCAGGCCGGCATAAAAAGTTCTTCCTGGTGCTGGTTCGTAAAAGGCATCCCTGTTTGCATTGATACGTATATTGCTGAAATAGTCCTCATCCAGCAGATTGCGAACACCGCCATATACGTTCAAGCTTTGTTCTCCGAAACGGATCGTATCGCCCGCTCGCACCCCAAACAACCAGTAATCGGTAACTCTGGTTTCATTGCTGTTTTCAGCGTAGAGGTCGCCAACGTATTGCCATTCCAGTGCCGCGAAGCGCTGGCCCTGACCCTTCCATTCCACCTCGGTCACCCATTGTTCGCGAGGCAAGCCAGGCAGGCGGTTGCCATCGGCATCATTGCCCTGCCGATCCTCGAAGTTTTCGAATGTGTAATCCGCCAGAGTAATGGCACTGGTTATCCGCCAAGTGTAGGAAATGTCCCAATTCAATCCTAGCTCGATACCGTTGCGCTCGGTGCGTCCGGCATTCTCGTAAAATGTACGGCTGGTGGTAACACCGTCAATATCGACATCATCCTCAAACGGCAGGAGTTCATCATCTACACGTATGGAAAACAGCGCAAGATCATAACTGAACGCTTCACCAAAGCTACCACGCAACCCTATTTCCCGGTTAAGGGCCTGCTGCGGTTCAATGTCCGGGTTAAACCCACCGCTTCCATCCGGGTTTGCAAACTCAGTAAATGTGGGCGCCTCAAAAGCGGTCCCGATAGTCGCATATACCTGCTGGCGCGGAGCTGTGCGGTAACTGATGCCGGCAAAACCGCTCAACTCATCGTAAGTTCGACTGCCGGAATCGTCACCACCTTCCAAGAGATCGTCATCTATCGATAGCCGAAGACGATCGAAGCGGGTCCCGAGCGAGAGATTAAAGCGTTCCGTGATTGCCAAGTCCCCCTGGGCAAAGACGGCGGCAGTAGTGCCGTTCTGGGCTTCCTTCTGAATCTGTTCAGCGACACTGGCATCCGGTCTAATCCGGTATCGGCGACGCTCATCCACCTGCCGATGAAGATCAACGCCTGCTAGCCATGTTAGTGGAAGTCCCGCTACTTCATTCTCCTGTTGATAGTCCGAGCTGACGCCGAAGAACTGGCGGTCATAGGCGATCCCGCTGGGCCCGGGAAACGGCAACTGCTGTGAGAAGTCGCGGCGAGTAAAGAAGGTGCTGACAGTCAGGTCACCACCAACAACAGGCGCTTCGTAAAGCAGCCCCAGTGTCTGCTGGTCTACCTCCTGCCCCGCATCCAGCCTTTCGGCGTTGGGTGTGGCCTGGCGACGGTCCTCTTCAACCTGCGCGGCAGTCAGGCCGCCGGGGTCTTCCGCTTTCGGGGTGTGTAGGGCATTGAAGGTGGCAGTCAGTCGCTGGCCGTTGTTCCACTCACGGGAGAGGCGTCCGTTGAAAAGACCCTTCTCAACCTCGCTCTGATCCCGATAGCCGTTGTAATTGAGCCATGACATGGTTGCGATGCCACTGACATCACCATTGACCCCGTTGGCCTGGGCCGTGGTCTTGTAGTAGTCATCGCTCCCCACATCCTGGCGTAGCCTTGCCCCCGGTGGCTGGTCATCCCCCCTGGCAGTGGTGATATCAATCACGCCGCCGGAAGCATTGCCGTATTGCACCGAAGATGGTCCCCGTATGACTTCAATACGCTGGGCTGAATCCAGGTCCACCGCGTCAATCTGGGACTGACCGTCCGGCAGGGTGTAGGGAATACCATCCACCTGGATGCGGATACCGCGGATACCAAAGGGCGCCCGGGCACCGAAGCCGCGGGTGGACAGGCGCAAATTCTGGGCAAAGTTGTAGCGATTCTGGAAAAACAGGCCGGGAACCGTGTTCAGTGATTCATCCAGCTGCAGCCGCTGCTGGCCCTCCCGGATATCCGGGGTCTCGGTGACGGAAACGGCAGCTGGCGTGTCGTAAAGATCCCGCACCAGACGCGGCGAGGTGACTTCGATAACGGTCTCCGAAGCACCCGGTTCCTCCTGGGCCTTCGCTACCGGAAAAGCACTGGCCGCTGCCAGCCCGGAAAATACCACACCCCAGGTTTTTGTCGCTTTCCAACGCTTTGAGAGTACCACTGCGCTACCCCTGCTGCCGATGATTGTCGTTTTTATTGGATACGAGGCCAAAGGCTTTTTGGGTGCCGTTCGGCTATATCCCGATCAGGTCCACCAACCAGGGCACAATAAGGGCGGTCGCGAACGCAGACAGCGCCATTGCCAGTCCCGAGAAAGCACCCATCTGCGAACTCACCTGGAACGCCCGCGCCGTGCCTATTCCATGGGCTGCCACACCCATGGCAATGCCTTTCACGCTGTCATCGGTGATACGCATCCATTCGAACAGCTTGGTGCCGAGCACAGCTCCCACGATACCGGTTGCCACCACCAGAACGGCCGTCAGAGACGGAATACCGCCGATGGTTTCCGAGATACCCATGGCGACGGGCGCGGTTGCGGATTTGGGCGCCAGTGACATCTGGATTTCCGTGGAGCCGCCGAGCAGCCAGGCCAGGCCAATAGAGCTTCCGGCTGCTATCACAACCCCGCAGACCAAGGAAATGGTCACTGGCAGCCAGAGCTCCCGCAGCCGCGAAAACTGCTGATAGAGAGGTACCGCCAACGCAACGGTGGCAGGCCCCAGCAGGAAGTGCACAAACTGCCCACCCTCGAAATATTCACTGTAGGAAGTGCCGGTAACCATCAACAGGGCAATCAGCATGGCCACGGAGGTGACGACCGGATTGGCCAGCGGGCTGGAATTGGACTTGAGGTACAGGCGATAGGCAAGGCCGTAGGCCACCAACGTTATGGTCAACCCCAGTAGTGGTGAGGCGGACAGGTAAACCCAGATATCGCGGATGGCGGGTTCATTCATCTTGCTGCCCTCCCCCTTGCCCGGGCCGGGCAAACCACCGTGTGGTCAACTGCATGATGCCGGCAGTAGCAACCATGGTAATGATGGTGGAGAAAAACAGCGCCAGGGTGATTGGCAGCCACTCATCGGCGATACGGTCGAAATGAGCCATCATGCCAACACCGGCGGGCACGAACAGCAGTGACAGATGGCTGAGCAGAGCAGTCGATGCATTCTGCAGCGGCTCTGGCGTGCGGCCCCGGATCATCAGGGTGAGGAACAGCATAACCATACCCAGTACCGGCCCAGGGATAGGGACCGCAAGGAGGCGAACGGTGACTTCACCCACCAACTGATAGACCAGCAGCAGAGTCATTCCGTTGAGAAAATTCATGGCGCAGGTCTCGCAATGACTGAAGCAGGAATGATTTTACGGCCGTAGGCTGCCAGCAGAAAGCCTATCGGGAACATCATTACGCCATAGACCGCCGCCGGGATCGACATGGCACTGGACTCAAGCAGGGTCAGAGTCACCAGCAGGGCAATGGTACTGTTCTTGATGCCAAGCTCCACAGCGACAGCGATGGATTCACGCTGGGTCAGCCCGGCGGCCCGTCCGGCCAGCAGGCCCAGGAAAATACCCGCCAGGTTCAGCAGCAATGTTGCGGGGCCCGCCTGGCGAAGGAGATCCCAGATCTGATCGCGCACGCCCCAGACCAGGCCCACCACCAGCAGCGCCAGCACAAGGCCCCCGAACACGCTGACTGCACTTTCAGCGCGGCGGGACAGCTCGGGTGCCCGGGTACGGAAAACCATGCCAACGGCGACCGGGAACAACACGATACCCAACAGCATCCCCACGGTACGCCCTACCGGCAGGGTGATGGATTCTTCCGTGCCAGCGTAAAGCTGCAGCGCAAAATTGGTGAGCAACGGAAGAGTGACAATGGTTATCAGGCTGGCTGTCACCGTCAGTACGATCGACAGGGCAATATTGCCCCGTGCCAGCAGCACGAAAAGGTTGGAAGTGGTGCCACCGGGGCACGCCGCGATAATTACCAGGCCCACTGCGATGGCGGGAGACAGGTCAAGCATGGAGGCCAGAGCAAAGGCAATCAGCGGCATCAGAAGAATCTGGGCAAAGGTTCCCACGATCATGCCCCTGGGATAGACCGCCACCTGACGAAAGTCCCTGACCGTCAGGGTCATTCCGATACCGATCATGATAATAAACAGGGCGATCGGCAACCCCGCTGAAATCAGGGGACTGGACTCCACAGTGCCTCCATGGATTGTTGTTTTAAAGACGTTAGCCAGCGAAAGAAAATAGCACAGGCGCGGCAAAAAAAGTGAAACCTTTCACTCCGTTCGTCGTGTGATTATCCCTGTTGTTGCGTATACTTGCGAACAACAACTATGCGAACCCGAACGCAATTAATAACGTGCAGTTTGGCTGCTCACCGTGCAAGAGGACAAGGAATGAAACGCCTGGGAACACTGGATGCATCCTGGCTGGCAGTAGAGTCGGACGATACGCCGATGCATGTTGGCAACCTGCAGATTTTTTCGCTGCCGGAAGATGCGCCGGAGACCTTTCTGAGGGATATGCTGGCGCGCATGAAAGCAGAAGCCGATATTGCACCGCCCTGGTGTTATAAACTGGCGTTTTCCGGATTTCTCGGCCGCGTGGTGACTCCGTCCTGGAAAGTCGACAAGAAGCTGGACCTGGATTACCACGTGCGCCACTCAGCCCTGCCCCGCCCTGGCAGCGAGCGCGAGCTGGGCATCCTGGTATCCCGACTGCACTCCAATCCCCTGGATTTTGCACGCCCCTTGTGGGAATGCCACATCATTGAGGGCCTGGAGAATAATCGCTTTGCCCTTTACACCAAGATGCACCACTCGATGATCGATGGCATCAGCGGTGTCCGATTGATGCAGCGTGTGCTGAGCAAAGACCCGGGCGAAATCAATATGCTGCCGCCGTGGTCGGTGCGCCCGGAGCGCACCCGCGGCAGCAAGACTGACACCGAGGCCAGTGTTCCCGCCGCGTTTTCCCAGGCAATGGAGGCCCTGAAGTTGCAGGCCGACATGGCGCCTCGGCTTGTGGGCGCCATGAACCGCCTGGTCCATTCGGCCCGACACCCGGAGGATGGCCTCACAACTCCATTCGCCGGCCCGGTATCAGTCCTCAACCACCGGGTGACCGGCCAGCGGCGCTTTGCCACCCAGCACTACCAGCTGGAACGCATCAAGCATGTCTCCCACGCCACCAACGGCTCCCTGAACGATATTGTGCTCTATCTGTGCGGCACCGCCCTGAGGCGGTTTCTGCTGGAACAGGAGGGTTTGCCGGATACGCCACTAACCGCGGGAATTCCGGTCAATATCCGGCCCTCTGATGACCAGGGCACCGGCACCCAGATCAGTTTCATGATCGCTTCCCTCGCTACCGACGAAGCCGACCCTCTTACCCGTTTGCAGAACATCAAACAGTCCACCAGGCGTGCCAAACAGCACCTGCAGAAACTGCCCCGCAAGGCGTTGACGCAATACACCATGCTGCTGATGTCGCCTTATATTCTACAGCTTATGTCGGGGCTGGGCGGGCGCATGCGGCCGGTGTTCAACGTCACCATATCCAACGTGCCGGGCCCGGAAGAGACTCTGTATTACGAGGGAGCAAGACTGGAGGCCATGTACCCGGTATCACTGATCGCCCACGGTGGCGCCCTCAACATTACCTGCCTGAGCTATTCAGGTTCGCTGAACTTTGGCTTCACCGGCTGCCGCGATACGCTGCCCAGCATGCAGAAGCTGGCTGTCTACACCGGCGAAGCGCTGGATGAGCTTGAAAGTCTGGTGTTGCCTCCGCCGGCCAGCTCCGCGGCCGCGGCCAGAAAGACGAAAGCAGGCACTGGAGCCCGAAAAGCTCCCGGTAAAAAAGCGACTCCCAAAACCGGATCCTGACTGGTCTCCGGCCCCACCGGGCCGGAGCTAGTCAATACGCTCCAGGTGACGCTGTAAAGCAGCCGGGTCCGTCAGCACAATCCGGCCGTAAGACAACTCCAGCAACCCCTCCCGCTCGAAGCCCTTGATCCATTGATGAATTCCCTGGCGGGTCATCCCCATCATGTTGGCAATATGTTCCCGGGTAATCCAGATGGTCACCGGCTCCGAGCCTGCCTCACGGTTGCCCTGGATCTCGGCAAGGAACAGCAGCCGCCGGCCAATCCGTGCGGCAATACCCCGCAGGGCATCGTCTTCAATGATAGACATGGCTGCCCATAGGCGGCGGCTGACCATGTCGAGGATCACCGGGTAACATTCCGGGTATTTCGCCATAAGCTGGCGGAATGCATCACCGGACATTTCAACGATTGTCGCTGCTTCATGTGCCCTGGCCCCATAGACCCGGCGCATACCGGGAGAAAACACCGAATCTCCGAACCAGGTGCCGGCACTGAACATGATCAGGGTGGCCTCCCTGCCGGCGGGATTGACCGAGCTTATGCGCACTACCCCGGAGGCAATAATATTCAGCGTCGACGTTGCGGAGCCCTTGTCGTAGATCGGCTCATCCGCTTCAAACCTGCGCGTGCGGGCGATAGCCGCCAGATCCTCCAGCGCTGGCCGGGGAAAGCCGGAGAACAATGGGCAGTTGGCGAGCAGAGTCTTGATATCGGTCATATTCTGAATTGTAAACGAATTGACAGTCTTCGCCGATCACTCTTACCTACACTCGGTGGTTGAACACAGTCATTACTACAACAAGAACACCTGGAGAAAGAGCCACGCTATGTCAGAACAGCTTTCCATTCCGTCAAAAAAGAATCAGGTCAGCAAGGAAGAATGGCAGCTTCGGGTTGATCTCGCAGCGGCCTACAGACTGGTTGCGCTCCATGGGTGGGACGATCTTGTTTTTACCCACATTTCCGCGCGCATACCCGGTGACAAGCATCATTTCCTCATTAACCCCTATGGCATGATGTTCGAGGAGATCACAGCCTCCAGCCTGGTGCGCATCGACCAGGACGGAAACAAGATCAACCCTGACGACTTCGACATCAACCCCGCCGGCTTTACCATCCACAGCGCGATTCATGCGGTGAGGGATGATGCCGCCTGTGTGATGCACCTGCACACCGCTGACGGTATCGCCGTCTCTGCCCAGCAGGAGGGTCTGATGCCACTGTCGCAGCAAAGCCTGTTCGCTCTGGCCAGCCTGTCGTACCACGACTACGAAGGTGTTGCACTGCGGGAAGACGAGAAGGCCCGCCTGCAGAAAGATCTGGGCAACACCAATTTCATGATTCTGCGCAATCACGGCTTGCTGACCACCGGAAGCAGCATCCCTGATGCCTTCCTGGCCATGTATATCCTGCAGACGTCCTGTCAGATCCAGATCCGGGCGCTATCCGGCAATCGACCACTGACGCCTATCCCGACAGGCATCGTCGACACCATCAAACACCAGGCCGATCAGGTCACCAAGGGTCTGGGCGGTAAACTGGCGTGGCCGGGGCTACTGCGCAAGCTGGACCGCATCGACGCCAGTTTCCGGGAATAACAGGCGTACAGAAATGCCGAAGGGGTCATGTGACCCCTGATCCGCCGAACAATAACCGGATTCACTGCCATGCTTGCAAACATTGGCCTTCTGGCCGGTCTCGTTCTGTTGATTGTCATGGCCCTGCGCGGGGTCAATATCCTGGTCGCTGCACTGGTATCCAGCCTGATTGTGGCAATAACCAACGGCCTGGGAATATCCGCGGCGCTTCTGGAGCACTTCCCATTCGGGCCACTGGGAGCTTTCAGCTTTGCGGGCAAGTTTTTCATTCTTTTCCTTTCCGGCGCCATCTTCGGAAAGATGATGGCCTCCAGTGGCGCAGCGGGCTCCATTGCCAGCGCCATCACCCGGGGCCTGGGCGCCAAACGCACCATTCTCGTCACCATGCTGGTATGCGCATTACTGACATACGGCGGCGTGGTTGTGTTCGTGGTGATTTTCACCATGTATCCGCTGGGCGTGGCCCTGATGCGGGAAGCCAACCTGCCCAAGCGCCTGTTTTGCGGTGCCACGGCACTGGGCGCC
This sequence comes from Marinobacter sp., assembly GCF_041686475.1. Lineage (GTDB taxonomy): Bacteria > Pseudomonadota > Gammaproteobacteria > Pseudomonadales > Oleiphilaceae > Marinobacter. Next base: position 38,801 of record NZ_JAWLDU010000029.1, read on the forward strand.
GGCACCTTTACCATGACAGCGCTGCCAGGCACGCCATCTATTCACAACGTCATCGCGGCCTCGGCTCTGGGGACGGATCTGTTTGCGGGTGCACTCATCGGCCTGACAGCCGGCGCGGTCATGTTTGTTCTGGGTATGGTGTATCTGGAACGGCAATGGAGCAAAGCCCGGGCGACCGGTGAAGGCTACGTGGTGAACGCCCAGGATGAGTACATGGAAAACATGGCTCCGGCGCTGCAGCACGGGCCGAGATGGCAGCTGAGCATCATCCCCCTGTTACTTGTGCTGGGAACCATTATTGTGCCGAGATTGCTGACAGCACTTGGCATTGCGGATGGCGAGACACCGGTACTGGGAACACTGATTTCCTTTGCCGGTAACGAGCCGATTGTATGGCCGAGCTTTGCCCTGATGATCGGAGCCGGCAGCTGTGTGGTACTGTTTCCCGGGTTCCGCAGCAAAGCCATGGAGAGCCTGGGGATCGGCGCCAACGATGCCATTATGCCGTTACTGAATACCGCGGCGGTTATCGGATTCGGCAGCGTGGTTACCCAGACCACGGGCTTTGAAAGTTTTGCCCAGTGGGTTCTGAACCTGCCCCTGCCTCCGTTGCTATCGGTGCTTGCCTCGGTCAGCGTGGTTTCCGCCATCGTGGGATCCGGCTCGGGTGGGTTGCAGATCTTCATGCAGACCTTCGCGGAAAAATACCTCTCCATGGGTGTTGAGCCGGAAACCCTGCACCGGATTGCCACCCTCGGTTCCGGCGGCATCGATTCGCTGCCCCACTGCGGCGCTGTTATTGCGATGCTGACGATCATGGGCCTGAAGCACAAGGAGGCTTACAAGGATATCTTCGTGGTGACCGTGGCCATTCCTGTTATCGCAACGCTCGTCGCTATCGGCCTGGTATCAGTTATCTGAAACGTCAGGCAATCTGCAACAGCCTCAGCAGCTGGGGGCGATGCTGATCCTGAATCACGTCCGCCAGGGTGTACTTGTCCAGCGTTTCAAGAAAGGCCGTCAGGGCCTCGCCAAGCATGGACTTCAGGCCACACACTGGCGTTATCCGACAGGCATTCTTTGAGGAGAAGCATTCAACAATGTTGAGGTCCTGTTCGGTTTCACGTACCAGGATGCCAACGTTGATATCGGCGGGTGCCATCTGCAGACGCATGCCACCCTTCTTGCCCCTGACCGTCTCGATGTAGCCTTTTTTATTAAGCTGGTGAACCACTTTCATCAGGTGATTCTTGGAAATGCTATAACTGTCGGCAATTTCCTGAATGGTCGCCAGCTCGTCACCCTGCACCGACAGGTAGATCAGAACACGCAGGGAGTAATCGGTGTAACGAGTGATATGCATTTATCAACTCCAATACTACAGATGCATCGTTAGTACGAGGCACGCGTTAAGAGATAACAGGCGAGGCCAAGAAACATCAGGCCTGTCGCTAACAGCACCACCGGTGCAGCGCCACTAATAAGAAGCACGGACCAACTCACACACAGCATCAGACAGGCCAGCCACTTTCCTTTCGCAGGAATTGCGCGCCTGCTGCGCCAGTTCTCTATCGCCGGGCCAAAAGTCTGATGATTTTCAAGCCAGGCGGCA
>NZ_JAWLDU010000073.1:0-9841 GCF_041686475.1 Marinobacter sp.
TTTCCCCTAATCTTCCAGACGGGCGTCCATGGTGATTTCTGGCTTCAGGGCTTTTGAAACCGGGCAATTCATCTTGGCGGCGTTGGCAGCTTCCAGGAATTTGTCGCGGTCGATGCCGGGTATTTTCGCAGTCAAGTCAAAATGGATGGCCGATATTTCGAATCCATCGCTACCCTCGCTCAGGGTTACGTTGGCATTGGTATCGATGCTGTCGGGCACATGACCGGATTCACCGAGAATCATGGACAATGCCATGGAAAAACAGCCCGCGTGCGCTGCCCCGAGAAGTTCTTCTGGATTGGTTCCACTGCCATCCTCAAAACGGGTTCTGAACGAATACTGTTGTTGTGAAAGCACTCCGCTTTCGGTGGAAACTGTACCTTTGCCTTCTTTAAGGCTGCCTTCCCAGTGTGCATTAGCTTTGCGCTTCATGGTGCCTCCTTTCCGTTTTTATTCGCTGTATCACTTTCCGGATTCAACGGTGCAGCTTTGAAAGCATGCATTCAATACACCGTGTTTAATTAAACATGGTGCCCCTGAGCCCGTCAAACGGGCGATTACCGGCCTGACGTCAATCACCGGGGAGCCAGGTTCTTAATCGCTCATACTTCCCCTCATGGTGAGTTAGTACATTTCGATTGAGGGTTTGAAACGGATAAGTATTTACTCTCAACTAAATTTACGAATTACCGGGGGCGTAAAGACGTTAACTGAAGGAATTTTTCCTCGATACACTTCAATATCAACAAGGCACGATAAAGCACTTGGCCCCTGGGCAAGGCGAGAAGTACCTTCGTCGCGAGTCAGCACATTCGGATTGCTATGCAAGCATGAGACGTTCAGGTCGTTTCTTGCGGGCGGGTCATACCAAGACCCGGTGCTCAACTGAAGTACACCTTGAAGAACATCATCGCTAACTACAGCTGTGCACAAACAGGAGCCACGTGGACTATATATGCGCACTAAATCTCTGTCGCCTATACCCCTTTCTTCTGCATCTTTAGGATGTATCACGACAGGTTCACGACCATTGATTTTCGACTTTCTGCTTTGGCCACCGTGATCAAGCTGGGAATGGAGTTTATTTTTCGGTTGATTCGAGATCAGGTGTAGCTGGTATTTGGATGTGCGCCGCCCAGCCCATTCTTTGGGTTCGCTCCAGAACGGGAAGCCCGGGCATTCCTCGTATTGGAAATCAGCAACCCGTTGTGAGTAGATCTCTATTTTTCCACTCGGCGTGCTCAATGGGTTGCGAAGTGGATCGTCTCGAAAGTGCTTGAGAAAAACCTGCGGCTCTTCGGGCGATGAGCTTTCAAACCAGCCGCGAGCGGTAAAGTCTTCGAATGTCGGCAAGTCGATACTTTTGGCTTTAGCTTTCTCACGAGTCTCGTCGTAGAGTGCCTTCAACCAAGCTGATTCGTCTCGCTTTTCGGTAAACGCTTCTTCCACTCCCATGATTTTTGCGAGCCGACTGAAAATTTGATGATCAGTCATGCTCTCTCCAACCGGCTCAATGGCTTTTTGCATGTAGATGAGAAAAGGATCGCGGCTGGATCCAGCGATATCGTTGCGCTCAAGCGGAGTCGCGACTGGCAATACGATGTCTGCGTGCCTCGCATTTGCGTTCCAACACCATTCATGCACGATGACCGTCTCAGGTTTTTGCCAGGCTCTACTTAGCCGCACAAGATCCTGGTGATGGTGGAAAGGGTTGCCGCCGGCCCAGTACACCAATGCAATATCAGGATAGGTTCCAGTGGTGCCGTTGTATTCAAACGTTTCTCCGGGTTGCAGAAGCATGTCGGCAACTCGAGCAACGGGGATGAAGCGCTTTACGGGGTTGATCCCCTGCGGTAAAGAAGCGGCGGGTATGCCGCGGTAATTTGCACCAATGGCATTAATGGCACTGTAACCAAATCCAATACCACCACCAGGTGTCCCGAGTTGCCCCAGCATTGCGGCGACTGTAATCGCGGCCCAGTATGGCTGTTCGCCGTTGTCCTGTCGGGTGAGTGACCAGCTCACCGAAATCATCGTCCGTTTGCTGGCCATTTCCAGAGCGAGGGCCCGGATACTTGCGGCAGTGAGCCCGGTTTTTTCCGCCGCCCATGTCGCGGACTTCGGTTGGCCATCATTAGATCCGATAAGATATTCGAGAAACTCGTCAAATCCTGTTGTGTACGTGGACAAAAACCACTGATCCACGAGACCGTCCACGTGTAGGCTGTGTGCAATGCCGAGTAGTAAGGCAACATCGCTTCCAGGGTGAATAGCGTACCATTCAGCGTTAGCCTCTGTGAGAACGTCAGATCTTATCGGCCCGACATTAATAATATTCAAACCATTAGCGGCGGCCGCCAGAATGCCCTGTTTCTGGACGTGCCGTCCAACTCCGCCATTTGTCACCTGCCCATTCCGGATAGGGACACCGCCAAAAGCGACAAATAGTTCACAATGATCTTTCAGAACTTCCCAGCTGGTAGCGCCATTGACCATTGAGTGAAAGTCACCAAGGACATAAGGCAACGTAACCTCAGCTGCCGCGTAACTGTAGGAATTAACAGAATTGGTAAATCCTCCCATGGTGTTGAGAAAGCGTTTTAGCTGGCTTGGGGCATGATGAAACCGCCCGGCACTGGCCCATCCATACGAACCACCATAAATCGCTTCATTGCCATACTGATTCCGAACCCGATCAAGTTCACCGCTGACGAGCTCAATCGCCCTGGACCAGGGCACTTCAATAAATTCATCTTCGCCACGCTTCACACCTGAATTCTCCGGGTGGCTCTCCAGCCATCCTTTGCGAACCATTGGTTTGTATATACGGAGTGGACCATTCAGTGTATCCAGTATGCCTTGCCCAATGGGGGATGGGTCAGGATCTTTCTCAAAACCTTCTAATGCACTTACTTTTCCGTTGTGCGTATAAACCCGGTAAGTGCCCCAGTGATTGCTAGTGAGCGCACTTTTGCGTGAATGCTTAGGTCCCATTTGGGCAATCCTGTTCCGTCTCATCGAGTTGGACGCATCGTGGATTTTAGTGATGAAGTCTGGTCTGAACTCTTCTGTTGCTGAATCACTGATGGCTTCTGTTAAGATCCGACAGCCTCTGGCATGAATTTCCAGTCGATAGCTGACTGATTGCCGTTACGGGTTGCAGATATCTATGTCCACACCTCAAGCATTCAGGAAAGAGTTCTTGGCAAACGACGGTCGCCATCACGCCCCCGGAGCGATAGTTCCGGCACCGAAAGCGCGACATTGGATCGTTACGATTCCTCGGCGTCCGCTTCTCCTTTTGTTTCATGCTCAGTCCCTGGCGCATGTTCGGGAGGGCAGTAGGTCGTATAAAGCTTCAGCATTTCACTGCCCGTGTTGCGGAAATTGTGGTACACCCCGGACGGTACAATGCTGACATCATCCGTTTTCACATCCACCGTTGTTTCTCCGATGGTTGCTTCGCCGGTGCCATCCACGAAGTATAGTAGTTGGTCATGCCCCTCGTGAACTTCTCCTCCGATTTCTCCGCCCGGTGGGATCGCCATCAGAACGAGTTGGGTATTTTCTCCCGTCCAAAGGACCTGACGGAATTCTTCGTTTTCCTTTGCCATTTCCACGATTGGAAGGGTGGTTTGTCTAACTTCTTTCATGGTTTGGGCTCCTAATCAAGGTTGATGTCGCGTTGTTTTGAAGAATCGTAGCGGATGTAATGCGCGAGAGGCTCTACGCGAATAGCTTCTCACGAGCTCGGTGCCATTTTCCTGGCGACAAACTGGACCACCGATCCGATGCCGGAATGAAACTGCCCTTCGCGGATATCCCTCTCAATTGCCCGGCACAGAAGAATTTCATCATGAGCAAAAATACTCCTTAATTCCCGCTCATCAAACATCATGTCAGCGGTACCTGGCCCTCCGGTCCCCCGACCTATTTGAGCAGTGCTATAACCTTCGAGGACCAAATAGCCATTCGGGCGCAGCGCTTTTCTTGCCTGTTTGAGGGAGCGTTGACGAGTCGCGGATGGGGTGTGGGCGAAAATCATAACAACTGCCTGATAAAAATTGGCTTTCGTCTCGTAAGTCGCTAGATCCGCTTTTTCAGTGTTGATACTCACACCATGCTTATCTGCAAGTAGCTTCGCTTTTCTCAAGCCCACCTCTGACAAGTCGACGCAAGTCACATCATGCCCGAGGGTGGCCAAATGAACGGCATTACGTCCCTCGCCCTCGGCAAGGCACAAGACTGGCCCCGGGTTTGCTGCTAGCTCCAGCTTTTGGCACTGTTCCGTCAGAAATGTATTGGGCTGTTCGCCATAGACATAGTCTTCACGATCGAATCTTTCATCCCACACGGGCTATTACTCCCAATGAACTCTCTATCTGGGAGCAACGCCAGGTAACGCTGCTCCCACTTAAGTCAAAGCGCATAATCGTGTCTTGCTCGTGTTGAGGCTCCTTCAGTGGTATCCCTCGCCCGCGCGGACCTTCCCACGGAATACCCAATAGGTCCAGGCGGTATAGGCCAGCACGATCGGAATCACGAACAACAGACCCAACAGCAGGAACAGCTGGGATTCATAGGCGGAAGCGGCATCCCAGAGTGTGTATTCCGGCGGAACCACGTAGGGCCAGCGGCTGACCACCAGGCCCAGATAGGTGGTGATGAACAGCCCCATGGTAGCCACGAACGGCATTCCGTCCCTGCGTTCACGAACCGAACGATAGATCTGAAGAGCACAGATCAAAGTCAGAACGGGCAGAATCCAGATAATGCTCAGGTTGGAAAACCAGCGTTCACGGACCATTTCATCCACAAAGGGCGTCCAGACACCGATGATGCCAAAGACCACGAGAACCGCCAGGAGTAATGGCAGGGTGATCTTGTAGGCCCACTGCTGCAGGTAACCCTCGGTTTTCATGATCAACCAGGTGGAACCCAGTAGGGCATAGCCGGCGAGCATGCCCAGGCCGGTAAGCACGGTGAACGGCGTGAGCCAGTCCAGCGCTTCGCCAACATAAACCCCGTTGGCGGTTTCAAAGCCCTGAATATAGGCCCCGACCACGGCGCCCTGGGCGAAGGAGGCAATAGCAGAACCGCCAGCAAAGGCCCAGTTCCAGAGGTAGCGAGACGTGCGGGCCTTGAACCGGAACTCGAACGCCACGCCCCGGAAAATCAGCCCGGCCAGCAGCAGGAATACACCAATGTAGAGTGCCGGCAGGAAGATGGAGTATACCATCGGAAAGGCCGCAAGCAGGCCAGCGCCACCCAGCACCAGCCAGGTTTCGTTGCCGTCCCACACCGGGGCCACCGAGTTCATCATGGTGTCCCGGCCTTCCTCGCTCGGGGCGAAGGGAAAAAGAATCCCCACGCCCAGGTCAAATCCGTCCATCAGCACATACATGATGACGCCGAAGCCGATAATGAATGCCCAGATGAGGGGCAGATCAAACAGTTCCATAGTCAGTGCGCTCCCTGTCCCGCAGTGTTGCCTGAAATTTCGCCTTCCTCTGGTTCCAGAGGTACATGGGCAGCAGAGAAGGGACGCTTGGGACGTTCCGCCTCGTGCTCGTCTTCACCGTGGTGATCTTCAAGACCGACGTAGAGTACCCGCATCAGGTAGTAGACGCCGGCGGAGAACACCATGGCGTAGACCACGACATAGCCGATGAGTGTGAACAGAGCCATGCTGCCGGTCAGTGACGGGGTCAATGCTTCCGCCTGGGTCATCTGGCCGTAGACCAGCCAGGGCGCCCGACCGGCTTCAGTGACAAACCAGCCGGTTAGCACTGCTATAAAAGGTGCAATAGTCATAAAGCGCATGCCCTGCAGGAACCAACGCTTTTGAAAGTACCTCCCCCCGGCGCGAAGAATTAATCCGGTGAAAGCAAACAGAACCATCAGCATACCGATGCCGACCATGATCCTGAATGACCAGAACACAATTGCCACAGGCGGCTGCTCGTCAACAGGAACCGCGTTCACGCCCGGCACTTCACCGTCCCACTCATGGGTCAGAATGAAACTGGCGAGGCTGGGAATACCAATCTCGTAAAGGTTCTGTTGATTCTCCTGGTCGGGAATGGCAAACAGTAGCAACGGCACATTGCGGGAGGTTTCCCAGTTACCTTCCATCGCCGCCACTTTGGTCGGCTGATGCTCCAGAGTGTTCAGACCGTGGAAATCGCCCAGCACAACTTGTGCGGGTGCAATAAACAGCAAAAGCCATAGGCACATGGATAACGCTTTACGATTAGCCTCGACCTCGCGACCGCGAAGTAGATACCAGGCACTCACTCCAGCCACCACAAATCCGCCGGTCAGGAAAGAGGCGAGCCCCATGTGCGCAAATCGATACGGGAAGGAGGGATTGAAGATCGCCTCGCTCCAGGAAGTTACATGGAAAACTCCGTTCTGCAGTTCAACACCTGCTGGAGTCTGCATCCAGCTATTCGCTGCAAGAATCCAAAAGGAGGAGATAAAGGTACCTAGCGCAACCATAATGGCCGCAAACAGATGGACTCCGGCGGGCACCTTGTCCCGGCCGAACAGCAGTACCCCGAGGAAAGCTGCCTCGAGGAAGAACGCTGTAACCACCTCATAACTGAGAACGGGGCCGAGGAAGTTGGCGGACGCCTGGGCGAAGTTACTCCAGTTGGTGCCAAACTGAAACGACATCACGATGCCCGACACCACACCCATGCCGAATACCACGGCAAAGACCTTGGTCCAGAACGCAGAAAGCTTTACCCACAACGGATTCTCGGTTTTGAAGGCCAGACCTTCGAGTACCGCGATGTAGGAAGCAAGGCCGATGGTAAACACCGGAAAAATGGCGTGAAACGACACGACAAACGCGAACTGGATTCTTGAAAGAATCAGGGGATCTAATTCCATAGCGCGTACTCCAGTAGACACATAGGTAGTCAGGCTATTGGGTTGAGGCTGCGGCCACGTGTAGCTTGTCTCTTCCCAAATAGGGTGAATGAGCGAGTGCTTTCCACGCGTGGTAAGTACTCATGAAGATCTGTCCAGACAACTCTTCGCAGAAATGCGTTCGGCTCAGACTATCCATAACCGGGCCTTTCACCTCAGCAAGGTGAAACGCAATGTCGGAGTCCATCATTCGGTTGTTGATTGCCTCCAGGCTCTCCAGGGCGGATGCGTCGATCACGTTCACGGCCTGACATGCGAGAACCAGATGCTTCATTCCTGGATTGCTGGCAATGAGCTCCAGAATGGTTTCTTCCAGATAGCGGGCATTAGCGAAGTAAAGACTCTCATCGACACGAAGAACGACCGTTTCATCATCTGTCTCGACTCGGTGGCGCTCAACATTCCGGAAATGTTCGGTACCAGGTACCAGACCGACCACAGCACTATGCGGACGACTGGTACGGTAAAGGTAAAGGCCAATCGAAAGACCGACACCGGCAAGGATGCCAGCTTCAACTCCTTGGACCAGCGTAAGCAGGATCGTTGCGAACATCGCCACGAAGTCGGCTTTCGAGTAGTCAAAGGTTCGACGGATAGCCCCAAAATCGATCAGGGTGCTCACCGCAATCATGATGGTGGCTGCCAGCGTCGCCTTGGGTAGATAAGCGAGCACACCCGTGAGCGTAAGAGTAGCCAGGGCAATGCCGACCGCCGTGAACATGCCTGCCAGCGGTGTTTGTGCACCTGCTTCAAAGTTCACGACAGAACGTGAGAAACCACCAGAAACCGGCGAGCCACCGCTGACGCCAGCGCCCACGTTGGCAAGCCCGAGTGCTATCAGCTCAGAGTTCGGATCAATTCTCTGACGTCTTTTTGCTGCCAGGGTCTGAGCGACGGAAACAGATTCCACAAACCCCACCAGGCTGATCAAAATGGCGGCCGGAACCAGAGTCGCCCAGATGTCGAACTCCAGAGGTGGAAGGCTGATTTTGGGAAGCCCGCTAGGCACCTGGCCAACCAGATTTACACCGTCACTCCCGAGGTTGAATTGCCAGGCCAGGGCAGTTGTGACGATGACCGCTGAAACAGGTGCTGCTTTTGCAAACAAATCGGCAGCCCGGTGAGACAGTCCAAAACCCGGGAGCGTTTGTTTCAGGTATTTCCGGCAAAGAAAAAGATAGATAAGCGTGCCACCACCGATTGCCAGCGTAACGAGATTCGTTGCGGGCAAATCTCTGAGGAGACCGTCTACCATTTCTATGAGATTGTGACCGCCACCTTCGATACCCAGAATATGGCCAAGCTGACTACCGGCAATGAGTATGCCCGATGCTGTTACAAAGCCGGAGATTACCGGATGGCTCAGGAAGTTGGCCATAAACCCGAGTCTCATCAGGCCCATGGCGAACAGTATCAGCCCGGAAAGTGTGGCCAGAACTAATGCTGCACCAGCGTATTCCGGGGATCCAACCGCGGCAATACCACCAAGCGCAGAAGCGGTCATCAGAGATGCGACCGCCACGGGGCCTACTGCGAGAGTCGCACTGGTGCCGAACAGGGCATAGATCACCAGAGGAATCATGCTGGCGTAAAGGCCAACTTCAGGTGGCAGTCCGGCCAACAGGGCATACGCTAAAGCCTGGGGGACGAGCATGAGAGTAACGATGATCGCTGCAAGGCCATCGCTGATCAACGCATCTGAACCATAGCCTTTCAGCCAGTTGATGATCGGCAGGTAGGCACCAGGATTTTTCACAATTTACCTCCCTTAAGCCTCACGGGTGGCCGGCGCAGCCATCCATTCACGACCCTTTAGCATCCCGTTCCAATAGAGCCAGGGAAGCTGTTTGGCTTTCAGAAACCAGGCCATCCGTGTCGCTTTGGTGCCGTCATTGATCCATTTCGGGAAGCTGGGCTGAAGCGTGCCACCGTAGCCGAATTCAGCCAGAACGATGCGGCCCCTCTCGACGGTCAGCGGGCAGGACCCATAACCGAGGTACGCTGCGGAAAGCGGGAGATCATGAAGCGAGTGCACGACATTCTGAGCAACAACCGGGGCTTGCTTTCTTACCGCCGCCATCGTCTTGGAGTTAGGTGTGCCGCTTGCGTCTCCCAGGCCGAAAATCGCGGGAAACCGTTTGTGCTGAAGTGTTTCCGAATCAAGGTCTAACCAGCCTTCAGAATTGGCCAGGCCGGATTCCTCGATGAACGAAGGAGCGCATTGAGGAGGCACGACGTGAAGCATGTCGAAGGACACCTCAATTTGGTGCTCCCCGCTAACCGTTGTTTTCAGGAATCGCGCAGTTCGGTTCGGGCCGTCAACGCTCAGTAGCCGCTCTTCAAAGCAGAGATCAATCCCGTACAGATCGATGTATCGTTGAAGTTCGGGAACGTAATCTTCAACGCCAAAGAGCACCTTCCCGGCCGAATGATAAGAAACATTGATACTGTCCAACCGATGGTTACGGCGCCAGTGATCTGCCGACAAGTACATGGCTTTTTGAGGCGCACCGGCGCATTTGATGAGCATCGGGGGCTGAACGAAAACCGCGTTACCTGTCTCTAATTCTTGAACCAGTGACCAGGTATAGGGAGCAAGATCGTAACGATAATTAGACGTGACACCGTGTTGACCAAGGGTGTCCTCAAGGCCCTCAATGGCACCCCAGTTGAGCACCAAACCGGGCGCAATAACCAGGCGACTGTAACCGACCGAGTCGCCGTCCGAAAGCAAGACCGTCTGCGCGTTGGGCTGAACGAATTCGGCAGACGCCTGATACCAGCTGCAGCCTTTCGGTATGACCGATTCTGCGGTTCGACGGGTGCTTTCAGCAGAAAAAACGCCACCGCCGACCATGGTCCAGCCTGGCTGATAATCGTGAGTTTCGCTGGGATCAATAACCGC
>NZ_JAWLDU010000030.1:0-9036 GCF_041686475.1 Marinobacter sp.
GAAACAATGATTGCCGCACGATTGGGGTAGGGTTCAGCCACATATTCCGCGTACACCTGGTTGACCACTGCCAGATGCTCGCGGTCCGTCACGTAGATGAGGGCCTGGGTCAGGCCTGCCATCCCTGTGCCGGCGCAGTTCAGAGTATGCTCCAGGTTGTCCATGGTCTGTCTGATCTGTGGCTCTATGCCACCAGGGACAACCTGGCCATCACCGTTGATAGGAATCTGGGCGGTAAACAGAATACCGTTGGCGGTCACTGCCCATTCCAGTGGCGCTTTCGAGCGTGGCAGTTCTGTCGCGATGGGGTTAATTGAAGGTGCGGTGGTCATCCATTTTTCTCCGGTCAGTCGTTATCGCTCTTGCCAGCACCTGCGCCGCTGCGGGAAGCTTCGGAAGATTCCACCAGCAAACGGTCGGCGAGGGATTTAAGGGTTTTCCAGAGCTGGTCGTCCACCTCCAGCCCTTCCACCAGGGCCCGGTCCCTTTGCTGCACCAGGTTCTCTTCGGTTTGTCGCATCAGATTGGTCAGGGCGTAGTCCGAGCGCAAACTCGGCAGCAAGTCAACGTGGTTGGCCATGATCAGGGTAATGCCGTCGTTCTTTTCGGTATCGTCAGGGATATCCTCCAGGCTATACACACATATTTCCGGAACCAGGTGACCCGCCTTGAAGCCAACTACCTGTTCGATCAGGGGTTCGTGGGAATTGCGCCAGAAGGCCGTTACGTTCATGCCCCGACGGGCCAGCCTGGACAGATAACCGATCACCAACACCCGGTTGTGGCAGTGACGGATTTTGGTGATCGACAACCCACGCGCCCGGGCTCTGGCGTACCCAAGCTCCAACGCCAGGCTGGCATTGCCGAGTATGCTGTGATTGTGGGCATCCAGAACGCTGAAATCGGCGTCCTGGTAAACCAGGGTCGGAGTCTGGGCGGGATCCTCGGTCAGCAGGTAATCCAGGCCTTTTTTGAGGGCCGCGACACCGCCGAGTCCGTGGGCTTCCATCCAAGCGACCATTTCTGCAGCATCAATGGCATCACCTTCCTCGAAGCCGATGCCGATAAACGCCTTGCGACCCATTCCCTGCAGTTCGTTGAATGAGACTTTCATGATGGTTTCAAGTCTGGTTCTACGGGGAAACTCCAGTCATCCAGGGCCTTCAGCCGTGCCTTGTCGGTACCGTGATCGCTGAACAACTCACAGAATAACGGTGCACCCTGAAACAGGGTTACCCGGACCCAACGATCCGACTTGGGATCGAACCGGCTGGCACCGAAAAACGAGAGCTTGGTGCGCAGCAGGTGCATGGGTTTCATATCCCGGTGCCATAGATTGGCCTGGATCTCGCCATAGGGTGTGGCTCCCATGGTCTGGATGCGCCGGACACATTCTTTCTGTCCGGGGTGGGCCATCAGGAACTCCACCACTGACCCGCGGGGACTGCGGTCCAGAAACGCATCCAGCAACTGGTACGTGCGGTGAATCCTGGGGCCGATGGCCAGGGGGAGCTCTTTCTCAGCGCCGGGTTCTTCGGCACGCACACCCAGCCGTGGTTCTTCTTTTTCAACCGATCGGTACCAGAACCAGTATCGATGGTCCGGATTCTTGGGGTCGTAATCCAGTGCCCAGGCAAACCTGGACTCGATCATATTTTTAAGAACGGAAGCCCGCATTTCCGGCTGCAATTCCAGTATTTCCTCACAGCCCAATTCGTCCTCAACCGCATCAATAAGGTCCGGATAGAGTTCGATCAGCAGTGTATTGATCAGCTCCTGGGCTTCCAGGGAACAGTTGTCATCAGCCCAGTCCAGCAATTCATCCCACAGGTAGGGCGTGGCCTCCGTCTGATCGAGCCAGCGAATGACCGATGCAATGGAAGCCACAGTAGCGGCGTTGCGGCGGGTCTGCTCACTGTCCTCGGTGACCGTTTCGACAAAATGCTGGTGGGCCCGTTGCAGCAGCGTCATCAGTTCCTGGCGGGTGCTTCCGGTGGGCAACTGTTCCCGGGCCCAGGCCAGCGCACGCTCCCGACAGTAGACCCACTGCTGGATCAATTGCGGATGGTTGATCAGGAAAGGCGCCATTCCCAGTCCGGTGGAGTTGCCAATGCCCAGATAACGCTGCAGCTCCGGGGCCAGGCCGACCGCACGAGTTGGAGAACGGCTGGAGGCGAGATGCTCTACCTGTTGTATCGAGAAGTGACGCAACAGATAGACAGCGAACATCTGGGCCGAAAATGGCCGGTTGAAATCCGGGTTTTTCTGCAGGCGCGCGTAGTCTGCAATGCCGAACTTGCCATTGCCATACACCGCCGTGGTGCGATAAAGGTAACCGACACGGGTCAGCCATGCGGGATCCGGTTGATGCCCTGAGGCCAGGGCGTCGACAAAGTGATCGAAGTTACGCAGGCTCTTGTTGGCCCGCGACAGCACCAGCAATCTCGGATGCTGTCGGCCGGCCTCCTGAAGGGGGACGTTGGCGGCCATCTGAGCCAACAGGCTGTCCTCAACCGACCCTTCGACCAGCGCGAAGGTGACGTCCCAGGCTTCGGCAATAACACGATCGGATCGGCGCTCGGGCTCCAGGTACTGGGAAAATATCACACCGTGGTAGGTGTGATGAGGTGTCTGCAGGCGGTAAATCATAACGCCATGCCCGTGCTCATCCAGCTCATCCCGAACCGTTGTTACCGTCCAGTCCTCACGTGCCATCTGACGGACCAGGCTGCGCGAGAAGCTGAGGCGGCTCGCGTGCAGGCTACCCAGACGCACCAGGTTCATGACCCTGGCGGCAGGACGCAGTTTCAGCCGAGGTTGCGTGTCCAACTGGGTAGCCATGTTTTAATTCCTCGAAACAGAGTCAGACGAAACTGACGGTTGACCGACCAGGGCCACTTCGCCCTTGGGCGGCACAATGCCCTGCTCCCTTGCCATTGCATAGGCGGATTTCGGGCCAATGTAAAGTGACGGCAGCAGAATCAGGGAGACGGGTATCGCTGTGATGACAATGAATTGTTGCAGCGCACTGATCTGCCCCGCACCCATGTATAGAAGCACCGCCGCCATCAGAGCCATCGCCACGCCCCAGAAAGCACGAACGATCGGGTCAGGGTTGTCATGCCCTGCGCTGACCACTGCAATGGCGTAGCTCATGGAGTCGCCCGTGGTTGCCACAAAAATGGTGGTGAGGACCAGAATGGCCAGCGCCATCAGCGTGCCGCCGGGCAGCGCCTGGGCAATGGTGAGCGTAGCCACATCAAACTGGAAGTTGTTGAGAGCTTCGGTCAGGTCGATCGCACCTGTCAGCTGGTAGAAAATGCCGGAGCCACCCAGTAGGGTGAACCAGATGGTGGTTGCCACCGGTGCCATAACGCCCACCGCGAGGATCATCTGGCGGATCGTCCTGCCGCGGGAGATGCGGGCAACGAAGATTGCCATCAGGGGCCCGTAGCCCAGGAACCAGGCAAAGAAGAACACGGTCCACCACTGCATCCACCAGCCTTCAGCAGTACCGGCGGTAACCGTTGCCATGGCAAAAAAAGAAGTGACGTACTCTCCGAAGCCCTGGGTGTAGGCGTTGGTCAGAAACAGTGTCGGACCGAAGATGAAAATTACCGCCGCGATGGCCAGTGCCAGAAAGACATTGAACCGGCTCAGCAGCTGGATACCCCTATGGATACCGGTCATCGCCGAGGTCACATAAACACCCGCCAGCACCAGCAGTATCACCAGCTGGGTACCGTACCCCTCGGGAAAACCGAAAAGCTCATGAAGGCCAAAGCTGACCTGGGTTGCCAGGAAACCGATGGGGCCCACCGTACCGGCAACCACTGCGATCACACAGGCGGCATCCACGAGGCCGCCAAACCAGCCATGCATCACCCGGTCGCCAAACACCGGATAAAGCAGTGTTCTGGGCTGCAGTGGCTGACCTTTCACATAGTGGGCATGGGCCAGCACGATGGCAGACAGCGTTCCCAGAATTGCCCAGGCCAGGAACCCCCAGTGCATGAATGACTGAGCGAGGGCCGGCGCGACTGCCTCTGCGGTTCCCGCTTCGGTGCTGAATACGGGCGGAGTCACTACAAAGTGATACACCGGCTCACCGGCAGCGAAGAACACACCACCGCCTGCCAGCAGCGTACACATAATGATGGACAACCATTTGAACGTGCTCAACTCCGGGGTGCTCCGATTGCCCACCTTGGCACTGCCCGCCGGGGAGACAGCTACGCCCATGCCAATCAGAAAGGTCAGCAACAGCAGAAGCTGGAAGAAGGAGCCCAGAGTCTCGGCGGTCCAGGCAAAGCCGCTTGAAATCAATCCGGCCGTCCACTCGATGTCATAGAGTGAAAGACCAAGAAAAATCAGAATGAATCCGATGCTCAGGCCCAATACGATCGGGTCCCCCAAGCGCTTGATACCCGCTTCCTGAGTCGCGGTAGAACTGGCTGAGATTGTCATGGCGTTTTACCTGTTTTTGTTGTCGGAACTTTGTAGTTGGAACAAAGAAAATTCAGTACACCGCCCCTGGCTGAGGTTGCGTACCCTCGGTCAATTGCCGGAGCCAGTTACGGCCCATGATCTTCTCGATCTCTTCACGGTTGAATCCCTTCAAGTGCAAACCTTCTGCGATATTGGTGAAATGGCGATTGTCACTGAACCAGGACAGCGGCTTCGGCCAGCCGGCATTCGCCTTGTTGCCCTCGCCATAATCCATGGCCTTGGTCCATCGGCCGTTACGCATCCATGTCAGTACGGATTCAGGCTGCCCCTGGCACAGGTCGGTGCCCAGACCGATGTGGTCAATTCCCATCAGTTCCGCGGTGTCGGCCACCATGCCGCAGAACTCATCAAGCGTGCAGTCCGGGCCGTTCTTGAGGTGAAACGGATACACAGAGAACCCGAGGATACCGCCGCTTTCCGCCACCGCGCGCAATACGTCATCCGACTTGTTGCGTTTTGCCGGGTGAAAACTGGCCGGATTGGCATGGGAGATAATCACCGGCCTCTCTGACAGTTCGATAGCATCCAGAGTCGAACGCTCCGAGCTGTGGGACATATCAATCAGCATACCGACCCGGTTCATCTCCCGGATCACTTGTCTGCCAAAACGGGTGATGCCACTGTCTTCCGCCTCGTAGCAACCGCAGGCCAGTAAACTCTGGTTATTATAGGTAAGCTGCATGATCAGCAGCCCCAGCCGCCGCATAATCGCAACCAGATCGATATCATCTTCAATAGGCGAACAGTTCTGGGCACCGAAGAAAATCCCCACCCGGTTACTTTGCCGGGCCCGTTCAATGTCGCTGGCGTCGCGCACGGGCATGATCAGGTCATCATGCTCTTCGAAGCGGCGCTGCCATTCTCCGAACCGCAACAGGGTCTCGCGGCAGTTCTCGTGATACACCAGTGTGGCGTGTACCGCATCAACACCGCCTTCCCGCATTTCTTCGAAGATGGCCCGTGACCAGTTCGAGTACTGCAAACCATCAATGGTCAGAACAGACTTTGACATGGCTGAAGCCTCAGGCCTTGGTGTAACAGGTTTTGACGATGGTGTAGAACTCGCGGGCGTATCGGCCCTGTTCCCTCGGCCCGAAGCTGGAATCCTTACGGCCACCAAAAGGCACGTGGTAATCGGTGCCGGCAGTAGCCAGGTTTACCATCACGCAGCCGGTCTCCGCCCTTGCCTTGAAATCCGTCGCCCAGTGCAGGGAGCGGGTGACCAGGCCGGCGGTAAGTCCGTAGTTGGTATCGTTGAGGGTAGTCAGTGCCGTTTCGTAGTCCGGAACCCGAATCACACAGGCCACAGGGCCGAATACCTCGTCCCGGTTGATAGCCATGTCATTGGTGGTGTCAGCTAAAAGCACAGGCTGCATGTAATAGCCCTTGCTGGCTGCACTCACGTCCTCACCCCCGAACGCCAGCGTGGCACCCTCCTTCAGGGCAACATCTACCCAGCGGCGATTCGCTGCCAGCTGGCTTTCGCTGGCAATCGGTCCAATGACAGTGCCGTCCGCCAGCGCCGGGCCAACTTTTGCCTCAGCGAGCTTTGCGGTCAGCCTGGCAACAAACTCATCATGCACCGCGTCAGTAACAATCAACCGTGAAGAGGCCGTGCACTTCTGCCCGGAACCGGAATAGGCACCGGCGAAGGCGGCATCAACCGCGACATCCAGATCAGCGTCGTCCAGCACGATCAGGGCGTTTTTGGAGCCCATTTCCAGCTGGCACTTCACCAGGTTGGCAGCGGTCGCAGCGGCCACACGACGACCAACCTCCAGCGACCCGGTAAAGGTGACGGCCTGGACCTGCGGACTGGTGATCAGGGCTTCGCCCGCTTCGCGACCACTGCCGGTAACCAGGTTGAACGTACCGGCGGGCAGCCCCTGACGACTGATAATTTCCGTCAGCGCCCAGGCGCTTGCCGGCACCAGATTGGCGGGCTTGAACACCACCGCGTTGCCGAATGCCAGCGCCGGGGCAATTTTCCAGACGGCGGTTGCCATGGGGAAGTTCCAGGGGCTGATCACCCCGACGACCCCCAGCGGCTCGCGGCGGGTTTCGATCTCGACACCGGGCCGCACTGATGCCACCCGGTCATCAATCTGGCGAAGGACTTCAGCGGCGTAATAATGGAAAAACTGACCTGAGCGATACACCTCACCCTTGCCCTCTGCCAGCGGCTTGCCCTCTTCCCGGGAAAGCAGTTCGCCCAGTTCGTCCTTGCGGGCAATCAGTTCATTGCCAATCGCCATCAGCACGCTGTAACGGGTCTCAAGCCCGGTTTCAGCCCAGGCTTTCTGCCCTTGCCGGGCATCCTCAATGGCCTGTTTCACCTGACTGGCGCTGGCCTGGTCATAATGACCGATGATATCGGAAAGATCAGACGGGTTCTGGTTGGGCTGGGCAGACTGTTCACCCTTGACCCACTCTCCACCGATGTAGAGTGCGTGTGACTGTGACATGGGTTCCTCCTTAATGATTACCCATAGCCTAGGCGTCTTTTATGTATAAGGATAATCAAAATTATCGTATTTTTGATAAGCTATCCTTATTACTCTCGACTCTGTTCGGATTAATAAAGCATGGGAATTGAGCTCAAGATTCAGCCACTGCGTTATGTGTTGGCGGTTTGGGAAGAAGGCAGTTTTCACGGTGCTGCCCGCCAACTGCATCGCAGCCAGCCGGCGCTGTCCATGGCTATACGGGATCTGGAGGAACGGCTAGGGCAGCCGCTTTTCGAAAAGAATCTCAAGGGGCAGCTGACGCCTTTCGGAGAGTATTGCCTGCCCCGTTTCCGGGAACTGGTGAAGCAACACGACCGTCTTGCCAATGAGTTACAGCATGTCGCCGAAGGGCAACAGGGTCGTGTTACGCTGGCGACAGTGCCCTCTGTCGCCAGCCGTCTGATGCCGGAATTTCTGGCCGCGTTTATTGCCGAATACCCGAACATCAACATTAACCTTCACGACGAAAATGCAGAGTTCGTATGCCGTATGGTCGCCAGCGGTGAGGTGGACCTGGGAATCAGTAGTGTCTGGGCCCGGGATGAGCACCTGAGCTACACACACCTGTTCGAGGACAATATAGGGGTTGTATTGCATCGCAACCATCGGCTGGCAAACCGCGACAGCCTGCAGTGGCATGAATTGAATGCAGAGCGTTTCATCGCCAACGGTACCTCGCGGCTCTTGCAGAATACTGCCGCAGCCAGCCTGGTGGATAACAACGACTTTTACATTTCCAACATGATCTCCCTGCTTGCCATGCTGGAAGCTGGCAGTGGCATCACCACCCTGCCTCGCCTTGCCTTCCCGGTGGATAATCAGAAGTTGAGCTTTGTCCCCCTCAGCGACCCCAAACTGGTACGCCAGATTGGCATTATTAAACTGGCGAACCGCTCACTGTCACCCTCGGCCCAGGCATTGGAAGAGGTAATTCTGAAACGGCTGAAAGATGTGACAACCTAGTTTTCTTGCCCTTGAACAATCCACCATTGACGGGAGTCAAAAAGCGAGTAGCCTGATGAGTTAACATTGAACCAATGAAACTCAACCCACCCATAGAGATTAACTATATGTCATTGGAAAAGCACGACCTGATTCACGAAATCCCCGAGTCCAAAGATGCCATTCATCATCTGAAAACCAGCAACAACCATTTTGCAAAGCTGTTTGATGAGTACCACGAGGTTGATCATGCCGTTCATCACTTCGAGGTTGGCGCAGAAAACACTTCTGACGAGCATCTGGAAAATCTCAAGAAACAGCGCCTGAACCTGAAGGATCAGTTGTCTGGAATGATTCGCGAGTACGAGTCGTCAGCATCACAGTAAGCGAACGGTAAGAAGAAGGCGCTGAAACTAGCAGCCCTGGCAAATGGGGCAGTAATACAATCGCCGGCTGGCAATGACCGTTTTCATGATGCCTGTACCGCAGTGGTGACAGGCCTCCGAGTCACGGTTGAAAACCATGTGGCGGCGCCGCGAAAAGGCCCAGACGGGCCAGGTAGCTGATCTCGCCAAGGTTTTCGGGCCGGACCAACTGGATATCGGAGGCACTGTATAGCCGGGCTGCTTTTTTCTGACCGAGTATGGCGAACCGGAGCTGTCGGTTAGTGCGAGGTTCCTGACCCGGCTTTCCCATCTGCCACTTTCCGTATAACTGGTTGTGGCTATACACACACCATGGCCCGTCATCATTGGTTGCCGAGAAAAACACGAGCACTGCCTTGCCTCGTGCCTCCACTCCCGTCACCTGACGCCCCGACAGCAAAGCTTCATAGGCTTTGAAACGATCAAAAGCAAAAAACACCTGCTCAGCCCTCTGGCCTGCAACCGCTTTTGCAATGTCGTCGACCATCCGTCGTATTTCCGGACCTTCGGGCATGGGATTACTCTCCCGGGTACTTCTCGCTCGCTACATCCCCTCCGGGGGAAATGACGACACTTGCTGCCAGCCGGCAGCGTTGTGCAACACAGTTTCAGTAGCGTGGAAAAAGAAAGTCCTGGGTCTCCATCGGCATCAG
>NZ_JAWLDU010000030.1:9136-38957 GCF_041686475.1 Marinobacter sp.
TCCGGGGGAAATGACGACACTTGCTGCCAGCCGGCAGCGTTGTGCAACACAGTTTCAGTAGCGTGGAAAAAGAAAGTCCTGGGTCTCCATCGGCATCAGATCCTCGATCGGGCTGGAGCTTTTGCCCCGATGCCACACAGCAATGCCTCATGAGGCAATATGCCACAAACCGAGTTAAGTCGAATTAATCTCTGCTTGAATTTTATATTATTGATATTAAAGGATTTTTCATTTTCGCGCGACGATATTCAATCCTGGCATGGGGTTTGACTATTCATCTGTGAACTCACACAGGCGGGCAGCGTCGTCGGCCTCTAACGAAACGAAACTGAAACTGAAGGAGTGATTTATGAACAAGCTGTTGATCTCGTTGACTGCATCACTGGCACTGCTGGCATCCGGCCCTGTTTTTGCCCAGGATGAGAACCAGCAAAGCGGCGATGCCATGCAGGGTGAGCAAAGCGCTCCGCAGACTGATTTCAGCGACGGTGAGCTGGAAAGCTTCGTCAATGCCCAGAAAGGCATTAACGAAATCCGTGACGAGTACATGTCGAAAATCGAATCTGCCGACGACCAGGCCAAAGCTCAGGAGCTTCAGCAGGAAGCCAATGACGAAATGGTCAAGGTCATCGAAAGCGAGGGCATGGAAATCCAGACTTATAACAGCATCGCCACCGCTTACAACAGCGATCCTGAAACCCGCGAGCGTGTTGATTCCATGATGTAATCATCAACAGCAATTGCGATCGTCAGAAAATCCCGGACTTCCCCTCCGGGATTTTTTTATGCCCGGTCCCCCGCCAGTGCAACAATCTCAGGATACTCATGTATCCGTACAACCGGTTCAGCCTGCGCTTGCTGAACAGGAGAGCACACTTCATTCACCATCGCCCTGGCCAAGGTTGCGACCTCAATTCCACGGAATCTTTCCAGAGGGCCAATCAGCACCCGGTTGATGAGGGGCATGGCTTTCATTCCCAGGGCTTCAGCGGTGCGATGCTCTTCACGCTCGCCAAGCAGAAGGCTGGGCTGATAAATGGACAGGCAGGGGTAGCCCAGTGCTTTTACAGCGTCCTCCAGCTCGCCCTTTACACGATTGTAGAAAACCGTGGACGAAGACGAAGCCGCAATGGCCGACATCAGCATGAAAACCTTTGCTCCGTTTGCCCGGCCCAGCTCTGCCGCCTTCAGTGGGTAAGCAAAATCTACCCTGCGAAACTGGTCGCGGGAACCGGCTTTACTGATAGTCGTGCCAAGACAACAGATGATGGCATCCACCGCGAACAACCCGGCATGCTGATCCAGGCGGTCAAAATCAATCTCGTGCTGTTCCAGTTTGTCATGACTCAGAGCAAGTGAGCGACGCACCGGTGTGACAACCGATGACACTTCATTACTCGCCAGCAGACCTTCCAGCACCTTACCACCGGTCAGGCCGGTAGCACCCAACAGCATCACTTTCATAGAATCTCCCTCAACCAGGCAACTACCCCCGGATACCTTGTAGTGTCCAACACAAATTCCTGCCCCCGCGATGCACTGCGCAGATAACAGTCCTCCCCAGCTTTCGACCAACGGGCGAGGTTGCTGTGAAAACTCAATGCCGTCTCTGCCGACTCCGGGAAGAAACACCCCGGCAGTCGCCATAGCGTTTTTATGGCGGCGCCAGGGGCCGTCAGGCAACGCGAATCCTGCATGCGGGTGATAGCGGGCCCATGGCAATTCATCCTCTGCAAGATCATCAATCCGGTGCACCTCGCCCACCTGCAACCAGCCCCAAATCCCGTGAAACGGTCTGGCGTGCCTGACGAATTGCCAGGATGTGCCCTGCTTCTCCACATCCCGGAACAGGCCGAAAAACAGGAACAGATCGCCCACCCCTACCTGCTGTTTGCGAAGGTGTCCCTGGGCGGCGCCGGTCTGACCCAGGCACGGCCGCCAGCCGGTTTCCCGGGAATAAACATCGGCTATCAGGTCCGGGTCGAGGTGTGCTTTGCGGGTGCCGCCACGCCTGTTTCCCGTTAAACCGGAGACCAGTTTACCCACGTTAATGCCCTGATGATTGATGTCTTTGTACGCAATCCGGGAACGGGGGTCCGGAATCGGCAGAGTGTAGAACGAACTGTCAGGAAACACCGGGCTGGGACAACCGCCTGCAGACGAGTCAAAGCCCTTGCGGCTGAGGATCAGTTTCATAGATACATTTCGGTGCCGGAGAACAGATGGCAACCATATCACGTTGCGGAAAAGCAGTTTAAACTGACCGAAACCAGAAGCTGACTCAATGCCCTTTGCCCATGACTGATTTTGAAACCCTGAACATGCTGAAGGCCGCCTTTGAAGGCTGGTTCCGGCCCGGCATAACGGCCCTGCTTTCCGTTGTTTTCACCTTCCTGATTTACGAAGGTGTGGTCGCCATCATCAAGCGGCTCACACGCAGCAAAACCGTTCCTCGATTATTTCTTGATGCTTCCGAAACAGCACTGGGCATTGTCATTTCGCTTCTGGTACTCAACGGTATCCTGGAAACCTTCTCTTCCGATTTACCCTGGCTGAGCCACATCCAGCACGCCGCAACCCTTTTATTGATTATTGCGATTACCTGGGCGTTGGTCCGGTGCACCTCCGCTATCGGAAATGTCATTGTTGCCATGAATCCGGTGCTGGAGGGCCAGTGGAAACGGGCCCGCAAGGTGGAAACGCAGACACGTTTTCTGGTCAGGATACTGAACATCCTTGTCGTCATACTGGGCCTGGGTGCGGCACTGATGACCTTCGAACCGGTCCAGCACCTTGGCGGCAGCCTGCTGGCCTCCGCAGGCGTCGGCGGCATCATACTGGGCTTTGCCGCCAAACCGGTGCTCAGCAACCTGCTGGCAGGCATGCAGATCGCCCTGACTCAGCCTTTCCGCATAGACGACGTACTGTATGTACAGGGCGAATGGTGCTGGGTGGAGGAAGTGACGGCAACCTATGTGGTGCTTAGGGTCTGGGACCTGAGGCGGCTGGTGGTTCCACTGCAGTGGTTTATCGAGAACCCGTTCCAGAACTGGTCGCGAAACGACACCGAACTGACGGGGCCGGTGTTCCTGCATGTGGACTATTCCATGCCCATTGAACCACTGCGAACCGAATACGACCGCTTGCTGCGACAATCACCGCAATGGAACGGAAACACCGCGACGGTTCAGGTAACCGAGACCGGCGACACCAATATGCAGGTTCGCCTGTTGATGAGCGCCAAGGACTCATCGGGGCTGTGGGATCTCCGTTGCGCCATTCGTGAAGGCATGATCACCTTTATCCAGGAGCGGTTCCCTGACCAGCTGCCCCGCGTCCGTGCAAGGCTTGTTGATCAGCCTGATCAGTGAGGTGCAGCTTCGGTTACCCGGTCCACCAGATAAACCAGCCCGTGGTAATCAATTCCGCCGTGGCGGCTCAGGCCAATCTCGCAGGTGCGACTGGTGGAGATACCTTCTTCGCAACCGTCTATCTGACGGGGCAACGTTCGCAGGGCGTGACTGTTCAGTTCCGGCACATTGAACCCCTTGTCACCGGCAAAGGCGCAGCAGTGAATATCTTCCGGGATCACCACATTGGTGCTGCAGCGCCTTGCGATATCGATCAGACCCTGTGACTCACCCAGATGCTGGGTGCTGCAGGTAACATGGACCGCAATTGCCGTCTCTTCAGGCCGGAACACCAGGCGATCAACCAGCTTTTCACGGATAAACTTCACCGGGTCATACAGGTCCAGTCCCAGCTCACGGGCTGCCTCCTGAATCTGCAGGGTGCAGGGGCTGGTATCGCAGTAGACCGGATCTTTGCCGTTACGGGTAGCCGCCATCAGTGAATCCAACAGTTCCGTTTTCTTGCGGTCAGCCTGATCCGGATACCCCTTGGAGGCAAAAGGCTGGCCACAACACAAGCTATCCAGCCCTTGGGGATAGACCACCTGGTAGCCGCCCTTCTCCAGTAACTGGCGGGTCTTGTCCTGCAGCGTTGCCTGTTCTGCATCGCCACTGGCGGGGCCCATCACCCGGGAGACGCAGGCCGGCAGGTATACCACCCGTGGCGCATCAATGTCGGGTTTCGGGGTTGGCGGAACAAAACGGATTGGCTGTGGCATGGACGGATCCCACTGGGGCAGTCGCTGCCCGGATAGCTTTCTCAGCCCCGCACTCAGTTTTGTCAGCTTCGGCGCACCAAGAAGCCTTTCGGTGCCAGCGGCCATGGTAAGCACGAAACGTGCGCCACGCAGTACAGTCTGAAAATGCTCCGCCGTCCAATTGGCAGTGCCATCGTGGCCTGCCTGGTTAGCCCGCAGCTTGCGCACCAGGTCACCGGTATTGATGTCCACCGGGCAGCGCTGGGCGCAAAGGCCGGTCGCAGCGCAGGTGTCGATGCCCTGGTACTGGTAGGCAGCTTCCAGTTCCGAGGTATCCTTGCCGGCCCGTTTTTTCGCCTGGATATCACGCCAGATCACAATGCGCTGGCGGGGTGACAGGGTCAGCCCTTCCGACGGGCACACCGGCTCGCAGAATCCACACTCGATGCACTTGTCAACCAGTGGATCAGCCGCGGGTAACGGCTTGAGGTTTTTCAGGTGAATATCCTTGTCGTGGGAAAGAACCACGTCCGGGTTAAGCAGATTTTCCGGATCCAGCAGGCCCTTGATCTTCCACATCAGCTGCCAGGCGTCGTGCCCCCACTCCAGTTCCACGAATGGCGCCATATTACGACCGGTGCCGTGCTCCGCCTTGAGGGAGCCACCGAATTCGACCGCCACCAGCTGCGAGACGTCTTTCATGAAAGTGTCGTAGCGGACCACTTCTTCAGGGTCATCAAATCCCTGGGGAAATACAAAGTGGAGGTTTCCTTCCAGAGCATGACCGAAGATGATGGCATTGTCATAGCCATGTTTCACAAACAGCGCCTGAAGCCGCTTAACACCCTCGGCGAGCTGGTCAAGGGGGAAGGTAACATCCTCGATAATCACGGTGGTGCCGGTCGGCCGCACCGCACCTACGGCGGGGAAAGTACCCTTGCGAATCGCCCACAAAAGGTCAGACACCTTCGGATCCGTGGTGAAATCCACTTGCTGTTCCACCGGGAAATCCGCCAGGGCGTCCTTGATCTGAACCAGCTGCTCCTCCAGCAGGGTCTGATCGGGGGCCCGGGTCTCGATCAACAAGGCACAGGCATCATCCGATAATCCGTGAATCCACTCGGGAAGGCCAGGCTTGTCCTGAACCGAGCGCAAGCTGCGCCGGTCCAGCAGTTCTACCGCGTCCACCGGCTGGGAGCGCAGCATTGCGGCCGCACGACAACAGCTGTCGGCATTGGTAAACACCAGCAATCCGGTCGCCTTGTCGGGGTATTCCGGCACGGTGTTATAGGTAACCGAGCTGACAAACCCCAGGGTGCCTTCAGAACCCACCATCAGATGAGTGAGGATATCCATGGGGTCGCTGTAGTCCACCAGAGCATTGAGCGAAAGACCGGTGGTGTTTTTCAGTCGATACTTGTGGCGGATGCGGTCCGCCAATTGGGTGTTGGCACGGGTCTCTGCTGCCAGCTGTTCCAGCTCCTTCAGCAACCTGGCGTGGCTGGCCTGAAAGACCTTCACGCTGGCGAAGTCCTCGGTATCCACCACCGCCCCGTCCGCCAGCACAAGACGCATGCTGGCAAGGGTATGGTAGGTATTCTGGGCGGTGCCGCAGCACATACCGCTGGCGTTATTGGCAACAATGCCACCAATTTTACAGGCGTTGATGGAGGCCGGATCCGGGCCAATCTTGTAGCCATAAGGCGCCAGCCAGGCATTGGCCTGGGCACCTATGATGCCCGGCTGCAGGCGGATCTGGCGGCCCTCGTTGCGAATCTCGTGGTCTCTCCACTGATCACCCAGCACCAGCAGAATCGAGTCGCTGATCGCCTGGCCAGAAAGGCTGGTGCCTGCGGCCCGGAACGTCACCGGCGCTGCAAAGCGCCGGGCAATCTTCAGTACCCCGACGACCTCATCCTCGCTCTCCACCTTCACCACGGCGCCAGGAATCAACCGGTAGAAACTGGCGTCCGTGCCATAGGCCAGGGTCGACAACGGGTCGTCATAGACCCGCTCAGCCGGAACCAGCTCTTTGATTGCCGCGAGGGCTTCGGAGGAAAGGCTCATGAGGCTCCCATCAATGGATCAGTCACACCAAGCAGATAGGCCGCAACCAACGCAATCAGCCCGGTAAATAATATGTAGTATAGGGCGGGCCAGATGGTTTTACGCAGTGTGTGGCCTTCCTTGCCCAGCAGCCCCACAGTTGCAGATGCGGCCACCACGTTGTGAATGGCCACCATGTTACCGGCAGCAGCGCCAATGGCCTGCACGGCTACAATCAGCGCCGTAGAAAGGCTCAGGCCCTCGGCCACACCAAACTGGAACTGGCTGAACATCATGTTGGAAACTGTATTGGAGCCGGCCAGGAAAGCCCCCATGGCACCTACCGCCGGTGCCATCAACGGATAGATTCCGCCGACGGTATCGGAAACCCAGGTGGCCATGGCGATGGGCATGCTGGGCAGATCCGACATATTGACGCCGGAATTGATCAGGATACGGACCATGGGGACTGTGAACAGCAGCACGAAACCGGCGCTGAGAAGCACGCCACTGGACTCGCGAACCGCCGCCGTCAGCTCTTTCACCTGCATGCGATGGAGGAAGAAGGTGGCGATCACAATCATGATCAGAATGCCGCCGGGCAGGTACAGCGGCTGGAAGCTGGCGCTGATCCCCGCCTCACCCAGGATATCGGTCGCGCCCACAGACACCGCGGTAAAGGCCTCCTTGACCGCCGGCACCGTTCGGCTGATCACCAGCACCACACCCACCAGCACGTACGGCAACCAGGCGCGGAACGAGCTCATGGGCTTCTTGGTGAGCTCATCCAGTTTCATTTCAATGGTGCCAAGCCATTCGGAAGGCCACTCATTGCCGGGCGCAAAGTCCCAGTTGGTTTTCGGCAGCAGGAAACCTTTACGGGCCGCTGTGGTCACAATGGCAAGACCGATCAGACCGCCGAGCAGGGATGGGAATTCGGGGCCCAGTACAACACCGGTGATGGCATAGGGAACCACGAAAGAAACACCGGCAAACAGGGCAAACGGAAGAACCTCAAGACCTTCGCGCCAGCTCCGGTTCTTGCCGAAGAAGCGGGTCATCATCATCACCATGAACAGGGGCATGAACACACCCACAATTGCGTGAATAATGGCCACTTCAGAGGTGATCAGTTGCAGGTAGGCATCCCAGTTGGAGCCGGCCGCTTCCAGCCTTTCAGTGATACTGGATTTGTCGAGGCCAGTGGTCACGCCCACGATGATCGGAGTACCCACGGCACCGAAAGACACCGGCGTGCTCTGCACCATCATGCCCAGCATAACCGCGGCCATGGCCGGAAAGCCGATGGCCACCAGCAGCGGTGCGGCAATGGCCGCGGGGGTACCAAAGCCCGATGCCCCCTCTATAAAACAGCCGAACAGCCAGGTAATGATGATGGCCTGAACGCGTCGGTCCGGGCTGATATTGGCAAAACCAGCCCTGATGGCAGTAATACCGCCGGAATGCTTCAGTGTGTTCAGCAGCAGAATGGCGCCGAAAATGATCCACAACAGGCCAATGGTGATGCCCAGGCCCTGCAGCGTCGAGGCCAGGATGCGATTGAATGACATATCCCAGGCCGTGAGGCCGATGAGTGCCGTGACAATAAACACGATGGGCATGGAACGCCGCGCTGGCCAGCGCAGCCCGATCAGTAGAACACCCGCCAGCAGGATGGGGGTGAAGGCCAGTAAGGCGAGAACACCGGTGGACATCAGAGACTCCTGAACGTTATTTTTGGAGAAGTTGGATAATTGGTAATACCAATTTACAATGGCCGCTGAATACGATAGGGAAGTTTTCACGGGACTTCAAAGCGAATGACTAAGACATTAGTCGCGGTAGCGAGGTTTCGGGTTATCATTCATTCCCTTGGCCGTCATAATTAAAAAATGGTAAGACCAAAATGGAAGTACAATGAGCATCGGAAGAATTGCACCTAGACGCCTCGCAGACAGCATTGTCGAGGAACTGGAGAACATGATTCTGGAAGGCACCCTGCAACCCGGGGAGCGGCTTCCGGCTGAACGCAACCTGGCCGAGCGGTTCGGTGTATCGCGGCCATCATTACGGGAAGCCGTACAGCGAATGGCCACCAAAGGTCTGCTGGTCAGCCGCCAGGGTGGCGGACATTACGTGGCAGAATCACTGGGATCCAGCTTTACCGACCCACTGATAACCCTGCTGGAAGGACGGCCCGACGCCCAGCGGGACCTGCTGGAATACCGCCGCACCCTGGAAGCGGACTGCGCCTATTACGCAGCGTTGAGGGCAACGGCAGTGGACAAGGCACACCTCAAGACCGCCTACGAAAACCTGCAGGCCTGCTACGCCTCCGATGGCAAAAGTGATCTGGACCAGGAAGGTTCAGCCGACGCACGCTTTCATCTGGCCATTGCCGAAGCCAGCCACAATGTCATTCTCCTGCACACCATACGTGGTCTGTTCAGCCTGCTGGAAACCAACGTGGTCACCAATATCGGCGGCATGTATGCCAGGGAAAAGAAGACACGAAGCGAATTGATGGAACAGCATCGCCGGCTGTTCGAAGCCATTATCGAGGGCCGCGCGGACGACGCACGGTATTTCGCCGGACAGCACATTCAGTACGCCCAGCATGTGTTGTCAGAACAACACGAGAGTGACCGCAGGATGGAGCGCTCCCTGCGTCGGACCACACCGGGGGTGGCGGCCGAAACCGACAGGCCCGCGAAGGAACATTAGGCGACAGCGTTTCAGCCGTTTGAGGCCGTCAGTCCCGCTCCGCGCCGCGCAGAATGGCGTGCAGCAGTTCTTCCGCATCAAACTTGGTCAACGCCTCGTCTGCCCCTACCTGCTTGGCGTAGCTTACACTCATCTCACTGTTCAGTGACGTGTGGAGGATGATGTAAGGCTGTCTGAGAGAACTGCTGTCCCGTATGTTGAAGGTCAGCTCGTAGCCATCCAGCCCGGGCATTTCAATGTCACTCACCAGAATATCGATGGGCCTGCCATCGCTATTGGCGTTGTTCATCAAGTCCAGTGCATCCTGGCCATTGGTGGTCACGAAATAGGTCACGTCTTTGCTGTCCAGGGCATCAGACAGCTGTTTGCGGGCCACCTGGGAATCGTCCACCAGCAGGATGTTCAGTCCTTTCAGGGTTTCCCGCTGCACATCCGTCAGCACCACATCGGCGGGGTCAACAGACTCGGGATACACCCTCGACAGTAACAGCTCCACGTCCAGCAACTGGACGATCTGATCCTCAATGGTCACCAATCCGGTGATGAATGCCCGATCACCAAGGCTCTTGGGCGGAGGCATCACGTCCTTCCAGTCGGTTTCGACAATCTTCCGTACACTGCGCACCAGAAAGCCGATTTCCCGCCGCTGGATATCGGTCACGATGATCGACGCCGTCTTGCGCTCGTCCGCCGTCAGTGGCTGCGAACCAACCGCCGCCGCCATATCAATAACCGGTACTGCCGAGCCGCGAAAACTCATGGTGCCAACCACCGCCGAGTGGCTGTGGGGCAATTTGGTCAACGGAACAAACGGCATGATCTCACGGATTTTCAGGGTACCCAGCCCGAAGGGCCTTTGGCTTGTCAGATAAAACAACAACAGTTTCTGGGGGTGTTTGGTGCCCTCGGCCATAACCTTGTAACCTGTCTGGAACTTTGCGAAAAATGTATCAGGCCGACAATAACACGCCGGCCAGCCTCAATTTGTAAGATTTTGCAGCCGACGGCCCTACCCGAGATGAACGCCCCATGAAGAACCTGACCTTCTCCTCCCACTACGCCAGGGCCGTTCTGTACGGCCTGGAGAAAACAGGTGGTTATTCCGATGAACTGCTACGTAATAACGGCATTGATCCGGAATTCATTAGCTCACCACGTGCGCGGGTACCCACCGAGCAGTTCATACGCCTGTTCCGCCTGGTCTGGGGCAAGCTGGATGACGAATTCATGGGCCGTACCACACAGCCCTGTCGGGTGGGGCACTTTCACCTGATGGGATCGCTGGTGGTCCACAGCGCCAACCTTGAAGAGGTCATTCGCCAGAGCATTCGCTGTTACCGGCTGTTCTCGGACGACATCGTAATCGAACTGGACACCAGCGGTGAGGAAGCAGAGCTGAGCATGACTCATCGCCACCCTGAGCTCGACCCGGGCAACTTCCTTGTGGAGTGGCTGCTGCTGGTGTGGCATCGGTTAATAGGCTGGCTGATTGGCCGCAAGATTGTACTCAGCCACGCCACTTTTCAGCATGGACTGCCGAACCATTTTGATGAGTACCGGTTTGTCTTTCCCTGCCAGTGTTTCTTCAATCGCAAGCGCAACAGCCTGTTTTTCAGCCACAACTACCTGGATATGCCGGTTACCCGGACACCGGAAGAGCTGGACGAGTTCATCGCGCAGTCGCCCCGTAACCTGCTGATCTGGACCGACGACGATGACAGCCTGACCACACGGGTGCGGCAGATTCTGGAGAATGTGCATGACGAACGGTTACCCGCCCTGGAGCAGGTGGCGGAAGAACTTCACATGACGGCCTATACCCTGTCGCGAAAGCTGAAGGCGGAGGGCAGTGCCTACCAGAAGGTCAAGGACAACCTGCGGCGGGACCAGGCGGTGATCATGCTCACGCGCCAGAACCTGACGGTATCCGAGATTTCATCACAGCTGGGGTTTGCCGAGCCCGGTGCCTTTTCCCGTGCCTTCAAGCACTGGACCGGGCTCAGCCCACTGGCCTACCGCAAGCAGGACCAGTAGTTTCATCCCTGTTTTTACAGCAGTTCGATGGCGACCGCTGTGCCTTCACCACCACCGATGCACAGGGACGCCACGCCGCGCTTGAGGCCACGCTGTTTCAGGGCGTTAATCAGGGTGACCATGATCCGCGAGCCGGAGGAACCAATGGGATGGCCCAGGGCGCAGGCGCCGCCATGGACGTTAACTTTGTCGGCGTCCAGGCCAAGCTCGTTGATGGCCGCCAGGGTAACCACGGCAAAGGCTTCGTTGATCTCGAAGAGATCGACGTCGTCGCGGCTCCAGCCGGCTTTTTTCAGGACCTTTTCAATGGCACCGATGGGCGCGAGGGTAAACTCGGCCGGCAGGCGGGCGTGGGTGGCGTGGGCCACAATGCGTGCCTGGGGTGTGAGGCCGCGCTTCTCGGCTTCTTCACGGCTGGCCAGCACCATGGCGGAGGCGCCGTCGCTGATGGAGCTGGAGTTGGCGGCAGTGACGGTGCCGTCTTTGGCGAACGCCGGTTTCAACTGGGGGATCTTTTCCGGCCGGGCTTTGCCGGGCTGTTCGTCGGTATCGACGGCGGTGTCACCACCACGTCCGGAGACGGTCACGGGGGTAATTTCTTCGGCGAAGCCGCCATTCTTGATGGCCGCCAGGGAACGCTCGAGGGAGGCGATGGCGAAGTTGTCCATGGCTTCGCGGCTGATATCGTATTTGTCCGCGGTACGCTGGGCGAATACGCCCATAAGACCGCCTTCGTAGGCGTCTTCAAGGCCGTCGAGGAACATGGAGTCCATGATCTGGCCATGGCCCATGCGATAGCCGGCGCGGGCCTTGGGCAGCAGATAAGGCGCCTGGCTCATGTTTTCCATGCCGCCGGCGATCATGATGCTGTTGGTGCCAGCTTTGATCTGGTCGTGGGCCATGATCATGGCCTGCATGCCGGAGCCGCACATTTTGTTGATGGTGGTGCAGCCGCTGGAATCAGGGATGCCCGAGGCGCGGGAGGCCTGGCGTGCCGGGGCCTGGCCCAGACCACCTGGCAGTACGCAGCCCATGATGACTTCCTGGATATCGGCGGGTTGCAGGCCGCTTCTTTCAATGGCTGCCTTGATGGAGGTGGCGCCCAGTTCCGGGGAACGCACGGAGCTCAGGTCGCCCATCAATCCGCCCATGGGGGTTCTGGCGGAGCCTGCTATTACTACTTCTGTGTTTGACATTTTTCGTGCCCTCTTTAGTTCTGTAAGACTGCTAGTTCGGGAGTTGGCCGGGTGGCGCCCCTCCCCTCCGGGACACGCCGTTAATACGTCCATGTAGGCTCGTAAAAAACATCCCTGTTTTTTACGGTCCCGGAGGGGAGGAGCGCCACCCAGCTTCCGGCTTGTGAGTTATCTCCTGGTCTGATTCAGGATTGTGTTTACGCTTTTCCTAAAACAGATCTCGCGATGATTTCTTTCATCACCTCGGATGTACCGCCGTAGATTCTTTGTACCCTCGCATCGATAAACGCTCTCGAAATCGGGTACTCACTGGTGTAACCGTAACCGCCGAACAACTGCAGGCAGCCGTCTGCCACCCGGCACTGCATCTCCGTGGCGCTGTACTTGGCCATAGAAGCTGTGGCGGCGTCGAGTTCGCCTTTTTCGTACAGGGCGATGCATTCGTCGACGAAGGCGCGGTTGACGCGGCAGTCGGTTTCCATGCGGGCGATTTCGAAGCGTGTGTTCTGCAGTTGGGCCAGTTTCTGGCCGAACAGTTCCCGCTCCTGGGCGTAGGTGATAGTCAGGTCCAAAGCACCACGGGCTGCGGCTACACCCAGGGCGCCGATGACCAGGCGTTCGCGGGGGAGTTCGCGCATCAGGTACATGAAGCCCTGGCCTTCTTCACCCAGTAGCGCCGAGCCAGGGATGCGCATGTCGGAGAAGAACATTTCCGAGGTATCGCCGGAGTGCTGGCCGATTTTGTCGAGGTTGCGGCCTTTGCTGTAGCCGGGTAATGAGGTGTCTACCAGGAACAGGCTGATGCCCCGGGCGCCGGCTTTGGGGTCGGTTTTGGCGGCGACGATGACCATGTCGGCGTGCTGACCGTTGGTGATGAAGGTTTTTGAGCCGTTGAGGATGTAGTCGTCCCCGTCTTTCACCGCATTGGTGCGGATGGCCTGCAGGTCGCTGCCGGCACCGGGTTCGGTCATGGCGATGGCGCCGACGGCTTCGCCGGAGACCATTTTCGGCAGCCAGTGCTGGCGCTGTTCTTCGTTGCCAATGTGGCTGAGATACGGCGCGACAATGTCGGAATGCACCATGACGTTGGTGGACAGGGCACCGAAGCCCATGCGGGCCATTTCTTCGCCCACGATAACGGAGTACAGGAAGGGTGCGCCGCAGCCGCCCCAGTCTTCGGGGACGTCGACGCACAGCATGCCGGCGTTGCCCAGGGTGTTCCACAGTTCCCGGGGTACGATGCCGGATTTTTCCCAGGCTTCGTAGTGCGGCGTTACCTCGGTTTCCAGGGCCTTGATGACGGACTCCCGGAACATTTCGAGCTCTTCTTTATCAACAACGCTGGTCATGGTTGTCTCCTTCCTGTTACTTGGGCGCCATTCGCAGGGCGTTGTCGAGGCGGATCACCTCGCCATTGAGAATCGGGTTGCGCACCATCTGGTCCACCAGCATGCCAAATTCCTCAGCCTTGCCCAGGCGCTTTGGGAACGGCAGTGTGGCGGCCAGGCTGTCCTGCACTTCCTGGGGCATGCCGGCCATCATCGGGGTCATGAAGATGCCCGGGGCGATGGTGTTCACGCGGATGCCTTCCCGCGCCAGTTCCCGTGCGGACTGCAGGGTCATGGCCACAACGCCGCCCTTGGAGGCGCTGTAGGCGGCCTGGCCAATCTGGCCTTCGAAGGCCGCAACAGAAGCCGTGGAGATCACCACGCCCCGCTCGCCGTCCGCGTTAGGCTCACGCTGGGCCATGTCGGCAGCGGCCAGGCGCATGATGTTGAAGGTGCCAATCAGGTTGACCTGGATAACCTTGTTGAAGTTCTCCAGCGGCATGGGGCCTTCCTTGCCGAGTATCTTGGCGGCAGGCGCAATGCCGGCACAGTTGACAGCAATGCCACACAAACCGTGGGCGTCGCGGGCGGCTTTTACAGCGGCTTCGGCGCTTTCGGAAGAAGACACGTCACATTCGATGAACACGCCGCCAATGTCCTTTGCCACGGCTTCGCCCTGCTCTTTTTGCAGATCAAGAATGGCAACCTTGCAGCCGGCAGCTGCCAGAGCGCGAGCGGCGCCTTCGCCGAGGCCTGATGCACCACCGGTTACAATGGCTGGTACTCCCTGAAATTCCATGATGAGCTCCTGATATCAGCAAAGCCGGCGAAGCCACAACGGCCCGCCGGTAAACAGTTTGAATTCGGATAGAAGTCAGTCTGTCTCAGTCACCTCCTGGGCGCCATGACATAACCGGGCAGGAAATTTGATAAAAAATGACACGCCGGAGCCACTTCCATGCTCGCCCCGGCATTTACAAGTTGCGGTCAGAGTTTTTTGGCGTCGTCCCGCAGCACGAACTTCTGGATCTTACCGGTATTGGTTTTTGGCAGCTCGCTGAAAACAATGGTCTTGGGAATCTTGTACCCGGCCATTCGCTCCCGGCAGAAGGCGATGATGTCGTCTTCGCTGACATCTCCTGCCTCCGGTTTCAGGGTGACGAATGCACAGGGTGTCTCACCCCATTTTTCATCGGGCCTTGCCACCACGGCGGCCTCGAGGATATCGGGGTGACGGTAAAGCACGTCTTCCACTTCGATGGTGGAGATGTTCTCACCACCGGAGATGATGATATCCTTCAACCGGTCCTTGATCTCGGCATAACCATCCGGATGCCACACGGCCAGGTCGCCAGTGTGGAACCAGCCGCCCCGCAGGGCTTCAGCTGTGGCCTTGGGATTCTTCAGGTAGCCCTTCATCACCGTGTTCCCACGCAGGAAGATCTCGCCGATGGTTTTGCCGTCTTTAGGCACCGATTCCATGGTCTCCGGATCTCCCACCATCATGCCGGCCAATGTGTGGTAGCGAACGCCCTGTCGAGCCTTGATGCGGGCACGTTCTTCCACGGGCAGGTCATCCCATTCCGATTTCCATGCGCAAACGGTCACCGGGCCATACACCTCTGTAAGACCGTAAACGTGGGTCACCTGGAAGCCCATCTCCTCAATTGCCTCAATCACCTTGGCCGGGGGCGCCGCGCCGGCGGTCATTGCCTGTACGGTATGGCTGAAGCTGGACTTGGAGGCCTCTGACGCACCCAACAGGGTGTTCAGTACTATCGGCGCACCACACATATGGCTGACCTTGTGCTCACTGATCAGCTGCAGGATCTTCTCCGGGTCCACCTTGCGCAGGCAAACATGTGTGCCTGCAAAGGCGGTAATGGTCCAGGGGAAACACCAGCCATTGCAGTGGAACATCGGCAGTGTCCACAGGTACACCGGGTGCATGCCCATGGACCAGACCGCCTGGTTGCCCATGGCATTCTCGTAAGCCCCGCGATGGTGATAAACCACCCCTTTAGGGTTGCCGGTGGTGCCGGAGGTATAGCAAAGGGAAATCGCATCCCATTCATCCGCCGGCATCTGCCAGTCGAATTCCGGATCGCCACTGGCCAGGAAGGCCTCGTAATCCAGATCACTGACCCGGGTGCCATCACCACCAAATTCAGGATCATTAACATCGATCAACTGCGGGGGATTATCCAGCAGGCCAATGGCTTTATTGATCACATCCCCGAATTCCCGGTCCGCGATCAGCACCTTCGCTTCGCCATGTTCCAGCATGAAGGCAACGGCCTCTGCATCCAGCCGGGTATTCAGTGCATTCAGCACCCCGCCCAGCATGGGAACGCCGAAATGACATTCCAGCATCTCGGGAATGTTCGGCATCATCGCCGCGACTGTATCGCCCTTTCCAATCCCTTTCGCTGACAGTGCCGACGCAAGGCGACGGCAACGCTCATAGGTTTCCTGCCAGTTACGGCGTGTCTGGCCATGAATCACCGCCGGGTATTCGGGGTACACACTGGCCGTACGCTCGAGGAAATCCAGTGGCGTCAGGGTCGCATGGTTTGCATCGGTGGGCTCAAGGCCCTGATCAAAAATCGAAGTCATACCGGTCTCCTGATGTTGTTGTTCTGGATTGGTATCCTGTCCCCATGACTATAGGGCAACCAGCGCATTTTGACACTCCGGCCACGCGCCAAAAAATATTTCTCCCCGCCACCCAAATTCAATCCGGAAAATACTTTACGTTTACGTAAACTTTATCTAACCTAAGTCTAAAAAAGGAAACCGCCATGGACATCAAGAAAACTTACAGCATCAGCGAACTCGCGAAGGAGTTCGACGTAACCACGCGAAGCGTACGTTTTTACGAAGACCAGGGCCTGCTGCACCCCACCAGACGCGGCCAGACCCGCATCTTCAGCTCCAAAGACCGGGTGCGCCTGAAGCTGATCCTGCGCGGCAAGCGCATGGGCTTTTCCCTGGCGGAAACCAAGGAGCTGTTCGACCTGTGGGACGAAACCCTCAGCGGTAACGAGAAACAGCTCCTGCTGATGCTGGACACACTGGCCCGCAAACGGGCGCAGCTTGAGCAGCAAAAGAACGACATTGCCCAGGCGGAAATGGAAATGGACACGGCAGAGGCAAGATGCCGCGAAGCGCTTGCTGATCTGCAGAAGAAAAAGCTTCAACAGAAAAGGGCCACAAACGAAGAGCCTGAAGTTATTGAACAGAAATAGTGGCGGACACCGGAGCGAGCGGAACCCGCGACCAACTCCAAATTTGAGAGTAAAAGGTAGCCAACAATGAAATCACAATACTCAGAATTGAACTTCGGTCTCGGTGAGACCATCGATATGCTCCGCGAGCAGATCAATGGCTTTGCCGCCAAAGACATCGCGCCGCGCGCCGAAGACATCGACCATGAAAACCTCTTCCCCAACGACCTGTGGAAAAAGTTCGGTGACATGGGCCTGCTGGGTATTACCGCCGACGAAGCCTACGGCGGCTCCGGCATGGGCTACCTGGCACATGTGGTTGCCATGGAAGAAATCAGCCGCGCATCGGCCTCCGTTGGCCTGTCTTACGGCGC
The DNA here is from genome assembly GCF_041686475.1 of Marinobacter sp. Classification (GTDB taxonomy): domain Bacteria; phylum Pseudomonadota; class Gammaproteobacteria; order Pseudomonadales; family Oleiphilaceae; genus Marinobacter. The sequence continues at coordinate 26,174 of NZ_JAWLDU010000030.1, forward strand.
GCACTCCAACCTGTGCGTTAATCAGATCAACCGCAACGGCACCGACGAGCAGAAAGAAAAATACCTGCCCAAGCTCATCAGCGGTGAACACATCGGCGCCCTGGCCATGTCCGAGCCCAACGCCGGTTCCGACGTGGTTTCCATGAAACTCAGCGCCAAAGACGCCGGCGACCACTACGTGCTCAACGGCAGCAAAATGTGGATCACCAACGGCCCCGACGCCAATGTCTACGTGATCTACGCCAAAACCGACCCGTCTGCAGGCCCCCGTGGCATCACCGCCTTCATCGTGGAACGCGGTACTCCCGGCTTCAGCCAGGCTCAGAAGCTGGACAAACTCGGCATGCGCGGCTCCAACACCTGTGAACTGGTCTTCGAAGACGCCCAGGTGCCCAAGGAAAACGTCATGGGCGGTCTCGGCAACGGCGCCAAGGTTCTCATGAGCGGCCTGGACTACGAACGTCTGGTCCTCGCCGGCGGCCCGCTGGGCATCATGCAGGCCGCCATGGACGTGGTGGTTCCCTATATCCGCGAACGCAAACAGTTCGGCCAGGCCATCGGCGAATTCGAACTGGTGCAGGGCAAAGTCGCCGACATGTACACCTGGATGAACACCGCCAAGTCCTACGTCTACATGGTCGCCATGTCCGCCGACCGCGGCAATACCACCAGAAAAGACGCCGCCGGCGCGATTCTCTATTCCGCGGAAATGGCCACCAAACTGGCTCTGGACGCGATCCAGTTGCTGGGCGGCAACGGCTACATAAACGAATACCCGACAGGCCGCCTGTTACGTGACGCCAAACTGTACGAAATCGGAGCCGGCACGTCCGAAATCCGCCGTATGCTGATCGGCCGCGAACTGTACCTGAACAACTAGGCCCGCTGTTCCGGGTGGAGGCGGTTGGCCTCAAACAGAAGTGCAAAGAGCGGATAGCAACCAAATTCAGACGAGGGTCTGGTGGCCTGGCGATCCGGGACCGTAAAAAACAGGGATGTTTTTTACGAGCCTACATGGACGTATTCACGGCGTGTCACGGATCGCCAGGCCACCAGACCCGACGCACGGACTCAGACACACGGACTAAAATGCTATGACGGTACTCCAAAGCAAAGTTAACCCAAGGTCCGAAGAATTCCAGGCCAACCAGGACACCATGGCAAAAGCCGTGGCCGACCTGCGGGACAAAGTCGCTACCATCCAACAGGGCGGCGGCCCCTCCTACCAGGAACGCCATATCGCTCGTGGCAAACTGCTCCCCCGCGAGCGCATCAACCGCCTGCTGGACGACGGCTCCCCCTTCCTGGAAGTGGGCCAGTTTGCCGCCTATAACGTCTACGACGAAGAAGTCCCCGCGGCTGGCCTGGTTACCGGCGTGGGCCGGGTTTCCGGCACCGAATGCATGATCATCGCCAATGATGCCACCGTGAAAGGCGGCAGCTACTACCCGCTGACGGTGAAGAAACACCTGCGTGCCCAGGAAATCGCCCTGCAGAATCGCCTGCCCTGTATTTACCTGGTGGACTCCGGCGGTGCCAACCTGCCACGGCAGGACGAAGTCTTCCCGGACCGCGACCACTTCGGCCGCATCTTCTACAACCAGGCCAGAATGTCCGCCGACGACATTCCCCAGATCGCCGTCGTCATGGGTCTTTGCACCGCCGGCGGCGCCTACGTGCCCGCCATGGCCGATGAATCCATCATCGTGCGCAACCAGGGCACCATCTTTCTGGCCGGCCCGCCGCTGGTAAAAGCCGCCACCGGTGAAGTGGTCAGCGCCGAAGACCTGGGCGGGGCCGACGTACACTGCAAAATCTCCGGTGTGGCCGACCATTACGCCGAAAACGACGCCCACGCCCTGGAGATTGCCCGGCGCTGCATTTCCAACCTCAACCGCCGCAAACCGGCCGACGTGGAGATCCGCAAACCCAAGGCACCACTGTTCAACGCCGAAGAAATCTACGGCATCGTGGGTACCGATTTACGCAAACAGTTCGACGTGCGCGACGTTATCGCCCGCATCGTCGACGGCTCCGAATTCGACGAATTCAAACGCTATTACGGCCAGACCCTGGTCACCGGCTTCGCCCATATCCACGGCTACCCGGTGGGCATCATCGCCAACAACGGCATCCTGTTCAGCGAGTCCGCCCAGAAGGGCGCGCACTTTATTGAACTGTGCTGCCAGCGCAACATCCCGCTGCTGTTCCTGCAGAACATCACCGGCTTTATGGTGGGCCAGAAGCACGAAGCCGACGGTATCGCCAAGCACGGCGCAAAAATGGTGATGGCGGTAGCCTGTGCTGAAGTACCAAAGATCACCGTACTGATCGGTGGCTCTTTTGGCGCGGGCAACTATGGCATGTGTGGCCGCGCCTACAGCCCCGACTTCCTGTGGATGTGGCCCAACGCCCGCATCTCCGTGATGGGCGGCGAGCAGGCTGCCGGTGTGCTGGCCACCGTTCGCCGAGAAGGCATGGAGCGCAAGGGCCAGGAATGGAGCACCGAAGAAGAAGCGGAATTCAAGAAGCCTATCGTCGACTCCTATGAACACCAGGGGCACCCATACTACGCCAGCGCCCGTCTGTGGGACGACGGCGTGATTGACCCGGCCCAGACCCGTGAAGTGGTCGCTCTGAGCCTGTCCGCCACCCTTAACCGCCCGGCCAAGCCAACACGCTTCGGCGTGTTCCGCATGTAACGGAGGACAACGCCATGACCGATCAGGAATCAGCGGTTCTGCTCAGACAACGTGCCGAAGGTGTCACCGAAGTGGTGCTCAACCGCCCGGACAAACGCAACGCGTTCGACGACGTCATCATCCAGCAACTGATCAACGCGCTGGAACAAGTGAACGCCGATGACAATACCAACATCGTGATCCTGCGCTCCGAAGGCAAGCACTTCTCCGCCGGAGCGGACCTTGGCTGGATGCGCCGGATGGCAGATAACACCCGCCAGGAAAACCTCGACGACTCGCGGGAACTGGCGCGGCTGATGGACACCCTGAACCACCTCGGCAAGCCGGTGATAGGCCTGGTTCAGGGTGCGGCCTTCGGCGGTGCCGTTGGCCTGGCAGCCTGCTGTGACATCGTGCTTGCCACCGAAAAAGCCAGCTTCTGCCTCAGTGAAGTAAAGCTTGGCCTCATCCCGGCCGTGATCAGCCCCTACGTGGTGCGCGCCATCGGTGAACGCCAGGCCCGACGCTACTTTATTACCGCCGAAGTCTTCACGGCCCGGCAAGCCGAACACTTCGGCCTGGTACACGAATTGTGTGAAGACGTGGACAAAATGGAACGCCGCTGTGACGCACTGCTGCTGCAGCTTGCACTCAACGGTCCCGAAGCCATGCAATCGGCCAAGGACCTGGTGTTCGCCGTCAGCCACAAGATCATCGGCAATGACGTCATCGACGACACTGCACAACGCATCGCGGACATCCGGGTGGGTGCCGAAGGGCAGGAAGGGCTCAGCGCCTTCCTGAACAAGCGCAAAGCCAACTGGGTTCCGGAGGAAGAATAATGTTCAGCAAAATCCTGATCGCCAACCGCGGCGAAATAGCCTGCCGGATCATACAGACCGCCCACCGCATGGGCATTCGTGTTGTCGCCGTCTATTCTGATGCCGACGCCGACGCCCGGCACGTGGCCATGGCCGACGAAGCTTTCAATATTGGTCCGGCTCCCAGCTCTGAGAGCTACCTGAAAGCCGACAAAATCATCGAGGTGGCAAAAGAAAGCGGCGCCCAGGCCGTTCATCCCGGCTACGGTTTTCTTTCCGAGAACACCCAGTTCGCCGAAGCCTGCGAAGCCAACAACATCGTGTTCATCGGCCCGCCCTCCTCCGCGATCGCAGCCATGGGTTCCAAGTCCGCGGCCAAGGCCATCATGGAGAAAGCCGGCGTACCCCTGGTGCCGGGTTACCACGGTGACGACCAGTCCCCGGACACCCTGCGCAAGGAAGCCGAAAAATGCGGCTTCCCGCTACTTCTCAAAGCCGTCGCCGGCGGTGGTGGCAAGGGCATGCGTGTAGTCGAGCGTATGGAAGACTTCGACGACGCCCTGGCCGCCGCCAAACGGGAGTCGAAGAACGCCTTCGGCAACCCGGACATGCTTATCGAACGCTACCTGACCCAGCCACGCCACGTCGAAATCCAGGTGTTCTGCGACAAAAGCGGCAAAGGCGTGTATCTGGCCGAGCGGGACTGCTCCGTGCAGCGCCGCCACCAGAAAGTACTGGAAGAAGCCCCGGCCCCCGGCCTGAGCGAAGATACCCGCAAGGCCATGGGCGAAGCGGCGGTCAAAGCCGCCCAGGCCATCAATTACGTGGGCGCCGGCACCGTGGAATTCCTCTACGACGTGGACGGCTCCTTCTTCTTCATGGAGATGAACACCCGCCTGCAGGTAGAGCACCCGGTTACCGAAATGGTCACCGGCCAGGACCTGGTGGAATGGCAGTTGAAAGTGGCCTGGGGCGACCCGCTGCCGCTAGAGCAGTCCCAGGTAAAAACCCGGGGCCACGCCCTGGAAGCACGCATCTACGCCGAAGACCCGGACCAGGACTTCCTGCCCGCAACCGGCAACCTGCGCTACCTGAGCACGCCGGATGAAAGCGCTCACGTGCGGGTGGACACCGGCGTCACCGAAGGTGACGACATCAGCATCCACTACGACCCGATGATCGCCAAACTCATCGTGTGGGACGAAACCCGGGATCAGGCCATCAACCGCATGGTTCAGGCCCTGGAGCACTACCGCATCGCCGGCGTTAAAACCAACATCCGCTTCCTCCACGCCCTGGCCGATGCCCAGCCGTTTCGGGAAGCGGAGCTGACCACCGGCTTCATCGACGACCACCGGGACCTGCTGTTCCCGAAATCAAAACTCGACACCCACAAAGCCCTGGTACTGGCCGCCGGCTTCGTGCTGGAGCAGCGCAAGTCCCGGGAAGTGATCAGCACCGACCCCTGGTCGCCGTTCGGCCGCCAGAACAGCTGGCGCATGAACTCGGAATACGCCCAGCCACTGCAACTGCAGGTAGGTGACGAGATTCACGAACTCAAGGTGCTGGAACGGGACGACCGCTACCAGGTATTCGTTGGTGGCAGCGTGTACAACCTCACCGCCCGCCTGGACGACGACTTCCTGCAGGCGGTGATTAACGGCCACCGCATCAGCATCCACGGCAACCTGCACAACAACCAGTTGGTGCTCTTCTACGAAGGCGACACCTTCAACTGCACCGTTTACCGGGAAACCTACGGCTTCGAGGAAATGGCCGGCGAAGGCAGCCTGGCCGCGCCCATGAACGGCGCCATCGTGGCGGTGCAGACCAAAGTGGGCGACAGGGTCACCGCCGGCCAGAGCCTGGTGATCATGGAAGCCATGAAAATGGAACACGCCATCAAGGCCCCGGCCGACGGCGTGGTCACCGACATTTTCTTCGCCGAAGGCGACCAGGTCTCCGAAGGTGCCGAGCTGATTGCCATTGAAGTCACTGCAGACGCGGAAGAGGAGGCAGGCTGATGCCCTTCCCCGACAAGGTAAGACTGGTTGAAATGAGCCCCCGGGACGGACTCCAGAACGAACCCGGGGACGTAATCGCCACCCACATCAAAACCGGCCTGATCGACCGGCTGGCCGACTGTGGCCTCAACCACATCGAGTCCGCCAGCTTTGTGTCTCCGAAATGGGTACCCCAAATGGGCGACGCGGCCGAGGTCATGGCCGGCATCAAACGCAAACCCGGCGTGCGCCACTCCGTACTCACCCCCAACCTCAAGGGCTTCGAAAATGCCCTGGCGGCCGGGGTAGACGAAGTCGCCGTCTTCGGCGCCGCGTCCGAGTCCTTCAGCCAGAAAAACATCAACTGCTCCATCGCCGAAAGCCTGGAACGCTTCCTGCCCGTCATGGAAGCGGCCAAGCAGCACCACATACCCGTACGCGGCTATGTCTCAACGGTTCTCGGCTGCCCCTACGAGGGCGACATCGCCCCCGAACAGGTCGCCAAAGTCGCCAAGGCCCTGGCCGAACTCGGCTGCTACGAAATCTCCCTGGGCGACACCATCGGTGTGGGTACACCGCTGAAAGCCAAACGCATGCTCGAAGCCGTCGCCGCAGAGGTTCCAATCGAAAAACTGGCCGCACACTTCCACGACACTTACGGCCAGGCTTTGGCCAATCTCTATGCGGTACTGGAAGAAGGCATTTCGGTTATTGATGCGTCGGTCGCAGGCCTCGGCGGCTGCCCCTACGCAAAGGGTGCATCAGGTAACGTAGCCACCGAAGACGTGCTATACCTTTTGAACGGATTGGGAATAGAAACCGGCGTCGATCTGGACAAACTAGTGACTACCGGCGAATGGATAAGCGAGCAGTTGAAACGCAAAAACGGCTCAAAAGTAGGCCAGGCCCTCGGAGGAAACTGCAAATGAGCCAGAACAAAAACATAGTCGCTTTGAATCTCCCAATCCCGGAGATCAAGGACATGCCAGAAGACACCCAGAAGTACTTCCAGATCTGCCAGGAAAAACTCGGCATGGTCCCCAATGTGCTGACCGCCTACAGCCAGAACCTCAAACAGCTCGAGGGCTTTACCCGCCTGTACAACGAACTCATGATGGGCGAAGGTGAACTCAGCAAACTCGAGCGGGAAATGGTCGCCGTGGTGGTGTCCTCCGAGAACAAATGCTTCTACTGCCTGGTCGCCCACGGCGCCGCCGTGCGTGTACTGAGCGGCGACCCGCAACTGGGCGAACACATGGTAATGAACTACCGCACCGCCAATCTCGACAGGCGCCAGCGGGCGATGCTGGACTTTGCATCGCACCTGACTCGCTCCCCGGCCACCGTCACCGAAGAACACATCCAGGCCCTGCGGGATGCCGGGCTCAGTGACCGTGGCATCTGGGACCTGAGCAACCTGATCGGTTTCTACAACATGTCCAATCGGGTGGCCATCGCCAGCGACATGCAACCGAACCCTGAGTATCACAGCCAGAGTCGCTAGCAGACGCCTGCCGTCTGTTCGCTCTCGACTACAAAAACAATGGAGGCAGACAATGAACCAGACCCTACCAAGCTACACAAGCGGTACCTCCGAAGTGCCCCTGCTGGGCATGACCATCGGCGAAATGCTCGACCGCACCGCCGGGAATTACCCCGACACCGAAGCCCTGGTCGCCCTGCACCAGGACATCCGCTGGACCTACAAGGAATTCGTGGACAAGGTCAACGAAGCAGCCCGCGCCTTCATGGCCATCGGCGTTGAACGCGGCGACCGGGTCGGCATCTGGGCCCCCAACCGCTACGAGTGGACCGTCACCCAGTTCGCCACCGCCAAGGTGGGCGCCATCCTGGTAAACATCAACCCGGCCTACGGCGTGCACGAACTGGAATACGCGCTAAACCTCTCCGGCGTGCGCTTCCTGGTAACGGCGGATAGCTTCAAGACCTCCGACTACCGCAAGATGATCTACGAACTGGCCCCGGAGCTGCATGCCAGCCAGCCCGGTAAACTCAAGTCCCGGCGAATGGAAAAGCTCGAAGGCGTGATCAACCTGGACAAGCGCAGCCACGAAGGCATGTGGACCTGGAACGACTTCGTCGGCAAGGCCAGCGACGTCACCCAGCAGCAACTGGACGAGCGCCAGAGCCTGCTGCAGTTTGATGACCCGATCAACATCCAGTTCACCTCCGGCACCACCGGCAACCCCAAAGGCGCCACCCTCACCCACCACAACATCCTCAACAACGGATACTTTGTGGGCGAAAGCCAGCGCCTGACCGAGAAAGACCGCCTGGTGATCCCTGTGCCCCTGTACCACTGCTTCGGCATGGTGATGGGCAACCTGGGCTGCATCACCCACGGCGCTACCATGATCTACCCGGGCGAAGGCTTCGAGCCCAAATCCGTACTGCAGGCCGTGCACCAGGAAAAGGCCACCGCCCTCTACGGCGTGCCAACCATGTTCATCGCCGAACTGGCCGACCCGGAGTTTGAAAGCTACGACCTCTCCACGCTGCGCACCGGCATCATGGCCGGCTCCATCTGCCCGGCGGAAGTGATGAAAAAGGTCAACGGCAAGATGAACATGAAGGAAGTTCAGATTGCCTACGGCATGACCGAAACCAGCCCGGTCTCCACCCAGACCAGCTCCCTCGACCCGTTCGAGAAGCAGGTAACCACCGTGGGCCGCACACAGCCGCACCTGGAAACCAAGATCGTCGACCCAGCCAACGGCAACATCCTGCCCCGGGGCGAAACTGGCGAGCTCTGCACACGTGGCTACAGTGTGATGCTGAGATACTGGAACAATGAAGAAAAAACCAGTGAAGCCATCGACGAAGCCGGCTGGATGCACACCGGCGACCTGGCCAACATGGACGAAGAAGGCTACATCCAGATCGTCGGCCGCATCAAAGACATGGTCATCCGCGGCGGTGAAAACATCTATCCGAAAGAAATCGAGGAATTCCTCTACACCCACCCCGCCATCGAGGAGGTTCAGGTGACCGGCATTCCTGACGACAAATACGGCGAAGAACTCGTCGCCTGGGTAAAACTGGCTCCGGACGCGGAACCGGTCACCGGCGACGAACTGCGGGAATTCTGCAAGGGCAAGATCGCCCACTTCAAGATCCCCAGGAACTACAAGTTCGTGGATGAGTTCCCGATGACAGTCACCGGGAAGATCCAGAAATTCAAGATGCGGGAGATTTCTATTGAGGAGATGGGGTTGAAGAAGTAGGCGCGTTTCCGCTCATCACCGCCCGCATGTGGCGGGAGGCAACGCCGTGGCAGCACTGATAAGCGACTTTGCGTTGATCGCGGTGGTATCGGCGCATGCAGATTGCCTCTCCCGAGGCCTGGAGCTATTACCGGGGAGCCATGGAATCCTCCAGTGACATGCGGATGAACAAGGTGATGCAGTGGTTTACCGGGAATATTGGCTACCACCATATTCACCATCTCAATGTCCGAATTCCCTTCTACCGCCTTCCCGAAGTGATGGACGCGGAAGCCCGCGGCGGGGCCTAGCGTTCAGCTTTTGGCGACGCTTCCGCGAAGGCGGGTAACGAGCCAATACTCCCAAGGAGATGATATGAACAGCGAGCCGGTTCTGTTTGCCCTGGAAGGCAGCCAGGCGTTTGGTCATGCCGTTGCCGCTCAGCTTGGCGTCAGCCTGGCAGCCCAGGAGGATCGCAACTTTGAAGATGGCGAGCACAAGTCCCGGCCATTGCAGAGTTTGAGGGGCCGGGATGTTTACGTTTGCCATACCCTGTTTGGCGAGGAAACTGCCAGCGTCAACGACAAGCTGCTGCGGCTGCTGTTCTTTATTGCGACCGCGAAAGATGCCGGTGCGAAACGCGTCACCGCGCTGGTGCCGTATCTGGCCTACGCCCGTAAGGATCGTCGCTCCAAAAGCCAGGACCCGGTGACCACGCGCTACGTGGCACAGCTGCTTGAAGCCATGAGAGTGGACTGCGTGGTGGGCCTGGAAGTTCACAATCAGGGCGCGTTCGATAACGCCTTCCGCTGCCGCACGGTGCACCTGGAATCCCATAGCCTTTTCGTCAACGCACTTTTAGACCGCATTGGAAGTGAGCCAGTCGTTATTGTTTCACCCGACGCCGGTGGCACCAAACGCGTGGATCGGTTCCGGGACGCCTGGGCCGATATCGCAGGGGAGCAGCCACCCACCGCCTTCCTGGAAAAACGGCGAAGGGAGAGTGGAATAACCGGCGATGCCGTGGTTGGGGATATGGCAGATAAGGTCGCCATCATCGTCGACGACATGGTGGCAAGCGGCACCACTCTGCTGCGCGCTGCCGAGGCCTGCAAGAACAAGGGCGCCACCCGGGTGTTCGGGGTGATTACCCATGCCCTGTTCGGGCCGGGTTCGGAGCAGCTTTACCGCGCGGGGGCTATGGATCAGCTGTTCATTACAGACAGCGTGACACCGCAGCAACAACCGCAGGAGCAGGGCCAGGTCACCACCCTTCCGGTTGCGGGCCTGTTTGCACAGGCAGTTCGGGAACTGCATACGGACTGAAGATCACCCACAGGTATTGCTGCCATGCAGCTGGGTAACACCCGGTTGTTTCAGGGGGCGGAAGGAAGGTTGCCTCCCAGCATGTTCTCCACTACTGCCGCATTGTAGAAGGCTTCAACCGTCTGGATTTTACCGTTCCGGACACGAAACCAGACAGCAAGCCGGACATCCCCGATCATTTCAAAGTTGGTCCGGTAATCCAGGATTGCGAACACGTGCTCTCCGTCAGCACTGAGCTGACGGACGATCAAGTCTTTCTGGATGGCAGCCATACCGAACTGGTAGGACATCATGTCATCCGGGCGAAGGAAGCGCATGTTCGGCCCCACATACTCAAACCCTTCAGCAGCCAGTAAGGCCTTTGCCTCGTCAAAACGCTGGGCGTGGATATCCGCGATGTACTGCGCCACGATTTCTTTTGGCTGCATGATCAGACTCCATTTCTGACATGGGGATGATGTTCACCCCGGTTGCCTCATTGCACTGGCTGGCACCCGCGAACCGCGAGCGCGAGATCGGTGGTCGCTTTAATCTGATCGTAGTACCTGGAGGCCGTATTTACACCCATATCAGCGTAATTGCCGGCGGCAGGGCTGATCAACTGGGCCAGTTGGGTCCAGGCGTCCGCAGACTGGCGGTCCTGTTGATAGGTTGTGAAAGCCTGCGACTCCGGCTCAGGGGGCTTGTCACTTAAATACACTGAGTTAAGCTGTTCCTATATTAGCCAGCAAGGTAATCAGGACTATGGGACAAACCTCGGAAAACTTCAGCAATAGGCTACAGGCCATTCCCCCACTGGACCCTGACCGTGTCTCGCTGATTGAGAACGAAGGGTTGAAGGTCAAACAACTGGAACCTCTCGGCGTTGAAATTTATGGAGCGGATGTTCGCTCCAGGCTTCCCGAGCCCGTTATCGAGGCCCTGGAAGTGGAAATGGCCAATCGGGGATTCATTGTCTTCAAGCATCAGACTGATCTCTCGGCCGACGAACTGATCAATGTCAGCAAATGGTGGGGCGCCCACGAAATTCATTCTACCCATGGTGTCCATCCTGCAACGCCGGGAAGGAACAGGCACATTTTCCGCTGCTCCAACGACAGCCGCCACGGAATTCTTGGCGTCGGCCCGCAATGGCATAACGATGGCAGCTTTGAAGCGGCAACGTTTTCCCATTCCGCATATTACATGGCTCGGGCGCCTGAGCAGGGAGGGGGCACACACTTCGCCCACCAGGGAGCCGCTTTTGATGCTCTTCCCGAGGATAAGCAGGAGTTCTGGCAACGCCTTGTTTCTGTAAATTCTGCCTCAAGCGTCACTCATCCACTCGTTCACACTCACCCCATTTCCGGACGGAAGAGTGTATGGCTGCATCTGGGAATGACCGGTGCGATTCTTGAGAGGCTGCCCGAGGATGGCATGTCCATCGAGGAACTGCAGAAAGCACCGGCAACCGCTGACAAATTCCGGTTACTGAAGCCCGACGAAATGAAAGGGCTTTTCAACGACTATAACGATCTCCTGAATGCGTCTTTCGATGAGGGATACGGGATACGTTATCAATATGACACTGGCGATTTGCTCTACATAGATAACTGGGCAGTCGCTCACCGGGCATCGCCCGAAGCTCATTTGCCGTCCGAGCAGCAAGGTCTGAGAATTATGGATCGGGTCACCATCAAGTCGAAACGGGACCTGGCGCCCCACTTTGGCTTGCCCCAGTACATTAATATGAACGGGCCCCATCCATTCAACAAGGATGGCGTCTGGCAAGCTGGTGGTGTGGGATTTCGCTGGAAAGACAACATCCGTATGCAGAATTGATCCGTCATGAAAAGCTGGATTTTTCTCGGCGTTGCCATCGTCGCCGAAGTGGTCGCAACCTCTGGCCTGAAAGCCAGTGAGGGCTTTACCCGCCTCTGGCCAAGCCTGCTGGTGATCGCAGGCTATGCCATTGCATTCTACTTCCTGTCGCTGACTCTGAAAGAGATTCCCGTTGGCCTTGCCTATGCCATATGGGCGGGGCTGGGTATCGTGCTGGTCGCGTTTATCGGCTGGCTGGTTTATGGACAGACACTCGATGCCGCGAGCATAATTGGCATGGGCTTGATCATCTCCGGGGTGGTGGTGATCAACGTATTCTCCAAGACGACTCTGCACTAGTTTTGATGGCATCAGGCCGCAATTTCGAAAAACTGGCGAAGTAGAACTGGAGACAGCAACCAGGAACATCAATGACAGGAGGTCAACGCCATGAAACGCATCGCTGTCTGCTTTGACGGCACCTGGAACCGGCCGGAAGTAAACATCGGCGAAGACTTCCCTACCAATGTACTGCAGTTTGCCCGCGCCATCCGTCCCTCGGATGGCAACGGCGTCGAACAGGTGGTTTTCTACGATTGGGGCATCGGCTCCTACCATGACGAGATACTCGCCGGGGCAACCGGCCGCGGGCTCGAAAAGAACGTGATGGACGGCTACCGGTTTCTGGTTCACAACTACGAACCCGGCGATGAGATCTTCCTGTTCGGCTTCAGCCGCGGTGCCTACACCGCCCGCAGTCTGTGCGGCATGATCAATAACTGCAGCATTCTGCGAAAAGAGAACGCCAGCCAGATCCAGAACGCTTTCAAGCTCTACAAAACCAAAAAACACAAGGCCAACAGCGAACACGCCATGAACTGGAAACGCCAGTTTTCCGTGGAAGAACGCACCCCGATCAAGTTTGTCGG
>NZ_JAWLDU010000031.1:0-11324 GCF_041686475.1 Marinobacter sp.
GACCTTGACCGCTTCCAGATGCTTAACGACTCCCTCGGCCATCAGTTCGGGGACGAGCTGCTGATCAAGGTCTCCGAACGCCTCAATGCCTTGAGTGACGAGCGGATCATGGTCGCCTACTCCGGTGGCGACGAGTTCATGATCTGCCAGCAGCATGTGGAAGACATTGACGACGTCATCAATCTGCTGGGCCATATCAAGCAGTGTTTTGAAGAGTCCTACGATGTTCAGGGTGAAAAACACAACATAACCGCAACCATGGGCGTGGCGGTCTATCCCCAGAGCGGCCTCGACGCCGACACCCTGTTGCGCAATGCCGATGTGGCTCTGTACCGGGCCAAGGAGCAGGGCCGCAACACCTACCAGTTCTACACCGAGGGCATGCAGGACAGGGAAGTCATGCGCCTGGAGCTGGACAAGGACCTGGACCGCGCCCTGGCCAACGATGAATTCGTGCTGCACTTCCAGCCCCAACTGGATCTCAATGACGCCTCCATCAACAGTGTGGAAGCCCTGATCCGCTGGCAGCATCCACGCCGCGGGCTGCTGCCACCGGTGGATTTCATTCCCCTGGCAGAGGAAAGCGGACGTATTACGGACATCGGCCGCTGGGTGGTCAGGGCCGCGTGCCAGCAGCTGGCAAAATGGCAGAACAGCTCCCATGCCAATCTGCGTATTGCGGTCAACCTGTCGGGCCGCGAACTGGATGACGAGGGCATTGTCGAGCATATCCGGGAGACTCTGGAATACCATGGCGTTCCGGCGGACCGACTGGAAGTGGAGCTGACTGAAGAGATCTTTATCCAGAACATCGAGCACAATCTCAACCAGCTCTCAAAGCTTCACAAACTGGGTGTGCACCTGGCCATTGATGACTTTGGCGTTGGCTATTCCTCCCTGGGTTACCTGCGGGACTTCCCGGTGGACCTGCTGAAAATAGACCGCTCCTTCATTACCGATGTCACCGAGCGGCACGACGATGCGGTGATAACCCGGGCAGTCATCAATCTGGCCCATAACCTGGGCATCCAGGTGGTGGCCGAAGGCGTGGAAACCCGGGACCAGCTGAATTTCCTGAAGAATCACCGCTGCGATCTGATCCAGGGCTACTTCATCAGCCGCCCGATTCCGGCTGCGGAACTGGAAAGGGCCCTGGGTTCGGGCCTGCTGAATGTGGACACACCGGTTGGCACGTGATTGAAATGAGCGCTGCGAATCACCACTATTCCGGTATCAGCTTTCAAGGTACCGACGTATGAGTTCAAACTATCTGACCAAAGAACAGAATGATCGCTTGCGGCAGTGGGAATCCTGGAACAAGAGTTATTTTATCTTTGCCTTCTTCTCGCTGATTGTGATCCTGGTCTTCAGCAGCCAGCTTGGCCTGTCCAGCGGTGACAGCTGGGGCCCGCTGGGGGTTCTCATTGCTGCGTTGATCACCCCGATCATCATTCTGCAGTTGCGTCTGGAATGCCCTGCCTGTGGCGAGAAAATCGGCTGGCAAGCCAAACTGATGGCCCCGGACCAGTGCAAGGCCTGCGGTACCTTTCTCCGCGCGAAAAACTCCTCATCCTGAAAAAACCTTTGACTTGTGAGTAGCTCACAGGTTTTAGGCTATCCTTAACTTGATACTACGTGGCGTTCAGCCTGGACGCCATTCGTGGTCGGGTGGAACCTGCTTCCGAAACTCGCTCCTTCGGCACATCCATGTGACGCTTGGGCTCCGTCATCCATGGCTCCGCACAGTTTCGGAAGAGAGTTCCATCCAGCCACTCGAGCAAACTTATTGTTGGCGATGCTGCTTATGAAAGTTAAAGAGATTGCTATAGGCGCAGGGGTTAATCCGGATACTGTCCGGTTTTATACCCGGGAAGGGTTGCTGAAGCCTACCCGGAATCCGGACAACAATTACCAGCAATACGATGCTGAAGATTTGCGGCGGTTGCGTTTTGCCCGCAAAGCACGGCAACTCGGATTCTCACTGCCGGAAATCCGGGAGATTCTGGAGAAGGCTGACGATCATCACTCGCCATGCCCCATGGTTCGGGACGTTTTTCAGCAGCGGCTCGCGGAGGTAGAGCGGGAAATTGCCGAGCTGCAGCAACTGCGTAGCCGCATGACCGCTGCTTTGTCCGCCTGGCAGGATATGCCGGATGGCACGCCGGACGGGCATACGATTTGCCAACTGATTGAACACTGGGACGAGTCTGCCCCGGAAACAGGTAGGAAGGAGTGATACTCCATGAATGAGAAAACCGCATTACACCCGGCGCTGTCGATTTACGGCGCATCCTGCCAGGGCTGCGTTCGCAAGATCCTTGGCGCCCTGGAGCCGTTGACCGGCAGCGCCGACCAGGTTGAGGTAAATCTGGAGGAGCAAACGGTCGCCCTGCCAGATGGTATTGATACCGGTGAAGCGGCCCGTATCGTGACCGAGGCCGGTTACCCCGCCTCGCCACTGGGGGCGTCGTCCGCAACTGAGGCTGGTTCCGGAGGCGACCATTGTCATTCTGACAAGGTTCAGGAGCAGGCTGAAGCCGGGCACACCCATGAGCACAAGGAAGATAAAGCGGAGTCCGCTGGTGACGGTGAACAGATTCATCTGGCGGTGACCGGTGCCACCTGTGCCTCCTGTGTGAACACAATTGAAAAGGCGCTAAAGTCGGTGGATGGCATTACCGGTGCCCACATGAACCTGGCGGACAATACGGCCACTGCCACTGGCCAGGCGGATCCACGGGCGCTGATCAGGGCGGTGGAAAGTTCGGGCTACGGCGCCAGCGTGATCGAGGACCCGGATGCAGCGGATGACCGCAAGCAGGAGGAGGATCGCAAACATTACAAGACGCTGCTGGTGAAAATGGCGATCAGCCTGGGCCTGGGCCTGGGCCTGATGATCTGGGGCATGGGCTTCAACACCATGATGGTCACTTCGGACAACCAGATGATCTGGTTTACTCTGGGCATTCTCACCCTGGGTGTTATGGTTGCCACTGGCGGCCACTTCTTCACCGGTGCCTGGAAGGCATTCCGTCATCACAATGCCAACATGGATACCCTGATAGCCCTGGGCACCGGCACCGCCTGGGTCTATTCCATTGTGGTCACCAGTATTCCCGATGCACTGCCGGAAATGGCGCGGCATGTCTATTTTGAAGCCTCGGCGATGATTATCGGCCTGATCAATCTGGGCCAGGCGCTGGAACTTCGTGCCAAAGGCAAAACCTCTGAAGCCGTGCGTCGGTTGCTGGATCTGCGGGCAAAAACCGCGCGTGTCATCCGTAACGGCGAGGAGCAGGACCTGCCGGTAGAGCAGGTTGAAGCCGGCGACCATATCCGTGTGCGCCCCGGTGAGAGTCTGCCGGTGGACGGGGAAATCACCGAGGGCAATACCCGCATTGACGAGAGCATGCTCACCGGTGAACCCATGCCTGTCAGTAAGGGGGCGGGTGACGAAGTTTCTGCCGGCACCCTGAACACCCATGGCTCGATCATCTACAAAGCCACCCGCGTCGGCAGCGAGACCGCCCTCGCCCAGATTATCCGCCTGGTCAAGAAGGCCCAGGGCTCAAAGCCGGCAATCGGACGCCTGGCGGACAAAATTTCCTCGGTGTTCGTACCCACCGTGATGCTGATCGCCGTGGTCTCTGCGCTGGTCTGGTACAACGTCGGGCCGGAGCCGGCGGCGGTCCACATGATGGTAGCCGCCACTACCGTACTGATCATCGCGTGCCCCTGTGCCCTGGGCCTGGCTACACCGATGTCGGTGATGGTGGGGGTTGGCAAGGCAGCAGAATACGGCGCGCTGATCCGCCAGGGCGATGCCCTGCAGACCGCAGGCAAGCTGGACCTGGTGATACTGGACAAGACCGGCACCATTACCGAGGGTCACCCGGCCGTGACCCGTTTCCATGCACCTGACGACAATACCGGCAGATTGCTGGCTCTGGCGGCGGGCCTGGAACAGCACTCGGAGCACCCCCTGGCAGAAGCGATTATGGCGAAGGCCAAAGATGAAGACGCCAGCCCGGATAAGGTCACCGGGTTTGAAGCCCTCAACGGCAAGGGGGTGAAGGGTGAGCTTGACGGTCAACCAGTGCGCCTGGGCAATCGCCGCTGGCTGGAAAGCGAGGGTGTGGATCTGGCTGAACTTCAGCAGGAAGCGGATGCCATTACCTCTGAAGCCGGCACCCCGCTATTCCTGGCCCTGGGTAACGAGGCGGTTGGCGTGATCGGCGTTGCCGATGCCGTCAAGCAGGATTCCGAGGACGCTATCCGCCGCCTCCACGATGCCGGCATCCGGGTCATGATGGTCACCGGCGACGTGGACGCCACCGCCAAAGCCATCGCCCAGAAAACCGGGATCGATGATTATCGCGCCGAGGTGTTGCCGGAAGACAAGGCCACCATCGTCAGCGAAATGCGCGGCAAGGGTTACACCGTGGCCATGGTGGGTGACGGCATTAACGACGCCCCGGCCCTGGCTGCAGCGGACGTCGGCTTTGCCATCGGCACCGGAACCGATGTAGCCATCGAGAGCGCAGGCATTACGCTGATGCGCGGCTCGCTTCACGGTGTGGCCGATGCCATTGAGATATCCCGGGCCACGGTTCGTAATATCCACCAGAACCTGTTTGGTGCTTTTATATACAACTCCATGGGTATACCGGTGGCAGCCGGGCTGTTATACCCTCTATGGGGAATGTTGATGAGCCCGATACTGGCCGGCGCCGCGATGTCGCTGTCCTCGGTTACGGTGGTCACCAACGCCAACCGGCTGCGGTTGTTCAGAACCAGCAATAACGCCGGCAAGGAGGGGAACGAATGAGCACACTTCTGGTCAATGCCGGAGGACTGATCCTGATGGCCGCCATTGTCTGGTGGTTCTGGCTGTCACCCTCCGAAGGCAGCAAACCGGACAACGATCATAGCCATCATCACTGAGGTAACATCATGAAAAAACACTTGCTTGCCCTGGGCCTTGTTGCGACTTTCGGATTTAACGGCCAGTTACAGGCCGATGAGGGACTCAAGGACATTCATGTCTACAAGTCCCCGACCTGCGGTTGCTGCACCGACTGGGTGGATCACCTCAAGGACAATGGTTTCAAGGTGGAAGTGACTGAAACCAACAACCTCAATCCACTCAAACAGGACGCCGGGTTGCCGTCCTCCCTGGCCAGTTGCCATACGGCGTTCATCGGTGACTACGTGATTGAAGGCCACGTCCCGGCCAACGACATTCACCGCCTGATAGCCGAGGCCCCGAAAGCCAAAGGGCTTGCGGTACCGGGCATGCCGGTCGGCTCACCGGGCATGGAAATGGGCGACCGCAAGGACCCCTATCAGGTGCTGATGTTTAACGAGAGCGGCCAGACCAGGGTATTTGCAGAGCACAACTAACCCGAACGACTCCGGGGACACCAGAGCACCAACATGACACAGGGCTGCAATCGCAGCCCTGTCTGTTTTTCCTACACTCTTTGCCGCCCCTGCTCTATGATATCGGTCAGATAGACTCACCACCTACGAGGAATGCGCTTGAGCCTCAAAACCCGACTCCTGGGCCTGGCAGCGGTGCTGATGATCACCGCTTCGCTGGCGTCGTGGCTGGCATATCGGCAACTCTCCGAGAATATTATCGAACGCTGGGGGCAGCAGGTAGCGGAAATACAGGTCCGCTATGACAGCGCTCGCCTGCTACAGTCTCTGGAGCGGGAAATAGGCCTCGCCCGCCAGATGGCGGATTCCTCAACGCTGGTGAGATGGGCGGCGGCGGAAGACGAGAACCTGAATCGCGAAGCGATCCGGGAAATGGAAAGCTTCCGCAGTAATTTCCGCGACAACAGTTATTTCGTGGCGCTTCGGGATTCCCGCCACTATTACTACAACAACGCCGACAACGAATTTGAAGACAATCAGTTCCGCTACAAGCTCGACCCGGACAAACCCGAGGATGCCTGGTTCTTCCAGTTAATCGAGGAAGGCCGCGACTTCCACCTCAATGTGAACCCCGATGCCGAGCTTGGCGTTACCAAGCTGTGGATCGACGTTCTCATGCGTGACGAAAACGATCGTATCGTCGGGATGGTCGGCACCGGACTGGATCTCGATGCGTTCCTGCAGGACATAGTCGACATTGACCAGGAAGGCATCACCACCCTGTTCGTGGACTACAACGGGGCCATCCAGTTATACCGCGACCGGAACTACATTGATTTCGCCAGTATCATCAAACCCGAGGGCCAGAAAAGCACCGTGGACCTGCTGTTTGACCGCGGCGAGGACAAGCAGAAAGTGCTGGGGATGCTCCAGATCCTGAAGAACCGGGGCGGTGCCACCGGAGCCGTGGAAAGCAGCTTTGTCACCGTGGATGGCCGGAAACACCTGGCCGGCGTCGCTTTTCTGCCTGCCATTGGCTGGTTCGAAATCACCCTGCTGGATCTGGAGACGCTCCTCCCCACCAGCTATCTCTGGCCACTGGTCGCGGTGTTCCTCACAAGCCTTATCATCACGCTTGTCCTGTTCCACCTGATTATCCGCTCGCGCATCCTCAAACCTATCATCAGCCTGGAAAGCGCCGTTGAGAAGGTTCGTAGCGGCAGTTTCACGCTCCCCCACCTGGACAAGCCGGATAATGAAATAGGCCGGCTCGCCAGTCATTTCGAAAAGATGACCGAGACAGTCGGTCACTCGACCCGTGAGCTGGAACGAAAGGTGGAACAGCGCACCGACGAGCTTTACCGGCTGGCGCGGATTGATGCACTTACCGGTTTGAAGAACCGCCGCGGGCTGGACGAGGGCCTCGACGAGGAAATTCAGCGGGCGCAGCGGCAGGGCACTGGCTTCGGGCTGATCTGGCTCGATATCGATCATTTCAAAACCATCAACGACGAGCTGGGCCACCAGGTCGGGGACGAGATTCTCTGCCGCGTTGCACTCTGGCTCAAGGCCGGTCTGCGCCCCTACGACCATGCCGGCCGGTGGGGCGGGGATGAATTTGTAGTTGTGCTTTCGCCCTGCGACCGAAGCACCCTGCACCAGATCGCGTCACGAATTCACGAAACCATCGAGAGGGACAGTATCCGTACCGGCACTCCCGTCACGGTGAGCGTGGGCGGTTACTACTGCGAGCCCGGGGATGATATTGAGACCATCCTTCGCCAGGCTGACCAGGCGCTTTATCAGGTTAAACAGCAGGGCCGGAACAGGGTCTTTATTGTCGATGGCCGGGGCAGGGAAACTAACCCCGCGTAACGGGTCTGACTCATACCGCCATAACCGGTATACTCCGCAACAACATTCAAATTTTATCCATTCAGGTTCTGTTCATGCTCAACGCCGACGCCCTCAGCCAGTTGCGCCAGCTGAAGTCCGATATTGAAGAAAACAAGGTGGTGTTTCCCGGCACTGTCAAAGCCACCAACGGACGTTTCGGCTTTGTGGCACTGGATGAAGGACGGGATGTTTTCCTGCCACCGGAAGAAATGCAGAAAGTCCTTCCCGGCGACCGCGTCAATATCACCGAACAGGAAGGCGACAAGGGCAAAACCCAGGGTGTCATTGACGAACTGCTGGAAACCAGCCTGGACACCTTCGTGGGTCGTTACCTGGTGAGGGGCAAGGGCCACTTCGTGGTGCCGGAAACCCCCGGTATCAACCGCTGGATCTTCATCCCGCCGAAAGAACGCCAGAATGCCCAGCCGGATGACTACATCTACTGCCGCATTCACAAGCATCCGATCAAGGATGGCAAAGGCCAGGCAAAAATCCTGAAAGTGATCGGCAAAGCCGGGGAAACCGGCATCGAGCGCTCCTTCACGGTTGCCACCTTCGACCTGCCGGACACCTGGCCGGAAGCTGTCAGCAAGCAGGCTGAGGCGCTGGACGAATCCGCAATCGAGGCAAAGGGCGAGGGCCGGGAAGACCTTACCGAGCAGCCCTACGTCACCATCGACAGCCCCGGCACTCAGGACATGGACGATGCCCTGCTGGCCGAGCCCAATGCCACCGGCTGGAAACTGTCCATTGCCATTGCCGACCCGACAGCCGTCATCGAGCCGGGCAGCCCGGCGGAGCAGGAAGCCTTTCGCCGCGCCACTGCTATCTACTTCCCCGGCGAGCCCCTGCCGATGCTGCCGGACACTCTCAGTACCCGCCTGTGTTCACTGATGCCGGACGTCAAACGCCTGGCCCTGGTCTGCGACCTGCAGGTGAACAACGACGGCAGCCTGGGCGATTACAGCTTCCATCAGGCAGTGATCCGTTCTCACGGCAAACTCAGCTACGAGCTGGTATCCAACCTGATCGAGGGCCGGGAAGACGACGACATCAAGGCACTGCCGGATAACGTGACCAATAGTCTCGACCAGCTCCACCAGGCCGCCACCGCCCTGCGCAAGTGGCGGAATGAACATGCCCTGGTGAACGGCGACCGCCCGGAGTTCCGCCTGCGTCTCGATGAGAACCGCCGGGTGCGGCTGATTGAGCCGTCCGTGCAGAATGAGGCCCATCGCCTGGTGGAAGAGTGCATGATCGCCGCGAATCGCTGCGCCGCTGACTTCCTGGGCCAGCAGGACAAGGGCCTGTTTATCCAGCATCCCGGGCTACGTGACGACCGCGCCGACAACATTCGCGCGCTACTTGAGGGTTATGCGCCCGACCTCGCACAAGTGGATGCCACCAGTGCGGAAGGTTTCCGCGACCTGATGAAACAGACCGAAGGCCTGGACTCGGAAGTACCGGTCAAGGCCATCATATCGCGCCAGCTCGCCCGCGCCGAGCTGTCGTTTACCTCTGCCCCCCACCAGGGCATGGGGCTGGCTGCCTACACTACGTTTACCTCACCACTTCGAAAATTCAGTGACTTCCATGTGCACCGGCTGATCAAGTCGATCCTCTGGCAGGAGCCCCTGAGCGAACTGAGCGAAGAGCAACTGGCCGAACTGCAACTGACCCAGTTCCGGGCGCGCCAGGCAGCCAACAGCCTGGAAAGCTGGCTCAAGAGCGATTTCGCCCGCAATCTGGGCGAGGAGCCGATGACCGGTGTCATCAGCCGCACCACTCCCTCGGGCTTCTTCGTGCGGCTGGATGCCAACGGGCTTGAGGGCTTCGTCAGTTGCAAGACCCTGGAAGGCAAGTTCAGCTTCGACCCTGTCACCCTGCGCCTGGTCCACAACAAGAACGGCCGGATCTTCCAGCTTGAGCAACCCGTTTCCGTCACCTATGCCGGTGTGGACGACGAACGCAAGCAGATCCTTTTCAATCTTGTGGAGACGCCGGCCGAGGATGCCGCCACGGGCACCGGGGCGGATAGCACCGACGATGCTTGAAAATCCGGCTCCGGAGCACCATCGTAATAAGATAGAGGCAGCAATCTATTGCGGAGGTGAATCCGGATGCCTATCAGCCCAACGGAATTCCTGAAGAAGTACGGCTTCGACGAGGAAGAAGAGGAGCGGGACCACAGCCTGCGCCACAACGCCATGGAGCACGCGAAGCACCTGAAACGGCCCCATGCCGGAACGCCTCACGACTGGGAAGAGTGGGAGCGTTACAAGGAAGAGCACCCGGACGAAGTCGAGGACGACGAAAAGAGCGACAACGACTAGCTCTGATCAAGCATCCTCGACAGGCGCTCATCTTTTGCCCGCCACTGCTCTGCCAGCCAGTTCTTCACATTTTTGCGGTGCTCGGAGTCGGTCGCATAATCCCGCCCCTTGAGGTGGTCGGGAATGGCGACGGTATCGATCTCCATTTTCACTTCGCTGACCTTTCCGCACATGAAATCCCAGAAGCTGGGCGCACCGCCCGGATAGGCGATAGTCACGTCCACCAGTGTGTCGATGGTGTCTCCCATGGCGTCCAGCACAAAGGCTGCACCACCGGCTTTGGGCGTCAGCAGGTGGGTGTATTTTGATTTCTGCCGGTCGTGTTTGGCCTGGGTAAAACGGGTACCTTCCACGAAGTTCATGATGCTGACAGGGGTATAGCGGAACTTCTCGCAGGCCTTGCGGGTGGCTTTCAGGTCTTCGCCACGCTTTTCCGGGTGCTTGATCAGGTATTCACGGGTGTAGCGCTTCATGAACGGGAAATCCAGCCCCCACCAGGCCAGGCCAATGACCGGCACCCAGATCAGTTGTTGCTTGAGGAAGAACTTGAGAAACGGCGCTCTGCGGTTGAATACCCGCTGCATGGCGAAGATATCGACCCAGCTCTGGTGGTTGCTGAGCACCAGGTACCAGCTTTCACGTTTGAGCTTTTCGTCGCCATGGACGGTCCATTTGGTGCCATGGGTAAGCTTCATCCAGCCAGTGTTGCAGGCCACCCAGGATTCGGAGATCCAGATGATGGCTTTGGTGCAGAGCACGCGGAAGCCCTGGTGGGGGATGAGAAGCTTGAAGATGGCCGGGATGTAGAGGAGCAGGCACCAGAACAGAGTGTTGAGTCCCAGCAGAATGGAGCTGAGTACGCCGGTGACCGGGGCTGGCAGGAAGCTGAGCATGGTTGTCCTGTTGTTGGTTTTATTGCGATGGGCGAATGATACCAATGGTTGGCACGTTTGGGCAGTGGCCTGAAGTGACCGGTTTGCCATTGGGGGTGGACATTCTTGCCATGGTTCTGGCCTTTGCAGATAGTCTAATCTTATTGGACTTCTGTGGCTGTGCAGGTATGAAAGCCCTTTCCCGGACACGCCGTGAACCCCTTCGGGTCCGGCCTGCAATCACAGATTGCAGTCGTTCGCCTGCGCATGAAGCTACGCTTCATAAACGCTTGTCTCACCCATGGGGGCTCGGCATTGCCATCCATGGCAATGCACGGTCCGGGAAAGGGCTTTCATACCTGCACGATCAGACTTGCGTGCCAACCGCCCATTTTCATTCAGAACACGTTAGTGAATTATTTTTTCCAACTTACTCGCCATCGCCGGCGACAGCGACACCCTGGCAACACCCGGCGCGGTGAAACGGATTGAAGACCACGTCAGCTCAAAGGACGTCACCTTCCGGGTCACCCCCGGCGGTCACATGGGTATTCTGGCCGGCAGCAAGGCGCCGAAGGAAAGCTGGTTGGAAATATCGGAGTGGTTGGCAGAAAGATCGGATTGAAGCAAACGTACCACCTGACTAGAGGACGGCTACCACAAAAGTTGGACGCGCGGCTCGGGAAGGGCTGTCCAAAACTGTGCGGAGCCATGGATGGCGGAGCCCAAGCGCCACATGGATGTGCCGAAGGAGCGTGTTTTGGACAGCCCTTCCCGAGCCGTGCAGCCACCAGAAAGTCAGAGGTTCGCCAAAGTCTCAGGCAACTCCGAAAGACTGCGA
>NZ_JAWLDU010000031.1:11424-38885 GCF_041686475.1 Marinobacter sp.
GATCCATCGCGCCCGTCGCCCTTCGGGCATAGGCATACACCGCCGGATCGGGTTTGAAACTTTTGATGTCATCCACCGACACCAGCCCATCAAACATCGGCAGCAGATCATTATGCCCCAACACCTTCTCCAGAGCCGGATAGGTACCATTGGAGAACGCATACATCAGATAATCCCCCTCAAGGGACTTCAGTGCGGGCAGAGAATCATCAAAAGCCGGCAGCGAGAGATAATCCCCCATCAGCTCATCTTCACGCTCCCGGCTCAGCTCGAGCCTATGGCTCGCCATCGCATATCGCAGCGCCTGGCGGGTGCAGGCGCCGAAATCTTCGTACATCCTCATCAGGCCCTTGCGAAAGGAAAACTCCAACTGCTTCTCCCGCCATTGCGAGCTCACCGATTCCGCCGCCTCACCCGCATCCGGTGCCAGCAGTTCGGCCATACCCATCGGGTCAACCAGGGTTCCGTACACATCAAATGCCAGTATCGGCTTCATCGGGCTCTCCTTTGTCATACACTCGGCTTTACTGCATCGTAAACCAGGCAGCACCATGAATTGAATGTTCACTCAAACTAATCGTTGAAGGGAATTAGCAGGAGCGCTGACAGAATTCGTGCTGGCGCGGGAAAAACCCTGATTGCTGGGG
This sequence comes from Marinobacter sp., assembly GCF_041686475.1. Classification (GTDB taxonomy): domain Bacteria; phylum Pseudomonadota; class Gammaproteobacteria; order Pseudomonadales; family Oleiphilaceae; genus Marinobacter. The sequence continues at coordinate 12,072 of NZ_JAWLDU010000031.1, forward strand.
TAAACTCCCATTCATGAGCTCCATTGATACATTCAACCTCGATATACGCGCCCTCAGCACCTTCATCGCCGTACTGGACGAGAGAAGCGTGTCGAAAGCAGCCGTGCGCCTGGGAGTGAGCCAGTCGGCGGTGAGCCACACCCTGGACCGCCTGCGCCAGGCCCTGGGAGATGCGCTTTTTGTAAAATCCGGCCGCGGCATAGTGCCCACCCGCTACGCCCTGCAGGCCGGCCCCCACATCCGCCAGATCCTCGACGACCTCCACTCCCTGTCCTCCGGCCCGCCCTTCACCCCGGCCAGCGCCGAATTCACCTTCACCATCGCCGCCAACGACTACCAGCGCGACCTGCTGCTGCCGGGCCTGCTGTCCGTGCTCAGACGGGAAGCCCCCGGCATAGGCCTGCAGGTCATTCCCTCCGGCATACCGACGGCGGACATGCTGCGCAAGGACCTGTGCGACCTGATCATCTCGCCCCACGCCCCGGAGGCGACGGACATCATGCAACGGGGGCTGATGGCCGACCACATGGTGGTCTTCTACGACCCGGCTCACCGGCAGGCACCTGAATCCCTGGCCGATTACCTGAAAGCGGATCACATCGGCATCCTGTTCGGCACCGGCGAAAAAACAGCGTTTGAAGACTCTCTGTCCGCACGGGGCCTTACCCGGCGAACGGCCGTCACCGTGTCCAATTTCTCCGGCCTTCCGGGTTTCCTGCGCGGAACCAACATGCTGGCCACGGCGCCAAAGCGCATGAGTGAACACTTACTGAAAGACTTTGCCTCGGCGCCCCTGCCCTTTGACTACAAGCCTTTTACCCTGTTGATGCTCTGGCACAAACGCAATCAGACTGACCCCGCCCACCGCTGGATCCGCAACCACGTTAATGGCGTGGCAGCATCAATGAACGATCTCAACGCCTGATGTATCTGTTTTGTTCATACGTTATATGAAACAGACGGCCGTTATCAGGGCCGGGTTAGTGCGTAGACTTGCAACATTGTTTCAGGAGGCGGCGGCGGAAATGCTCGCATTAACCAGTGTATGGACAACGATATTATTGGCAGCCGCTGTCGCCCTCGGGCCGCTGGCGATTGATATGTATCTGCCGGCGTTGCCAAGCATGGGGGAGTCACTTTCTGCCAGTACCGGGCAGGTCCAGCTCACGCTGAGCGTTTATATGGTGGGCTTCGCCATTGCCCAGTTGATCTGTGGGCCGTTGGCAGACCGTTTTGGCCGGAAACCGATCATGATCGGTGGCTTTCTGCTGTTTGCGGTTGCCAGTGTTATCTGTGCCCTGGCCACCAATATCGAAACGCTTATCCTGTCCCGTTTCCTGCAAGCCTTGGGTGGCTCTGCCGGGCCGGTACTCGGTCGGGCCGCTGTACGGGATATCTATTCGCCAAGGGATGCGGCAAAAATTATGGCCATTCTCGCCAGCATCATGGCCCTGGCACCTGCCATTGCACCCACCCTCGGCGGATTTATGGTGGTCGGGCTGGGATGGCAGTCCATCTTCCTGGCGCTGGGTGGCTATGCACTGGTCATGGCGGCGGTAATCGCGGCAGGCATTCCCGAGCCGATGCGACCGGAGCACAGGCAGTCCCTGCGCATCGGCAGTCTGTTGAAAAACTACCGGGCCGTTGCCTCGGATATCAGTTTCCTGGGCTACACCCTGACCAACTCCCTGACCTTTGCTGGCCTGTTTGCATTCCTGTCCGGCTCATCATTCGTGCTGATCGATTTCCTGGAGGTGAAGCCTCAACACTTCGGCCTGTTCTTCGCCTGTATCGTGGCCGGCTATATAGGCGGCAACCTGACCGCTATTCGCCTTGGCCGCAGGTTGCTGCCTGACCAGATCCTGGTTCGTGGCCTGGTTATCTCGGTTGCCGGTGGCGGGCTTATGGCCGCGCTGGCGATGACTCAGGTCTACAACGTCTGGGCCGTGATCCTGCCCCAATCCCTGTTCATGATTGGCGTTGGCATGGTACTGCCCCAGACCATGGCCGGTGCCCTGGCCAACTTCCCGCAGATGGCCGGCTCCGCCTCTGCGCTTTTCGGCTTTACCCAGATGCTGGTCGCAGCCGCTGTCGGCATGCTGGTGGGGCATTTCCACGACGGCACCTCGCTGGTGATGGCCGCAACCATCTCGATATGCGCTGTTGCAGCCCTGGCCAGCTACCTGCTGCTGGTCCAGCGGCATCCGGCGCCGGGATTCGAGCCCGCCTGAAGATTGCTTATTCACGCCTATGGATGAAAAAGCATCCAAAATGGACTACACAGAGTAAGTTGTTTTTATACAAAACCATCAGGCCAGAAACAGGGAGATCCAAATGAGCAATGTAACACTGGGCGGCGATCCGATTACCGTCAGCGGCACCTTACCCCAACCGGGCGACACAGCACCCGACTTCACCCTCACCACCCAGGGCCTGGAGGACGTTACCCTCGGCAACTGGGCTGGCAAGCGCAAGATTCTGAACATCGTGCCCAGTGTTGACACCCCAACCTGTGCCACCTCCACCCGTAAATTCAACGAAGAAGCCAGTAGCCTGGATAACACAGTGGTGCTTGTTATCTCCGCCGATCTGCCTTTCGCAGCTGGCCGTTTTTGCGGCGCAGAAGGACTGAAGGACGTCATCACCCTGTCGAGCTTCCGTAACTACAGCTTCCAGCAGGATTATGGCGTTGCCATTCAGGATAGCCCGCTTGCAGGGCTTACCGCCCGTGCGGTGGTGGTTCTGGATGAAGACAACAAGGTTCTGCACAGTGAGCTGGTAGGGGATATCAAAGACGAGCCGGATTATGAGAAGGCGCTTTCGGTGCTTTGATTTCTAGTTTTTGTCTGATCGGGCCAGGGGTGGGGTCCCCACCCCTGGCCCAGCCCCACAACCCGCAGGCCAAGGGGCAAACCAACCCCCCAAATCAGCAAACCTGCTAGAATCGCACCCCCGAACAAAACACCAGGAACCAGCGCCAACCCCGTGACCAACGCCGAATCCCAAGCCAGTCTGCCGCGCCAGCTGTTTACCATGACCTGGCCCATGCTCTTCGGCGTGCTGTCACTGATGACCTTCCAACTGGTAGACAGCGCTTTTATCGGCCAGCTCGGCCGCGACCCGCTGGCAGCGCTGGGTTTTACCCTGCCCATGCAGCAGCTTATCATCGGCCTGCAGGTAGGCCTGGGCATTGCCACTACCGCCATTATCTCCCGCACCCTGGGTCAGGGAGATCAGCTGCGGGCAGAACGTCTGGGTGGGCTGGTGGTCATTGTTGGTGCTGCCCTGGTTTTTGTTCTGTGTGTCGGCCTGTGGATCTTACAAACCTGGATCATGGCTGCACTTGGTGCTGAACAGAGCCTGCTGCCGATGATCCGCAGCTACTGGATACCCTGGCTGCTCTCCGCCTGGACCGGCGCCATGCTGTATTTCGGTTACAGTGTGTGCCGCTCCCACGGCGACACCAAACTGCCCGGCTACATGATGGTCGCCACCAGCCTTGCCAACATCGTTCTGGATCCACTCTACATCTTCGTCTTCGGCTGGGGCCTGCCCGGCGCCGCCCTGGCCACCGTTACCGCCTTCGGTATTGGCTGCCTGTTCATCTACCCCAAACTGCTTCGTTGCGGCTGGTTGCGCTTTGACCTCAGGCAGCTGGCCCTCCGGAAATCACTCAGACAGCTCAATGGCATTATGGCTCCCGCCATGGTCAGCCAGCTGATGCCGCCAGCGGCGGCCATGCTGGCTACGGCACTGGTCGCGGGATTCGGCTCCGCCGCCGTGGCCGCCTGGGGCCTGGGAACGCGCCTGGAATTCTTCTCGATCGTGGTGGTACTGGCCCTGACCATGTCCATGCCACCCATGGTCGGGCGCATGCTGGGGGCGGGTGAGCTCGGCCAGATACGCAAGCTGGTCCGGCTTGCGGTGCGGTTCGTGGTGGTATGGCAGCTGGCCATTGGCCTGATCTGGCTGATGGCCTCCGGGCTGGTGTCGGAACTGTTCACCAGCGACCGGGAAGTCAGTGATGTGCTTGCAAGCTACCTGGTCAGGGTACCGCTCAGTTACAGTGGTCTGGGCGTCTGTATGCTGATGGTGTCCGTCTGCAATGCCCTGGGAATGGCAATGCGAGCCCTGCTGGTGTCTACACTCCGCCTGTTCGTCTGTTTTCTGCCCTTTCTCTGGTTTGGCGCCCAGATTGGCGGCATCAACGGGCTGATGACCGGCGCCCTGGCTGGTAACCTGTTGGCAGGTGCCATGGCCTACGCTTTCTACCGTCAGGGTATCCGGCAACTGGCGGCGCAGCAGGCCACTTCTTGACTTATAAGAATGAAAAAGCCTCAAACATTGGCTATACATGAAGAATGCTAATAAGCTGTACGCTTTTAAGAACTCACTCCTGACCGGCTGAATTCCGTTATGGACATTGGGCTTCTTGTCTTTTTGCCCGTACTGGGAGCCATTGCCTCGCTCCTTACAAGGCTGAAACTGCCTGGCCCGGATCATGTACAGATCCACGCGCTGGTTGCCCTGATTACACCAGCCATCTGCCTGCTGCTTCTGCTCAGCTTTCTTCCCCGGATCCAGTCCGGTGAAGCCATTGTCTATTCGCTTTCCTGGATACCTGAAATTGGCCTCACCCTGGCTTTCCGGCTTGACGGCCTCAGTTGGTTATTTGCCACCCTGATTACCGGCATCGGCTGCCTGATCATTATCTACGCCCGATATTATTTCGCCGGCAAAGATACGGCAGGGCGCTTCTTTGTACTGATCCAGCTGTTCATGACCGCCATGCTCGGCATAGTGCTATCGGAAAACCTGCTGTTCATGCTGGTATTCTGGGAGCTCACAAGCCTGGTGTCTTTCCTGCTGATCGGGTTCACCTGGTCCAGCCGCGATGCCCGTAGGGGCGCCCGCATGTCTCTGGTAATCACCGGCGGCGGTGGTCTGGCCCTGCTGGGCGGCATTCTTCTGCTCGGCCAGATCGTCGGCAGCTATCAGATCAGCGATATACTCGCCGCAACCGATACCATTACCAGCGACAGCCGCTATCCCCTGACACTGTCACTGATCCTTCTGGGCGCCTTCACCAAATCCGCACAGGCGCCTTTCCATCTCTGGCTGCCCCACGCCATGTCAGCACCGACCCCGGTTTCTGCCTACCTGCATTCGGCCACCATGGTGAAAGCGGGTCTGTTCCTGATGGCCCGCCTTCACCCAGCCATGGGCGACACCGAACTCTGGTTCAGCCTGATTACGGTTACCGGCATGGTTACCCTGATGGTGGGCGCTTTCGTAGCCATGTTCATGCACGACATCAAAGGCTTGCTGGCTTATTCCACCATTTCACATCTGGGGCTGATCACCCTGCTTATTGGCATGGGTAGCGAGATGGCCATGGCGGCGGCGCTTTTCCACCTGGTTTGCCACGCCCTGTTCAAGGCGCCCCTTTTCATGATGGCCGGTATTGTTGACCAGGCGACCGGCAGCAGGGACATGCGCAACATCAATGGCTTGTGGAAATCCATGCCGGCCCTGATGCTGGTTACCGTGATACCTGCGGCCGCCATGGCCGGCCTGCCATTGATGAGCGGGTATCTGAGCAAAAAGATGCTGTTCTCGGAAAGTCTGCTGGTCTCCGCACCCCACTGGGCCAATACCCTGATTCCCGTCTGGGTAACCATTGCCGGCCTGTTTTCAGTCGCCTATTCCGTGCGCATTTTTCATAACGTGTTCTTCAACGGCAAGCCAGTGGACCTTCCCCACTGGCCACCGAAGAAAAAGCCCGCCGGCATGCTGATACCGATGATCATTCTGGCCCTTGGGTCGCTGGTAGTAGGGCTTGCACCCCAGGCAACCTATGACGCGTTTATTCACCTGGCAGTCATGGCCACTGCCATAACTCGGTTGCCGCTGTATGATTTCTCCGCCCTGGCCGACGCCCGGGTGCCAGCGATGATGAGTGTGATTGCCATGGTCGGTGGGCTCGGGTTCTACCTTGCCCGGAACCCGCTGTTCGCCATCCATCGCCAGTTGCCGGAGGTAGATGCCAAGGACATTTTCGAACAGATCATGCTCCAATGCATACGATTCTCCCAGACACTGGTCCACCGTCTGGAGAACGGCTCTTTGCAGCGCTACCTGGCCTTTATCCTGGTGGCCGCGATTGCACCGGCGCTCTGGATGCTGATCGGTTACAGCGGATGGCGGGGCCCATCGGCGCTGACAGAAGCAGACGCCATAGGGATTTTCGGTGCCATCATTCTTTGCCTGTCTGCACTTGGCGTCGCGCTGTTTCATCATCAGCGTCTGCCCGCGCTACTGCTGCTGTCTGTCACCGGTCTTTTCGTGACTCTGGCGTTCGCCCGGTTTTCTGCCCCGGACCTGGCGCTGACTCAACTTTCCGTGGAAGTCATGGCCGTGGTGATCATGATGTTGGCTCTGTCTTTCCTGCCGCAGACCTCTCCCAAAGAATCCGGGGGCGGCCGGGTTGTTCGCGATCTGGGGTTGGCGGGGTTGGCAGGTGGTGGCGTTGCGCTCTTTGCCTACGCCGTACTGACCCGGCCTGCCGATACCATTTCCGGATATTTCCTCGCCAACAGCGTTCCGGGCGGGGGTGGCACCAACGTGGTCAATGTCATCCTGGTGGACTTCCGCGGGTTTGACACCCTGGGTGAAATTACGGTGCTTGGTATCGCTGCTGTCGCGGTATTCGCCTTTACCCGGGACCTGCATTTGAAGGAGAGGGTCGCAAGCGCTGGCACCGCAAAAGGGTTTGCCGAACCTCACCCGGTAATCCTGCAGATGATCTCCCGTATGGTCCTGCCTATTGCATTGCTGGTGTCCGCGTATATTTTCCTGCGTGGGCACAATATGCCTGGCGGTGGCTTCATCGCCGGACTGGTCACTGCTGTTGCCCTGACCCTGCAATACATGGCCGGAGGCCTGGAATGGGCGCAGGAACGGATGCTCACGCGTTTTCGCCCACTGATCGGCGCAGGCCTGCTGATTGCCACGGCCACCGGGCTGGGCAGTTGGTTCGTGGGCTACCCGTTCCTCACATCCGCCTTCAGCCACATGGACTGGCCGATACTTGGCGAATTCGAGCTGGCAACAGCGCTGCTGTTTGACCTCGGCGTTTACACTACGGTTGTCGCGGCCACCCTGCTGATACTGGCCAACCTCGGCAAGTTGATGACGGTAGCCGGACCCGGCAAGGAGGTAGGCTGATGGAACTGGTGATCGCCATTACTCTGGGTGTTCTGACCAGTACCGGGGTATACCTGATCCTGCGGGCCCGTACTTTCTCAGTCGTATTGGGCCTGACCCTGCTTTCCCACGGCGTGAACCTTTTCCTGTTTACCATGGGCCGGCTCACCACCGGCTCACCGGCCGTTATCGGGTTGGCGGAGCAGTATACCGACCCGCTCCCTCAGGCGCTGGTACTGACCGCCATCGTGATCAGTTTTTCGATGACGGCCTTCGTGGTGGTTCTGGCCCTGAAAGCGGCGGTGGAACTACGCAGTGATCATGTGGACGGCGAAGACCCCAATGAGGACCGCCAATGAACCACCTGATGATCTTGCCCATTGTGATTCCGCTGGTAACCGGCGCCTTCCTGCTCTTGATGTATGGCTACAACATAGGTCGCCAGCGCTCTCTGAGTGTTGCCTCCACTGTACTACTCGTTGTGCTTGCGGTGTGGGCGGTTCTGCAGGCGGACGTTGCTGACTATACCCTGTACCGCCTTGGCAACTGGCAACCGCCCTTCGGGATCGTTCTGGTGCTGGACCGGCTAAGCGCCATCATGCTGCTGCTGACGGCCCTGCTGAGCCTGTTCTGCGTACTCTACGCCAGCCGGGGCGCAGACCGCGCAGGCTCTCACTTCCATGCACTGCTGCAGTTTCAGCTAATGGGCATCAATGGTGCCTTCCTTACTGGCGACCTGTTCAATCTTTTCGTGTTCTTCGAGGTTCTGCTCATTGCCTCTTACGCGCTGCTGCTCCATGGCGGTGGCCGCGCACGTAGTCGGGCGGGACTGCATTATGTAATCATCAACCTCGTCGGCTCGGCGCTGTTTCTGCTGGCACTGGGCATACTCTATGGGCTCACCGGTACGCTTAACATGGCCGACCTGGCGCGGTCGATCGCCAATGCACCGGCGGCAGATTTGCCGCTGTTAAAAGCCGCGTCGCTGCTGCTGATGGTGGTATTCGGCGTCAAGGCCGCGCTGCTGCCACTGTTGTTCTGGCTGCCCCGTGCCTATTCCGCCGCAAGCGCTCCTGTCGCCGCCCTGTTCGCCATCATGACCAAGGTGGGCTTTTACGCCATGGTGCGTGTATTTCTGGTGGTCTTCGGGCTTGATCAGGGCGCACCCGCCAATGGCACGGTGATGGCCTGGCTGTGGCCCATGGCTCTGGTCACCCTGGCACTGGGCGGCATCGGAGTTCTGGGTGCAGCCAGCCTGAGGACCCTCACCGCCTATATGGTGATTGTGTCTATGGGCATACTGCTGGCCGCGCTCTCACTCAATGACCAGAAGCTGCTGGCCGCCAGCCTTTTCTATCTTTTCCACACTACCTGCATGACGGCCGTGTTCTTCCTGCTTGCGGACCTGATCGGGCGCTATCGTGAACACGGCTATGACCGGTTTTCAATTATCTCGCCGCTGTCCCACCGCTGGGTACTCGGCAGCCTGTTCCTGGTTGCGGCTATAAGCCTGGCAAGTCTTCCGCCGTTCAGCGGATTTATCAGCAAAGCGTGGATTCTGCGATCATCATCCCACCTGTCAGACTATCTCTGGCTCTGGGCGGCCATTCTCGTGTCGGGACTGTTCATCATTGCTGCGCTGAGCCGAGCAGGTTCAGGGTGGTTCTGGCGGCCTGGGGAGTGCACTATCAAACCCTCACCGCCACTGGATTCGGCCCGCAGCAGCACGGTAGCAGTCATGATTGCAATCAGTTTCTCACTCTCACTGTTTGCACAGCCAATCATGGAATACGTTGAGGCTGCTGCGGAGCTTATCTATCAGCCTTCAGGGTATGTGAATGCTGTTTTGGGCGATTACGTCCGCCACAGTGGGGAGGTGTCGGAATGAACCGCCGCGAATTCTGGCTACCCAGGCCCCTTTTCTCTCTGCTTCTCGCCGTCCTGTGGCTGCTCATGGTCAACAGTTTTTCAGTAGCCCAGATGCTTCTGGGACTGGCCCTTGGTGTCTTCATTCCGTTTATTACCAGAGCGTTCTGGCCAGAACAGGCCAGAGTGCATTTCCTGCTGCCACTGCTCAGATACTTTCTGATATTGCTGATCGACATCGTGCGCTCGAACCTGATTGTGGCGCGTCGCATTGTCTGGTACACCGACCAGCTTACCCCCGGATTCGTTACCTTTCCGCTGGAACTGGATGACGACTTTGCAATCACCATACTGGCCAGTACCATCTCGCTGACACCCGGCACCGTGTCAGCCCATTACGACAGCGACGCCGGTACCCTGCTGATTCATGCTCTGCATGTAACCGATGAGGATGAACTGGTGCGGGAGATCAAGGAGCGTTATGAACGGCCACTGAAGGAGATATTCCAGTGATTGCCACCGTGATTCCATTCGTGATCGGCATATTCTGCATCGCTATACTGCTCAATCTTTACCGGCTGGCCATCGGGCCGGACATAGTTGACCGGATTCTGGCTCTCGACACCCTGATGATCAACAGTATTGCCCTGATTGTGCTGGCGGATATCCAGATGTCCCTGGGCATCCTGTTCGAGGCGGCCCTGTTGATTGCCCTGATGGGGTTTGTCGGGACCGTGGCCATGACCAAGTACCTGCTGAGGGGGGATGTAATCGAATGAATAACCCGGATATGCCCCTGTTGCTGGAGCTGATCGTCACCTTTTTCCTGATTGCCGGCGCGATCGTCGCCCTGATCGGCTCCATCGGCCTGGCACGGCTGAAAGACTTCTATATGCGCCTGCACGGGCCCACCAAGGCCAGCACCCTGGGTGTGGGCTGTATCCTGGTGGCATCGTTACTGAATTTCAGTTTCCTGAAAGGCGGAGTATCGGTGCAGGAGGCGCTGATCACCCTGTTCCTGTTTGTGACCGCGCCGGTCAGCGCCCATATGATGGCCAAGGCGGCGCTGCACCGTAGACTGAAGTGCAGCTCCCGTACCCGCACAGGGCCACCGGATCAGTGACCCGCGAATCGTGTCCGGAAGCTTTCCGGCATGGGAACAACGGATTTTCGCTGGTAGTTGAAGAACACAAAACCATACTTGGCGAGCGCCACAGGCTGGCCACTGTCAGCTTTGGTAACCCGGAACACGAAATCGCCACCATATTGGTTGAAGTCCATCAGCCCCACTTCAAACCTGAGCATCTCCGGAAAGAAGGACTCGGATTGGTACATGGTCGCCAGGTCGGTGACGATGATGCCCATGCCGTCTTTATCGGCCTCCTGAACGCCATAGTTCACCAGAAACTGGGCCCTGGCTTCGGACAGCATGGAAATGAGCGCATCGTTGCCCAAGTGATTTGCACCATTGATATCGGTGATGCGAACCGGCATCTTGGTTTCAAAATAAAAGGCATCATCCGGGAAAGAGAGCTTGATACGAGCCAAAGTTGGAGTCCTGTCTGGAGAAGTTGCAGCTGCAGCCAATGATACTTGGTTGTTATCCTTCCTTCACGCGAGACAGGATGCCTGACATTGGTTATCTTGGTAGCCAGGCTTCGGCGCATTCAGGCTTTGACGCGCATCTACATAAAAAAGACAACGGACATTCTATGGATATTCGCCCTGCTGCAACGCTGGTTCTGACAAAAGATACTGCCGATGGCCTGAAGGTACTGCTGCTGCAACGGACCTGGGAAGCGGTGTTTATGCCCGGATTCTTTGTCTTTCCCGGTGGTTCCGTGGACGACCAGGATATTAAGGGACGCGTACATGCCATGGGCCGTGGCGATACAGATATCAGTCAGACCATGAGCCTGGACGAAGGCGGGGCTGACTATATGCTGGCGGCGGTCAGGGAGTGTTTTGAGGAAGCCGGCATTCTGGTGGCGCAGGAACAGGATGATGAAGAAGTAACAACCGGGCACCCGGTTCACCAGGACCGCATGGCACTGTTCAAGGGTGAACTAACGCTGTCGGAGGTGTGCCAGCGCCACAAACTGACGATTCCACTGGACCGGCTGGCCTATCTGGGGCACTGGATTACCCCCCCGGGGCCGCCCCGCCGGTTTGATACCCGGTTTTTTGTGGCGGTGGCGCCGGAGAACCAGCTGGCAAGCCATGACGGAGTGGAGACCATTGATCACGTCTGGCTGAGTCCTGCAGAAGCACTGGAAGATCATCGCAGCGGGCGGCGTCTGCTGGGCCTGCCCACCATCCGTACGCTGCGGGTACTGAGCGATTTCGACACCACCGGCGAGGTGATGCGTTACGCCCACGCCAATCCGCCAGAGCCATACCCCAGCAAGTCGTGGCCGGCGCTCAAGAAGGGTAAACCGGTGATGCTGGAGCCGGGCGCGCCGGCCTATGACGAAGCCGCCAAGCTGGATCCGGAGGGGGAAGGCTCTACCCACGCAGAGATTGTTCCCGGAGAACCAGTGGAAGTGGCCGCCGGTGTGGTGCGACTGACGGCACCGAATCCGGGGATGATGACAGGGCCGGGCACCAATACCTATGTGCTGGGCCACAAGCGCTTTACGGTGCTGGACCCGGGCCCGGCCAACCCGGCCCACATTGAACGGATCCTGGAACTCACCGGCGGGGCGATCGATCAGGTGGTGGTTACCCACACCCACCAGGATCATTCACCCGGCACTGTCGCACTGAAAGCCAGAACCGGGTGTCGGGTCTATGGCCAGCCGGCACCGGCCGGGGCCGCCCAGGACCCCACTTTTGCGCCGGACGAGGAACCGGTCCACGGAGATGTGATCAAAACCGACGCAGGCTCGCTGAAAGTGCTCCACACCCCGGGGCATGCCTCCAACCACCTGTGTTTTCTACTGCTGGAGCAGGAACTCCTGTTCTCGGGAGATCACGTCATGCAGGGCTCTACGGTGGTAATCAATCCGCCGGACGGCGACATGAAGGCCTATCTTGAATCGCTTTATGACCTGTTGGACGAACCGGTGCGCTACATTGCGCCGGCACACGGTTTCCTGATGGGGCACCCGGAAGCCGTCATAGATTTCCTCATCACCCATCGCCTGGCGCGGGAGCACAAAGTCGCGCGGGTGTTGAAAAGCCTTGGCAGTACAGGCCTGAAGGAGCTGACGGCAGAAGCCTACGACGACGTGCCTGCTGCCATCCATGGCGTGGCGGCCCGCTCAGCCCTGGCACATCTGCTCAAGCTGGAAGCGGATGGGAGGGCAGCCAGGGAAGGTGAGGCATGGCATGCGACTTCACACACCTGAATGCCGGCCCGGATCAACTGCTGTGCCCCTGAACGGGGCCGGTTTAAAAAACACCCCCAGCGGCGGTAACAAAATCGCAACCAGAACTCGCAAAAGATCCATACAGTTAACTCCCTTTCCGACGTATAACGGAAACAGAACCGTAACGTGCATCCTGTGGCCTCATGAGTGGTTTTTTTGCGGACTTCAGGCCCCCGACTGGCTGACAACCCGAGAGGAACTATGCTGTACCGCTGGCTGACACCGCTGTTTCGCGCTGGCCTGATTTCCATACTCTACGGCAGCCTGGTAGCACTTCCGGCTGCCTGGGCCGAGCAATCCGGGGACTCCGCCAAAAAGCAAATTCTCGTTGCAGAACTTGCTGAAGACGAGAATGTCGAAGATGTCGAACACTCCGAGCCGCTCCAGTCATCAGACCCCGAAGCCGAGGAGAGCACTGCAGAACAACCCGAAGAAAAGCAGGAAGCGACCAGTCTTCAGTTGCTGGGTTCGGAAGTGGCTCCCGGAACGGCTACCCGCCTGTCCTGGTCACCGGCCATCCAGATTGCCGGCCTGTCCCAGCCGACACCGGTGCTGGTAGTCAATGGCAAAAAACCCGGCCCCAACCTGTGCCTGACGGGAGCGGTGCACGGCGATGAGCTCAATGGCATCGAGATCATCCGCCGCACCATGTACGACCTGGAGCCGGACAAACTGTCCGGCCGTGTTATCGGGGTGCCCATTGTCAATCTCCCGGGCTTTCAGCAGGGCTCCCTCTACCTGCCTGATCGCCGCGACCTCAACCGGCACTTCCCCGGCAGCACCGATGGCAGCCTGGCAGACCGGATTGCACACTCGCTGTTTGAAAGCGTGATTCGCCATTGCGATATGCTGGTGGATATTCACACCGGATCACTCAAGCGCACCAACCTGCCCCAGTTACGGGCAGACATGAATGACCCCGATGTTGCCAGAATGACCCGCGGGTTTGACCGCATGGCGGTGGTCCACAGCTCCGGCAGCGCCGGAATGCTGCGTTATGCCGCGGTTGAGGCGGGCATACCCTCTGTCACCATGGAAGCGGGGGAATCCCTGCGTATCCAGGAGAGCCAGATCAAGGCCGGGGTCAACAGCCTGACCAGCCTGATGGACAAGCAAGGCATGATTTCGAGAATGTTTGTGTGGGGCAACCCGGAGCCGGTGTATTACGACTCGGAATGGGTCCGGGCGGAACACGGAGGCATTCTTTTCAGCGAGATCAAGCTGGGGGATAAGGTAGGTGAAGGTGAGATCCTTGGCTATGTCTCCGATCCCATCACCAACGAACAGCACCCGATCCGGTCCAGAAGCGATGGCCGCATTATCGGAATGGCGGTAGATCAGGTGGTCATGGCAGGCTTTGCCACTTACCACGTTGGTACGGAGGCAGAAGTGCCCGGAGAGTAGTATCCTGTCGGGTCCCCGAAATTCGTCGAGGGCCAGGAATTCCGACAGGAGCTGGTGTGTCTTCAGAAACCCCGAAACCATTATGGCTTGCCTATACCGGCCTGGTACTGACCCCGCTGTTCTGGGCCGGCAATGCCGTTGTTGCCAAGGGTGTCGTGGATGAGATTCCGCCGCTATCCATGTCCTTCTGGCGCTGGGTAATCGCGCTGGCAATCCTGCTGCCCTTCGGGTTGCCAGGCGTATGGCGTCAGCGTCAGCTGATCCGCCAGCACTGGCTGTCGATACTGGCGCTGGCTACGTTCAGCGTTGGTGCGTTCAATTCATTACTCTACTTTGCCGCGGTTACAACCACCGCCACCAATATTGCGCTTATAAACGCGACCATTCCCATCATGGTCGCGTTACTGGCCTGGATACTGCTGGGAGACCGCACACGCCCGGTGCAGGCCCTGGGTATTGCACTGGCCGTACTGGGCATTCTGGCAGTCGTTGCCCGGGGCGATCTTTCGGTGCTTACCAGCCTGCAGGCACAACCCGGCGATCTGATCATGGTGCTGGCGGTATTCAGCTGGGGCCTGTTTTCGGTACTGCTTCGCCGCCAGGCAGTGCCGCTGCCGCCACTGACATTCCTGACGGTTCAGATTGCCTGCGGCACCATGGTTATACTGCCGTTTTTCCTGGTAGACCTGCTGTTCTTTTCCGGCGGGTTCGACCTGAACCGGTCAACGGCCCTGCCGATGATGTATTTTGCCATCTTCCCCGGTATTCTGGCCTACGGGTTCTGGAACCATGGGGTACATCGGATCGGCCCTGCGAAAGCGGCGATCTTCATGTATCTGACCCCGGTGTTCGCATCGGTGATGGCAGGCATTTTCCTCGGTGAGCAGCTTGGCCTTTTCCACATTATTGGCGGCTTGCTGATCCTGGCCGGGTTGTTCCTGGCCACGCGCACCACCGAACTTCGTCGCAAATACCGCTGAACCTGTAAACACGATGACAATAATTAACGAGGCGGGCACTGATGGATAAGGGCATGGCAGGATTTTTCAGATGGGCCGGTGTGCTGGCTTTCACGGCTTTCAGCACCGTGACTTTTGCGGCGCCCTGTGATCCGGAGAACAGTGCCTGGATCCCGAGCCGGTATTATCCGCCCGGCAAAACCGTATTCCACAACGGCAACTGGTATGAATCCCGGCAGCTCCATGAAGGTAAAACGCCGGGATCGGATTTCGAGTGGAAAAAACTGGAATCAGCACCTGATTGCCGTAACAGGGAAAGCAGGCCGGTCACGGACAACGGTGAAAGCAGGCAGCAACAGCCGCAGGCGCCTGGCCAACAGCAACAACAACCTGCGAAAGCCCGAAGCGATGCGCGGCAGAACTGCAGTGAGCCCGGGCGCTGGAGCTTTGGTGGCAGCTACACCGTCGGTCAGATGGCCAGGCATGAAGGGCAGACCTATCGCGCCATTCGCCCCAGTAATGGCCAGATGCCGGGCATGAGCCAGCCTCCCCACTGGGAACCGGTCGACCATCCCTGCACAAAACACACGGATAAAAAAGAAGATTAACCAGGCAGTGTCGCCATCGCCTGGCAGATTTGCGCCAGTGCCGTTTCCAGTACCCGCCGCGGACAGCCAATGTTCATGCGCATGAAGCCACTGCCAGGCCCGCCAAAGGTAATGCCCGGGTTCATACCGACGCCGGCCTGATCAACAAAGAAACGTTTCAGTTCTGCATCCTCCATGTCCAGGGCGCGGCAATCCAGCCATAGCAGATAGGTGCCTTCCGGCTCCGCGACCCTGACAGCCGGCAGATGCTGGCGAACGTAGTCGATCACGTAATCACGGTTGTCTTGCAGATAGACCATGAGCTGGTCCAGCCACTGGCCACCATGGCGGTAACCGGCCTCGAATCCGGCCACGCTGAAAGGGTTGCACTGGTTCATATGCATGGCATCAAACACCGCTTTCAAGGCCTTGCGGTGCTTCGCGTTCGGCACAACCAGCGCCGATAGGCCCAGGCCGGGCATGTTGAAGGTCTTGCTGGGCGCAATGGCCGTGACCAGGGCATCGTTCTCCGCGGCCAACCTCGCCAGCATTCGGTGGGCGGGCTTGTCCGGATAGATCAGGTCACAATGAATCTCGTCAGACAACACCAGCAGGTTATGGCGCCGTGCGATCGCCAGTACCGCTGCAAGCTCGCTTTCATTCCACACCCGCCCCACCGGATTGTGGGGTGAGCACAGCAATAGCACCCTGGCATCATCCCGGCTCGCACAGGCTTCCAGGTGCTCCAGGTTCATCTGATAACGGCCATCCACCTGCTCCAGAGGATTCTCGATGACGACCCGGCCGGTTTTCTGGACTGAGCTGAAGAAGGGAGGATAGACCGGCGGCTGGATGATCACACCTTCACCCTCCCCGGCAAACGCCAGCGCCGCCGCATGAAGCGACGGCACGACACCCGGGGCCATCAGCATCCATTCCCGTTCGATAGCCCAGCCATGACGGCTCTGGAACCAGTCTGTAATCGATGAATAAAGGCTCTCCGGAAACAGCGTATACCCATAAACAGGATGCCTGGCTCTCTGCTCCAGTGCACGGGTGACCGCTTCAGGCGCCGCAAAATCCATATCCGCCACCCACAGCGGAATCACATCCTCGCAGCCGAATACTGCCTTGCGGGCGTCAAACTTTACCGAGCAGGTATTCTCCCGCGGAATGGGCCGGTCAAAGATATCTGGCACAAGAGGCCTCCGTTTCTGGGTGTATAAAAAGCGGCGAGCGATCGCCGTTATTCTGGTGCAGGAGTGACAGGCACCGCAACCAGGGGTTCATCTTTGGTCGCAAAGACTCAGGTTTTGCTTGCCGGCAACCGGCAATAATTGCGAACCTATCGAATTATTTGTGCATCCCGGTACTTTATTCGGAGCCAATACATGCTTGCCCAGATTCTGTCCACGATGTTGCCGGTCTTCCTGATCGCCGGCTGTGGAGCACTGTACGGCCGCTACCGTACGCCCGACATCCAGGGCCTTAACACCCTGAATATGGAACTGTTTGTACCCATGCTGGTGTTTGCGGTGCTGGCAGACCAACAGGCGCCACTGCAGGAGTACACCAGCCTGGCGCTAGCGGCTGCGGTGGTGGTGCTGGGCTCCGGAATCGTTCTGTACCCACTGGCCAGGGTGCTGCAGCTGAACCTGAAAACCTTCCTGCCGCCGATGATGTTCAATAATTCTGGCAACATGGGCATTCCAGTGCTGGTTTTCGCGTTCGGAGATGCCGCCCTGCAAGCAGCCATCGTGCTGTTTATTGTCGAGATGCTGCTGCACTTCTCCGTGGGCCTCTACATGCTCGACCCCCATACTTCCATTCTCAGGCGACTGCGCCTGCCCATCGTGTTCGCCAGTATCGCGGGCCTGACGGTCAACGTCAGCGGCGTTCCACTGCCGGAGTGGCTGCTGGAAACCCTGAACATGCTCGGAGGTGTTTGCATACCGCTTATGCTGTTTGCACTGGGCGTGCGGATGCTGGATGTGGATTTCAGCGACTGGAAACTGGGCATGCTGGGTGCTATTGCCTGCCCGGTTTCAGGTCTCATCCTTGCGTGGCCGATGATAGCCTTGCTGGACCTGCCCGGCCTCCAGGTGGCAGCGCTCTGGGTATTCGCTGCGTTGCCGCCAGCGGTGCTCAACTACATGGTGGCAGAGCAGTATCAGCAAGAGCCCCACAAGGTAGCGTCACTGGTGCTGATCAGCAATCTTGGCAGCCTTGTGGTTATGCCCGTTGTACTCGGGCTGGTGTTTGCAGCCGGCTATGTCTGAGACCGCCGCGGTCGTCCGCGCTTCACGGCCCAACTTTCTGCTACTGGCTCCGCTGTGTGCCGGCCTTGGCGTGGCGCTGGCCTGGCAACAGGGCCAACCGCCGGCATTGCTGGATACCATACTGGTGCTGACGGGCGCGGTACTGGCTCATGCGGCCGTTAACTTGCTCAATGAATATGAAGACTTCGCTTCCGGGCTGGACCTGATTACCCGGCGCACCCCTTTTTCCGGTGGCAGCGGGGCACTTCCGGAGTCACCCTCGGCAGCTACCCGGGTATTAATTGCAGCTTTCGGTGCACTCGCACTGGTGATTGCGATCGGTGTTTACTTTCTGGCGCTCCGGGGGGTACCGATGCTGGTACTCGGCGCAGCCGGGGTTGCACTGGTACTGACCTACACCCGCTGGATTACCCGTTCGCCCCTGATCTGCCTGCTGGCGCCGGGGCTGGGTTTCGGCCCGGTGATGATTCTGGGCAGCCTGGAGGCTCTGGGTGCCCGCCTGGATTCAGCCGCCCTCACCGTTTCCCTGATCAGCCTGCTGCTGGTGAGCGAGCTGCTACTGATCAACCAGATACCCGATGCCGACGCAGACCGTAAAGTCGGGCGCCGCCACCTGGTCATTACTCTTGGAGAGCCAACAGCCGCACGACTGGTGGGGTTCCTTTTGCTGGCCAGCTATGGCGTTCTGGCGGCAGGGCTGATAGCAGGATGGTTACCCGCCTGGGGCTCTCTCGCCCTGGCGCCTTTACCGGTAGCCCTGTGGATAAGCGTCAGGCTGCGGACAGCGCTTTCCAGTCCGCAACGGCTGAATACGGTGCTTGGAATCAATGTCGCCGTTCTACTGGCCACAATGGCTCTGCTGATCTGCGGGCTCAGCCTCTGAGACGAAACACGCTGACCCGCCCGCTCAACTGCTCCGCCAGCGTTGCAAGATCCCGGCTGGCGCCGGCCACCTGCTCGGAACCGGCCGAGGTTTCCACAGTGGAGTCGTGAATACGGCTGATGTTGCGGTTCACTTCCTCCGCAACACTGCTCTGCTCTTCCGCTGCACTGGCGATCTGGGCGTTCATATCATTGATTTCACCCACTTCCTGACGGATCTGGGCCAGTGCCTGTTCCGCCGAGCGGGTTTTTTCCACGGTGGTTCTGGCCAGATCCCGGCTGGCTTCCATAACGTCTGCCGCTTCCGAGGCGCCGCTCTGGAGCTTGCCGATCATTTCCTGGATTTCACGGGTGGAGTCCTGGGTGCGGGTCGCAAGTGAACGCACTTCATCAGCCACCACGGCAAACCCGCGGCCATGGGTGCCGGCGCGAGCCGCTTCGATCGCTGCGTTCAGGGCCAGCAGGTTGGTCTGCTCGGCAATGGCGTTGATCACTTCAATGATCTTCTCGATATTGGCGCTGTCGTCGGAAACCCGATGTACGGTTACCGATGCTTTCTCCAGGGTATCGGCCAGCTCGCCAATGGAGACAGCCGTTTCCTGGACCACACGGTTACCCGTTTCCACTTCCTGGTCGGCTTTGCCGGTGGCTGTGGCAGCGCTGGAAGCAAATCCCGCCACTTCGTTCACCGTCGCAGCCATCTGATTGATGGCGGTTGCCATCTGCTCCGCTTCCTCCGACTGGATGCGAATCTGGCGATTGTTGTTATCCGATGTGGACAGCAACTCCGAAGAGCTGCTGGCAAGCGCCATCGCCGACTGGCGAACTTCGCGGATAATACCGGCGAGTTGCTCAACCGTATCCCGAAGGACGCCCATAACGCTGTCCGGATACCTGGTCTGGATGTCCTGATCGAGGATACCGTCGGAGAGCCGGCGAATGGCTTCAGCGACTTCTTCCGGCTCCGCGCCGAGGGTCGAGCGAATCCGGCGAATGATCAGAACTGCCACAACGATACTCAGCAGTACGGCAATGCCCGTCACCAGGAATATCATTCTGTTGAAGTTACCGGCGGCATCGCGCACGTCATCCACGTTCGTGGTAATGAAGGCTTCCTGATGGTCGATGAATGCGTTGATACGATTGAGCCAGGAGGTGTAGGCAGGGGAAACATCCTCCAGCAGGAAATCCCGGGCTTCATCAAGGCGCCCTTCCTGTCGCAACTCCAGCAATTCCCCTGTCAGCGCCAGGGTCGATCTCTCAACATCCTTGATGTCTGTAAGCAACTCTTTCTCACGGTCCGTGGCTCCGGCCGACCTGAATAACTGGTCCATGGGCCTTGCGGATTCCACATAGAAATCCTTCAACTCCTCGATATCCCGGAGATGACCCCGGAGGGCGCGCTCGTTCCGCACCAGTACTGCATCGCGGATGGCAATCGCGCGGTCGTGAACACTGCCGCGGAAATTGATGGCGTAGCGTTGCTTCACAGCGGCATCGTCGCCTACTTCCGTGAGCGTCCTGTCGATAAAACCAACCCGATGATTACCAATCAGGCTGACAAGAACCATCAGGGAAAGTATCAGGCCAAACCCCAGGGCAAGGCGTTTAGCGACAGTGAGCTTTTTGAACATCATTTACTCCGGCAGATCATATCTATAAAGAGAACCCATTTATTCATTAATCCTGCAAAATTAGATAAATAGATTAGCAATCCTGCAAAATTAGATCAATAGATTAGCCAGAGAATGATGCTTTTTAACAATTATTTGCATTGCTACATATTGTTACATTCCACCGCCATTGGCAGGTATAACCAACGGATGCGCTTGCAACCGCCCGGGCTTTGGCCGAAGGTAAGACGATTCAGGTTGAATTTTATTTCGATACGGAGATCTGCCAATGAGTGTTCTGCTTCTCCTCCTCAGTGCGCTGGTACTGATTTACCTGGGTATCGGCGGCACCACAGCTGCAGCTGTCCTTGTGATCGCAACCATTGTGGGTCTGTTCCAGGATGGCTGGCACATCCTCAGCATACTGTTCGGAGGTGGCCTTCTTGGCCTGAGCCTGGTGCTGGTTTTCCCGGGCGACATCCGACGTGAAAAACTGAGCGGACCGCTTCTTGGATGGGTGCGAGGGCGCCTGCCCAAGCTCTCTGATACCGAGGCCGAAGCGCTCCGTTCCGGTACTGTGGACTGGGACGGTGAGCTGTTTTCCGGCCAGCCGCAATGGTCAAAGCTGCTGGACGCCAAGCCGGCCCACCTCTCAAGTGAAGAACAGGCATTCCTGGACGGGCCGGTGGAAAAGCTCTGCAGCATGCTGGACGACTGGAAAATCACTCACGAAGAATACGATCTGCCCAACAAGGTCTGGAAATTCATTCGTGAGAACGGTTTCTTCGGCCTGATGATTCCAAAGGAACAGGGCGGCAAGGGTTTCTCCCATACCGCCCACTCTGAAATCGTGATGAAAATCTCCACCCGCAGCGTGTCTGCCGCCGTCACCGTCATGGTGCCCAACTCCCTTGGCCCGGGCGAGTTGCTGATGGAGTACGGTACCGATGCCCAGAAAGAACATTACCTGCCCCGCCTCGCCGGTGGCGAGGAAATCCCGTGCTTTGCCCTGACCTCACCGGTGGCCGGTTCCGACGCAGGCGCCATCCCTGACAAGGGCATCGTCTGCAAGGGACAGTGGAATGGCGAGGAAGTACTGGGTCTGAAAGTCACCTGGAACAAGCGCTACATTACCCTGGCGCCGGTCGCCACGCTGATTGGCCTGGCCATCAAGGTCTACGACCCGGACAAACTGCTGGGCGAGAACGATGAGATCGGCGTGACCTGCGTCATGATCCCTCAGGATCTTGAAGGCGTTCATTCCGGGGCCCGTCACTTACCCATGAACACCGTATTCATGAATGGCCCGACCTGGGGTAATGACGTCTTTATTCCCATGAAACAGGTCATTGGTGGCCAGGACATGCTGGGCAAGGGCTGGAAAATGCTGCTGGAATGCCTGTCCATCGGCCGTTCCATCTCGCTGCCCGCACTGGGCACCGGCGCCGGCAAGGTCGCCAGCCTGGCCACCGGCTCCTATGCCCTGACTCGGGAACAGTTCGGCCGCTCCATCAGCCAGTTTGAAGGGGTGCAGGAAGCCCTGGAACCCATCGCCGGTTATACCTATATGATGGATGCCGCACGGCTACTGACCTCCGGTATGCTCGACCGCGGCGTTCGCCCATCCGTGCCTTCCGCGGTGCTCAAATACCGCAACACCGATCTGATGCGTATTGTGATCAACCATGCCATGGACGTGGTGGCAGGCCGTGGTGTCATTACCGGGCCCCGCAACTTCCTGGCCCGTGCCTACCAGGCAGTGCCCATCGGCATCACGGTTGAGGGCGCCAATATCCTCACCCGCAGCCTGATGGTGTTCGGCCAGGGCGCTATTCGCTGCCACCCATTCATCGTGGAAGAGATCGAAGCGGCCGGTATGGAGGATAAAAAAGCCGCGGTGGAAAAATTCGATGGCATTTTCTACCGTCATATCGCCCATACCACCCGTAATGCACTGAGATCCCTTGTCCTGGCGCTGACTGGCGGCTTGCTGGAACCGGTCCCTCGCCAGGGTAATATCCAGTCCAGCTATCGCCAGCTGGCACGATTCTCTGCCGCATTCGCACTGATGACCGACGTGACCCTGCTTACCGTGGGCGGCGGCCTCAAGGCGCGCCAGCGCCTGTCCGGACGCATGGCGGATTGCCTGGTGCACCTGTATTACGCCACGGCGGTCATCAAGCAATGGCACGAGGAAGGCTACCCGGATGACCAGCGCCCACTGGTGGACTGGTGCCTGCAGACCAGTCTGCGGGATCTCAAGACGTCCATGCGTGAATTGATCATCAACTTCCCGGTACCTCTGCTGCGCTGGCCAATGCGGATACTGGTATTCCCGCTGGGCGCCACCGGCCTCAACGGGCCGGACGACACACTCGGCGCAGAGGTTGCGGCCACCATCGTCAAGGATACGCCGTTGCGCCAGCGCATCAGCCGGGGCAGCTACATCAACACCGACCCGGACGACCCGCTCGGCCGCGTACTCAACGCCTACCGGCTGGCCAATGAAACCCGTGAAATGCGCGAGCGACTGCACGAGGCCCTGCGAAACCGCGACGAGGACGAACTCGGCGGCATCGACCTGCTGATGGGCCACGAGCGCAAGGAACTGGTGGACTGGGCCTGTGACCAGGGCGTTGTGAAAGGCGAGGAGTGCGAAAAACTGCTGGAAGCACTGGAAGCGCTCTACGACGTTATCCGGGTTGATGCCTTTGAGCCTGATGGTCTGAAAGCGCTGTCTCGTTGCGCCAAGGGCAAGCGCAAGGTTGTTGAGCGGCCGCCTCGGGACGAGGAGTGATTATCGCAGGAACTGTCTGACATCGGTGGAGCGTTTGGCTGGATGGGGCCTCCCGAAACACGCTGTGAATACGTCCATGTACGCTTGGGCTCCGCCATCCATGGCTCCGCACAGTTTCGGGAGGCCCCATCCAGCCAAAAACCTCAGCATCTAGGTAGCCTCATCCTCGTTTCTCAGGCCGCTGTGGATGGCTTCGTCTACCAGCCAGCGCCTTAGCAGTTGAATTCCCTTCTCTCTCCGACGGCTGGTTTTCCAGGCGAAGTAGAACTTGTCGCCGGTCATGACCGGATGGCAAGGCAGGCGGACAAAGTCTCCCGAATCCTTACGAGTACTCAACATGTAATCGTTGGTCAGTGCGATGCCCTGATGGAAGCGGGCCGCTTCCAACGCGAGCAACATGTGGCTGAAGTGCTGGAGTCGGGC
Source organism: Marinobacter sp. (assembly GCF_041686475.1). Classification (GTDB taxonomy): domain Bacteria; phylum Pseudomonadota; class Gammaproteobacteria; order Pseudomonadales; family Oleiphilaceae; genus Marinobacter. The sequence continues at coordinate 35,459 of NZ_JAWLDU010000031.1, forward strand.
CGTTGCTGGTATCTTCTGATCAACACCGCGATACCAGGCTTCCCAGTCGCCCGCGGCCTTGTCGAAAATGCTGTGAGTGGACAGCAACGGGAATCGGGCTACCTCCTCCGGCGACAAATCCGGCTCGTCCCGCCCCTCGATCTCTGAATCCCGCCCCAGCTCCCGACGGATACGCTGCCAGTAATCCTGGCTGCACACCGGAAACAGCCTTTCGGTATACAGCAACTCATAACTGAACGCCGCAGACGCCGGCTTGATGGTGATAAAACAGTCCGCCACCCGGTCCGACAACACCGGATTCTCACTACTCATCTCCAGCGACAACTCCAGCTGCGGATGCTCCCGCTGCAAATCCGGCAACCTCGGCACCAGCCAGCGCACCGCAAACGAACTGAACACCGACAGCCGCAACCGCGACTCTTCATGTCCCAGCAACTGCTCACTCACCCGTTCAATCTGCAACAACGCGGTGCCAATGCCATCCAGATACTGCCGCCCTTCGTCGGTCAGCGTCAGCGTCCGCCCACTACGCCAGAACAGCTTCTCGCCCAGGTAGGTCTCCAGCTGCTTGATCTGATGACTGATCGCACTCTGACTCACAGCCAGCTCTTCGGCGGCCAGCGAAAAACTGTTCAACCGGGCAACGGCCTCGAATACAGGCAGGGCTTTGAGGGGTGGAAGTTTCATTATCTAAAATTCTAATGATAGGTGTTTAAAGATCATTTTATCGGATAGTAGCACAGGAATAGAATGCCATCACAAGATTCAGGGAGCCGGGCGGGCAGGCCTCTCCGAAACCGTGCGGAGCCATGGATGGCGGAGCCCGAGCCGAACAGGGACGTCTTGAGGCGTGTTTCGGAGAGGCCTGCCCGCCCGGCGAATGCTCCGAAGCTGGATATCAAAGAGTTCAAGGGAGTCTTATGTCAGGCAAAACCGTAAACAGTGCAATCCTTCTGCTGGTGATCGGCAACGCCATGGCATTGATCAGCGACGTATTCATCAAACTGATGGAACCCGGCGCCCCGATCTTCCAGTTTGCCTTCCTGCGCTGCGTCATCACCCTGTTACTGTTACTGCCCCTGGCAGGACAGCTCAACAGGAAGCAGCTGTTCTCCGGCTTCAAGGTGCACGCCGTGCGCGCCCATATACACTTGGCCGGCCTGCTATGCATGGTCATCGCCCTCGCAAACCTGCCACTGGCCACCGCCAACGCCGTCTTCTACGCCGCACCCATCCTAGTTATGGTGCTTTCCACCATTGTATTCCGGGAAAAACTCACGCCACTGAGCGTCATCGCCGTATTCAGCGGCTTCGCTGGCATCGTCGTTATCCTGCGGCCGGTGGAATTCAACTGGGCCGCCATCGCTGCCCTGGCCGCCGCCTTTGCACTGGCCATCAATGCCGTCATGGTGCGCCAACTGCCCAAGGAACAAAGCACCGTTCACAAGCTGCTGCTGAACTACATACTGATCATCCCGGCAGCCGGCACACTCGCACTCTGGGAAGGCGCTGCCTGGGACAGCTCGATACTGCTCAGCGCGCTGGGTTCTGCCCTGTTTATCCTCGGCTACAACATCACCGTGTTACTGGCCTACCGCCAGGTAGATGCCAACCAAGTCACCAGTGCCGAATATACCGGTCTGATCTGGGCGGTGCTGATTGGCTGGATAGGTTTCAATGAGGTGCCCGACCTTTGGTTCGCCGTAGGCAGTGCCATGATTGTGGTGCCGCTAATTCTGGTGGGGTTGCGTTCGCGTCAGCGGAGCCACCGGGTGCTGCAGGCTTATCCGGTGAGTGGTTGAGGCCCTGTGCCAATGACGATGCCGAAGGACCTATTACCAAGGAGGTCGCTGCAAAGTTGGTGGCCACAAGGATTTGCGCGGGTGCGCCTAACATCACGGCGACGTCCCGCTACGCCTCAGCTTTTATCTGACCGTGCTGCTTTAGCATGGCAATTTGTCGCTGCATCTTCCCTTGTAACGACGAAACGTCAAATACTACTCTTGCGGATAGGTTCTGGAGCCTGTTGCACATAAGAAAAGTACATTATTTAACGCCAGATCAGAGGCCTTTTCCCGCTGTCTGCTCTTAAACAAAATCGAACCTCTCAAAGCGCCTCAATAATTGGTATTTATTTCTAGCTCCGGACTTTTAGGTGCCGGATATTTCAGCCTTCAATGGACCGAAATTCCGAAGTAGGGTCGAGTTCGGCTTGAGGGGGGAAGCAGGTTTCGGTTCGTATCAACGTACCTATTGATAAGTATTAATACGCATCATCATTTGGAAAAAATAAGTAGTTTCCGGATTCGGTTTGGTCATTCCTACCGATTGTCGGCCTCGATAGTAGTGACGATCATAGTCATGCACTCACAAAAACAAACGCCGAAAACGAGCAGGAATGTAATCTTATGAAGAATACCTGAATCAGTGACTTTGCAGGCCAATATACCCCGCAAAGCGCTATCGGCGCTAACGGGAGCCACCATTTGGCCAAAACAAGGTTGGGAATGCCTGGAACGTGCAGTCTGACGTCGATCAGCGGCCAAATTTGACTACTTTTTTGATCAGGTCAGGGTCATCAGGCAATAGCGGGTTGCCCCGGCATGGTTTTCCGGGTGATTGTAAGGTGGCGGCTGTTGTCGGACTGGCTTAACCGGAGGAGGCAAGGCTTCCATAGAGGTCACGGTAAGCGGCAAAGCCCGGACAGTGCCGACCAAAGCGCAGGATCCACTGCCGGCCGCTGTGCACCAGACGACAGGCCATGGTCATCAGCTCCTGCATCACCGTTCTCAGGCGACGACGTTTGGCCGGGTGGCGCACTGGCGCATCCGGGGAAGTCAGCCTCAGGCCCATCCAGCGCAGCACGTTGTAACCCATCGTTGCGAAGGCCATGACCAGGTTGTTGGTGTCGAACTTGCCGGAGGGCAGGCGCTCCAGGTCCAGGTCGGTCTTGAACTCGCTGTGAAATTGCTCACTGGTGGCGTGATCGCTGTACAGCGCCATGACTTGTTGCTCACTGGCCACGTCGGCAGACAGGGACGTAATCCAGCCTTCGAGGCTGACCTCCGGCTCCAGATACAACTGGCCAGTGGCATCACTGGTGCGAACCGTGACCTTCACGATGCGGCGCAGACCGGGTTCATCTGGAAGGTCTTCTGACAGAACCGCTTCCATCTTGCCGTCGCGCTCCAGCGTCCAGGCCTTCTGAGCCTGGGCCTTGTCCGCCCAGGCCAGGGGATCCTGCTTGCGAGGGTTCCACTTGATCAGGAAGTCGACCTGCTCCTGCTCGCGCAGGAAGTCGCGGTTGTCGCGGGCATCGTGTGCGCTGTCCAGGCGCAGCAGGATGGGCTTGTCCGTCAGTGACCGGGCCCGGGGTAAAACCCGTTTGAGGGTGTCGAGAAACCCGTTATTGGCGTGCTGGCTGCCA
>NZ_JAWLDU010000074.1:0-9624 GCF_041686475.1 Marinobacter sp.
TAGAAATAATGGAAAAACAAAGAAAATAATGGAGGCGCGGGTCGGAATCGAACCGGCGTTAACGGAGTTGCAGTCCGCTGCATAACCACTCTGCCACCGCGCCGGTAAAAGTACGAAGGGGATTCGTTACTTTTATGCTCTCAGGTGGGCATTGAGAGACTGTGTTGATTGGAGCGGGAAACGAGATTCGAACTCGCGACCCCAACCTTGGCAAGGTTGTGCTCTACCAACTGAGCTATTCCCGCTTGGTCAACGAGGGCGTATTCTACGGATTCGCTCGTATGCGTCAACCTCTTTTTTCAACTTTCTGTTTTACTTCAGGTTCTTGATTATTTTTCAAACAAACACCAGGCACCCCGATGGTAGAATGTCAGCTAGTATCTGAGAGTACTCTCTATTTTCTGAAAACAGGCACAGGAATTTCAGATGCCCTCACCCGGCCAGCTTGATTATCATGCCGATCGCCTCGTCATTACTGGCGACTGGACGCTGCCGAACTACGCCAGGCTGAAGCAGAGAGTCACCGCTACGCTGGCCTCATCGCAAACGGTGGACCAATACCCGGACCTGACTGCCATTGAAGCCCTGGATACCGCGGGGGCGTCGTTGCTGGCTGACCTTCTGGGTGCGAGGCGGTTGCTGGAGTTGACGGACGAGGCTTCAGACCTTCCGCCTGAGCGCCGGGATCTTTTGCGCCTGGTCGGTGAGGCCATAGCCTCGCCGGCTGAGGAACCGTCCCGCCGGGGTTCTGCGATAATTGCTTTTCTGGCCCGTGTAGGCCAACAGGTTGAGGATTACTGGCGCCAACAACGTTTGCTGATGGGTTTTACCGGGCAGATCCTGGCAACTCTGGTCACCATCCTCCCGACACCCTGGCGCTGGCGCATGACGCCCCTGGTTGCCCACATTCACCAGACCGGACTCAACGCGCTGCCTATCGTCGCCTTGCTTACATTTCTGGTGGGCGCGGTGGTCGCGTTTCTGGGCGCAACCGTTCTGGATGATTTTGGCGCCACGATCTACACCGTTAACCTCGTGGCTTTCTCTTTCCTGCGGGAGTTTGGTGTGCTGTTGGCGGCCATTCTTCTGGCGGGCCGCACTGCCAGCGCCTTTACGGCACAGCTTGGGTCAATGAAGGCGAATGAAGAAATTGATGCCCTGCGAACCTTCGGGCTGAGCCCGATTGAACTTCTGGTTATCCCCCGGGTACTGGCTATGGTTATTTCCCTGCCGATCCTGACCTTTGTCGGAATGATCAGCGGTATCATCGGCGGCTCACTGGTCTGCGTCATGGTGCTGGATATTTCCATCCCTCAGATCCTCAATATTCTGGAAAACAAGGTCAGTACCATTCATTTTCTGGTCGGGCTCGGAAAAGCACCCATTTTCGCCTTTGTTATCGCCGTTATCGGCTGTCTGGAGGGCTTCAAAGCGAGCGGCAGTGCAGAATCCGTCGGTGAGCACACGACGTCGGCCGTGGTACAGTCCATCTTCATGGTCATACTGCTGGATTCCATTGCGGCAATTTTCTTCATGGAGATGGGCTGGTGAATCAACAGGCCTCACAACAGGACGTGGTGATCAGTGTCCGGGAGCTTTGCAACCGGTTTGGCAGTAATGAGGTCCATAAGAACCTGGATCTCGATGTCTATCGTCGCGAAATCCTTGGGGTGGTTGGCGGATCGGGAACCGGTAAATCCGTGTTGCTGCGCAGCATTGTCGGGCTCATCCAGCCGCATTCCGGGGTTATCAAGGTCTTTGGCAAGGAACTGCAGGCGCTTTCTGCGGAAGAACGGTCCCGGGTTGAACGGCGCTTTGGTGTGCTTTTTCAGAGTGGCGCCCTATTTACATCCCTCACCCTGGAGGAGAATGTCGCCCTGCCATTGATTGAACACGCAAGACTTTCACGAGACGACGCGGAGCATCTGGCAAGGGTCAAGCTGGCACTGGTGGGCCTGCCAGCCAGCGCCGCTACCATGGTGCCGGCGCAACTCTCGGGCGGCATGGTAAAACGTGCCTCACTGGCACGGGCACTGGCGCTGGACCCGGAAGTCCTTTTCCTTGACGAGCCTACGGCAGGGCTTGATCCCATTGGTGCAGCTGCGTTTGACCGGCTGATTGTGACGCTTAGGGACGCCCTCGGCTTCAGCGTGTTTCTGGTTACTCACGATCTCGATACGCTATACAGTACCTGTGACCGTGTGGCGGTGTTGTCGAACAAGCGGGTACTGGTTGAAGGACCGCTGGAGACCGTCGAGTCCACGGACAACCCCTGGATCCGTGATTACTTCCACGGCCCACGCGGGCGCGCCGCCCATCGTTCAAGGACGACAACAAACGGAGTAGTTGAATGAATCAGGAGGACTGCTGAGATGGAACCCAGAGCACACCATGTCCTGATCGGGTTGTTTACCCTGGTCTTCCTGGCCAGCGCGCTGATGTTTGCGCTGTGGCTTGGCAAAACAAGCAATGACCGGGAATATGCCTGGTACGAGGTGGTCTTTGATCGCGGCGTGAGCGGGCTATCAGAGGGAAGCCCGGTCAAATACAGTGGCATCGAAGTGGGTGACGTATCGGAACTCAGCCTTGACCCTGACGACCCCCGCAACGTAAAGGCGCTCATCCGCGTCTACAGCGACGTACCCATCAAGGAAGATACCCGGGCCGGCCTCGCGCTGACGAACATTACCGGTAGCATGAGCATAGAGCTCAAAGGCGGAACGCCAGGCAGTCGCACTCTTGAAGGGAATCGCAGCTCCCCACCCACCATTAGCGCAGATCCGTCTGCCCTGGGTACGCTCATGCAGACCAGCGAACAGCTCTTCACCAAACTTGATGAGGTACTTACAAACGCCAATGCCATGGTTTCACCGGAGAACGCTCGCAACCTTACCCGCAGCCTGGAGAACATCGAGACCATGTCATCGGCCCTGCTGGAACAGAGGGACGAATTGAGGCGACTGGTGACCAGTTTTGATCAGCTCAGCGGCCAGACTGAAACCACACTGGAGACTTTCCGTCGCTTTGGCGCGACTGCAGATTCCATGCTGGATAACGAAGGCAGGCAGCTCTTCACCACGGCGCAACGTGCGATGGACTCGCTGGAGGCGTCCACCGCCCGGCTGGAAGATCTGACGGCGCGAAATGAGGGCGCACTGGACCAGGGCATGCAGGGCGTGGGTGAGCTTGCTCCCGCAATGCGGGAGTTGCGCAATACACTGAGAAGCCTCAATGGCGTGATCTACCGCTTCGAGGACGACCCGGCGGGTATGCTGCTGGGCCGCGAGCCAATCCGGGAGTTTAATCCGTGACAGCACCACTGATACGTTTAACGTTTGCCATGGTCGCCGCCCTGACGTTGGCCGCCTGCACTGTCTTTCCGGAGAAACCGGCCCACAAAATCTTCCAGTTGCCGGTGCCGGCTATCAAGGAGAGCGCAGACGAATCTTTCGACACTGCCCTGCGCATATCGGCACCCATGGCAGTGGCGCCCATCGACAGCACCCGCATTCTGGTGAAACCGGACTCCCACGAAATCCGCGCTTACCAGGGAGCACGCTGGGGTAACCGAGCACCGGTCATTGTTGGCAATCATCTTGTTGAGGCTTTTCGTCAGGATGGGCGGCTGGTAACGGTGGTCAGTGATACCAGCCCGGCACGCAGCGATCTCACTATCGTCGGCGACCTGACCCGGTTCCAGGCGGAATATCAGAATGGCAGCCCGGTTGTTCACATGCAGCTGAACCTGCAGCTGATTGATGAGCGAACCCGGGAGACACTTTCCAACAAGCGCTTCAACGTTCGCAGCCAGGCCAGCGATGAGTCTGTCGAAAGTGTGGTTGAAGCGTTTGGACAGGCCAGCAGTGAGCTGGCCCGGAACGTTATCGACTGGACCATGCAGGAGCTCTGACCGCCGGCCCCCGCCTACTCTTCCGGGAAAAGGTCGGGCCAGGCCGCCTTGAGATAGAGGATCATTGACCAGAAGGTCAGCACTGCCGCCACATACAGCAGCACCGTGCCCACATGGGTCCACATTACGCCCGGAGGGAAAGCCAGCAGCATGATAATGGCCACCATCTGCGCGGTGGTCTTGATTTTGCCGATGTAGGAAACCGCCACACTCGCCCGGCTTCCGATTTCCGCCATCCATTCCCGCAGGGCGGAGATCACGATTTCACGCCCTATAATCACCGTTGCCGGAATGGTGAGGATGAAGCTGGCGTGGGACTCGATCAGCACAGTCAGCGCAACGGCTACCATCAACTTGTCTGCAACCGGGTCCAGGAAAGCGCCGAATGGCGTGCTCTGGTCCAGCTTTCGTGCCAGGTACCCGTCCAGCCAGTCGGTTGCCGCTGCAAGCCCGAAAATCGCCGCGCTGACGATATAGCTCCACTGGGCCGGCAGATAATAGATGATCACGAAAACCGGAATCATCAGGATGCGGGAAAGAGTGAGTATATTTGGTAGATTCATGCTATCCCTATTCGTCATGCAGTACTGCGTATATGGTTTCTGCCAGGTTCCTGCTGATTCCCTGGACCTTGGACATTTCGTCCACACTGGCCTTGCGTAACTCCTGAATGCCACCAAAATAACGAATCAGGTCACGGCGACGCTTGGGCCCGACTCCCTCGATACCTTCAAGGGTAGACTGCCGGCGTTTCTTGTCACGCCTGGCTCGGTGGCCGGTGATAGCAAAGCGATGTGACTCGTCCCGGATATGCTGGATCAGGTGCAGTGCCGGCGAGTCTGCCGGTACCCGGTACAGATCGCCGGTCATGGCATCAATCAGCTGTTCCATACCCGCTCGCCGTGTAACGCCTTTGGCCACACCGATCAGCGGGATGTCTGTAACGCCAAGCTCATCAAACACTTCCCGGGCAATGTTCAACTGGCCCTTACCACCATCAATGAACACCAGCTCCGGGCGTTTGCCCTCACCCGCCACCATGCGTTTGTAGCGCCGTGTCAGCACCTGGCGCATGGCACCGTAGTCGTCGCCTCCCGTCACACCTTCAATGTTGTAAAGCCGGTAGTCGCTCTTCAGCGGCCCATTCTCGTCGAAAACAACGCAGGATGCGACCGTGTTTTCACCATGGCTGTGGCTGATGTCGAAACACTCCATGCGGGAGGGCGTTTCCGGAAGGTCCAGCAGGTCCCGCAGTGCCAGTAGCCTGCGGTACACGGTTTCCTTGCTCGCCAGGTGGCTGAGCAGTGTCTGGCGCGCGTTGGTCATGGCCAGTTCAAGCCAGCGACGACGTTCACCCCGCACGTTCTTACGAACACGGGTCTCCCGCCCCGCCGATTCCGTCAGTGCCTGTGATAGCAGTTCTTGCCCCTCAACATCCACGGGCACCAGAACATCGGGCGGGATTTCCCGCCGTGTGCTGCCCCCGAAGTAATACTGCCCCAGGAACGCGCTTAGCAGTTCGCCCTCCGACTGCTCGATGCTGTATCGGGGAAAATAATCCTTGGTGCCCAACACCCGGCCACCGCGTACGATAATAACCACAATGCAGACAACCCCGGCGTCCTGGGCAATGGCAACAACGTCCGCATCGCCGCCCTCTCCGTCCACGCTCTGCTGCTCCTGCACATGGCGAAGGTGGTTGATCTGGTCGCGGTAGGCGGCGGCTTTCTCGAATTCCAGGTTCTTCGACGCCGTTTCCATCGCAGTCATCAGATCCTGCAGGATCGCGGGGTTCTTGCCCTCCAGAAACATGGTGGCGTGGCGCATGTCCTCCCGGTAATCCTCCGGCGAGATGAACCCCACACACGGAGCCGTGCAGCGATTGATCTGGTACTGCAGGCAGGGGCGCGTTCGGTTCCTAAAATAGCTTTCACTACAGGATCTTATGCGGAATATCTTCTGCAATACATTAAGACTTTCCTTGACTGCGCCGGAGCTCGGAAAGGGGCCATACCAGGTACCACCGCCCTTTTTGGTCCGTCCGCGACGGAATGTCAGGGACGGATAATCTTCGTGGGAAGACAGATAAATATAGGGGTAGGATTTGTCATCCCGCAGCAGAATGTTGTAGGGCGGCCGCAGGGACTTGATCAGGTTCTGCTCAAGCAGAAGCGCTTCGGTTTCACTGCTGGTGATAGTGACTTCAATGGAACTGATCCGGGAAACCAGCGCCTCTGTCTTCGGGGCCAGGCCGGACTTGCGGAAGTAGCTGGTAACGCGTTTTTTCAGATTGCGGGCCTTGCCCACATACAGAACGTTGCCTGCAGCGTCGTACATGCGATAAACGCCGGGCCGTTCCGTCAGTTGTTTCAGGAAGCTTCTGGTGTCGAACTCCCTGTTGTTCTCTGCCTCGGCAGCATCAACCGGGGAGTCAGACTTTGTCGGCATCAAGCAACCCGAGCCTGACCGCCATCAGCGCCAACTCAACGTCACTGGAGATTTCCAGCTTCTCGAAAATCCGATAGCGGTAACTATTCACGGTTTTGGGGCTGAGGCAAAGCTTGTCGGAAATGTCCTGCACTTTCTGACAGTCCACCACCATCAGGGCAATCTGCATTTCCCGTTCCGACAAACGGTCGAACATGGACAGCTCACCGTCTTCATCCCTGGCATCACCGCCACCAAGTTGTTTCAGCGCCATTTTCTGGGCGATTTCAGGACTGATATAGCGCTGACCGGAATGTGCCATGCGAATGGCTCTGACCATTTCCTTGATGTCGGCACCCTTGGTGATGTAGGCAGAGGCCCCCGCCTGCATGACCCGGGTGGGATAAGGATCGTCAGCGCAGGCAGTCACGACAATGACGCGAACCGCATCATCAATGCGCAGAACCCGGCGCGTCGCTTCCAGCCCGCCGATGCCCGGCATGCGGATATCCATTAATACAATATCCGGGCTGTCTTTACGCACGAAATCAATGGCATCCTCGCCTGAAGATGCTTCGCCAATGACGTCAATGTCGGGATTGTCCGCCAGCATCCGGGTAATACCGGACCTGACCAGTTCATGGTCGTCTACAACCAATACCCTGATCAAAACTCACCTCGCATGCGGCTTTGTATAGGATTTGTCAAATTGTACCGGTTAAGGGTGTCCGGCGGTAGCTGCATCCATCATTACGGGAATCCTGTCACACGCTTCAGCCAGGATTGCCAAGGCTTGCGGTATTCTCAACCGGGTCAAACCAGACCACCAGTTCCTGGCGGCGAACAGCCGATCTCACGCGCTCCCGCTCCGACATGGGGTTTTCAGTGTCGTTGAGCCCGTGATAACGGGTGCAATACTCTTCAACCAGCCCGTCCAGCTGGTCTTCCGAGAGCAGCTCAGCGTCTACCACGAATTTTTCTTCCCGGGGATCCGACTGTGGCTCACGGCCAGTTTCATCGGTCATTGTCTGCTCCGCCTCAAATTCTCAATGGTAATGGGTTTGGTGCAGATGTAGAAGGCCCGGCTTCTCAATATCCGCGGGATTCTCTATCATGCCCTGCTTTCAGAGGCCCGGGGCAATATGAACCAGTCTGTTTTCCGTTTGACACTGCCTATCCTGTTCGGCTATCTGCCGCTGGGCATGGCTTTTGGCGTGCTGTTTACCACGCAACTGGATTATCCCTGGTGGGCTGCCCCCGCCATGGGCATCCTGATCTACGCCGGTGCCGGGCAGATTCTTGCGGTTAGCCTGCTGGCTGCCCAGGCAGGGCTACTGGAGGTGTTCATTGCGATGTTCGTGCTTAATGCCCGCCACCTGTTCTATGGCCTGTCCCTGCTGGGCCAGTTTCACGGCGCAGGCTGGCGTAAGGCGTACCTTATTTTCGGCCTGACTGACGAAACCTACTCGCTGCTGACAAGCCGTGCACGGTCGGCTGAACGGCGCCATGAGCAGGCGGTGGATTTCCGTATCACTCTGTTCAATCAGTGCTACTGGGTGGCAGGTTGTGCCCTTGGTGCCCTGCTGGGTGCCAACGTCGCCTTCAACAGCACCGGTATCGAGTTTGCCCTCGTTGCTTTGTTCATTGTTCTGACTATTGAACAGTTCAAAGCCATCGGTGATACTTTTCCGGTTTTTGCCGGGGCTGCTGCGGCAGCACTGGCTATTCTGTTCCTGCCCCAGGCACACCAACTGATCGGGGCCATTGTGGTTGTCACCCTGGTGTTGCTCGTCCAGTATCGCAAGCTTCGGGATACCCCGGATGCGGAGGGTGCCGGACATGGCTGATAACTGGTATCTGGCAGGGTTTATCGCAGTAGCAACGGTAGCCACCTTCGCGACCCGTGTGATTCCATTCCTGTTTTTCCAGAGGCATACGGAACATCCTCTTATCCGCCATCTTGGCCGTTACCTGCCGGCAGCGGTCATGGCATTGCTGGCTACCGTCTTCCTCCAGCGTTCCGCTACCTGGAATAACGCTCTGCCGGGGGTGGATGCGCTGTTACCCGCTATCCTGGTCGTGGCGATTCACCTGTGGCGTCGGAACGCGCTTTTATCCATTGCCTCTGGCACCATAGCCTATATGGCAATTTTGCAACTGAACCTGATACAGGGGTAGCTCATGGCTCCCGAGAAGCCTTTCTCCCAGGCCTGCGAGAACAACAAGCAACCAATACTGGAACGAATCAGGCACATCTTCACCAGCCCGGGCACAATACTGGAGATCGGCACCGGTACCGGCCAGCACGCCGTGCATTTCGCCTCATCTCTGAGCCATGTTGTGTGGCAGCCCAGCGACCGCCCGGGCGCCACCGGCTTTAGCCTTGGCTGGATAGAAGATGCCGCACTGCCCAACGTACTGCCGCCCCTGGAGCTGGATGTGGCCTCAGAGAGTTGGCCGATAAACTGCATCGATGGTGCGTTCTCCGCCAATACCGCCCATATCATGACGTGGGAGGAAGTGAAGGCGATGTTTACTGGTCTTGCAAAGCACCTGGACAAAGGCATGCCATTTTGTCTTTACGGCCCGTTCAGCTACGGTGGGATCCATACCAGCGACAGCAATCGTCAGTTCGACCAGCACCTGCGTAGTCAGGCGCCACACATGGGTATCCGGGAGATGGACGATCTTCTCGAACTGGCGGAGCGAGCCGGATTCAGGCTCGAAAACGATCATCAAATGCCCGCCAACAATCGTTTGCTGGTGTTGCTTAAACTGTAGACTGCATCGACTATTAGGGAGGATCAGGCAATGAGCAACCAGAGAATGTCAATGCTGATCAGCGGCAAGGTCCAGGGTGTTTACTATCGCGCCTCGGCAGCCAGTAAAGCAGCTGAACTGGGCGTGACCGGCTACGCGAAAAACTTGCCCGACGGTCGTGTGGAACTGGTCGCCGAAGGCCCCCGGTCAGCGCTGACCTCCCTCAGGCAATGGTGTGGCGATGGTCCGCCTGCAGCAGAAGTGGACAGGGTCGACACCACCGAGAGCGCGGCTACCGGCGAATTCACAAGCTTTGAGACCCGGTAACCGACAACAGGATGGCGCTCCTAGACACCTTTCTTAATACCCTTGAAATTACCCTTCCGGTTTTTGCCATGGTGTTTATCGGCCTGGGCCTCAGGCGCCTGGGCTGGATAGACGCCACCTTCATCAACACTGCGTCTGCACTGGTATTCCGTGCCACCCTGCCCACGCTGGTATTCCTTAGCATTGTGCGGGCCGATCTG
>NZ_JAWLDU010000075.1:0-9564 GCF_041686475.1 Marinobacter sp.
ACGCCACATCCCGGCGGAACTGATAGGCAATGAAACGCCCGTTTTCGGCCAGATTATCGTTCACCGCCTGCGACACCCGGGACGCAACCGCTTCGGGCATTTTCGAAAAGGGAATACCGGAGATGACCACATCCGGCTGCCCCATATCATGGAACGCCAGAATCTCCGCAAGATCCTCAGCGCTGCCCAGATGGTTGGTAAAGCGCGGGTCTGTAATCTCATCAAGCAGTTCGTGGAAATGGGGACTCAATTCGATTGAGAGCAATTGTGCATCCGGCGCAAGGTGCCGAAGAAAGGTTCGCGTCGTACCGCCGGTGCCGGGCCCTAACTCGACCACACGCCTGGCGGCAGACAGATTCGACGCACCGACAATCCGTTGCTCCAGGAAGCGGGAACTCGGAATAACCGAGCCCACCTGGCCGGGTTCCCGCAGGAACCCAAGCAAAAAGGCGGCTGGACTTGTTCTGCGTGTTGAATCGTTCTTCGGATCCTCACATTCTTCACCCATATAGCGCTCTCTCAACCGGCCCAATTAAGTTTCAATCGATTATAACAATGAGAGCTGTTCACAAAAGCAGAACACCCCAGGCTACTGATTATCTGTGCTTCCGGAAGGCTCCGGAACCGATTCGCTATAGTCAGTCTCTTCGGTGTCGTAAGTGAACGGCTCGCCCTCCTCGTCCTGGAGCTGATAATCGTAAGCAGCCTGGAGGCCAGTGTCCTCACTCGCCTCTTCTTGGCCCCCATGATCAATGTTGCGGGGATAAAGCGGTGACAGTAGCGCTACGAGAATGCCAATCGCGGAGAAAGTCGCAAACGCAACGTTATAGCCGAAGCTGTTCACCAACATACCGACAACGGGTGAACCCGCGGCCTGCCCCAGGGAGATCGCCATAAACGGCATCACCGGCCCCATCGACAGACGACCCGGCAACAGCCGGATACCTGTCATCAGATAGAGCCCCGTCAGACTCATATACGCCAGGCCAAAGACCAGCCCGGAGAATCCCGCAAGCAGCAGTTGATCAGGGCTGGCAGCCAGCAGGGACAGGCTAGCCGCCAGCATCATCAGCATCAGCGCCTGGGTGATGGGCGGGTTGTTTCTATCGGCCAGGTCAGCCACCACAGCGCCGCCCAACCCGGCAAGACCTACCGCCAGCCAGAGCCAACCGGTTTGCGACGACGGTAGCTCACCCAGAGTGACCACGAGATCGGGTGCAAAGATCCAGTAAGCAGAGGAAACAAAACCCATTACGAAAGCAAACAGCGAGAGCCGGAACAGCCGCCACCACTGCAGTGCGGTGATAGCAGGAGGCGGCGCTGCATTCGACGGAGCAACCCGGGAAACCGACGGAATAAAATACCAGGTCGCAAGTACGCCGATTACCGCTATGATGGCAAACGACATGTAAGCGAAGCGCCAGATGCCAGCCATAAACAGAACGGTAGGCACGGCCACCATGACACCGATACTCGTGCCCGCGTTCATAACGGAACTGACACGCCCGTGAACCGAGCGGTCGACCAGCACCTGCATGGCAGCCGTCAGTGCCGGCATCATCAAGCCGGTACAGATACCGCAAGCGAAAACTCCTATCCCGAGCGAAAGCGCACCCGAAGCCTGGCTGATCAACGCCAGGCCAACAACTCCGAATCCACCGGACAGCACCGCTGTGTTACGGGCGCCGAGACGATCGGCTGCCAGAGGTGCAACCAGCGAAGCCAGCACGAAACTGATGAGTGGCAGGGCGCCGATGATACCGATCAGTTCAGGTGTCAGGCCCAGCTCGGAGCGAATGGGGGGTACAAACAGACCGAAGGCAAAGCGCGCAAGACCGTAACTGATCGCAATCAGCGACGCGCCAAAAACAGCAAACCCTGTGTTTGATATGGTTTTCACGATACGCTCTCCAGCAGGGGCACATCTTCAGGGTCTGAAGCCCTGGCAGCGCGGCGCTCCTGTTTTTCCATGGAATTGCACACTGAGGCCAGTATTGTGTTGAAGGGGCGTTTTTTTCAAGCCGCAGATGCCAAAGCATCGCGGTTTCTCCCTATGGTGGCTGTTTTGACCGCCGCCCTGGCACTGCCACACTCTGTTCAGGCCTCAACTGACTTCTATCTTCTGTACCGCCAGTGGCAGCCCTATGACTGGCCAGACGATGCGCCCTCGGCCGCCGAAGTAACACGTTCTCAGCGCGGCCTGGGCTGGCGTCACCCGGGGGCCGCAGGTGAATTCAGAGTTGATTATGATTACCAGCCCCTGCGCATACGCACAGGTGAGCCGGCGCACAATGGCCATTTGCACCGGTTGGCCTTCGGTGGCCATTGGCAGCACCAGCTTTACCTGGTGGAAGCCCAGGCTGGCCTTGCCGGTACATCCAACATGTTCAAGCACCAGTCAGTTCACAGTGACCTGGTGAATGGCCGCGTGGCGATGTTCCGGGCGGTGAGAGAAGGTTCACCCCTGAGTCTGGGGGTCGGCGGCGATCATCGCTTCGGTTCTTTCCGCTGGCTTCCCCGGGTACGTTGGGAACGTGCAGATGAGCGCGGGAACTGGCTGGTGGATCTGCCTGTCATGCTGCGATGGCAAAGCCCCGGGGAACGCTGGACGCTTCAGCTGGAACGCAAGGGAGATCGCTGGGCAACTCTTGATGAGACTCGGAAGGTTGAAAACGCGCTCTATCTGCGTGAGTGGAGAGCGGAGCTGAACTACCGGGTGAGCTCGGGTAACAGGCGATGGCCAGAGGTAGAGCTGGGCGTTGGGGCGAGCGTGGATACCCGCGTCCGGTACCGTGATCTGGACGCGGGCACTCTGGATCAGCGCCTGGGTGATGCGCTGCTTGCAAGCATACAGCTCGGCTGGTAGAGCCGTTCTATAGCCAGGCCAGCCGGTGCCGGGCTTTAGCCTGCCAGCGCTGCCCGCACCTTCTTGCTCAGGTGCCCCATATCCACCCGGCCAAGCACCTGCGGGCGCAGGTTGTTCATCACTCGACCCATGTCCTGCATCCCCTGAGCGTCAGTTGAGCTGATCGCCATCCGGATAAGAGCATCCAAGTCGTCCTCGTTGAGGGCGGCGGGCATGAATTCCTCAATAATCACCATCTCTGCCCGCTCTTTGTCCGCCAACTCCTCGCGGCCGGCATCATCATACTGGCTGGCGGCATCGCGGCGCTGTTTGAGCATTTTGTCCAGTACCTTCAGAACGTCCTCGTCATCCAGGTCACGGCGTTCATCAATCTCGATCTGCCTGACCGCAGACTGGGCCATACGGAGGGTGACAAGCCGGGTTTTATCCTTGTTCCGCATCGCATCTTTCACCGCGGTGCTCAGTTTCTCCTTCAGTGATGCTTCCGCCATACTCGACCTCTGTTAATATTGATCCGAACATTTCCCTAATAAACATCATTGGGCTCCCGTTCATGAAACTCAATCCCTTTAATACCCGAATCGGTCTCGCCCTGGGGGGCGGCGCTGCCAAGGGTATCGCTCACATCGGCATTCTGAAGGCATTCGAGGACGAGCAAATCCGGATTCATTGTATTTCCGGGACCAGTGCGGGGGCACTGATCGCCAGCTACTACGCCTTCGGCCGCCCTGCAGAGTCCATACTCTCCATCTGTTCCACCCTGAACCTGTCCAAGATTATCAATTTTACCCTGGAGCGCGGAGGCCTGTTCAGTACCAATGCCATTCGCGAAATGATCCGTCGCGACCTCGGGGACTGCCGGATAGAAGATGCGGACATTCCACTGGCTATCTGCGCAACGGATATTGAGACCGGCGAGCAACTGATTTTCAGAGAAGGCAATCTGGCGGACGCTGTGTGTGCATCCATGGCGGTGCCCGGCCTGTTTGTGCCGGTTGAGGTGGACGGCCGGATTCTGGTTGATGGTGGGCTGGTTGAGAATGTCCCCATTTCTCCTCTGGCGGGAATGGGTGCAGGTATTACCGTGGCTGTTGATCTAAGCCATGTCACCCGCTACCCGAAGCCGGTCGATACGTTTGATGTGATCAGCAACGCTATCAATATCGGTATCGACTTCAACACCCGCAAGCAGTTGAAAAAGGTGGACATTTCAGTACCGCTGGATTTGAGTGAGTACAGCCTTACCAACAACGCTGACCGCGTGGAAGAGCTCTACATGGAAGGCTACCACCCGATGAAGAAAAAGATTCGCCAGGTGCTCTGGTACAAGCGGATGAATATCATTATCAGCATTGTAAAAGCCACTGGCACCGTGCTGCCCTTCAAGGTGCCGGAAATTCTCAAGGATCTTAAACGCCACACTCTGACTGTCCGTAACCGAAGTTAGCAAATCAAAACGGGATAGCGGTGAACCAAAAAGCCTTCAGCAGACTACATTGCTGACCGGCCCATTTTATTAATGCGAACGGAGTGCCTGCATGATTACAGTTCACCACCTCAACAATTCTCGCTCACAGCGCGTTCTCTGGATGCTGGAAGAGCTTGGAGTGCCCTACGAGATCCAGCATTACGAACGTGACCCGAAAACCATGCTGGCACCAGCAAGCCTCAAACAAATACACCCGCTGGGTAAATCACCGGTGATCACCGACGGCGATCTGGTGGTTGCAGAGTCCGGCGCCATTATTGAATACCTTGCCCACACCTACGGCAAAGACACGATGCTGCCGGAGGGCGGCGGCCAGGCGTGGCTCGATTACACCTACTGGCTGCATTATGGCGAAGGCTCCCTGATGCCGCCGCTGGTTCTGCGCCTGGTGTTTGAAAAAGTGAAAACCAGCCCGATGCCGTTTTTTATCAAGCCAGTGGCAAAAGGCATATCAGACAAAACCAATGAAACCTTCATTGGCCCGATGATCAAAACACACCTGGATTTTGTCGAAGCCCACCTGGCGAAAAACACCTGGTTTCTCGGGGACAACCTCAGCGCCGCAGACATTCAGATGAGCTTCCCGCTGGAGGCCTCAGCGGCAAGGGGAATCGCCGGAAAGAACCGTCCGCATATCAGCGCCTGGGTGGAGCGAGTGCACGCCAGACCGGCTTACCAGAAGGCTCTGGAAAAGGGCGGGAAATACGACTTCGCCTGACCTGCATTTACTGGCACGGGCAACGCCGAACTCGTCCCAGCCCAGGCGGCAGGCCTGGGCGTTCCTGCCACAATTGACGATCACCCTGTAAACCGCGCAGACTGGAATCGAAACCATAATAGCGTATACGCCTCCAATGCCTGCAAAAGTAAAAACCCGGATCCTCTTCCATTCCAGACGCCTGAGCGTATATCTGGTGCGATACCCTGAAGGCCACAAGGTAGGGCCCCATGTGGACATGGTTTCGGAAGGCCGGCTGTACAAACTCAACTGCGTTCTGGCCAAACCCGAATCCGGTGGCGAGTTTATCTGCGAACAGAATATTTTTAATCTGTTCGGCAGGCTATACCTGTTTCGCCCCGACCTTTACCAACACAGGGTGTCAAGAATCGAGCGCGGGAATCGGTGGTTACTGAGCTTTGCGTTGACGAAAAGCTGAGCCCAATAGCGAGTCGTATGCGGCAAGCAAGGGCGGCCCCTGACCACGGGCAACACACCAGTGGGCGCGTGAGCAAACCAGAGGAGGTAGCAGCCATGGTGACTGGCGCTATTCCACCGTGACGGTGATTTTCTCCGACATAACAGGCCGCTCATGCGGTATATGCAGA
The DNA here is from genome assembly GCF_041686475.1 of Marinobacter sp. GTDB lineage: Bacteria > Pseudomonadota > Gammaproteobacteria > Pseudomonadales > Oleiphilaceae > Marinobacter. The sequence continues at coordinate 5,682 of NZ_JAWLDU010000075.1, forward strand.
TGATCTCCTAAGAAATACTTGCCGATGCCTGAACCAGCGCCGTTTCAACAGCACTGCTGACAGGCACCAGACTCATCAGTTGCTTTTCAGGTCAATCTGCTTTGAGCCTGTAGAGGCGAATTGGCCACTTTTCCCTTTACCCACGTACTCAACACATCCACCGGCCTTCAAAAAAGCAGCGGTCTGCTCCTCAATCGCGGCAGTCGTCAATGTAGCTTTTACGGGTTTCTTGCTCATGATATTCCCCAGGTTAGTCCTGGCTGATCGCCAGATTTAATCCTCCATGGTATCCGAAACAATAAAATATTGTCGGAATGAGTGACCTGTCATTCTTCCTCGACGGCCTTGCGGACATTCTGCTCTGCGTTTTGCCAGGCCTCGGCAAGTTCATCGAAGGCATCGTTAAAGCCATCCTTCATGGACTCCCAGGTAAAACCGGTGCTGTCTTGCATACGCTGGTGCCATTCCATTACTCGTGAGCGTTCGCGGCGCAACGCTGCCACCGCAGTCTGAGCCTGGGCCCGCTCTAACCGATCGGCTGAATCCCAGTTATCGCGCAGTCGACTGTCGAGTGTTGCTATACGCGACTCGATGGCGTCGAGAACATCCTCAACGTCTCCTATCAATTGATCCCGCCGCTCGCTGCTGAAATCCGCCAGCTCCTGGTCAAGGCTCTTTAAGTCCTTGTCCAATGACTCCTCGGTTACATCACCGTTATCCTCCTCGGCGTGTATCGGGGTCAGCGGCATCACCATGGCCAGCAGCAGGGCGCTGGCCGTTAATCGTAAATGGGGTCGCAAAGTCAGGTACCTCCTCTGAATCAAAATTGAATCTCTCAGTTGAACTCATAACTATTCCATACGATCAAACTTACCAGAAACGCCAACTGTAAGCCTTGATTCCAGACATTAAAGCCGCTCAACAATCCTGAGCAGTGCGCTGGAGGGCCTCGAAAAGCTGCGCTCAGCCAATCTGTCCATCACCCAGCCAGGCAATGAAACATGGTTAATCCTCAATCAGCCAGGAAGAATGGCGACGTCCCGCTTTTCAACCGGAACCACCCGGCTCCGGCCTCTCTTCGTCAAGCCAGGTTCCGCAGTATTTACAGTACCTGGCGTCAGTTTCGTGTCGGTGCTTGCCGCACCCCGGGCAGGCTTCGTCGGAATAACGTTCCGCCCGCAGGGCACGAATGACTTCCGCGGAAAAGACGCCAGCGGGAAGCGCAATGATCGAGTAGCCTGTCAGCATGATCATCATGGAAATGAACTGCCCCCAGGAGGTAACCGGCGTTATATCGCCATAGCCCACCGTTGTCAGTGTCACGATTCCCCAGTAAATGGATTTGGGAATACTGCTGAAGCCAGCTTCGGCGGGCTCAATGAGATAGAGAAGAGAAGAAAAAATGGTCACAAGTATCAACACTGTGAACAGAAAAAGCAGGATCTGGTCCCGGCTGCGAACCAGTGCGTCCATCAGCAGTCGGCCCTCGCCCACCAGCGCCATCATTTCCAGCACCCTGAAAAGGCGCAAGGTCCTCAGCAGACGCACCACTACCAGGGTCTGCGCACCAGGGAACAGAAGTGCCAGCCAGGTAGGCAGAACCGCCAGAACGTCGATAACCCCGTAAAAGCTTTTCAGGTAGAGCTTCGGTTTCTCCAGACAGTAAATGCGCAGGCCGAGCTCAACAGTAAACAGCAGCGTTACCCCCCATTCCAGCGCATAAAAGATCTCACCGAAGCGGTCATGGTATTCCGGGACACTATCCAGCAGGATGATTCCGACGCTGAGAAATATCAGCAAAGCCAGACAAATATCAAAGCCTTTGGCCAAGCGGGTGTCTGATTCGAAAATGATGTGAAACAGGCGGGTTTTGATTCCCAAACCGCCCGGTTTTTCTGTCTCGTTAATCGTTTACTCCTCCATCTCCAGAATCCACTTTACGACCCTTTAAGCCTGTTTATGACTGACGCCAGTGCGAACCCCCAATAGGCCGTGCATTTCTTTTCCTCGGCCAGCTGCAGACGGTCCAGCGTAACTCTAACACCTCAAGCTGCAAATTAGACCAGGATGGACGACCGCACAAAGTGCCCAGATAAGATAAATCTTTCCTATACTGCCTGTTACACCACATCGAGAAGCTGGCAATTACCGGGTATCAGCGAGGAGCATTCATGAAACCGTTTCGACTGAACAAGCATGGAAAACTGGTGTTTCCCTCAAGCATCTTTACCGAGCTCGACTTTTCGACCATCAGCAATCTCGACCAGCTGAAGGCGATTATCCGGCGCGATTTCGAAGTGAAGGCGCCGACCGGTACTGAAATCGCCGAGCGGGCCGCTGCAGGAAGCTATGGGACGCGCTACGACCTGTTGCGCGACATTGGCCTGCACCTGTTCTGGGCCAACCGGTATGCGCTGGTAATGTATGACAAGCAGCCGATGCGCTGGCGCGATGTTCCGCGGAACCGCGACGATGTCTTTGTGCCCCTGCTGCAGCCCTGGGAGGGACGGGAAGCCAAGACCGCAAGTGTCCGCGAAGCCTACTCGCAGCTGCCGGCCAGGTGGAACGCAACCGCTGAAGACGAGCTGTTCGACCTGCTCTTCGACTGTTTCTCCAACAAGCTGTATCACGCAACCTCTTTACCGCCAATCAAGGCCACGATTGCCGAAGCGCTTGCCGCTGCCGGTGCCAGCACGACCACCCTCGGCAACTATGATCCCGACCACCCGCGTTTCAGCATCGACGACATTCTCGATGTTTCAGACCAGCAGGCTGAGCTCGAGGCGCTCCGGCGCTGGTCTATGGTACTGCACAACCAGCAGCCCTGGGACCGGAGCCAGGCCCGGCTGAAGCCGCTGGCCGAGATGCAGGATGACGACATCGTGGTGCTTTACTATCCGAAAAACCGCCACGTGCTGGAATTCATCAACCGCGAAAAGAAGGGTACCACCGTTGCCAGGCAGGCGCCGACGCCGGATCCTGCCGTTGAGCCCGTGAGGCCCTACCCGCCGACGGTGATCAATGACAATTCGCCGATTCAGCCGAAGATTGAGGCGCTGGCCGTTCGCAAGGGTGAAGTTATCTGCTCAAACGAGGATGTGGTGCGGAACTCCCCGTCTTCATGGTCGCCGATGAGCGCGAAGGAAATCGCCGATAAAACCGGCATCGAACGGCGTCGTTATACCGCCGAGCCGCTGGAGAATATCGCCCTTGAGGCCGCGCGGGAAGCCCTGAAGCATGCCGGTCGCGGGGCCGAGGAAATCGGTGCAGTGCTGTTCTGCTCCTGTACCTCAAGCCGGCTGATCCCGTCCACTGCCACCTGGCTCTCCGGCCAGCTGGGCATCCTGCAGACCCACTGCTCCGCCGACATCGTCGCGGCCTGCGCCGGCTTTCCCTATGGCGTCGCCGAATCGGTCCGCCTGCTGCGGGAGATCGAACGCCCGGTCCTTCTGGTCATGGCCGAGAAGTTCTCGGACAAGATCGGCAATGCCAGACCATCGCGCATGATCTTTGGCGATGGCGCCGCCGCCATGGTGATCGCCCCGTCCACCGGCGAACGTGACATCCATGTGGTCCAGACCTATGCCAGCGGGCCCGCCAGCCAGGTGAACTCGATCATCTGGCCGAATCACGATTTCGACAATGACATCACGGTCTATGGCCCAGAGGTCAAAGCGCTGGTCAAGCGCTACCTGAACCAGATGATGGGCGAGCTGTCCGGGCTCGGACTCAATATCGACATCATCGTACCCCATCAGGCCAACAAGACCATGATCACCGAGATCACCGAGGCCCAGGGCATTGACGCCAACGACATTTACTTCAACATCTCCGAGGTCGGCAATGCCTCCGCCGCGAGCATCCCGATCGCGCTCGCCGACGC
>NZ_JAWLDU010000076.1:0-3554 GCF_041686475.1 Marinobacter sp.
TTAACGGTGTCTACGGTTTCGCCGGCCACCTCATTAAGGCCAGCCTCACCCCGGGCCGGTACCTGGTAGGGTGACGACTCAAAGGTGTACAGGTTCAGTATCGGGGGCCGGGCGTGACACACAGATAGAGCAGCTGTGCCGATTATCCCCAGCGCCAGGGATAGTCGATCCATGATGACCGCGGTATCCATTCTGTTAACAATACTGACTGAGCCTAGCACCTACCCGGGGCTTTTGCCTCACAGCGTTATGTTGACAGCGAGCTTTGCAGTCAGAGCTGCTCCAGTCGAGCCAGCAGATCGTCGGCACGCTGGAGCAGCGCCTCCCGCCGTTCCGGCTTCTGTTTGTCCCAGTTCCGGTACATCATGCCCATGCGGGGGTTACCGGCAAAATCATCCCGGTGCCGGTTAATGAAGTGCCAATACAGGGCGTTGAACGGGCAGGCATCCTCTTCCGTGGATTTGTTCACCTTGTAATGGCAGTTGCTGCAGTGGTCGGACATGCGCTGTATGTACTTGCCGCTTGCTGCATAGGGCTTCGAACCCAGATAGCCGCCGTCTGCGTGCATCACCATGCCGAGTACGTTGGGTAACTCGACCCAGTCATAGGCGTCGGCATACACCGCCAGATACCAGTCACAGACCTCCTCGGGCGTGACCCCGGCCAGCAGCGCGAAATTACCGGTGACCATCAGCCGCTGGATGTGGTGGGCATAGGCGTTGCGGCGAGTGGCATCAATGGCCTTGTGCATACAGCGCATCTTTGTGTCGCCGGTCCAGTAGAACCAGGGCAGGGCACGGGTATTGCCGAGCCGGTTCTCCCTGGCGTACTCCGGCATATTCATCCAGTAGATCCCCCGCACAAACTCCCGCCAGCCCAGAATCTGACGGATAAAACCCTCCACCGCATTGATCGGCGCACGCCCCGCGTGCCAGGCCTGTGCTGCCGCTTCGCAAACGGCCAGGGGATCCAGAAGACCAGAGTTTATGTAAGGCGACAGAATGGAATGGAATAGCCAGTCCTCGTCGTCAGACATGGCATCCTGAAAGTCGCCGAAACAGGGCAGGGCGAAATCAATAAAGTAATCCAGTGCCGCCTCTGCATCCTCTGACGTCACGGCGAAGTGGAAGTCCTCCGTGGTGCCGAAGTGGTCGGCAAGGTGCTCCTCCACCAGACCAATCACCTCCCGCGTCACCTCATCGGGCTCCACACGGAAGGGAGCGGGGGCTGCCGGCTTGCCCGTCCACTTGCGCCGGTTATCCGCATCAAAGTTCCACTGCCCACCCTCGGGTTTGCCATCGGGAGTCATTAATAAACCGGTTTTTCGCCGCATTTCCCGGTAAAAGAACTCCATTCGCAACTGTTTGCGCCCCTCCGCCCAGTCCGCGAACTCCTGCTTGCTGGCAATAAAACGGGAATCCGGGCGGGTCTCCACCGGCACCCCGAGCCGCTCAGGCCACTGACTGATTTGCTCATGCAACCGCCACTCGCCACATTCCGTGGTGATCACCCTGTCTGCGCCGGTCTCTCTGAGCTGGCCGGCGACAACAGCCTCCAGGCTCTTTGCCTCGCTATCCGGGTGGTAAGCCTGATAGTGAACCTGCCAGTCATCCGCTTTGAGCCACTGGGCAAAATGGCGCATCGCGCTAAAAAGCAGCACGATTTTCTTCTTGTGATGATTGGTGTAGCTGGCTTCGTCATGGACTTCCGCCATCACGATCCTGTCCCGTTTCCGGTCAGCATTTTCGAGGGCGCTGATGTCTTTCGTCAGTTGGTCGCCGAGAATCAGAATCAGATTGGGCATGGCAGAAGTTGTGCTCCGTTTTTGGAGTGGCGGCTTGGCAGAATAGTCAGGTTGGCGGAGGGAATGCCCTGCCAAAATCGTGCGTAGCCATGGATGGCGGAGCCGAGCGTACAGGGACGTATCCACAGCGTATTTTGGCAGGGCATTCCCTCCGCTAACCGGGCGCCGAACACCAAACACCCCCATAAGGGGTAGCAAAGATACGCCAAGAGCCCAAGGGTGGTTCACGCAAGCGACTGTTAAACTGAAATCATCGGTCAGCTGACCCGCATCAAAAAGCGTAGCACCGGCATGCCCTAGAATGTCGCCAAATCCCGGCTGCCCCCGTTTTCGATACCAGAGTTTCTATTATGACTGCCACCGCCAAACTGAAAACCACAGAATCCACCCTCCCGGAATTCATCTGGGACGAAGCGCTGATCCGCCGTTACGACCTCAGCGGCCCACGCTACACCTCCTATCCGACGGCAGTGGAGTTCAACCAGAACTACCCGGTGGAAGACATGGTAAAGGCAGCCGCCCGCAGCAAGGCCAGCGGCCGGCCATTGTCGTTGTATACCCACCTGCCATTCTGCGCACACCTCTGCTACTACTGCGCCTGCAACAAAGTGATCACCAAAAAGCGCGACAAGGCCATGCCATACGTGGAGCGGTTGCTGAAGGAAGCTGCAATCCAGTCTCGTCTGTTCGGTGCGGATCGGCCGGTGACACAGTTGCACTGGGGCGGCGGTACGCCCACGTTCCTGCCCAAAGACGTGATGGAACACCTGATGGCAGGTTACGCCGAACTGTTCAACCTGCAGACCGGTGAAGACCGGGATTACAGCGTGGAGATTGACCCGCGCGAAGTGGACCAGGACACACTGCAGACACTCTGGGACCTGGGCTTCAACCGCATCAGCCTGGGTGTCCAGGATGTGAATCCCGAAGTGCAGAAGGCGGTGAATCGCATCCAGCCCCGGGAAATGACCGAGGCCGTGCTGAATGAAGCGCGTCGGCTGGGCTTCCGTTCCATCAACCTGGACCTGATCTACGGCCTGCCCCACCAGACACCGGAGACCTTTGCCGAAACCCTGGAAGCCGTGATCGAGATGTCACCGGATCGGCTATCAGTGTTCAGCTACGCTCACCTGCCGGATCGCTTCTACCCGCAAACCCGGATTCTGGCAGATACACTGCCCACCCCCCAGCAGAAACTGACCATTCTGCACAACACCATCAATCGCCTGCTCGAGGCCGGCTACGAATACATCGGCATGGACCACTTCGCGAAGCCGGATGACAGCCTGGCAGTGGCCCAGCGTGAGGGCCGGCTGCACCGGAATTTCCAGGGTTATACCACCCATTCCGAATGCGACCTGGTGTCCCTGGGTGTTTCCGCGATAGGTCAGACCGACGACGCCTACTTCCAGAACAACCATGATCTGCCGTCCTGGGAAGCAGCTATCGATGCCGGTCAGCTTGCCATCACCAAGGGCGTGAACCTGACCCGTGACGACCGTATCCGCCGCTGGGTGATCGGCCAGCTGATCTGCCACTTCCGGCTGGACCGCCAACTGTTTGCAGAGGTCTGGCAGGAGGATCTGGACCGTTACTTCACCGATGAACTGAACCGCCTGAAACCGATGATTCAGGATGAGCTGATTGCGGACGACGGCAATGCTCTGCAGGTTCAGCCCGCGGGCCGGTTACTGATTCGGGCGATCTGCCAGATCTTTGATCTTTATCGGAAGGAAGGCGCCAGCCAGAG
>NZ_JAWLDU010000076.1:3654-7244 GCF_041686475.1 Marinobacter sp.
CGACGGCAATGCTCTGCAGGTTCAGCCCGCGGGCCGGTTACTGATTCGGGCGATCTGCCAGATCTTTGATCTTTATCGGAAGGAAGGCGCCAGCCAGAGGTTCTCGCGAATTATCTGAAAGTGCTGGAATGCAAAAAGGGGTAGCCGGTCGGCTACCCCTTTGTATTTTCGTCCATAGAGATTCAGGCCGGAATCTTGAACTCATTGGCCAGATCCTGAAGCTGGCGTGCAAGCCGTGCCTGTTCCCCGGTTACCTGGGTGATCTCCTGGGAGCCAGTCAGTGTCAGAATGGCTGCCTCACTGACCGATTCCATATTGCCGGCAAGTTCCCGCGTTACTGATACCTGCTCTTCAGAGGCTGTGGCAATCTGGGACGCCATGTCAGAGATGCTGTTTACGTCGCTGAGAATATCGGCAAACGTCTGCTCCAGCTCCGAGGCCTGCTCACTGGTTTCATTGGCCAGTTTGTGACTGGCGGTGATGGAGCGGCTGGCGCTATCGGTAACGTCTCTGAAGCCGTTGATAATGCCTTCGATCTTGGTTGTGGACTCGTGGGTCTGGCGCGCAAGGGTCCGTACTTCATCGGCGACCACTGCAAAGCCACGGCCATGCTCGCCGGCCCGTGCGGCTTCGATAGCAGCATTGAGGGCAAGCAGGTTGGTCTGGTCGGCCACCTGACGAATCACATCCACGACATCGCTGATGCTGCTGCTGCGGCGTTCCAGCTCCTCAATCACTTCGTTCACTTCCTGCACCGAGGTGGCCAGGGAACGAATCCGGCGCACGCTGCCGTGCAGGACCTCCTCGCCGGTTCTGCTCTTGTCCATTGCACTGGTGGCGGCATCCGCCACTTGCTGGGTATTGCGCGAAATTTCCTCGGAGGTTGCTGACATCTCCTCGGTGGCAGCCGCAACCTGTTCGATCTGTTGCTGTTGATTCTTCACCTGGCCGGCATTCTGGCCGGCGGTGGAGCTGGTTTCTTCGGTGGCGGTGGCCAGCTGCACGCTTGCTTTGTCTATGTGCTGAAGAGCACTGCCGAACCTTCCGAAAAGCTCATTGATAGCCTTGCCGATGGTGCCGACTTCATCGTTACTGGAGATCGAAACCTGCCGGGACAGGTCCTTGTTGTCCATCGCAAATCGAACGTATGTTCAATACCACCGGGGCCTTGATCGAAGGCAATGACATCAGTCAGACCCGGGATGGTATCTATATCGAGACGGCGAACAATAACGAGCTCCGCAACAACCTGATGACGGATCTGCGTTATGGCATTCACTACATGTATTCGATGCATAACCTGCTGGAGGGAAATGTTACCCGGGGAACACGGACGGGGTATGCGCTGATGCAGAGCAAGTATCTGAAGGTGCTCAATAACCGCTCCGAGGATGATGAGAACTACGGCATTTTGATGAATTTCATTACCAACTCCGAGCTACGGGGGAATGTGGTCACCGGGGTTTCCCAGGGGCAGACAGCGGGGATTTCGATTTCCGGGGCTGAGGGTAAGGCGGTGTTTATCTATAACTCGCTGCATAACGTTTTTGAGAACAATGTGTTCCGGGACAGCAATATTGGCATTCATCTGACGGCGGGGTCGGAAGAGAACGAGGTGTTTAGTAATGCCTTCGTGAACAACCAGCGTCAGGTGAAGTACGTGGCAACCCGCACCCAGGAGTGGTCGAAGGAGGGGCGGGGCAACTACTGGAGTGACTATCTGGGGTGGGACCGCAATCAGGATGGCATTGGCGATGTGGCCTATGAGCCCAATGACAATGTGGACCGGCTGCTGTGGACCTATCCGGAGGCCAAGGTGCTGATGTTCAGCCCCGCAGTGGATACCCTGCGTTGGGTGCAGGATGCGTTTCCCGTGGTCAAAGCCGCTGGTGTCAGTGATTCCCACCCGCTGATGAGTCAGCCCGAATCCATACAACCGGAGTCCTGATGAGCTGTTTCCGTCTTGAAAATGTAAGTTACCGGTACGACAAGGCCCTGGTTCTGAATGGCGTTGATCTAAGCCTGGAGCCCGGTGAGATCCTCGGGCTGTTTGGCCACAATGGCGCCGGCAAGACCACCAGCATCAAGCTGATTCTGGGTTTGATGACCCCGACCCAGGGTAAGGTCTCCGTGCTCGACGGTGACGCGGGTGACCCTCATGTCAGCCAGCACATCGGGTACCTGCCGGAGAACGTGATGTTCTACCCGCAACTGACCGGGCGCGAGATCCTCAATCACTTTGCCCGCCTGAAAGGAGCGCCCCTGAAGCAGGTGCCGGAATTGCTGGAGCAGGTAGGCCTTGGCGACGCCATGAATGCGCGGGTGAAAACCTACTCCAAGGGCATGCGTCAGCGTCTGGGGCTGGCCCAGGCACTTCTTGGCACACCGAAGCTGCTGATGCTCGACGAACCCACGGTGGGGCTGGACCCGGTGGCGACGGCCGATCTGTACCGGTTGTTGCGCAAACTTCGGGACGAGGGCACAGGCATAGTGTTGTGTTCCCATGTACTTCCCGGTGTAGAACCCTACATCGACCGGGCTGCGATTCTTACCGATGGCGCCGTGAAGGCCGTGGGCGATCTGCCTTCTCTGCGTCGGCAGGCAAACATGCCGGTGACCCTGTCCATCGAACCGGCCAACGGTACTTCGGCGCTTGAACAAGCCATTGCCGGCGCTTCAGCGGGTAATGGTCTGATGATCAGGAAAGACAGTGGGCGTCTGCAGGTGGACGTCCGGCCCACAGAAAAGATGGCGCTGATTCAGGCCCTGCTGGACTCCGGTGAAGTTCAGGACCTGGGCATTCACCAGCCCACCCTTGAGGATGTCTACGTGCACTTTATCGGCTCCGGTGGCCTGGCCCACCGCGGAGGCGCCCAATGAACAGCATCTGGACCATTGCCCGCAAGGAACTCAGTGACAGCCTTCGCAACCGCTGGCTGATCGCCATTGCCCTGGTGTTTGCTGTCCTGGCCCTGGGTATCGCCTGGTTTGGCGCCGCGGCGTCGGGGCAGGTGGGATACGCCTCCACGCCAGCCACCATTGCCAGCCTGGCCAGCCTGGGCATTTTCCTGATCCCCCTGATCGCACTGCTACTGGCCTACGACGCTATTGTGGGTGAGGAAGAAGGCGGCACTCTGTTGCTGCTGATGACCTATCCTCTCAGCCGTGGCCAGCTGCTGTTCGGCAAATTCCTCGGCCACGGCCTGACGCTGGCTTTTGCCACGCTGCTCGGTTTTGGCGTCGCCGGCGTCGCCATTGCCCTGCTGGTAGATGATGTGGCCGTCAGCGCCCTGGCCGCCGCCATGTTCCGCTTTATCGTGTCCACCATCCTGCTGGGCTGGGGCTTTATTGCGCTGGCCTACATGATCAGCGTCAGGGTTAGCGAAAAGCCGATAGCCGCTGGCATGGCTCTTGGTATCTGGTTCTTCTTCGTACTGATCTTCGACCTGATGCTGCTGGGCACACTGGTGGCCAGCGAGGGCAAGTTGAACCCGGAACTGCTGCCCTGGCTGCTGATGCTCAACCCCACCGACATCTACCGCCTGCTGAACATTGTCGCCTTCGGTGAGGGTGCCCAGCTAAGCGGCGTA
>NZ_JAWLDU010000076.1:7344-9562 GCF_041686475.1 Marinobacter sp.
GCTTTCTTTGTAGTGGGGTCGGAGCGCACCGGAGCAATGGGGCCAACCCTGGCTTCGTTCGCATCGGAAAATTCGGCGCTAGAGTTCGCCAACGAATTTGGCGGAGAGGTGGTAAAGTTCCAGGATGTCACCATGCAACACCTAACCCAGGACACGAGCCAAACTGTGTCAGACCAAAACATGGGAATGAATAATCATGACGGCAATCACTAAAGCCGCATAAGCCCGGAAGTGGGTAGGCCCTCCGGGATCGTCAAAAACATGGATGTTTTTGTCGAGCGTACATGGACGTATTCACAGCGTATCCCGGAGGGCCTACCCACTTCCGGGCGTTAACTCCGGGTCAGAAGTCACAGGTGTTACCCCCGAGTTAGAGTCTCACCCGCCGGTCATATTCATAAACCGAAGAATCTGAACATCCCCTTCACTAGAGAAATGATGCCGCTCAGGTTTCAGATCCATGGCATTGATGATGGTTTCACGCAGCTTGTCATTGGTCACGGGATGGCCCCGCAGAACGCGGCGCAGATCCACCGAATGCTCATTGCCCAGACACAGCAGCAGGCGACCCTCTACCGTCACCCGAACACGATTACAGGTAGAACAGAAATTGTGGGAATGCGGTGAAATAAAACCAACCCGGACATCGCTGTCCGGCATCCGGAAATAGCGGGCAGGGCCGCCGGAATCCTCAGGGGTGGGAACCAGCTCATGGTGCTGGCTGATAATGTCACGGACCTCGTCGCTGGTGCACAGCACCTGCCCGCGGTCATGATCCGAGATTTCCCCCAGCGGCATTTCCTCGATAAAGGTAATATCCACGTTTTTCTTGCGGGCAAACTCCACCAGCTCCGGCACTTCCTGATCGTTGCCACCTTTCATGACAACCGTATTGAGCTTGATACCCTCAAAGCCGGCCTCTTTTGCAGCATCGATGCCATCCAGTACCTGGCTTAGACGACCGGTGCGGGTAATGCGGTGAAACTTGTCAGCATCCAGGGAGTCCAGGCTGATGTTCAGCCGTTTGAGTCCTGCCTTGCGAAGGGGTTCTGCCATCGTCGGCAGTTGGCTGCCATTGGTGGTCATGGCAAAGTCACGCAGGCCATAGCTGCCGATTTCCTTTACCAGTTCCAGAATGTCCTTGCGTACCAGGGGTTCGCCCCCGGTCAGCCGTATTTTTTCCGTGCCCAGTGATACGAAGGTTCTTGCCACGCGAGCAATCTCTTCCAGGGTCAGTACCTGCTGACGGGGCAGGAACGTCATTTCCTCAGCCATGCAGTAAACACAGCGGAAATCGCAACGGTCAGTGACGGACAGGCGCACGTAGTTAACGGTGCGGCCAAAACGGTCTGTCAGCTTGGCTTGTGCCATGGGCAGGTTTCCCTGTCTGTAAATTTTGTTTTGTCTAGATAATAGACACAGTATTGCAGATTATCCAAACCAATCCGATACCTCTCGGGGGGTAATCCCTGGTATTTGGTCACGATCATCTCCTCTTTGGTTTAAAGATCCATAATTAATAAATCTATAAAAATAAGAAGTAGCTAGCATGAGTTATAACTGGAGAGGTAATCAAGAAGTTGTACTATTAGTGTTTCTTATAAGAAACTGATATTAAAGATTATAATCCTGATGTTGAAATTATAATCAGCGGGTAATACATTAAACATGTATAAAAGATCAATTTAAAAGGAGATGTGAGATGGAGAAGCTGCTGGGGTTCTCGAATGGCGCTCTGCTGGCTTCGACGGTTGGACTGTTGGCCACGATTCTGCTCGCATATCCGTTTGCCAGCGCGTTGCCTATGGCGGGGCAGATCGTGGCTCACATAGGAACCCTGATCTTTGCAACCGGGATCAAGATTTCCTACGTCGCCAGGCTGGTATCGCTGAAGCAACTGGGAAGACCCGTGCACTGATAATAGGTAGAATAGCGACAGATCTTGCGGTCGTTCTCGGGAGAAGATGCCAATGAATTCCTTGTCCGGAAGAACCGGTTTCAGAATCCTTGCGTATACAAGTATCGCATTGGCGGGTATCGGTATTGTCTTGCCATTATTGCCGACCACACCTTTCGTTTTACTGGCTGCCTGGTCAGCAAGTAAAGGCTCGCCTGCTTGTGCCGCCTGGCTTGAAAATCATCAGACTTTTGGCCCGGCGATAGAGAACTGGCGCAGCAGGCGCGCAATTCCTGCGAAAGGAAAGTGGCTGGCCTGTCT
>NZ_JAWLDU010000077.1:0-9392 GCF_041686475.1 Marinobacter sp.
AAATGGTAGGACCAGGCAGATTTGAACTGCCGACCTCTGCCATGTCAAGGCAGCGCTCTAACCAACTGAGCTATGGTCCTGTGTCCTGCAACGGGGAGGAAATATACTGATTCCGATGGGCATGGTCAACCTCTTTCAGGCGGTTTTCTGCTTTCTTGTCCAGCCTTTTACCGCCTTGCTGATGACACCCCAGCGATTGATCAGCAGAGCAAGGAATATCAGACCACAGCCAGCGAGTTGGGTGGCGGACATGGTTTCGCTGAACCAGCCCGCTGCGAACAGCGCAACCCATACCGGTTCCAGCACCAGAATGACCACCCCATGGCTATGAGCAGACAGGCTCTGGGCGTAGGTCTGCAGCAGAAAACGCCCCGCGGTGCCGACGATGGCACTGGCGATGATCCACATGGCAAGGATGCCGGAGAAGTTCTCCAGGGTTGGTGTCCAGGGTTCCAGCAGGGTGGATTCCACCAGCGTGACAGTACCCACAGTGAGCAGGGCAATGCTGGTCAGGGGCAGGGCGGGTACGCGGTGCTTTTCCACCGATTCTCCCCTGTTGTTGACCACGGTGCGCTGATTGGCGGCGCGGGTGTTCAGGGTGAAATACAATGCAAAAATGAACGCCGCACCCACGAAAAACAACTGGCCGATCTCGGGCCGGAAGCCGTTCTTCAGCGACAATAGCGCCAGCCCGGAAACGGCCACAGGAATCGCAAACCATGTGCTCAGTGGCTGCTCTTCCCGAAACACCACCCGGGCAAGCACCGGCACAATCACAACGCCCAGGCTGGTAAGAAAGGCGCCTTCCCCTACATGGGTGGCATGGAACAGGCCCATCACCCAGCAGGTCATTGCGACACCGAACACCAGCCCCACGCCGGCGCTGCGTTTGATCTGGTCCAGACTCAGCCTTTTCAGGGAAGGCCAGGCAATGACGGCCAGTACAGACCCGGCCAGCAGGAAGCGCATGGCCATGAACATCAGCGGTGGCATCAGCAGAACGGCTTCCTTGGAAAACATCCAGCTGATGGCTGCCATGAGCGTAACAAGAACCAGTAACAGGTCGGATTTATGGGTGTTCGAGAGGGGCATTCACATCCGCCTTGCAGAAGATCGACTGGGCCCGGCCTGGGGCAGGAAAGCGGCGGAGTTTATCATGGAAGGAGAAGAATGGCTCTTCCGTGAGCCGGGTGGTACGCCTTCAGAACCAGCCGGATTCACGGATTGCTTCCAGGCCGAAACGCAACTTCACTTCATCACCTACCAGGTCGTTCTCGATACCGTAGGTCATGCCCCAGTCACTGCGGTTGATGGTTGTTTCGGCGGTCAGGCCCAGAGTGTATTCCTCGTGACCAATGGGGTACTCGGCGGATTTGTTGAGTGTCACATCAAGGTCGACGGGCTGAGTCTGCCCCAGCAGTGTCAGGTCGCCGGTGACAACACCGGTGTTTTCCCCTGTAGTCTCGAACCCTGTGACTTCAAAGGTGATGTCCGGGAATTTTCCGCTGTCCAGGAAATCCTCGTTGCGAAGGTGTCCATCCCGCTTGTCATGGTTGGTGAACACGCTCTCGCTCCTGAACGTCAGTTTGCCGGAGTTGAGTTGCTTCTCGTCTTCGTCGTATTCGAACTGCCCCTCCACTTCCCGGAACATGCCCATTACTGGCGCGTAGCCGATATGCATTACCTCAAAGGCCATGGAAAAGTGCTCGTCATCAATAACGTAGGTAGCCGGTTCAGCAAGAGCGGCCGGGCTGGCCAGCGCCAGGGTGGCGGCAGTCGTTGCAGTCACTAGAGCGGTTGAAAAACGGGTTGTCATGGCTGTCTCCCTGTTTGATAAAGCCAGCGCAGGTCTGTAAAAAACGAATAGCACAGCAGCGCCAGTGCGAGTGCAAGTGTCCAGGTTGCGAACGCCGTGGGGGTGAGGGGCAGTATGGCAATCATCAGGGTCACCACCTGCCAGACACACACGGTTTTCCGTCGAAAGCTTTCAGGCAATGGCTGGTTCATGAAGTCCAGCCACTGGCCGGCGGCCAGAAAGGCATAACGCATCAGCCCGAGTGCCAGTACCCAGGCGCCGGCTTTCTCCAGGGCCAGCACGGCAACACAAAGCCCGAGGATAAACAGGGCATCCAGCTCCATATCGAAGCGGGCGCCGAAATCGGTGATGGATCGGGTCGCCCGCGCGATGGCACCATCAACCCCATCCAGAATCAGAGCCAGTAAACACAGTGACCCGTAAAGCCATAACCAGTTCCCCAGGCCTTCAAGAAAGGGAGCCAGGGCTACCAGCATGACAACCATTGCGGCACGCACCAGCGTTGCACGGTTCGCCCAGCCAAAATCCTGGCCCTGGGGCCAGAAGCAGTAAACGGGCAGGGCAACGGCCAGGTAAAGCAGGATCGCTACGGCGTAGTAACCACCGGGGAGCCCGAACCCGATTCCTGCCACTGCAACCATAAGCGCTGTCAGGCCAGCACCCCAGGCCAGATCGGCGGCCAGGGGCAGGTGGAATGTGCGGGTAGGGGAATCCATCATTAAACCTCTGCGTATGTGCTTCTCTATGCACTATAGTTGCTTACGTGCGCCGTAAGGAAACAGACGATATGACAAACGCATTCTGGGTCACCGGTCCCCTGGAAGGGAGGATTCGCGAGGCCACCTTTGACTGCCATCCACCGGCTGCGGCAACCGCCGACGACCCCGCGGTTGAGATCCGGGCGCTTTACTCGGGGATCAGCCGCGGAACCGAAGCCCTGGTTTTTGCCAATCAGGTACCGGAATCGGAATTTCACACCATGCGGGCACCCTTCCAGGAAGGAGATTTCCCGTTCCCCGTCAAGTACGGATACGCCAGCGTAGGCAAGGTAGTCACCGGCCCTGAAAGCCTCACCGGGCGATCTGTCTTTTGTCTGTTTCCTCACCAGACCGACTACCGGGTGCCGGCCTCCGCCGTGGTGCCCCTGCCCGGGGATCTGCCGGCGGGCAGGGCCGTGCTGGCTGCAAACATGGAAACGGCGGTGAATGGCCTGTGGGATGCCGCCCCCAGAGTGGGGGACCGGATTGCCGTGGTGGGCCTGGGCGTTGTGGGGTTGCTGGTCGCCTGGCTTGCAAGCCGTATTCCCGGCACCCGGGTGACGGCTATCGACACCAATCCCGGCCGGCAGGCTGTTGCTGAATCCCTGGGCCTGGATTTTCGGACCCATTGCCAGCGTGACGATCATGACCTGGTTATCCATGCCAGTGGTCATCCCGCCGGCCTGGAAACTGCCCTGCAACTGGCTGGCATGGAAGCGCGGATTATCGAGATGAGCTGGTACGGCGCCCAGGCTGTGCCTTTGTCCCTTGGCCATGCCTTTCACTCCCGTCGGCTGACCATCCGCTCGAGCCAGGTCGGGCATCTGAATCCCCAGCAGGTGCCGCGCTGGCAGTACCGTGATCGCATGTCCCTGGCGCTGGATCTGTTACGGGATGACGTTCTCGACAACCTGATCACCGGGGAAAGCCCCTTCGAAACACTGCCAGAGGTGATGGCGTCACTGGCCGGTGGAACCGGCGGTAACACTCTGACACCTCTGGCTTCTGAAACCCTGTGTCATCGTATTGTTTACAGGCACCACTGAAATCATTCATTTACACAAAGGAAACCGACCCTATGTTCAGTCTCACCGTAAGGGACCACATGATGATTGCCCATAGCTTCAATGGAGAGATTTTCGGCCCTGCGCAGGGCCTGCACGGTGCTACCTACGTTGTCGATGTGACTTTTGAGCGGGAGGCTCTGGACAGGGACGACCTCATCGTCGATATCGGGCTGGCTTCCCAGGTACTGTCGGAAGTGATCGCCGAATTCAACATGAAGAACCTGGACGATATTGACGAGTTTGCCGGCCGTAACACCACCACCGAGTTCATGGCGGCCACGGTTTTCGACCGCATGGCCGCGGCAATACACCAGGGCAGGCTGGGGGAGACTGGCAAAGGCCTGTGTTCCATGAAGGTAACGCTTGGCGAATCGCACATTGCCTGGGCCAGCTATCATGGCAAGCTCTGATGCGCCAAAATCGGTGCTTTTTGTGGTTCCCGGCAACCCTGATCAGAACACCGGTGGCTATCGGTACGTCCGGCAGATAGCCGAAGGGCTCAATGACATCGGGATCACAGCCAGCCGCGAGGGTTTGAGCGGTGCCTTTCCGCTGGTGGATCAACAGGCCAGTGAATCCCTGAACAGCCTGTTGGCCAACCTGGCTGATGGCACTCTGGTGGTTCTGGACGGGCTGGCAATGGGGGCACTGCCGGATATTGTCGCCGCCCATGCTCAGCGCCTGCGGATCGTGGCCCTGGTGCATCACCCGCTGGCCGATGAAACCGGCCTGCCAGCCAGCACCCGTGACCTGCTGTTCAGCGCCGAACGCAAGGCATTGGCCGCTGTGGCAGGTGTGATTACCACCAGCCCCCACACCGCGCAACGGCTGGGAGATTTTGACGTGCCGGCTAAGCGTATCCGTGTTGTTGAACCCGGCGCTGATACCATCAGCCTTGCCGACCAGACTGAAAAAGTACCGGGCAAGACCCTCAATATACTGTGCGTTGCCCACCTGTCGCCACGTAAGGCTCAGCACCAACTGGTTGAAGCCCTGAGTGGGCTGCAGCAGCTGCCATGGCAGTGCACACTGGCAGGCTCAACAGACCGGGACGCAGACTACGGCCAGAACATACGGGATCTTGTGCAGGACCTGGGGCTGGGGAATCGCATCACCCTGGCCGGCGAGCTGGATGATGACGGCCTGGAACAAGCCTACCGGCAGGCGGATATCTTTGTGTTGCCATCCCTGTACGAAGGCTATGGCATGGTTATCGATGAAGCCCAGGCGGCAGGCCTGCCGATCATCACCACAGATGGAGGAGCCCTGGCGAAGACGGGGAAGCGCCCCGGTATCCGGCAGTATCCGGCCGGGGATGTGGAGCAGCTAAAAAATTGCCTTGAGGCGTGGCTGCAAGACCCCGGGGAACTGACCCGCGTAACAGAAGAGGCAAATGACCAGGCGGAGCATCTGCGTCACTGGGCCCAGGCTGCCAGGGAATTCCGGGATGCCCTGGCCAGCCTGGCGCCATCCGATGATGCAACCGTGTTCGACAGCGACTGGCTGACCCTTCGTGAACCGGCCGACCATCAGGCCCGCAATCGTGCACTGATGGCAAGCGTGCTGGCCTGGACGGAGCAGGAATATGAAACCCCGGACCCAGCCAGCGGCAGGCATGCGCCGCCATTGCTGATAACGGACCTGGGTACCGGCACCGGCTCCAACGCCCGTTACCTTGTGCCGGCATTGCCGGTGCCGCAGCACTGGGTGCTGCTGGACCAGGACGAATCACTTCTGGCGCAGGCGGAAGAACGCATGCAGCGCATGGACGTGCCCGTGGAAACCCGGGTATGCCAGTTGACGGCCGCGCAACTGTCCGGCCAGATTCCGGAAGCAACCAGGCTGGTGACTGCCTCGGCCCTGATTGACCTGATGTCGGCAGACTGGCTGAAAGCACTGGCCAGGGCAGCTGCAGCACACAACGCCGGCGTCCTGATCGTGCTGACCTACGACGGACGGTTCGAGCTGTCACCGGCGGAGGACGACGACCACTGGATCATGGAAACCGTCAATGCCCACCAGCACCGCGAGAAGGGAGCCGGCGCTGCCATGGGGCCGGACGCCACCGGTTACCTGCAGGTGCAGCTCGCGGCCCACGGGTATCAGGTGTCACTGGCGCCCAGTCCCTGGCGGCTTACGCCAAAGCAGCCGGCGTTACAGACTGCGTTACTGGAAGGTTGGCAACAGGCGGTTTTCGAGCAGGTACCGGGCGAAAGGGAGCGTGCACAGCGCTGGTTCGACAGACGCCTGGCCCAGGCCCGTGAGCGGCGGCTTTCCATCCGCGTTGATCATCAGGATCTGTTCGCAAGGCCTGTGTCCAGAGGTGCCGGCTGACGTGCTGACACGAAGATGGCCGCCCTGGCTGCGATGGGCGCTGACGCTGTTGCTATTGCTGACAACGGCCTGGTTTCTGGATGTTTCCGTTGTCTGGCAGGAACTCGCCGGTTTCTCCCTGCCAATGCTGCTGGCGGCCATGGTGGTCTCTGTACTGCAGGTTCTGGTGTCGGCCTGGCGCTGGCGGTATACGGCGGGAAGGTTGTCAGTAGGCCTGCCTTTTGTGGTGGCGGTGCGGGAATACTATCTGGCGACGTTCCTCAACCAGGTATTGCCCGGCGGTGTCCTGGGTGACGTCAATCGCGCCTGGCGCCACAGTCTCGGCTCGGCAGCCCGGCTGGGGGCCGTCCACGCGGTCATGATCGAGCGGCTTTCCGGGCAGATGGTGATGGTATCCGTTGCCCTGGGGCTCGGGGCCTGGCTTGCGCTGCAGCAGGGCAGAATCGCGGGTGTCGTGGCTGATATGGGTGGCGGCGTTGCTGCGGTCGTGGTTCTCATTGTCGTTGTCCTGGGACTGCTCGCCCGTTTATGGGCCAGGGGGCGTGGATACGTGCATGCTCTGCGACGGGATATCCGCAGGGCTCTGCTCAGCTGGCCCGCGATTGTAGTGCAGGTGTCTTCATCGGCCGTGGTAGTGGCGACCTACCTGTGCGTGTTTGCGTTGCTGGCTGTGGGTGCCGGCTACTGGTCGGAACCGCAGCAGGCGCTGGCGCTGCTGGCACTATGCAGCCTGCTGTTGCTGGCGATGGCAGTTCCCGTGAGCGTGGCTGGCTGGGGTGTGCGCGAGGGCGCCGCCGCGTTACTGTGGCCGCTGGCGGGACTGCCCCCGGAGCAGGGCGTGGCATTGAGCGTGGGTTACGGGCTGGCGGTACTGATCTCAAGCCTGCCTGGCGCGGTGTTCATGGTCAGTGGCCGGCATCCTGCCGGCTGAAATCCAGATCAAACAGCATATCGCTGCCAAGGTCCACCATCTGTGCCCTGGGGCGCAGGGCGCTGCCAAGCTGGCTGATTTCCGGCAGCGAAAAGGCGGGCCGCCCGCTGCCGATAATCATTGGCGCCACCATCACGTGCAGTCGGTCAAGCAGATCCGCGTTGAGAAATTCCGAGACCGTAAGCCCGCCACCTTCCACGAAAATCTTCCGTAAGCCAAAGTCTGCCAGCACTGCCAGAATGTGAGCGGGAGTGGTGGCGTCGCTGCTGTCCAGGCAGGGCACCTCGGTCACTCCGTGTCGGGGTGTCAGCTTGTTGCCCGACTGGTATTGTCCGGCAACCAGTCTGAGGGTGGGCGAGGCTTCGTCGCAGAAAAGGTGATGATCGTCCGGCACGCGCCGGTTGCGGTCGATCACTACCCGCACGGGATTAACGCCGGGCGCTTTGCGAACGGTAAGCCGGGGGTTGTCGGTAGCGGCGGTGCCGGCGCCCACAACCACCGCTTCGGACACGGCACGCAGGCGATGCAGGTGGGTAATGCCGTCTTCACCGTTGATGAACTTCGAGGCACCGGTCACCGTGGCGATACGGCCATCCAGGCTTTGCCCCATCTGACCCACCACCCGCGATGGCGCTTCTTTCGACAGAGGGCAGCACAGGGGCAGGAAAACCGAAAGCAGGCTTCTGGCCTCTGCATCGGCAGGGATGCGTAGCTGCCAGTCGCCGCCGGTGCCGATGGTCAGTGCCGGGTTGTTGCTACCGGGCAGTGGCAGTGTCACGTTACTGCGGTCCACTGCCTCCAGAATCAGCGTCCAGGCCGTGTTTTTGTCCAGTATCTGTGCCGCCATACCGAGTAATTCCGTTGCTGGTGGATTCATTATAGGCAGATTGTGTGTAAAGCTATAGGTACGTTACATTTCCGGTTTGATTCACTGAAAGTGCAATCAAGTGTCCAGAAACCTGGCCGGGGACAATCCCTATGCGCTACCTGAAAACGCAAATACCCGTGGAAGACCTGCTGCAGCTGAATGACAGTGGTGACGCCAGCCAGCTGGAACTGCCGGGAATTGCTCTCAGTGAAAGTGATGAGCTGGCTGTGGCGCTTGAGGTGCTTGAACAGGAAATCAGCCGGGTCCAGCTGTCGGAAGAAGAGATGGAACTGCTGCGCCGGTTCCGGAAAACCTCCGTAGAGAACCGGCGCATGGTCTTGCAGATCCTGGGCGGCTAGAAAACCGCCTACTTGCCTTTCTTGTAGATATTCTCGTAGACGTAGTTGGTGGCTTCCACAAAGCCATCAATGCTGCCGCAGTCAAAACGACGCCCCTTGAACTTATAGGCCAGCACGCATCCATTCCGTGCCTGCTCCAGCAGTGCGTCGGTAATCTGGACCTCACCATTCTTGCCCGCAGGTGTACGCTCGATGATATCGAAAATATCGGGCGTGAGAATGTAGCGGCCGATGATCGCCAGGTTGCTGGGGGCGTCTTCAGGAGCAGGTTTTTCGACCATGTCGGTAATGCGATACAGACCGTCCTTCATGGATTCACCGGCAATCACACCGTACTTGTGGGTCTCATCCTCCGGTACTTCCTCAATGGCAACGATCGAGCAACGGAACTGGTTGTAAAGTTTTACCATCTGGGCCATCACGCCCACGCCATCACTGTCTGCCACACAGAAGTCGTCGGCCAGCACCACCGCGAACGGGCTGTCGCCCACCAGATTGCGACCGGTCAGAATGGCATGGCCCAGGCCCTTCATTTCGTTCTGGCGGGTAAAGGCAAAAGAATTGTGATCGATCAGGTCACGGATGGAAGTCAGCAGGTCTTCCTTGCCGGAGCCGGCGATCTGGTGTTCCAGCTCGAAGCTGATGTCAAAGTGATCCTCTATGGCGCGCTTGCCCCGCCCGGTCACGAATCCGAATTCATGAATACCCGCTTCAGAGGCTTCCTCAACCCCGTACTGAACCAGCGGTTTGTTCACAACCGGCAGAATCTCTTTGGGCATGGCCTTGGTGGCGGGCAGAAAACGGGTGCCGTAGCCGGCAACAGGGAAGAGACACTTCTTGATCATAACGTTCGTCCTTATATTCGCTTTAGTCACGGCCTGTTATGAGCCAGTCATCCATGAAGGCTGACTCACGAAGTATGCCAAGTGTAACCAAGTTGTTGGTTTAAATGGAGGCTGGGGTGCCTGATTGTAGAGATTGGTAATAAGGCGAACCTGTTCACCCTTGCTCTTGGCTGTTGATTTGCATAGAAAAAACTTTCAAAGAACGCCGTAAATGACTGTAATGTATACACATTATCTTTGTAAAAAATGGCAACGGCGGCTGGATTTATCCATCCTGATGCAATACATTTCTTCTGTGAAAAATTATTCAGAATAACCGGCTTACCTTCCACGTCGTGGCCGGCGCTATCTGGCGGGAACCGAAGCATTGAAACCACTCCTGTTGATTGCACTTTTTTGGTGCATTATCAGTCA
>NZ_JAWLDU010000078.1:0-2537 GCF_041686475.1 Marinobacter sp.
ATTGCCCTGCTTGGTTGGAGCGTCAATGCAATCAAGGCCGCGCAAAAGTTCGACCGCCGCTACATTGTGGTTGCTCCGGAATGGGCTGAAGATTTCTGTGAAGTAAACAAGATACCTTTCATCCCGTGGGATTTTATCCGTCTCAATGACCGGTCCCTGGAGATCGCCGAGAGGCTGAAGGCGGAGGGTGTCGATGTCGCCATACCGCTATTCGAGGAAACCGTGGAATGGTCCGGCGCCATCAACTCTGTCCTTCTGGACAGCCCGCGCATGTATGGACAATCCATCCTGTTCCGCGACAAGGCCCTGATGAAGCGTCGTGCCCAGCTTGGCGGTATTCGTGTCGGTATTTTCGAAGAAGCTCATGAAAAAGAAGACATTGTCCGCTTCATGAAGCGCGTTAACCAGACACTGCTAAAACTTGACGGGGACCCGGATGACCCGATTCATGTCAAGGCGTTCGACAAGGCTGGTTGTCTTGGCCATCGAATGATCCGTACGCTGGAGGAAATCGACAACATACCTGCAGAGGAATATCCCCTGCTGATGGAAAGCCACCTCAGTGGCTGGGAGTTTGCGGTCGAGGCCTGGATTCACGACGGCAAGATCAAGTTCCTCAACATCTCTGAGTACGTAACGCTGGGCTATTCGGTATTCGTACCCGCGACCGAGCAACTCGAAAGCTGGCGTAACGCGATCACCAAGCAGATTGAACTGCTGATCAAAACCTTCGAGATCAAGTTCGGGTTGATTCACCCAGAGTACTTCGTCACCGCTGACGGCGAAATGTACTTTGGCGAAGTGGCCTATCGTCCGCCCGGGTTCAAAGCTTTCGAGCTTATCGAAAGAGCCTATGGATTCAACGCATACCAGGCTTCCATGCTGGTATTCGATCCGAAAAGCACCCCGGAAGAAGTTGATAAATTCTTCCCCAAGGAAGTAGTCGACGCGAAAGGTTACGCAGGCTGCTTCGGTGTATATCCGAGGCGTCGTGTGGTCAGCAAGCTGCAATTGCCTCCAGAGTGCGTTGACCACCCGTATTTCGAGTCACATGAACTGGTCGCGCCAACCGAAGAGACAGTGCCTGACCGGTCTGCCTTCGGAACCCATTGGGGCCTCGTGTTCTTCTTTGGTGATGATCCCATCAAGATGCGGGACCTGCTGAAAGTTCAGGAGGATCTGGACTTCTACGTCTAGAGGCCTGTGATTACGCCATGGTTCCGGGCTTCACAACTCCGGGATCATGGACGAGCCGACATCGGGATATTATGCCCGTGTGAATCTGTTCACAGCACTGATTTCCTTCCCATTCCAGATAAACTCCAAGTGCGCGCTCTGAACGATGCTGCAGATATGCCTGGGCGAGAAAAGCCCCCAGCATGTTGAGCCGGGCTTCCTGACCGAATGATATTGCAGCCCCTCTGAACCTGCCTGGTAAAGCTGGCGCCCGAAAACCCGTGAGGCAGTATAACTTTCAGGGTCGTAAATCGGGTCTTCAAAGGCAATGGTCGTGGCATCGTGGAGTTCTGTCTGCCCTACTCTGCATTTCAGCCCGCGGAAAACGAGCCTGTCATAGTCCAGGCCGTGAACGCTCTGCCAGTAGCGCGACTGATGGTAGGCAACTTCAGCAATGGCTACATCCATGCTCTCTCCCATGTAAAGCACTCCGTACTGGCCATCACTGAAGCGGCTGCCTTCGGGGTTTACATGGGTGAACGGGCCTGTGGCATAAGAGCACCCGGGAATTCCAAAGGGGATGTCTTCCTTGCGTACCAGGTTGAGGTTACCCACTTCTGTCTGCAGGCGCGGGTTGGTCATGGCCTGCAGCTCATAGAGGGCATCGAAGTCATCTGCATCCGCGACATCATCAAACAGGCTGATAGGCGGAAACTTCGAGTTGATCAGCCGATACCCGGTAATGCTCGGTTTGATGACCGGAGGTAATTCCCGGCTCACCACAGGCCCCCGCGCAGCACGTCAATACGCCTGAAGGTCTCATAGAGTGCTGCAAACTGGCCTGAACTGATAATTTCCAGCGGGCTTTTGCCATTGAAGTAGGGGTTATCGTTTTCAAGGGACATGAAGCCGTAAACGTTCTTGGGATTGTCGAAGATCATCCTCAGGCACCCATGGATATTCAAAAGGTAACTGAGCCGTTCGATCTGGTCATGGGTCAGGTTCGCCTGCTCCGGGTTCTTGCGGTACTTATAATACGCCGGGCGCGATATCTGCAGGATATTCTGTATCTGCTCCGCAGTGCAGCCCCAGCGGTCCAGAATGATGAACACGGTTTTCAGGCCAACGCCCGGGGCTCTGCTTTTCTCAAGGGGCTGAAGTTTTTGTGCCTGGCTCATAGCCGATACCACCTGGTCATCACCTGAATCAGTAAAGTATCAGCGTATACTATTTTAAGTAATTAGTCTACACATAGAAAATTTGCGAATTGCTCATTCCACGTGTTCTTCGGCCAGTTCAGCCAGGGTTTTGTGCTCACATTCTGTTTCCGCGAGGAACGAATCCGAAGAATCGATCAGGAT
>NZ_JAWLDU010000078.1:2637-9313 GCF_041686475.1 Marinobacter sp.
CGTCTTTTTCGTAGGATTCAACGTTGACGGCATGCAGTGATGAGGTTTTTGCCCCCGTATCCAGTCTGGCTTTCAGGCGCAGGCCTGTTTCCTCCATGACGATCCATTCCACATACCCTAGCTTCTCCGGAACGCTGTTTTCTTCGTTATGAGCATTGGCCAGGAGCATGGCAGGGCCAAGCATGAAAATGGCGGCGAGAGACTTGACGCGTACTGGCAGCATTACGGGGCCTCTTTGGCGAAGTGAGTGAGTTCAGGGAAAAAATGCAGGAAGCGGCGCTCCAGTTCTTCGTCGTGTTCTTCAATTTCTTCAATGATACCGCTGAAGCTGTTTGAGAAGCGGATACGACCGGCAACCCGATCCAGGGCATATCCGATGTTTTGCAGATCCATGTAAGAGTGGAACCAGTCGTGACGGATGATCTGCTTTGTCACCCTTTGCATAGGCTCGGGCATCAGTGGTGCATTGGCATCGAGTTCCCGATAAACCTGTTCAATAAAGCTATCAGCTTCCACGTGGCTGAACCGTTGCCAGTTTCTTAACAGATAGTGATCGTAGAGAATATCCAGTGCAACGCCGGCAAAACGGCGCCTTTGGGCAGAGAAAAGCTGCTTGCTGGCAATGACTTCAGGGTGGCGATCGGTGAATGCGTCGACTGCACGATGATGGTACAGCCCTTCCCTGACCTCAGCCGGCAGATCCGAGGCAACGACCCCGCGGGCAAAATCTCCGAGCAGGCTTCCAACGCGGGCGTGAGGGCTGTCTGGTGCGAGAAACAGATGGGCAAGGTGATTCAAACCGACTCCTGTGGTTCTGGCGGCAAACGGGTGGCGCCATTCTTGTCATAGTAACGCACGTACTCCAGGTTACCAGCCACTTCCGGCGTAAGGTCGACATTTTTACGCGGAATTTACAGTGATTTGATTAATCTGTAAGACCCTGACACTTCGGGGGTTCTACCTTGCGAAAGCGCCATGCCGCCTGTATTCTGTCGCGATCTCTTTGTTCAGCCGGCTTGAGCATCTTTTGAGAAACCTGACCCCTGTAATCTTCATTATCAGTGTCATGTTCATACTTTTGAGTATTTTCATGACCTTGCCAGTGCTTCTTCTGGCAAATTCTGAGGCTCCGAACGCTCTGGCGTTTGCGGAGTCTGCGGCTATCTGCTTTGGGGTTGGCCTGCTGGGGATACTGACCACGCACCGTCAGGCGAGGGATCTCAAGCCCCGCTACATGTTTGTTCTGACCGTATCCAGCTGGTTTATCATCGCTCTGCTCTCGTCTATTCCTTTTTATCTCAGTGACCTGGGACTGACGCCCGCAGAGGCGGTCTTCGAAGGAACCTCGGGCATTACCACCACGGGAGCGACCGTCCTAACCGGCCTCGACACCATGGACCGGGACCTGTTGCTGTGGCGCTCGATACTGCAGTGGATTGGCGGCATAGGGATCATCGGCATGTTCGTCGCCGTAATGCCTTTTTTGCGGGTAGGTGGCATGCGGCTATTCGCAACCGAGTCGTCCGAATGGACCGACAAGGCGCTGCCAAGAATGAAAACACTCAGCCGTGGCCTGCTCTTCGTCTACGTCGCGTTTACAATAATTGCAGTAACCACCTACGCATTTTCCGGGATGAGTCTGTTCGACGCGTTCAACCACGGCCTGACCAGTATTGCCACCGGGGGGTTTTCAACATCGGACATGTCCATGGGCAAGTTCGATTCCAATCTGATCCTGCTTCAGGCAACGCTGTTCATGATGATTGGCAGTCTGCCCTTTTTCCTGTTTGTGCGCGAACTGCATGGCCAGCATGGGGTACTGTTCCGTGACCAGCAGGTGCGCCTGTTCCTGACCATTTTGCTCGTCATTCCTGCATTGCTGACGCTGTATCGCTGGTACGTGTCACCGGTCGAGTTCGACCTCGTCAACGGCTATGTTTCAACGCTCTTCAACGTTACTTCAGTGGTGACGACGACAGGATATGCCTCTGAAGATTATTCAGCCTGGGGGCCACTGGCGTTCGTTCTGTTTTTCTTCCTGATGTTTGTTGGCGGGTGTTCCGGATCGACGGCAGGTGGTATGAAAATATTCCGTTTCCAGCTTTCGCTGATTGTCCTGCGGGAGCAGTTGATGCGCCTGCTGCACCCGAGAGCCGTTTTTACCCGTAACTACAATGGCCGTGCTGTCAGTGACGAGATTATCTCCTCGATGATCGCCTATACCTTCATCTTCCTGCTGTGCCTGCTGATCATAACGGTTGCATTGGCAGCACTGCAGCTCGATTTCATAACCAGCCTGTCCGGCGCCCTGACTGTTCTCACTAACGTCGGCCCCGCTCTCGGTGACACTATAGGCCCCGCTGGCAACTTTGCGCCACTGCCTGAAGCGGCCAAATGGATTCTTTCCGTGGGTATGCTGATGGGCCGCCTGGAGATTCTTAGCGTGGTGATTGTTCTTTCACCGGCATTCTGGCGCAGCTGATACCTACTTCAGCCAAAGCACTGCCGGGTTCTCCAGCGGCAGATTCAGACGTTCATCCCTCACCCTGATTCGTGGCGTGTAATGTCCTTGCGGGCGCGAGGGCACGATGCACTCGTACAGGTAACTGTGGGCTGAACCGGCAAGCGGGTGCTGCATGGTCATTTCGGTCACGGTTCTCGGCCCATGCCCGGATGCCTCTGATACCAGTTCCACAGTGATGCGCTGCTCGCTGATGCCGTCCAGGTACAGTTCCACCGTGTAGGTTTGACTGCCATCTGACTCAATGACATTAACGGCGCTGAACCTGAGCCTGGGCCAGCAGCGGGTGATCTCCCCATGCTCGGAAACAATGTCGGCTGCGGTGGACGGGTCCCGTTGCTCCCCCTGAAGGGCCATAGGCAGGTAAAACCTTTCAACATATTCACGAACCATTCGGTTGGCTGAATAGGTTGCGGTCAAGTGGTCCATGCTGGCACGGATCTTCTCTACCCATTGCCGCGGGATTCCCTGCTCGTCCACATTGTAGAAAGCTGGAATCACCTCCCGTTCCAGCAGATCGAAAAGTTCTTCTGCATCAGACAGGTCATGGTCGTTCGAGTTGGCAAGTTCCTCGAATGTGGCACCGGAGCGGATGGCCCAGCCAACATCCGGGGTCCAGGCTTCTGCCCACCAGCCATCATACTGGGAAAGGTTCAGGCCGCCGTTAACCAGCACTTTCATGCCGCTGGTGCCACAGGCCTCCCATGGGTGTCTTGGGCAGTTCAGCCACACATCCACACCCTGGATCAGCTGGCTGGCGACGCCAAGATCGTAGTCTTCGATAAAGACCACCTTGCCCTCGACATCCGGGCGACGGGAAAACGCCTTCCATCGCCGGATAATGTCCTTGCCCGGTTGGTCATAGGGGTGAGCTTTGCCGGCCAGAACAATCTGCAAAGGCCGGTCCCGGCTGGCCAGCAATCCCAGAAGTCTCTGCTGATCTTTCAGCAGCAGGTCCGGCCGTTTGTATTCGGTGAACCGCCGTGCGAACCCCAGGGTCAGGGTTTCGTTGTCCAGCAACAGCCCGCAGGCGGCGCCATAATCCTGGCCCGGGTTCTGTTCACAATGCTGGCTGGCCAGGCGACGGCGCAGATAGTGCACCAGCCGTTTGCGCTGCAGCCGCCGCATTTCCCAGAGTTCTGCGTCGGAGACTGCTGACATGGGGCACGAGTTCTGCAATGGACGACGCCATCGGTCCTTGCCGCAGGCCCTTGTCCAGATGGCATCGGAATCCGGTGAATCCCAGCTGGGCGTGTGCACGCCGTTGGTGACAGATTCGGCGGGAATATCGTCAGCCGGCCAGCGAGGAAAAAACGGCTGGAAGATGGCCTGCGATACTTTCTGGTGGATCCGGCTCACCCCGTTTACCCGGCCACTCATGTTCAGGGCCAGGTAGGCCATGTTCAGGCTTGCGTCATCGGTTTTAAACCCGCACACGGTGCCGGGGAGACCCAGCTTCATCAGTCCATCAACGGTAAGTTCCCTGGTCTCGAGCCAGGGCGTCAGGTACAGCCGCAGCAGCGTGTGCGAGAAATGGTCAAATCCGGAGGCAACCGAGGTATGGGTGGTGAAAAGATTGGTCGCCCTGGTGGCTGTGCGGGCTGTTTTGAAATCGGTTGTATGCAGGTCCTGCCAACTGAAGGCTCTCTCAATGAGAGCGAGCGCGCAATGGCCCTCGTTGAGATGGCACAGGGCCGGCTGAATGCCCAGCTGTGCTAACAGGCGCCAGCCGCCAATGCCGAGCACCATTTCCTGCTGCAGGCGCTTTTCCGGGTCACCGGTGTAGAGTTCACTGGTTATGCCCCGGTCTCCCGGTTCGTTTCGCGGGTCGTTGCTGTCGAGCAGCAGTAACTCGCAGCGGCCAACCTGTGCCTTCCATGCCCGCAACCGCACATGCCGGCCTGGAAAGGGAACGACCACCCTCACCCACTGGCCGTCTGCGTCTCTCAGCGGCGAAACCGGCAGCATGGTGGGGTCGTTGTACGGATAGAATTCCAGCTGCTCACCCTCGTTACTGATGGCCTGGCGGAAATACCCCTGTTGGAAAAGCAGCCCGACAGCGGTTACGGGTACGCCAAGATCACTGGCCGCCTTGAGATAATCGCCCGCAAGAACCCCCAGGCCCCCGCTATAAAGCGGCAGGGACTCACTGAGTCCGTATTCCATGCAGAAATAGGCGATACCCGCGCCCAGATCGCCCGGGCAATTGTCCGAGTACCAGGTATTGGCCTGGGCGAACGCCTGGTGGGCTGCGATCTGTTCCCGGTAGCGCAGCTGGAACGACGGATCTTCCGCCAGTTCCTCCAGCCTGTCGCCGGAAACGCTGTTCAGGACCAGCCAGGCGTTACGCGTGCTTTCCCAGGTTTCTTCGTCAAGAACCCGCCAAAGCTCGTCACTGCCGTGGTGCCAGGTCCACCGCAGATCCAGAGCGAGTGTAAACAACCCGCCCAGGGATTCGGGCAAAGACCGTGGAGTATACGCTGCCAGTGTCACTGATGAGTCCCGGTCAAGTCTGTGTCAGCATTAGCGAGCGGTATAGCCGCCATCAATGACCAGCTCGCTGCCGGTTACAAACTTGGACTCATCCGAGGCCAGATACACGGCACCCCAGGCGATATCATCGGGCTCGCCCATGTGACCGACCGGGTGAAGCGCATCGGTGGCTTTCCTTGCCTCTTCCGGATCCTGCCCGGTGGTCTTCAGGTGGCCTTCAACCAGTGGTGTCCAGATAAAACCCGGGTGGATGGAGTTGGCGCGGATGTTCTCGGTGGCATACAACAGGGCATCTGTTTTGGACATCAGGCGCACGGCACCCTTGGAAGCGTGGTACGGCGGAATGTCCGGGGCGCTGACCAGACCATAGATCGATGACAGATTGATAATGCTGCCTACACCTGCCTTTTTCATGTGCGGAATGGCGTGCTTGGTACAGAAAAACACACCCTTCACGTTCACATTCTGAACAGCGTCCCACTCTTCCTCGGTCAGCTCATGGGTGGGTTTGTTGGGGCCCGCTATCCCCGCATTGTTAACCAGTACGGTAAGGCTGCCGAAGGAGTCGGCAACCTCGTCCAGAACCTGTTTGACTTCCTGCTCACTGCTGACATCGCAATGCCAGTAACCCGCCCTGAAACCCCGATCGCTCAGCCCGCTGGCAAGGGCTTCACCTTCCCGGTCCTGGCAATCGAGAATGGCTACGGCGGCGCCCTCCTCGGCCATCCGGGTTGCAGTGGCGGCGCCAATACCTACTGCGCCGCCGGTAATAACCGCCACCTTACCTTTGAGTCGTTCCATGGATATCCTCCTTACGCTGTCAGTATGCCGGTCGGCGAACCGGAAAATAGTTCGTCGCCAGATAGTGTTTTTTTAGCCAGTGGATGAGTGAACTGACGGTAAAGCCATCATTTTCGACGCCCTCGAAATCGACGCCAATGCCCTTGTCTGACTTGCGAACCACGTGGGCTGTGAGCCGGCGAAACTGCTTCTCCTTTTTCTCGGGGAAGCGGAATTCAAGTTCAAGTGTCTGATTCAGTTGTACATCTGTATAATCAGTTGCAATAAAAAGGCCCCGCTTCGACGCATCCCGGATCTGGCCGGTTGCAACGGGCATTCCTCGCTTGTAAACCAGCAGCCCAAGCTTTCCCTGTACGCGTTTGCTGAGTCTGTGTTCCATGGTATTCCCCCCGAACCCATTAAGAACGCCAATTTTTTCAACCTGCCTGTAATTTATATCGGAGTATTGCCGGGGCCTCTTTGATGCTGATCAATAAATAATCAGTGTTGAGGAAAACGTTCATGCCGTTGCACTAATTCGGCGATATTTTTCGACAGATCTTCGGGGCAAAGATTCCAGTCCAGTTGCCAGATCCAGTTGTTCACGACGGTACCGGGGGTGTTGAATCTGGCGTCGGTCCCAAGCCCCATGAAGTCCTGCATGGGCACGATAGCCAGCGAGCACACTGACCGGAAAGCGGCCTCAATCACTGGCCAGGGCATACATTCTCCTGTCGTGCCCAGGTAATCATTGACGTAATGTCGGGTGTGGTCGTCCAGGCTCTGGTACCAGCCCATGGTGGTGTCGTTGTCATGTGTCCCGGTGTATACAAGATCCCTTGGATGATGATTGTTCAGCAGATGGGGGTTGTCGGGGCTGCC
>NZ_JAWLDU010000079.1:0-9183 GCF_041686475.1 Marinobacter sp.
GAAAGTAATCGAGAAAGTCGCCACTGAGGAACAAAGAGGGTTTGATCAGGTGGTCAATAGAAAGGCCGGAAAGGATCTGCTCGTTGTCTGGCAGCATGCGCAGCTGGACCTTGCGCCCTGCCCGCTGGTCGGCGCGCAACTCGGCAATGCCATCCCGCAGGTCACGGTTGGCTTCTTCCAGCTCCTGGCGGTAAAGCTGGTTAAGGCGGTTGACCCGTACCCGGTCGAACAGCTTGCCGATAACGTCGTCCAGTGCTCCACGATCGTCTGAACAGGGCTTGAGCACAATATCCGCAGCGCCCGCACGCAGCGCATTGACGACTTCAGGGGCATCTTCGGTGGAGTAGCAGGCGATAATCGGAGTGAAGGTTTCGGCATCTTCCAGCCTGGAGACCAGCTCACCGATGGCGTCCGCTGACATATCGGCGAAGATGATGTCCGGAATATTGTCGTCGAACAGGGCCCGGGCAGAATTCAGGTCCGGATAGCCAGTCACATAAAACCCTCTGGCCTCGAGGTACCGACCCAGTTCCGAACGGGCATGCTCATCCGAATCGATTATAAGAATGCGCTCGGTGCGCGATGTCATGATTATCGCCCTAAACTACCATCGGTAAACGGGAAATTGGCGTTCTGAACTCTATTCTGGCACGCCGCTGTGATATAACAAGACATGTTTGATCTTTTTGGGAGGTTGTAATCCATGAGAAGTGCCGTAAATGATCTGCTGGGCGCCTATGACAAGTTGATCATGGACCCGGTTCATGGCGGCATTCCGCTTTACCGGCATGAAATCAAGGTTATCGACCACCCCCTGTTCCAGCGCCTGCGCAACATTTGCCAGAACGACATCCTCAGCCTGGTGTTTCCCGGCGCCACGCATTCCCGCTTCCTGCACAGCATTGGCGTGATGCACGTGGGAACACGCATGTTCCGCTCGATGATTGACGCTTACCTGCGGGAGCGACAGCTCAGTGACCAGACAGACCTTAGCCTGAGCCAACTGGATGCCATTGATTATCTGGCCAAAACCATTCGCCTGGGCTGCCTGCTGCACGATAGCGGCCACTCCAGCTTTTCCCATCAGTTCACCCAGGCCCGAAGGATTCACGAGCTGATGTCGCGCCCGGACCGTTTCGACGACCTATGGGACGGTGTTGATTACTCGCAGTATCATTCCGAAAGGCCGGAAGAGCTTGAGCATGAGCATTATTCCGTTCGGGTTGCCCACGACGTGCTGTCTTCCATCGATCTGGACTCCGCGGGGCTGGATGCCAGAGACGTTATCGGAATCATGGAAACCACGGATGTCAGCCCCAGTGAAGCCTTCTGCCGCCACGCGTGCACTTTCTGGAATTTCATCGCCGGCGAAGATGCTGAATCCGGCGTGCTCAGCGAAGCCGATACTCCGCGCCTGGTGATGGACCTGCTGTCGTCCATCGTATCAGGGGAAATCGATGCTGACCGGGCCGACTATATGCTCCGTGACGGCTTCCATTCCTCGGTAACTATCGGCGGCTTCAACCTTGACCACCTGCTCAGCAACCTGCGCTTTGGCTGGGATGTGCGTGAGCCCTGGCTCGGCCTTGCCATTACCCAGAAAGGCCTGGGCGCGCTGGAGGACTTTGTTTACAGCCGTCACCAGATGTACCGCAAGGTTTACGCCCATAAAACCGCGCTCGGCTTTGACTGGTTGCTGCGTGAGGCCATCAATGAAGTGCTTGAAGACCCCGAGATTTTCGACTGGGTGGACACCTGCCTCAGCAACATGCGGTATTTCGCGGAACTGACCGACAGTTTCTTCTGGGAGGCGTTTCGCAAGGTAGCAAGAAAGAAGCCGTCGAGTTACTCACGGTGTATTGTGGATCGCATCAAGCTTAATCATCTTGATACCCGTGAAGACCTCTCGGCGCAGGGCATCAGGGACCACAGTAAATGGCTGTCACAGCAGCTGAACCTGGACCCGCAACAGGTGGTAACCTGTTCCATGCGGGCCCGGTTCTCCAACATCCAGGATAATTTCAACGGTATCAAGGTGCTGGTCAGGGATCCGGTCAACCGTACCCGCTCACTGAAAAAAATCACCGATATCAGTGCATTCTTCAGCAAGTTCAGTGACGGCACCATCAGCCACTTCTATGTGCGACCAGACGTGCTCAACGAACACTGAACACGATCCGGCGCACCGTTTAACGCGAAAGTATCTTCTCTGCTAGCCCCAGGGCGCTCTCGAACGCGCCTTCCACCCGGCCTCCGCTCAGCCAGTCTCCGGCCAAACCGATACGCTGGTCGTCAAACCAGCGGAAACCGGGGGTGTCCCGTGAGGAGGATTTCGCATAAAGCCAGCGGTGTGGTATCAGCTCATCAGGCTGTGTTTTGCAGCGGGTAACTTGCTGAAAGGCACTAACCATGTCTGCGGTGACCTGTTCCGGGCTGGTGTCTTCATTCTCGCGGGACCATTCAGGATTGGCATGCAACACCCACCATTGCCCCTCGTCTTCCCTGCCCGGCTTGCTGGAATTGTTGGCAACCCAGTAAAGCACGTCGTCGTCGCAACGCATGCCTTCATAAGGCTGCTCCAGAGACTCGGAAAAATGCGCTGCCACAGCCCAGCAAGGCTGAATGTGGCGAACCGGATCAGACATTTTCTCCTCAAGATCAGTCAGTTGGCTGGTCCTGAAAATATCCTGCGCCTGAGCCGGTGGGGCGGTTATAATGACCGTATCGAAGGGGCCATGGGATTCGCCATTGGCGTCCCGCAGAAGCCATGACTGGTCATCGCGCTCCAGCTGTTCTATCCGGGTTTGCGCGCGAATGTCCACGTGAGAAGAGAGCCCCCTTGTAATGGCAGTCATTCGGGGTATGCCCACATACCGGGTCTCGTCCGGAAAGGATTCCCACTCGCTGCCCTTCTGGTAACCGAACCGGCCATGCCAGATGCCGAAGCTGGCCTCACCTGCATGGTTTGCCAGGAAACGCGTGAACGCAGGATTTCTGGCTGTAAAGTACTGGGCACCTATATCAGCAGATCCTCCGGGTACCCGTTTTGCTGCCATACGGCCGCCGGGGCCACGGCTTTTCTCGAATACCGTGACGGCGATATTTCTCTCTCCCAGCAAACGTGCGGCAGTGAGGCCGGCGAGGCCTGAACCAACAATGGCTATCCGGCGTATAACAGGCATCTGATCAGTTTGGTTAAACATCGTTTATAGTGCATCCAAAATCAGTTGAAGAAACGTAACACAGTAAACCACGAACAAAGGGCAACCAGGGTATGACCCGAGTGCAAAACTGGCTGACAAACATTCTGAGATGGTTCGACTCCACCGCGGGTTCAGATCACCTCGACACGAGCTCAAGAGCTTTCAATTTTCTCAGGGTAGTGCCTTTTATAGCACTTCATCTTGCATGTTTATTGGTGATCATTACAGGCACCAGCACTTTTGCCGTGGCTTTTGCCGCTGCATTTTTTGCCGTACGCATGTTCGCGATCACCGGCTTTTACCACCGATATTTTGCCCACAAAACCTTCAAGACCAGCCGTGTGGCACAGTTTCTGTTCGGCATGCTGGGCGCCAGCGCGGCCCAGCGGGGCCCACTATGGTGGGCCGCTCACCATCGCCACCATCACCAGCATTCCGATGACGAGAAAGATCTGCACTCCCCTCACCAGGGCGGTTTCTGGTGGTCACATATGGGCTGGTTTACCTGCGATGCCGGTTTTGCCATGGACGAGCGTCGGGTGAAGGACTGGATGAAGTTCCCCGAACTGCGTTTTCTCAACCGCTTTGACTCGTTGGTGCCCGCCGCCGCAGCGATTGCCATCTACGCTCTGGGTGAAGCCCTGGCTGCATGGGCGCCGGGGCTGGGGACCAATGGCCTGCAGCTGCTGGTGTGGGGCTTCTTTATTTCCACGGTTGTGCTGTTCCACGCCACGGTATCCATCAACTCCCTCTCCCATGTGTGGGGCAAGCGCCGTTTCGAGACTGACGACGACAGCAGAAACAACGTCTGGCTGGCCCTGATTACCATGGGCGAAGGCTGGCACAACAATCACCATCGCTGGCCGCAATCCGTGCGCCAGGGATTCCGGTGGTATGAGGTAGATATGACCTGGTACGGATTGTGGTTACTTGAGCGACTCGGAATTATCTGGGACATGAACCCGATTCCGGAGCACATTCAGGAAGAAACCCGCCAACTGGACGCCATGAGGAGGAGAAAAACATGAGTACCGCCTCAATTATCGAAATGAGCAACAAGAACACGTCGGTACACGAAACCCTCGGCAGGTTTACTCAGCTTTTCAATAACCTGTGCGCTGGCAATATGGCGGAACTTGGCACTGTCTATGGCGACAATGTGAAGTTTACCGACCCCTTTTCGTCGGTCCAGGGCATTGATGAGCTCACCGAATACTTCACCGACGCCTACGCCAACGTAATTTCCTGCGGCTTTGAGTTTGGAGAGCCAGTGATCAACGGCAGCGACGTCTGCATTCCCTGGGTCATGAACCTGCAGCATAAACGTATCCGCAAGGGCAAATCTGTAAAGGTGGACGGGATCAGTCAGCTGGTTATCCATAAGGGGCGCGTTGTGTCCCACCGGGATTACTTTGACGCGGGC
This sequence comes from Marinobacter sp., assembly GCF_041686475.1. Taxonomy (GTDB): domain Bacteria; phylum Pseudomonadota; class Gammaproteobacteria; order Pseudomonadales; family Oleiphilaceae; genus Marinobacter. Next base: position 4,627 of record NZ_JAWLDU010000079.1, read on the forward strand.
CAGTTACTTTATGAGAACCTCCCCGTCATGGGTGGCGTTATTCGCTGGATAAGGAATCAGGCAGGATGAGCCGGCCGCTTGAATCAACATCGAACATCTGGATCACCGGAGCCAGTTCCGGTATCGGGGAAGCAGTTACCCGGGAAATGGCGCAGCAGGGTCATCGCCTGATCGTAACCGGGCGTAGGCAGGAAGCACTCGACGAGCTGTGCACTCTGGCACCCGAGAGAATGAAAGCAGCCGCTGCGGACACGACGGATCGCGCAGCACTTCAGACTATCAGTGGTGAACTGGAAGCTTTTGGCAGTCTGGATATGGCGATCCTGAATGCCGGCACCTGTGAGTACCTGGAAATCGCAGATTTCGACAGCAGCATCATCGACCACAACGTTACAACCAACGTGGTGGGCACCGCCCGTTGTCTGGATATTGCCTTGCCCGCACTCCGCCGCACAGCAAAACAGGGGCGACCGGCGACCCTGGTTATTGTCAGCTCTTCGGCCTGGTGGTTCCCGTTCGGTCGTGCGGAAGGCTACGGTGCTTCCAAGGCTGCCCTGACCTATTTTGCGCACTCCCTGAGGGCGGACCTGGCATCGGAAGGTATTGATGTCGTTGTGGTGTCGCCGGGCTTTGTGAAAACGCCCCTGACTGACCGCAATGATTTTCCGATGCCCTTCCTGGTGTCAGCAGAAGACGCAGCCACACGAATTGTGAACGGGCTTCGCAACGGAAAAACGGAAATCGCGTTTCCGAAGCGCTTCACATGGACACTCAAACTCCTCGGCGCCCTGCCCCAAGGCGTCATTGACCGCATGGCAGCCAGCATGAGCCGGCAAAGCAGGAAAGAACAGGAATCCAATGGATGAGTAACAACCGTCAACGTATTGCAGTCATTGGCGCTGGTGTTTCGGGGCTGACCACGGCCTGGCTTTTATCGGAAAAGTACGATGTTGAGCTGTTTGAGGCCGGAAGCTACGCCGGCGGCCATACCAATACCGAATCGGTGGCGGCGGGCGGCCGTGAATGGCCCGTTAACACCGGATTTATTGTCTTTAATGACTGGACCTACCCCAATTTCATCAAGTTGATGGACCGCCTGGGGGTGGAATCTGAAGTCAGTGACATGAGTTTCAGCGTTGACTGTCACTCGTCGGGTCTGCAATACAACGGCACCAGCCTGAACACACTGTTTGCACAACGGACCAACCTGTTCAACCTGCCCTTTCTTCGAATGATCCGGGAGATCCTCAGGTTCAACAAGGAATCCCGCGCAGACCTGGCAGCGGGCAAGATCGGTGACGACGAGAGCCTTGGCGAGTACCTTAACCGTAACGGCTATTCCCGCTATTTCCGCAAGTATTACATCGTCCCCATGGGGGCGGCGATCTGGTCTGCGCCGGAGATCGTGCTGGAACAGTTTCCGATCCGCTTCTTTCTGCAGTTCTTCAACAATCACGGCATGTTGTCAGTGGACGACAGGCCAACCTGGCGGGTGATCTCCGGCGGCTCGGCACGCTATGTCGATGCCATGATGGGGCGGCTCAAGGAACACACTCACCTCAATAGCCCGGTCACCTCTGTACTGCGCCAACAGGATAGAGTGCTGGTAACCGTGAACGACGAACAGCAGGAATTCGACCAGGTGGTGTTTGCGTGCCATAGCGACCAGGCTCTGGAAATGATCAAGGACCCCACGCCCACTGAGCTGGAAGTCCTGGGTGCCATTACCTACCAGCGCAACGACGTGGTGCTGCATACCGACAGTTCGGTCCTGCCCTCGAATCGCCGCGCATGGGCCGCCTGGAACTATTTCATACCGCAACACAGCACCGAGCCGGTTTCTGTGACCTATAACATGAACATCCTGCAGAACTTCCACGAAGCTTCGGAAACTTTCTGCGTCACGCTCAATCGCAATAATGATATTGATCCGGATCGGGTCATCAAGCACTTCGACTACGCCCATCCGGTATTCACCCTGGAAGCGGTTGCGGCCCAGAAACGCTACGACGAAATCGGCGGGCACAACCGCAGTTACTTCTGCGGTGCCTACTGGTTCAACGGTTTCCATGAAGACGGCGTTTGCAGTGCCCTTCGGGTAACCCGGGCGCTGGGTGTGGAGCTTTAGTCATGAATGCAGCGGTGCAGGAAACGCTTGTCGATAACCATCTTCGCAGTCAGTGGCTGGAAGGCACCATACGGCATCGAAGAATGACACCCGTGCGCCATGAATTCAGCTACAGCACCGGCATGCTGGCCCTGGATCTTCGCGAATGGCATTCGGTAACCCGTATAAGCCCCTTGTTCTCACTGGAGAAATTCAACTGGCTTTCACTTCGGCGCCAGGACTATTTCCAGCCGGAGAAAGACAACCTGTTGCAGGCCGTGATGAACCAGGTTCAGAGCGCGACCGGCTGGAAGCCCGACGGCCCGGTGGAGTTGATCACCCACCCCCGATATTTCGGTTATGTGTTCAATCCGGTCAGCTTCTATTTTTGCTACAGCGCCGGTGACAGGCCAGAGAACGGCGCAGTTCCGCGGGTTATTCTGGCCCAGATCACCAACACCCCCTGGAAGGACCGACACGTGTACTGCCTCGAAAGCACCGGCGCGGAACCAACCAGCGCCGGCTGGCGTACCGAGCGCTTCGGGTTTGGCAAGCGTTTCCATGTGTCACCGTTCAATCCCATGGACCAGCACTATCAATGGACCTTCAGCTTTCGGGGGCCCGAGGTGCGCATACACATGAACGTGTTTCAGGAGGAAAGTAAGCATTTTGATGCCACGCTGGTAGTCCGACGCACCCCTCTGGATCGTAAAGAACTTCATAGAAGCCTGAGGCAGTTTCCCGTCGAGGCGCTGAAGGTCGTGGGTGGCATTTACTGGCACGCACTAAAACTGAAGCTCAAGGGCGTGCCCTTTTTCTCGCACCCCGACAAGCTTCCCGAGAACGACCCGGCCCACAGGCTCGGAAGTGACGATTCAGGCCTAGATGTTACCGAGGCCGCAGACCGAACAAAGACAACCGGAAAGGTAAGCTCATGGAGAACCTGAACACCTCATTCGAAACGACAGGCGCCGGAAAGCACCTGCCGCTGACCAGCCGCGCTGCGCGGCACCTGGTCTGCCAGCAGTTGTCATTGCTGGAGGACGGTGCCCTGACAATTCGTGAGGCAGGCCAGCAGACCCTGAGTTTTGGTGATGGTAATAGTCGCTTTGAACCAGCGGAGATCATCATCCATGACAGCAGTACCTGGAAGGACCTGCTTACCGGCGGCAGTATCGGCGCGGCCGAGTCTTACGTCGCAGGTGACTGGTCAACGCCGGACCTGGTTGCGCTGTTGCGCTTCTTTACCCGCAACGTGGATCGAATGAATGAATTCGAGGACAGGTTCAGCTGGATTACCAAGCCTGCGCTCAAGGGGCTGCACTGGCTGAACCGGAATACCCGGGAGGGCTCCCGCAAGAACATCAGCGCCCACTACGATCTGGGCAACGACCTGTTCGAAACCTTCCTTGACCCGACCATGATGTATTCCTCGGCTATCTATCCGCGAGCAGAGGCTACGCTGGAGGAAGCAGCGGTCCACAAGCTGGACAGCATCTGTCGCAAGCTGGACCTTGGCCCGGGCGACCAGGTGATGGAAATCGGCACAGGCTGGGGCGGCTTTGCGGTGCACGCCGCAAAACATTATGGCTGTCACGTGACCACCACCACGATTTCCGCCGAGCAGCTGCAACTGGCAAAAGACCGAGTGAAAACGGAAGGCCTGGAAGACAGGATCACGCTTCTGTTCGAGGATTACCGGGATCTGGAAGGCCAGTTCGACAAACTGGTGTCCATTGAGATGATTGAAGCGGTCGGGCCCCAGTTTCTGGACAGCTATTTTTCCCAGATCAGCCGTTTGTTGAAGCCGGACGGGCTGGCACTGGTGCAGGCCATCAACATGCCGGAGCAACGCTATGCCCGAGCACTGAAGAACGTGGATTTCATCCAGCGCTTTATATTCCCGGGCAGTTTCATTCCCTCTTTCGGGGCCATGCTGGGTTCCGTTCGCACCGGCTCGGATCTGGTAATGACTCACGCAGAAGACATCGGGTTCCATTACGCCCGCACCCTGCACGACTGGTGTGAGCGGTTCATGGAAAACAGCGAAAAGCTGCACGGCCAGGGCTATGACGAGGCCTTCCAGAGACTTTGGCACTTCTATTTCGCCTATTGCGAGGCAGGATTCAGCGAACGGGCCATTGGCGTGTCCCAGATCGTGTTTGCCAAGCCCGGGAACAAACGCGCGAATATCCTCAGCGTATGATCCAGTCAGATACGGTTCGCAACACAATTAATTTCGTACTTTTCCAGGCCGGATGGTTCGCCTGCGTGCTGTTCCCGGGCCTGCCGGCAGTCGGATTCGTCCTGTTGCTGGTCGGATTCCATCTTGTATTTATCAGCCAGCACCGTTTTATCGAACTTCAGTTTATCGGTGCAGGTACCGTTATCGGCGGTGTGCTGGATGGTATCTGGTTCCAGACCGGCATTCTGGATGACGGAAGCGGCAG
>NZ_JAWLDU010000032.1:0-19705 GCF_041686475.1 Marinobacter sp.
CTGGCCAGTGAGGAATATGACAGGGATGGCGATCTCTGGCGTGTTTCCGAGGCGCACAATATCAGCTATTACAGTGAGCCGGTGTTCTGGACTACCATGGAAATGACGTACGATCTCAAGGCGCAACGTTACTATATTGATGGCCTGGACGACGGTTTCCCGGCCTATAACTTCAACCCCGGATTCCGCGGCAACCAGTTCTCGGCTTCAGCTGCCCGCAGGGCGGCGCGTCGCTGACATCAGTTGTGGCCGGGATCGTGAGCCCCCGGCCATTGTCCGGGTCATACAGCAAGACTGGAGATGCAGTTATGTCGGTACCGGAGCAACTGGAAGCAGTGGATACCCTGGTGGAGCATCTGAAAACCGCTCTCGCCGGGAAAAACTGGGAGGAGCTGTCGCGGCTGAATGAGCTGGTCAGGCCAACCATTGAGCCGGTGATGGCGGCACTGGAAGCCGGTGAACTGGATCCTGAACCGGTGCGGCAGCGGCTGGCAACTCTGCAGACCTTCTGTGACCGTGCCAATATTTCGGCAAATGAGGCCAAAGCTGAGGCCCAGAAAGCCCTCAAGGAAGTCAATCAGAACCGCAGCGCTGCCAAAGCCTATCAGAACGTCTCCTCAAATCGTTCCAAATAGCGTCATAAAATTGACTCAGACGCTCTTACAGTCTTAAATACCGCTCACAAATCCCGCAAGAGATTCGTTTGGATGTCGAAGAACAACAGAGTGCTGGTGCTCAGCGAGGACGATTCAAGGAAGCGTGACATTGCCACGATCCTTGAGTTTATTGGCGAGGAAGACGTCATCTTCGGTGAGGCGGCTCGCTCACTGCTTGCCAGTGGCGACCCGGAAACCCTGGACGAGGTTTCCGTTGTGGTCGTCAATGGTGAGGACGATGGCGTGCGCAAGACCGTCTCCGCGGTTTGTGAGGCCGGTGAGGGTGTGCCTGTTCTGATGGTTGGCGATCCGGACCTCAGAGGACTGGCTGACGACCATGTCGGCCGGGTGATAGCCCGCATGGAATGGCCCCTGAATTACACCAAGTTTGTGGACTCTCTTTACCGTGCCCAGATATACCGCGATCAGTTTGCCCGGTCGCGGGAGCGTGGCCAGCAGCGTGGACTTCAGCTTTTTCGCAGTCTTGTCGGTACCAGCCGTAAAGTGCAGTCTGTTCGTCAGCTGATGGAACAGGTGGCCGACAAGGATGTAAGTGTGCTGATTACCGGTGAGTCCGGTACCGGCAAGGAAGTGGTTGCTCGTAACCTGCACTACCATTCTGCCCGGCGGGACAAGCCCTTTGTTCCCGTCAATTGCGGTGCGATCCCTGCGGAATTACTGGAGAGCGAGCTGTTCGGCCACGAGAAGGGTGCGTTTACCGGCGCCATCACTGCCCGGGTCGGGCGGTTCGAGCTTGCTGAGGGGGGCACGCTGTTCCTTGATGAGATCGGCGATATGCCGCTGAACATGCAGGTCAAGATATTGCGGGTCCTGCAAGAGCGCACCTATGAGCGCGTGGGCAGCAACCGCACCCAGTCCGCCGATGTGCGCGTGATTGCGGCGACGCACAAGCACCTGGAAGACATGATCGAAAGCGGCGATTTCCGCGAGGATCTTTACTATCGCCTGAACGTGTTCCCCATCGAGATGCCGGCCCTTCGTGAGCGGGTGGAGGATATCCCCCTGCTGATCAATGAGCTGATTTCCCGGATGGAAAAGGAGAAGCGTGGCTCTTTGCGGTTGAATTCCGCCGCTATTATGAGTCTCTGTCGCCATGACTGGCCCGGCAATGTCCGCGAGCTGGCCAATCTGGTGGAGCGGCTGGCGATCATGCATCCCTATGCGGTTATCGGCGTGCAGGAGCTGCCCAAGAAGTTCCGCTACGTGGACGACTACGATGAAAATCGCCCGGTCGAGGATTCAGGGATGCCCTCCAGTATTCCGGGGCTGGTAGGCCTGGACGCCCCCGCGTTATTACCGGTGAACGGTATTGATCTGAAGGATTATCTCTCCAACCTCGAGAGGCAGCTGATCCAGCAGGCGCTGGATGAGGCCGGGGGTGTAGTGGCCCGGGCAGCAGAGAAGTTGCGGATCCGGCGGACCACTCTGGTGGAGAAGGTGCGCAAGTACGGGCTTCGGGATGAGGAGTCCGAGGACAGCTAAGTGGCGCTCTGCGATTCTGGTTTGAACGGCGTCAAAGGTTTGTAACCTGCGGCGCCGTTGTTGTTTTCGGGTGACGGAAACCCGTCATTGGCCCCTTTCCTGATTTTCCTTCCCTTTGAAATATAAACAGAAATTAAAGTTGGCACAGTGCTGGCTTAGTGTTGCCCAAACGATCCATCCGATTGGTACGGGCCGGGGTTTGGTCCGGTCAGAGGGCGAGTGTATGAGTCAGTTGCATTTTGTTGGTTTGTCGTCGAAGGACTCCTCAGGGGAGTCTCCGGCCAATGCGGCGGCGGATGTCAACGACAAGGTGACGGCGTTGTTCCCGGAGCAGGATGATGAGGCTGTGGGAACGGCGCTGGATCTGTTCAATCAGATGTCGCGGCAGATTACTGATTCCTATCGCACGCTGGAGTCCCGTGTTAACCAGTTGTCCGGTGAGCTGTCCGCGGAGTCGCAGCAGCGTCAGGCAGAGCTGGAGCAGAAGGAGGAGCTGGCAGACCGGCTTTCCACGTTGCTTCATGCGCTTCCAGCCGGGGTGGTGGTTCTCGACAGCCAGGGTGTGGTGACGCAGACGAATCCTGCAGCGATTACACTGTTGGGGGAGCCCCTCGACGGAGAGCGCTGGGTGGATGTGATTCGCCGTTGCTTTGCTCCACGCCGGGACGATGGCCACGAAGTGTCGCTTAAAGACGGCCGCCGCGTGAGTATCGAAATCCGTACCATGGAGAATCAGCCAGGGCAGTTGATCCTGCTGACGGACCTGACCGAGACCCGTCACCTTCAGGCGCAACTGGCCCATGCCCAGCGTCTTTCAGCCATGGGCAAGATGGTGGCTTCGCTGGCTCACCAGATTCGCACGCCGCTCTCTGCCGCCATTCTGTATGGCGGTCACCTGAGCCAGGACGACCTGGACGAGGAGATGCGGCAGCGTTGCGCGTCCCGCCTGATGTCCCGTCTGACTCATCTTGAGCAGCAGGTTCGCGACATGCTGATTTTCGCCCGCGGTGAAACCCGTCTGGCGGAGGAGCTGTCGGCTGCTGCGCTGGTGCAGGCACTGGCATCGGCGCTGGATGGGCTGAAACTGCCTGCCGGTGTTACCGTGGATCTGGACAGCCAGGCAGATGACGAGGCGCTGATGTGCAACCGCGATGCCCTGGTCGGCGCCTGTACCAATCTTGTCAATAACAGCGTGGAAGCCGGTGCAACCAGGGTTACGGTAGCCATCGCTTCCGCCAACGGCGAACTGGTGGTACGGGTAGCCGACAACGGCCCCGGCTTTACTCCAGAACAGGCCGGCCATCTGCTGGAAGCCTTTTATACCACCAAGTCCCATGGCACTGGCCTGGGCCTGGCCGTTGTTCAGGCCGTGGTAAAAGCCCATCAGGGCCGCTTTAACATTGAAGCGCCCTCTGATGGCGGTGCCATTGCAACTATTTCGCTGCCGTTACTACGCTCGCTGTCTGCCAAAAGCCGGCATGCGCAGGCACAAAAGAAGAACTGACCGGAGGCAATCATGGCCAAAGCCCAAATTCTGATCGTTGAGGACGACCACGATCTGCGTGAAGCATTGGTGACAACACTGGAACTGGCAAAGTTCCGTGTGCGGGAAGCCGCCGATGCGGAGCAGGCGCTGGCGCGACTGGCGGAATCACCGGTGGATATGGTGGTCAGTGATGTGAACATGCCCGGTAAATCGGGCCATGAGCTACTGCACGAAGTCCAGCGGCATTACCCCGGTTTGCCGATGATGCTGATTACCGCCTACGGCCAGATCAGTCATGCGGTTTCCGCCATGCAGGCGGGTGCCATTGATTACCTGGTCAAACCGTTTGAGCCGGCAGTGCTGGTGGATGCGGTCAGCAAGGTGGTGGGTGGTGGCCGTCAGAAAAGTGGCGACCAGCCGGTGGCGGAAGACCCCATCAGCAAGCGTATGTTCCAGCTGGCGGCAAAAGTGGCGTCCAGCGACTCAACGGTAATGATTTCCGGTGAGAGTGGTACCGGCAAAGAAGTCCTGGCGCGCTATATTCACCAGCAGTCTCCAAGGTCCGAACAGCCATTCGTGGCCATCAACTGTGCGGCCATTCCAGAGAACATGCTGGAGGCAATCCTGTTCGGTCACGAGAAAGGCGCCTTCACCGGCGCCGTGGCATCGTCGCCGGGTAAATTCGAGCAGGCCAATGGCGGCACCATTCTGCTGGACGAGATCTCGGAAATGGACCTGAGCCTGCAATCGAAACTGCTGCGGGTGTTGCAGGAGCGTGAGGTTGAACGGGTCGGCGGTCGCAAGACCATTTCCCTGGATGTGCGGGTGATTGCCACCACCAACCGGGATCTGGCCGATCACGTTCGCGAAGGCAAATTCCGGGAAGATCTTTATTATCGCCTGACGGTGTTTCCCATGCACTGGCAACCCCTGCGGGAGCGCACCCTCGATATCATGCCGCTGGCCAGCGCCCTTTTGAAAACACACTGCCGCAAGATGAAGCTGACCGGCGTGACTTTTGCGCCCGACGCCAGGAACGCGCTAATGGCGCATCAGTGGCCTGGCAACGTCCGCGAGCTGGACAACGCCATCCAGCGGGCACTGGTATTGCATCAGGGCAACGTGATTCACGCCAGTGATCTGTGCCTGGAGCTGGGTATTACCGGGCGCATGGACAGTGCTTCTGCAGTTGCGCCCACGTCGGCTCCCGATACTGCTTCGGACGTGGTGGTGCAGGAAAGCGATGAAGCTAACGACGCAGCGACCGGGGCGTGCCCTGAAGAGCTTTCGCCAACGTCACTGGGTGACGAGGTCCGGCAGCGTGAGTTCCGGATTATTATCGAGGCGCTGAAAAAGGAACGGGGTCGCCGTAACCGGGCCGCGGAGCAACTCGGGATCAGCCCCCGTACGCTCAGGTACAAGCTGGCCCAGATGCGTGATGCAGGCATCGACCTGGATGCCGAGCTGGCCGCCGCCTGATCCATCCGACAACTCCTTCGTTCGGCACCTTCGGGTGCCGTTTTTTGTGGGCTCGTCAAAAGACCGTCGCCCCCGCAAGCCATGTCTCCAGAAAGTTTATTAACTTAATGAAAAACAGGCAATAAATTATATTGGCCTGCGGTTTGCTTTAACCCCGGAAAGACATATCCAGTTCAGAGGCTTGTCCGCAACAGGGGCGATCCGGGAGAGTGAATCATGGTTCAGCGTGCTGACATCAACAGTGTTCTTTCTGAAATCCGCAATATGCGCTCGCAGATGATGGAGAATCAGCGGGTTGAGCAGGATAACAACATCCGCGGCCGGATAGATGGGCCTTCCCGGGTCCAGGAAACCTCTGAAACCCCGAAGTTCAGCGATATGCTCAGCCAGGCGGTGGGGTCAGTCAATGAGTTACAGAAGTCGTCCAACGACCTTAAGACGGCCTACGACATGGGGGATCCCAACGTGGATATATCCCGTGTCATGATTGCGTCCGAAAAGGCGTCTATTTCCTTCGAGGCTCTCACCCAGGTTCGTAACCGGGTAGTCCAGGCCTATGAAGACATCATGAACATGCCGGTTTGATAGCGGAGCAGACCCATGGCCAGTGTACCTGCCGAAACCTCATCCTCGAATATGCCCGCAGCGCGGGGTGACGATGCCGGCGAAAGCCGTAGCGATCTGATATTCGGGTTCAACCGGCTGAATCTGCTGCGGCAGGTCGGGCTGATGGTAGGGCTCGCAGCCAGTGTTGCACTTGGCGTGGCGGTGGTTCTCTGGGCTCAGGAACCCAATTACCAACCCGTGGTGGGTGATATGTCCGGGTACAACCCCCAGGATGTCACCACCATTCTCGACGCCAACGGCATCGACTACCGCATGGAGCCACGCACGGGCGCACTGCTTGTTCCTTCCGATGAGGTCTATAACGCCCGCCTCAAACTGGCGGCCGAAGGCGTGACAGACGAGAAGACAATGGGGTACGAGCTTCTGGATCAGGATCGCGGCCTGGGTACCTCCCAGTTCATGGAAACCATCAGTTTCCGCCGTGGCCTTGAGGGCGAGCTGGCGCGAACCATCGGTAGCATGCGTACGGTTCGCTCGGCACGGGTCCACCTGGCGATACCGGAGCGCTCGGTATTTGTGCGTGATGCTCGCACGCCAACTGCGTCGGTTTTCCTCGAAGTGATCGCCGGCCGCCGGCTGGAGCAGGAACAGATTGCCTCGATTGTGAATCTGGTCGCGGGCAGCATTCCGGAAATGAGCAAGGACAATGTGACGGTGGTGGACCAGAGTGGCAATCTGCTGACGGGTCGTGAGGAGGCAGGCGAGAGTCGCCAGATGGAGGATCAGTACGACTACACTTCCCGTGTTGAAGACCGGCTCACCCGCAGGGTGGCATCGCTGGTCGGGCCGGTTGTCGGCGATGGCAGGTTCCGCGCCGAAGTCTCGGCCGATCTTGATTTCTCATCGGTGGAGAAGGCAGAGGAACTGTTCAATCCGGAACAGCAGGCTGTGCGCAGTGAACGCCAGATGTCCGAACAGCGCGGTAGCGGCGGTGCAGGTGGCATACCTGGCGCACTGTCGAACCAGCCGCCGGGCCAGGCAACAGTGCCAGAGCAGGCCAATGGTGATGAGGACGGCGAAGCCCAGGCGGCTCCGCCGGTCAATGTCCGCGAAGAATCTACCCGTAATTACGAAATGGATCGCACGGTCAGCTATGTGCGCCAGGAACTGGGAGGGATCAAACGGTTGTCGGTCGCCCTGGCGGTTGATGACATGAAAGTGGTGGACCCCGAGACCGGAGAAGTCAGCTATGAGCCCTGGCCCGAGCAGGAACTCCAGCGCCTGACCATGCTGGTTCGCGATGCTGTGGGCTATTCTGCTGCACGCGGCGACAGTGTTACGGTAATGAATACGGCGTTTGCCGCCGAGGAACAGATGGAATTCGAGGCGCCGGGATTCTGGGAGCAGCCCTGGTTCTGGGACCTGATGAAACAGGTGCTGGCAGGACTGGTGATACTGGTGCTTGTGCTGGGCCTGCTGCGCCCGACCCTGAAAAGCCTCTCCGGTGGTGGCCGCAGTGAGCGCCGGGGCGAATCTGATGATGAGGGCTATAAAGGGCTGGACAACATTGAGGGGGGCGATGCCTTGCGGGAGGCGATGCACTCCCAGGATGATCTGCTTTTGCCCGGCGCAACAGACAGCTATGATAGACAGTTGAATGCACTGAAAGGCCTGATTGCGGAAGACCCCGCGCGGGTCTCCCAGGTGATGCGCCAGTGGGTGAATGTTGATGACTGATGAGAACAACCGCCAGCCAGAGGCGCCGCAAAAGCCCCAGCGGAAGATTCCGCGGGTGGAGCAGGCTGCCATCCTGCTGATGTCGCTTGGCGAGAACGACGCCGCTGAAGTGCTCAAGCACATGGGCCCGAAAGAAGTGCAGCGGGTCGGCGTGGCCATGGCCCAGATGAAGGACGTCAGCAAAGACGACGTGACCTACGTGCTTAACCAGTTTGTGGAGGCCGTGGGCGGCCAGACCGGCCTTGGCGTTGGCAATGACGACTACATCCGCACCATGCTGACCCAGGCCCTGGGTGACGACAAGGCCTCCAGCCTGATCGACCGGATTCTGATCGGCGGCAATACCACGGGCCTGGATACCCTGAAGTGGATGGAACCCCGCGCCGTGGGTGACATCATCCGATACGAGCACCCGCAGATTCAGGCCATCGTTATTTCCTACCTCGACCCGGACCAGGCCGCCGAAATTCTGGGCACCCTGGACGACAAGGTGCGCCTGGACGTGATGATGCGGGTGGCATCCCTGGAAAGCATCCAGCCCCAGGCGCTGCAGGAACTCAACGACATTCTCGAGAAGCAGTTCTCCGGCGGCTCCGCGGCCCAGACCAGCCGCATTGGCGGGGTCAAGCGCGCGGCCGACATCATGAACTTCATGGACCGCAGCATCGAGGGTGGCCTGATGGATTCCATCAAGGACATGGATCCGGACCTGGCCTCCACCATCGAGGACCTGATGTTCGTGTTCGATAACCTGAAAGACATTGAAGACCGTGGCATCCAGGCCCTGCTGCGGGAAGTGTCCTCCGAGGTGCTGGTGGTTGCCCTCAAGGGCGCTGACGATGGCGTTCAGGAAAAGATCTTCAAGAACATGTCCAAGCGGGCCGCCGAACTGCTGCAGGACGACCTGGAGGCCAAGGGGCCGGTGCGGGTCAGCGAAGTGGAATCGGCCCAGAAAGACATTATCACCATCGCCCGCCGTATGGCTGAAGCCGGTGAAATTACCCTAGGCGGTGCTGGCGAAGAAATGATGTGATGAAAGATCCCCGCCGTAACCTCGACCGCATCCCCAAGGAAAACCTCACCGCCTATGAGCGCTGGGAACTTCCCCTGCTGGATGCCCGCGGCAATGAAGTGGCCCGGGAGGAGGAGCGGGAGGTAAAACCACTGACCGCCTCCGATATTGACGAAATCCGCCAGGCGGCCCGTGAAGACGGCCATAGTGAGGGCCGGGATGCGGGCTATCAGGCGGGTTTCAATGAGGGTCTGGAGAAGGGCCGTCAGGAGGGGTATGAAGCCGGCCTTGCCGAGGGCCGCGAAAAAGGGGCTGAACAGGGCCTGACGGAAACCCGTAAGCAGGTGGATGCCAAGCTGGACCGGCTGGAGCATCTGCTGGGTGAACTGCTGATTCCCATCCAGCGCCACGAGGATGAGGTGGAAACCGCACTGGTCAATCTGACCACGGTTCTGGCCCGCGCGGTTGTGTTCCGGGAGCTGTCACTGGATTCGTCCCACATCGCCGAGGTGGTCCGGCGTGCCATGGCCTCGCTGCCGTCCACTGTCGAAAATGTGCGCATACATATTCATCCCGATGACTATCAATGGGTCAGCGAGGTTGCCGGAAAGTTTGAAGCGGCTACGTCTATTGTCGAGGATGCCTCGGTACTGCGGGGCGGCTGCAAGCTGGAAACCCGCCACAGCCTGGTGGACTTCACCGTCGAAAAGCGTTTCCAGAAAGCCGTTCAGGGCATGTTGGACCGGCAATTGGACAGCGATAAAGCCGCTGAGGGTGAGGAACTTGATGCCATGATGAGCGATCTCACTGACTTCCAGCACGGCGTGCTTGATTCCGACGGGGACAAGGCGGACGGAGGGAGTAATGACAGCACATCTGGCTGAACGCCTGGCAAGACTGCAGGAATGTTTTACCGAAGAGCCCCAGCCGGAGCTTTCCGGCCGCCTGACGCGGATGGTCGGCCTGACGCTGGAATGCGTGGGTTGCCCCATGGTAGTGGGCGACCGCTGCGTGATTACCGGCCAGGGTGCCGGTACCGTGGAAGCAGAGGTGGTGGGCTTCGAGGACGATCGTGTCTATCTGATGCCGCTGACCGCGATCGAGGGGCTGCGCCCCGGCGCCCGGGTGGTGCCGTTATCGGTGGCCAGCCGGGTACCGGTAGGGCCGGAATTGCTGGGGCGCGTGGTGAACGGTAATGGTGAGCCGCTGGACGGCAAGGGGCCACTGCAGGCAGAAGCCCGGGTGTCCCTCAGTGGCGATATCATTAACCCCCTGGACCGGGCGCCGGTGCGCCAGTCCATGGATGTGGGTATTCGTGCCATCAATGCCCTGATGACGGTGGGTCAGGGGCAGCGGCTGGGCCTGTTTGCCGGCAGTGGTGTCGGTAAAAGTGTGTTGTTGGGAATGATGACCCGCTTTACCGATGCGGATATAACCGTGGTCGGGCTGATTGGCGAGCGGGGCCGCGAAGTAAAGGAATTTATTGAGGATATCCTGGGTGACGAGGGGCTCGACCGCTCCGTGGTTGTGGCGTCCCCCGCCGATGATTCGCCGCTGATGCGACTACGCGCTGCCATGCTGACCACCCGTATCGCAGAGTATTACCGGGACCAGGGCAAGCGGGTGCTGTTACTGATGGATTCCCTGACCCGTTATGCCCAGGCCCAGCGGGAAATAGCCCTGGCGGTGGGCGAGCCACCAGCCACCAAGGGATATCCGCCATCGGTATTCGCCAAGCTGCCGCAACTGGTGGAAAGAACCGGCAACGGTCGCCCTGGCGGCGGCTCCATAACCGCGTTCTATACCGTGCTGACTGAAGGCGATGACCAGCAGGACCCCATTGCCGATGCCGCCCGTGCCATTCTGGACGGCCATATTGTGCTGTCCCGGCGTCTGGCGGAAGAGGGACACTATCCCGCCATCGATGTGGAGGCGTCCATCAGCCGTGTCATGCCCCAGGTGACAGAATCTGAACACTTCGCCCGGGCGCAGCGTTTCAAGCAGGTTTACTCCCGCTACCAGCAGGCACGGGACCTGATCAGCGTTGGCGCCTACGTGAAAGGATCGGATCCGGAGACCGATTTTGCCATCGCACACATCGGCAATATGGGGCAGTTCCTGCAACAGGGTTTGAATGAAAGTGCTCCCCTGCAGGACAGCATCAAGCAACTGCTGGCGGTGGTGCCGGAAAGACGCTCCCCCGACCGGGCCAGAACCCCGCCTTCCGTTTCCGGAGGGAATAGCTGATGTTGCGGTCACAGCGTCTGGCTGTGGTGCTGGCTCTCGAGGAGCGCAAGGAAAAGGCCGCCCTGGAGAAAATGGCCGAGGCCCAGCAGCATCACGAAGCCCAGCGCCAACAGATTGAAAACCTGGAGCGCTATCAGTCCGAGTACCGGGAACAGATTCGCAGCAGCCAGAAAGGGGTGGTGTCGGTTGCCAGGCTCCAGGGCTGGCAGGCATTCATTGCCCAACTGGATCAGGTGATTGCCCAGCAGCAGAAACTGCTGGTGAAAGCAGAAGACCGACTCAGGGCCTGCCGCGAAGAGTGGCAGCGGGCCTGGGAAAAACGGCGGGGGATGGAGAAATACATTGAAACCTGCCGCAGGCAGGAACAGCGTGAGCAGGACCTGAGGGACCAGAAACAGATGGATGAGGCCGCCGGGCGGATTCTTGCACGGCGACGCTGAAAGCGTGGCTGAAATAGGTAACACGGATGCAATTTCAGCATGGTGAGCTATCCTGTACGTCAGGATGCCACCAAGGCTCACGCTGTTCCCTGTTACCACGCTCGTACTTTATGGAGGCTCCGGAATGCCAATTCAGACGCATCGAAGTGAGGACGGTCAGACCCTGACCATAAAAATTGAAGGGCGCTTTGATTTCAGTACCCATCAGGCCTTTCGTGATGCCTATGAACATGGCGACGAAAACGTGACTTCCTTTGTGGTGGACCTGTCCGACACCACCTATCTCGACAGTTCGGCCCTTGGCATGTTGCTGTTGCTGAGAGACTACGCCGGCGGCGACAGCGCGAAAATTCGCATCGAGAACTGCAACAGTGACGTACGCCGTATTCTGTCCATCTCCAATTTTGAACAGTTGTTTGCGATTCGCTGAATCATGACATCGTAGGGTCGCGGAGGTTTGTTGTGGATGATTCTCTCTCAGACAACCGGCCGCTGAGAATACTGATTGCCGACGACAGCGACAGTGATCGTCTGATTCTGAAAACCCTTCTACGCCGCCTCGACCATGAGGTTGCTGACGCCAGAAACGGTCAGGACGCCGTTGATATTTTCCGTGAGTCCGGTGCGGATATTGTACTACTGGACGTATTGATGCCGGTTATGGACGGGATGGAAGCCGCCCATCAAATCAAGGCGCTGGCCGGCGAGCGGCTGGTTCCGCTGATCTTTCTGACGTCCCTGTCTGATGCTGACGCGCTGGCCCGCTGTCTCGAGGCCGGCGGCGACGATTTTCTGACGAAGCCGTACAACCGCATCATCATCGAAGCCAAGATCAACGCGTTCAACCGCATGCGGCTTATGCACCAGACCCTGAGCCACCATCGGGATCTGATCAACGACCGCAATCGTCATCTCCTGGAAGAGCAGGAAATCGCCAAGCGTGTGTTCGACAATGTCGCCCACACCGGTTGTCTGGATGCACCGAACATCCGCTATCACGCCTCCCCCATGTCGATATTCAACGGCGACGTCCTGTTTGCCTGTCCGCGCCCGGCGGGAGGCATGCAGATACTGGTAGGCGACTTTACCGGCCATGGCCTGCCGGCAGCAATCGGGGCCATGCCAGTGGCCGAGATTTTCTACGGCATGACCAGCAAGGGCTTCAGTGGCAGTGACGTGTTGCGTGAGATCAACCAGAAGCTCGGGCGGATACTGCCTACCGGAATGTTCTGTTGCGCGGCATTGATACAGGCTGACTTTCACCTGAATCAGTTGCAGATATGGAACGGAGGGCTGCCGGATGGCGTCCTTCTTAGAACAAGCGGAGAGCAGGAGACGATTACCTCCCGGCATCTGCCCCTGGGAGTGCTCGCTGCCGCGCGTTTTGATGCTGGAATGGAAGTGGTACGCACGGAGCCGGGAGATACCCTGCTGATGATGACCGATGGCGTGATGGAAGCGGAGAATCGCCATGGTGAGATGTATGGTGAAGAGCGCCTGAAACGCTCGCTGAATGATACTGGTAATGCCGGTTCGCCATTCGAAGCGGTAATGGCAGGAATTCATGCGTTCACGGGCAAGCAGCCGGAACAGGATGATGTGACGTTACTGTCGCTGGAGATGGTGGAGGAGGCCGAGTTGGCCGGGGTGTCAGAGCGTTTGCCCCAGTCCGCCCTGGAAGGCCCGGCGGAGTGGCACTGTGTTTACGAAATCCAGGATCGCTCCCTGGGGCAGTTCAGTCCGCTGCCGTTGTTGCTTCATATCTGTATGGAAGTGCCGGGGTTGCGGCGTAAAAGTGGTGAGATCTATACGCTGTTATCAGAGCTGTATACCAATGCCCTGGAGCACGGTGTTCTGGGCCTGTCTTCTGACTGGAAGGCAACGCCGGATGGTTTTGGCCGTTACTATGCGGAGCGGGAACGGCGCTTGCAGTCGGTCTCGGGTCACTTTATCCGTTTTAGCTTGACGCATACCATGACTGCGAGGGGAGGGCAACTGGCCATTGTATGTGAAGACAGTGGCAGCGGATTTGATTACCGTGATCTTTCCGCAGTGGGCGACGAGAACGGTTATTCCGGGCGGGGGCTGATGCTTCTGCGGAAGCTGGGGCATTCCCTCAACTTCCGGGAATATGGCACCCGGGCGGAAATTGTATATGATTGGCAATTTTCCGAGGTTGCTGCCCGTGAGGGCAGTACCAACACATAAACAGGGGGTTGGTCATGACGGACAAGCCACACCTTGATCAGGAAGCGCTGGCCGAGTTGCAGGATGTGATGGAAGACGAATTCGATATCCTGATCAACACCTACATCAAGGATTCCTCGGATCGTATCGCTCACCTGCGTTCGGCATTGGATCAGGATGACGCGGACAGGTTTTCCAAATCCGCACACAGCTTCAAGGGCAGCTGCATCAACATTGGCGCGCCCAGACTGGGGGAACTGTGTTCTGAAGCCGAAAAGGCCGGGCGTGAAAACCGCCTGGTCGAAGCTGGCGCCATGGTCGATGCAATCGAGGACGAGTTCCGCCAGGTAGAACAGACTCTTCGGGGTTTTCTGGAATAACACCGCACGATGGCACTGCTTTTGCTAGTTTTTGCTTAATAGTCCGGTAACGCAGACAGATGCATTCCGATCAGCAAAAAGCGGCAAGAGGTTGCCATGTCCCAGATGGTTCTTCCCCAGACAGCCCCGCAGGGGCCGAAGTCCGATAATGGCGCAAAGCCTGCGTCTGGCGGTCGTGAGAAAAGCGGTGACAGTGAATTTGATTCTGTCTCCCGCACCGAGCAGCAGCGGCTCGACCAGAAACAGGCAGAAAAACGGGACCAGGCGCGCACCGACGAATCTGCCCGCAATGAACAGGCACGTCAGGACACAAACAGCGACAGGGGCCCGGATGACCGCAAGGAAACGTCTGCCGCGAGGGAGTCGACCAACGAGGGCAACCGCAGCAAGGCGGAAGACATTGAGGCAACAGTAGCGGCAGAGGCGGCCTCTCAGGCTGAAGAGGTTGCGCCTGAGGAAGCGATTCCCCTGACGTTTGCAGGGCTTCAGGGTTTGTTGATGCCAGCTGAGGGTAAAGCCGGGCCTGTAGCCGCTGGCAAAAACAGCGGCCAGACGGGCATTAACGGCACGATGCCCGGGGTACAGGCATTTGCCGGAATCATGTCAGGTCTGCCGGGTGCCGGCATCGGCAAACCGGGACAGGGTAACGGGCAGGGTGCGGGGGCAGGTGTCGGCCTGGCGCTCACCGAAGCACTGATGTCCGGTGTTGCCGCCGACGCCACCCGTACCCAGGAAACGCCGTCTGTTCAGGGCGCCATGCGCTTCCAGGCCGCGGCAGAGCTGGCCAGTCAACAGGTGGCCAATCCCAACAGTGCAAAACTGCCGGCCGAGGCAGCCGCGTTGCGGGGATACACCACATCCATTGATGTACCGGTCAATCATGCGGAGTGGGGCGACAAGCTGGTTGGCAAGCTGACCTGGCTGACCGCCCGCAACATGTCCGTGGCTGAAATTCACCTGACGCCACCGGATATGGGTCCGATGGAAGTGCGTGTTCAGGTGCAGCAGGAACAGGCCAACATAACCGTGCATTCAGCCAACCCGGCCGTCCGGGATCAGCTGGAACTTCACAGTCATCGCCTCAGGGACATGCTGAGCGAGCAGGGGCTCTCCCTTGAGCAGTTCGATGTCTCGGATTCGCCACAGCAGCAGGCCGGAGAAGAGGGTTCCGGTGAGCGCGGTGGACAGGGCAGAGGCCTGGCCGACGCTGGTCCGGAAGATCAGGAGTGGTCCCCCGAGTCCCTCGACCTGTCCTGGAAAGGCGAAGTTGATGTTTTCGCCTGAACGGATTTACTCGCCCCGGTAATTCTTCTTTTGCCCATCCTCCGTCGCGACGCTAAACTGCTGTCCTGATAAGGAGGATAGGGCTTTCTGGCCCGTCCTTTGCTTATACCTTCATATAACCTGTCCGTTTGACGGATTTCTGGCAGAAGCATGTTATGGCTGAAGACAATGCGCCCAGCGCGGCGCCGGCAAAGAAAGGCAAACTGAAGCTTATTATAATGCTGGTGCTGGTAGTGATTCTTGCTATCGGGCTATCCGTGGTCGGAACCATGTGGTTCCTGGGGGGCGGTATTCCCGGTATCACGGATGGTGACGAAGAAGTGGCTACGGAAGAGACCGAAGTCTTCGTCCCTAGTACCTATACCGTGTTGGAAAAGGCGCTGGTAACAACCTTGCAGGCCGAGGGGCGACAGCGTTACGCGCAGGTTTATCTTGCGTTCGAAGCAAATAACCCCGAGGCACTGGACGCTGCCAGCAAACATATGCCGCTATTGCGGAGTCAACTGATCAGTGTTCTGGGCGACCGGGGCTTTGAGGAGTTGCAGACACCGGAAGGCCGGCAGGCCCTGGCCGATGATATGCTGGAGGTTGTCAACAGTACTCTCGACCAGGAAGGGGAACCGCCCTTGCTGCGGGTGCTATTCCGGAACTTCGTCGTCCAGTAGATAGCGTAAAAGCGCCCGGGCAGGGCGGATACAGGGGCAGAGAAACGTATGCAGGACTTACTGTCACAGGATGAAATCGATGCGCTCCTCCACGGTGTGGATGACGGCGATATCGACACCTATGAAGAGACCGACGAAAGCGGCATCAAGTCCTACGATCTTGCCAGCCAGGACCGCATCGTTCGTGGCCGGATGCCGACGCTTGAAATGATCAACGAGCGTTTTGCCCGCTACACCCGCATCAGCCTTTTCAACCTGCTACGCCGCAACGCCGATGTGTCCACCGGTGGCGTTCAGATCATGAAATTCGGCGAATACATCCACACTCTTTACGTACCCACCAGTCTGAACCTGTGCAAGGTTCGCCCGCTTCGCGGTACTTCCCTGTTTGTGCTGGATGCCAAGCTGGTCTTCAAACTGGTGGACAATTTCTTCGGTGGCGAGGGCCGCCACGCCAAGATTGAAGGCCGCGAATTCACCCCGACGGAAACCCGCATCGTGCAGATGGTGCTTGACCAGGTGTTTCACGACATGCGGGAAGCCTGGCACGCCGTGCTGAAAGTGGATTTCGAGTACCTCAGCTCCGAGGTGAACCCGGCCATGGCCAACATTGTCAGCCCCAGCGAAGTGGTGGTGGTCAGCACCTTCCACATTGAACTGGATGGTGGCGGCGGTGAGCTGCACATGGCGCTGCCGTATTCGATGATTGAGCCCATCCGGGATGTACTGGACGCCGGTGTCCAGAGTGATATTGACGATGTGGACGAGCGCTGGGTCAGCGCCCTTCAGGAAGACATCAAGGAAGTGAACGTTCCCATCAATACGACCGTGTGCCGGCGCCGCATTTCGCTGCGGGACATCGCCAAGCTGAAAGAGGGCGACATTATTCCGGTGGAAATCCCTGAATTACTGACCCTGACGGCTAACGGCATACCCATTTACAAAGCCACGATGGGTACCAGGGATGGCAAGCTGGCGCTGAGAATTCATGAGCGGGCAACCGTGCCCAAGGTGAAAAAGCAACTGAAGGTGGGAAGCAACAATGGCCGATGATGACAAGAAAGATGAGCAGGAGCTCAGCGAAGACGAGAAGCTTGCTGCCGAGTGGGAATCCGCCATGGAAGAATCTGGCGATTCCGACGAAGACAGCCGGGAAGATGAGTGGGCGGCCGCCATGGCGGAAGCAGGCGAAACCGGTGATGGGGACGGGGCTGCCGAAAACAACAAAGACAATGTTCGTGCCGCGCCCATGGAAGAGTTTCCGGAAGGATCGAATTTCAGCCAGGGTGCCGGGCCGGCGCCGGATCTGGACGTTATTCTCGATATCCCCGTCACAATTTCCATGGAGGTAGGCAACACCCAGGTCCCGATTCGCAACCTGCTTCAGCTGAACCAGGGCTCGGTGATCGAGCTGGACCGCCTGGCGGGCGAACCGCTGGACGTGCTGGTTAATGGGACCCTGATTGCTCACGGCGAGGTGGTGATGGTCAACGAAAAGTTCGGCATCCGCCTGACCGACGTGATCAGTCCCGGCGAACGTATCAAGCGGTTGCAGAAGTAATATGGCGTTGATATCTCGTGCTCTGGTTCGCAGCGGGTTTGCCGGCGCTGTCCTGATGCTGCTGGCACCCGCTCTGTTGATGGCCCAGGAGCAGGAAGCCCCGGCCGGGGAAACGACATCCGCACCCGATACGCTGGTCACCATGCTGACCCTGGGCGCTGGCCTCCTCGCGGTACTCGCCCTTATTTTCGGTTGCGCCTGGATTGTGCGGCGCATGGGCGGAATGACCGGCGGCAATACCCGCGCCATCAAGGTGGTGTCGGTAATGGCCATGGGCACCAGGGAAAGGGTAGCGCTGATCGAAGTGGGCGGAACCCAGATTCTGGTGGGCGTTACCCCCTCTACCATCCGCACATTGCACGTATTCGACGAGCCTGTGGTCAGTTCCGATGATCCCGTATCCGGTGATTTTGCCCGCAAACTCCAGGGCATGATCGGTAAATCCTGGGGCTCCGGATCTTCATCGAAGGACGGTTCCTGACATGTTGGCGCGTGTTCCCGGGCGTGTCCTCGCACTGCTTGGTCTTGTATTTTTCGCCACCTGGGCGCCGGCAGCGTTGGCGGACATTCCCGGCATTCCTGCGTTTACGGTAACGCCGGGCGAAGAAGAGGGCGTCGAGGAATACTCGGTATCGCTGCAGATCCTGGCGCTGATGACCGCGCTGACGTTCCTGCCCGCGATGCTGATGATGATGACCTCGTTTACACGCATCATCGTCGTGTTTGCCATACTTCGCCAGGCCCTGGGCCTGCAGTCCACACCTTCCAACCAGATCCTTCTCGGCCTGACCCTTTTCCTGACTATCTTTATCATGAAGCCGGTGCTGGAAGAGGTTAACGAAGTGGCTCTCCAGCCCTACATGGAGGAGGAACTGACCTCGCTGGAAGCGGTTGAGCAGGCCAGCCAGCCCTTCCGTGATTTCATGATGGCCCAGACCCGGGAAAGCGACCTGGGCCTGTTCATGAGGATTGCGGACGAGCAGTACGACACCCCCGAGGACGTCTCCTTCTGGGTATTGCTGCCGGCATTCGTCACCAGCGAGCTGAAAACCGCCTTTCAGATCGGGTTCATACTGTTCATTCCGTTTCTCATCATCGACATGGTGGTGGCCAGCGTGCTGATGGCCATGGGTATGATGATGCTGTCTCCGATCATCATATCGCTGCCGTTCAAGATCATGCTGTTTGTACTGGTGGATGGCTGGGCCCTGATCATGGGTACCCTTGCTGCCAGTTACGGGATATAGGGGAGAACAACCATGACACCCGAAACCGTCATCGACATCCTCCGCGAAGCCCTGTGGATGATCGTACTGCTGTCAAGCCTGATCATCGGCCCCGGCCTGGTCATTGGCCTGGTGGTCAGTACCTTCCAGGCCGCCACCCAGATCAACGAACAGACCCTGAGCTTCCTGCCGCGCCTGCTGGTCACCCTGATCACCATCATCGTGGCGGGCCCCTGGATGCTCACCCAGCTTATCGACCACGCGGAACGGCTGATCTCCAGCATTCCCTACATAATCGGCTGACCGGGCATGCCCACGGAAATATCAGCCGACCTGATCAACCAGTGGATTGGCCAACACCTGTGGCCACTGTTCCGTCTGGCCAGCTTCATGATGGTAATCCCGTTCGTCGGCACCCAACTGGTCCCGGCCAGAGTCCGCCTCGGGCTGGCCCTGATCATCACCATCCTGGTGGTGCCGATGATCCCCCCGGTCCCGCAGGTGGACGCCTTCAGCGCTGACGGGGTCATCATCACCCTGCAGCAGATCCTGATCGGCGTTGGCATGGGCTTCGCCCTGACCGCGTTATTTCAGCTGTTCGTCGTCGCCGGCCAGATGATCGCCATGCAGATGGGCCTCGGTTTCGCCTCCATGGTCGACCCGGCCAACGGCGTCAACGTACCGGTACTGGCCCAGATCTACACCATCACCATCACCCTGCTGTACCTGGCCATGAACGGCCACCTGGTAGCCTTCGAAGTTTTCATCGAAAGCTTCCGCACCCTACCCATCGGCCTGGAAGGCCTGGGGCAGCGAGGCGTCTGGGAACTGGCCCACCGCATCAGCTGGATGTTCGTCTCCGCACTGCTACTGGCCTTGCCGGCGGTTACCGCCGTATTCATCGTCAACATCTCCTTCGGCGTCATGACCCGCGCCGCCCCCCAGATGAATATTTTCGCCCTTGGCTTCCCGATTGGCCTGATTTTTGGATTATTTGCCATATGGGTGCTGCACGCCAATTTTCTGCCGCACTTCGAGCAGTACACCAGGGAAACATTCGAATTCATGCGAAACCTGCAGGGCCAGCCGTAAAACGATAAACACCAACCGAAACTCCAAAGCCAAACCGAAGAAAAACCCATGGCCGAAGAAAACGACAACAGCCAGGAGAAAACTGAAGAGGCCACCCCCCGAAGGCTCGAAAAAGCCAAGGAGGATGGCCAGACCGCGCGCTCCAAAGAACTGGCCACCATGGCCGTTCTGTTGGCAGGTGCC
>NZ_JAWLDU010000032.1:19805-29926 GCF_041686475.1 Marinobacter sp.
GAAGAGGCCACCCCCCGAAGGCTCGAAAAAGCCAAGGAGGATGGCCAGACCGCGCGCTCCAAAGAACTGGCCACCATGGCCGTTCTGTTGGCAGGTGCCGGCGGCCTGCTGGTGTTCGGAGCCTCCATGGGCGCCGCCATGGAAGGCATCATGCGTGACAGCTTCGTCCTCGAACGCTCCGCCATTTTCGACACCCGGCACATGAGCGTCCAGCTGATTGCGTCGACCAAAGAGGCCGCCCTGTCACTGGCGCCGTTGCTGATCCTGTTGCTGGTGGCTGCCATCGCCGGCTCCATCGGCATCGGCGGTCTGTTGGTCAGCGGCAAAGCCATCGCACCCAAGCTTAATCGCATGGACCCTCTAAAGGGCCTGAAGCGAATGTTCTCCATGCGCTCGCTGATTGAACTGGTCAAGGCCATCCTCAAAGTGGGCCTGGTGATGGCCGTTGCCATCCTGATTCTC
Organism: Marinobacter sp.; assembly: GCF_041686475.1. GTDB lineage: Bacteria > Pseudomonadota > Gammaproteobacteria > Pseudomonadales > Oleiphilaceae > Marinobacter. Next base: position 20,268 of record NZ_JAWLDU010000032.1, read on the forward strand.
GATCTGCGCACCGAAGACCTGCTCAGCATCTCCGAGGAGCCTGCCCGCTCAGCCATGGAGCACGTGCTTTGGACACTGGGCTGGAGCTTTTTCATCCTCGCCTGCGCAACCATTGTCATCGCCGCAATCGACGTGCCTTTCCAGATCTACGATCACCAGAAAAAGCTGCGGATGACCAAGCAGGAGGTGAAAGACGAGTACAAGGACACCGAGGGCAAGCCGGAGGTGAAGGGCAAAATCCGCCAGCTGCAGCGGGAAATGGCCCAGCGGCGGATGATGCAGGACGTGCCCGGCGCCGACGTGGTCATCACCAACCCGACCCATTACGCGGTGGCGTTGAAGTACGACCAGAAGAAGATGGCAGCGCCGATTGTGGTAGCCAAGGGCTCTGACGAAACCGCCTTCAAGATCATGGAGATTGCCCGGGAGCACAAGGTGGAAATCCTCCGTACCCCGCCTCTGACCCGAGCGGTGTATCACAACACCGATGTGGGCGCGGAGATTCCGGATGGCCTGTATATGGCAATTGCACAGGTACTGGCCTACGTCTTCCAGCTCCGCCAGTTCCGCAAGGGGCGGGGGCAGAAGCCCCATGTTCCGGATTTTCCGATACCTTCGGATTTGCGGCGGGATGTTTGAGTTTGGGGTTTGCCTGCTTTTAGCCTGATGGTTGTGGGGGAGGTGATTCGTTGGGTGAGCTTTCCAAAACACGCTCCTTCCCCACATCCGCCGCCACCGAACTACCAGGCTACGGAGGGGCTAGGACCAGGCCTCAATAACCCGAACCATGGGATCATTCCGGCTTTCCGGAATAGGAAGGCGACCGTAAAAGTCTGCAGGGTTGTGGACCGCTACGGAAGGAAACCCGCAAGCCGTAAAATGTTCGGCGGCCTGCTCGTCGTTGAGGAAATGAAAGCTGACATCACTTCGTGTAACCGACCCCAGCAAGCCTCCGAGTGCTTTCAGGCTGCCTCGCAGCAACGGCTGGTTTGGCATGAGGTAGCTTTCGGACAGGTAGACCGAGCCCGGGCGCTGCTGCATAACGCGGGCCAGGCGTTGCCAGAAGTCTGATATGACTGGCAGGGAGAAGTAGCTGGTCAGGCCCTCGGTGACCACAACCATGGGTTCGTTGTTATCGAAAGCTATCTCCACCACTGCTGCCAATGCCTGCTCGCCGGCATCCGCCAGAATATCCACGGGCATGACCTGATGGCGATCGCCCAGGTGACCAGCCACCAGCAATCTTGCCGCCTTGCGAGCGGCCATGTCGGGCAGGTCGGCTTCCACCATGTGCAGTTGAGGGTGTTTGTCCCGCAAGCGGATTCCCCTGGGGGACATGCCGCAGGCAATTTCCAGTACCTGGGTGATGCCACGCTCCAGTGCCTGATCAATCAGGTGGTCGATGATCAGGTGGCGTTGCAGCAGGAAGGTGCGGATGTTGCCGCCGATGAGGGCTTTGCTGCCGGCTTCGAAGGGCGTCATCAGGTGATAGAGCCAGCGACCCTGATCGGTCGCCAGCGTATCATCCGAGAGCCCGTGCCGGTGCCAGACGGCACCGGTGTAGAGGGCGGTAAAGCTGATGCCGGAACTGTCAGCTCTGGTGTTCGGGCCCTTGTCAGAGGGTGTCGTGCTCATGGATCTTATTACCCCATGCTTCACCGCTGCCGGGAAGGATAAGGTTCAGGGCAATGGCCACTACCGCGCACAGGGCGATGCCTTCTATGTTGCCGATTGCCATGCCGCCGATACCGAATACCAGGGTGATGGCCACAATAACCAGATTGCGGGCCTTTGACAGGTCGACCTGGTGACGGATCAGAGTGTTGAGGCCCACCACGGCAATGGAGCCGAACAGCAGGCACAGAATGCCACCCATCACCGGTGCCGGTATGGTCTGCAGGGCGGCGCCGAATTTGCCCACGAACGCCAGTACGATGGCGATACACGCAGCCCAGATCATTACCTTCGGGTTGAAGTTCCTGGTCAGCACCACGGCACCGGTCACTTCCGAATAGGTGGTGTTGGGCGGGCCACCGAGGGCGGAGGCTGCGCTGGTGGCCAGGCCGTCTCCAAGCAGGGTGCGGTGCAGGCCCGGCTTTTCCAGATAGTTTTTGCGGGTGACGGTGCCGATAGCGAGGATGTCGCCGATGTGCTCAATGGCCGGTGCGATGGCCACAGGGATCATGAACAGGATGGCTGCCCAGCTGAATTCCGGCGCCACGAAGCTGGGAATGGCGAACCAGGGTGCCTCGGTAATGGGCGACAGGTCCACAATGCCGGCAATGGCCGAGAGAATATAGCCCACGATGATGCCGAACATGATCGGAATCAGGCGGAAAATGCCGGTAGACCAGACCGCCGTGATGACGGTCACGGTCAGTGAGATCATCGCGATCCAGATGGCCGTGTCGTAGGGCACCAGTTGTTCGGCGCCGTCGCCGGTGCGGCCGGAAGCCATGTGAACGGCGACCGGCGCCAGGCCAAGGCCAATCACCATGATTACCGGACCAATCACCACTGGCGGCAGCAGTCGGGTTATGAAGCTGGTGCCCTTCAGACGAACGGCGCCACTGAGAATGATGTAGAGGATACCCGCCGCCATCAGGCCGCCCAGGGTTTCCTCAAGGCCAAAGCGGCCCTTGGCGGCAATGATCGGGGCGATAAACGCAAAGGAAGACGCCAGGAAGATGGGAATCTGGCCGCCAGTGACAATATGGAAAATCAGTGTGCCGATGCCAGCGGTGAACAGGGCCACGTTTGGATCCAGGCCGGTAATCAATGGCATCAGAACCAGTGCACCGAAGGCCACCAGCAGCATCTGCGAGCCGGCAATTGCCTGTTTCCAGACCGGGTCGTTCAGGTGGTCCTGCATGATCAGACGTCCTTCTGCTTGGTGCCGAAAATCTTGTCGCCGGCATCGCCGAGGCCGGGGAGAATGTAGCCTTTTTCGTTCAGCCGCTCGTCAATGGAGGCGGTATAGATGGACACGTCCGGGTGCTTCTCCAGCACTTTTTCAACGCCTTCCGGCGCTGCAACCAGCACCAGCGCGCGTATCTCGGTACTGCCGGCTTTCTTCAGCAGGTCAATGGTGGAAATCATTGAGCCGCCGGTCGCCAGCATCGGATCCACAATCATCGCCATACGCTGGTCCAGCTCCCCCACCAGTTTCTCGAGGTAGGTGCTGGCTTCCAGGGTTTCTTCATTTCTCACCTGGCCAACAACACTGACGCGGGCGCCGGGGATCAGGGTCAGTACCCCGTCCAGCATGCCCATGCCTGCGCGTAAAATCGGAACGACGGTGATCTTCTTGCCCTGGATCTGCTCGATTTCCACCGGGCCGGCCCAGCCTTCGATGGTTTTCCTCTGCAGTGAAAAATCCTTGGTGGCTTCGTAGGTCAGCAGGGCGCCAACTTCCTGGGCCAGTTCACGGAAATTCTTGGTGCTGATGTCGGCCCGGCGCATCAGGCCGAGTTTGTGGCGGATCAGCGGGTGTTTCACCTCGTGGATTGGCATGGGCTCACCTTTCTGCTTTGTCTGTGTCTGAATGCTGCGTGGTCCGCGCGGCGTAAAAGCCGGCAAATGGCGCAAGGATACCGTATATCGACATGGCCGTCAGGCATGGTGGCCATAAAAACTGTGAGGGCTGGTACGGATCTTGCGAATACCCCGGCAATCGATGCATTGGCGTCAAAAAAACCACCCGCGAATGGCCGCGGTTAATCGCTAATCGGAGAATTTTCCGGCATGGACCGAGCGTTAGTCCTCAGTAATGTCAAATCCCTGACGCGGGGTAATCTGGGTGTCCCCATCATGCTGATGGGGTTGCTGGGCATGATGATTCTGCCGATGCCCGCGTTCATGCTGGACGTATTCTTTACCTTCAACATCACACTGTCCATCGTGATCCTGCTGGTGTGTGTGTACGCCCTGCGCCCGATGGAGTTTGCGTCTTTCCCCACGGTACTGCTGGTGGCGACCCTGCTGAGGCTGGCACTCAATGTTGCTTCCACGCGGATCGTGCTGCTTAACGGTCATGAGGGCGGGGATGCCGCCGGTAAGGTGATCGAATCTTTCGGTGCGGTACTGATCGGCGGCAACTACGCGGTTGGCCTGGTGGTGTTTGCCATCCTGATGATCATCAATTTCCTGGTGGTGACCAAAGGCGCCGGCCGGGTCTCCGAGGTCAGTGCGCGCTTTACCCTGGATGCCATGCCCGGCAAGCAGATGGCGATTGATGCCGACCTCAACGCTGGCCTGATTAACCAGGATGAAGCCAAGCACCGTCGTTCCGAAATCGCCCAGGAGGCGGATTTCTACGGTTCCATGGACGGTGCCAGCAAATTCGTAAAGGGTGATGCCGTCGCCGGTTTGCTGATTCTCGCGATCAACCTGATTGGTGGCATTGCCATTGGTATGGCGCAGCACGGCCTTGATTTCGGTACCGCCACCCAGAACTACGCACTGCTTACCATTGGTGATGGCCTGGTGGCGCAGATTCCGTCGCTGCTGCTGTCCACCTCCGCCGCGATTATGGTGACCCGCGTAACTTCCAGCCAGGATATGGGTGGCCAGATACTCCAGCAGATGTTCAATGCACCCAAGGCCCTGGGTATTGCTGCGGTCATCCTCATCATCCTTGGCCTGATTCCGGGTATGCCCCACGTGGCTTTTCTTGGCCTGGGTGCAATTTCCGGTGCCATTGCCTGGTACATCTGGCAGGAGGAGCGCCAGACGGTGGAGGAGGACGGGATGTTCCCCACCAGGGGCGGCGGCGCGAGACCGGCGGGGCGGGATATTCCATCCGGTGGCGATGGTGGCGACCAGGGAGCCCAGCTCCCGCCGCCGGGCGAGACCCGCGAACTGGGTTGGGATGACGTGGCCACGGTGGACATCGTGGGCCTGGAAGTTGGCTACCGGCTTATTCCCCTGGTGGATAAATCCCAGGGTGGGCAACTGCTCAGCCGGATCAAGGGGGTGCGCAAGAAGCTCTCCCAGGACCTGGGCTTCCTGATGCCTTCGGTTCACATTCGCGACAATCTCGACCTGATGCCCAATGTGTATCGAATCACTCTGATGGGCGTCACCATCGCGGAGGCGGAAATCCATCCGGACCGCGAACTGGCGATTGATCCCGGGCAGGTGTTTGGCAAGATCGAAGGGATTGCCGGCAAGGACCCGGCGTTCGGTCTGGATGCCAGCTGGATCGAACCGGACAAGAAAGACCAGGCCCAGACCCTGGGCTACACCGTGGTGGATGCCAGCACGGTGGTGGCCACACACCTCAACCAGATCCTCCAGAAGCATGCCCATGAACTGCTGGGCCACGAGGAGGTCCAGAAATGGCTGGATCAGCTGGAAAAGGTATCCCCCAAGCTGGCGGAAGAGCTGGTGCCCACCACCATTTCAATCAGCCTGCTGCTGAAAGTTCTGCAGAACCTGCTGAAGGAAGAAGTCCCCATCCGCGATATGCGTTCCATTGCCGAGGCGATCGTGAACGTGCATCCGAAGAGCCAGGACCCGAAACTTCTGACTACGGTTGCCCGCCAGTCACTGCGACGAATGATCGTGCAGAGTATCTGCGGCAACGACTCCGAGATCCCTGTTATTACCCTGGACCCGGACCTGGAACAGTTGTTGCTTAAGTCTATGCAACAGAGTCAACAATCCGGCGGTCAGGAAGACATCGGGCTGGTACTTGAGCCGAATATGGTCGAGAAGCTCCAGCGTTCGCTCCAGGACAGCGTCCAGCGCCAGGAGATGCTGGGCAAGCCGGCGATATTGCTGGTGTCCGGGCCGCTTCGGCCGGTGCTGGCAAAGTTTGCAAGTTTCGGCGTAGAGCGATTGCACGTGTTGTCGTACCAGGAAATTCCGGATAACAAACAGATCACCATTGTGGCATCCGTAGGCCAGTAAGGGCCGCGGACGGCAAGGCGGAAGGCGCCGGAAAGCGCTGACCGGGGAGGAAGAGTCATCATGAAAGTAAAACGGTTTTTTGCCCAGAGCATGGCAGAGGCGCTGCGCCAGGTGCGGGACCAGATGGGCCCGGATGCGGTGATTCTGTCCAATCGTCGTGTGGATGGTGGTGTCGAGATTGTGACAGCGCTGGATTATGACGAAAATATGGCGCGTCAGCGGCTGGGCGATGCCGCGCAGGAAGCGACCAACGGGTCACGGCTGGCAGAACTGCAGGCGGAACAGCATCGCCGCCTGGAGGACGAGCTTGGCCGGTCACGTGACCGAATCCGCGAGGTCAGGGACAAGCGTTCCGCAGTGGGTAGTCGAAACGGTGGTGCGGAAGTGGGCTACACCAGTCCGGCCGCAGACGCCTTTGCTGGCAGCGAATTGACACCGGAAGAACCTGTTGACGTTAATTCTGGCTATTCTGGCGAACTCGCCCAAATGCGCGCTGAAATCAGCTCGTTGCGGGATCTTGTCAGTGCGCAACGCGGGCCGGAGCCGGAAAAAACGGCGGTGAATGCCGTGCAGCAACGGCTTGCCGAACGTTTGCAGGAATTCGGTCTGGGCCTTGAGCTTGCGGGTTCATTGTCACGCCGTCACCGCGCAGGACGACTCGAAGATGGCTGGAAGCAGTCCCTGAAAATGCTGGCGGCCGGGGTGAAAACGGCTCGCACCGAGTGGGCCGAAGAGGGCGGTGTTTACGCCCTGGTAGGGCCTACCGGCTCTGGCAAGACCACCACCATCGGTAAGCTTGCGGCCCATTATGTGTTGCGCCATGGTGCCGATTCCGTGGCGCTGGTAACCACTGACCGCTACCGGGTCGCTGCTCACGAGCAATTGTTCGTGTTCGGGCGTATTCTGAATGTGCCGGTGCGGGTGGTGGATGAGACTCATTCCCTGGACGACATACTCGACGAACTGTCGGACCGTCACCTTGTACTGATTGATACCGCAGGCCTGACCAGTACCGATAAGGGTTACGAAGAGCAGCTCACGGAACTGGCACGCAGTCACCACCAGATCCGTACCCATCTGGTGGTTTCGGCAACCAGTCAGCCACGCATCATGAAATCCGTCTGGCATTGCTATAAGATGGCAAATCTTACGGGTTGTGTGATGACCAAAATCGATGAAGCACTGACCCTTGGAGAATCGCTGGGATTTGTCATGGAAACGGGATTGCCGGTGGCCTATTACACCGACGGACAGAAAATCCCGGAAGACCTGCATCACGCCGAGTCCATTCCGCTGGTGCGACTGGCCGTGGAGAGGCTGAAAAAACTCCAGCAGCAAGAGGCAGTCGCTGTTTAACAACAACACAGCCTGCGGTTAAACGTGGCAAGAGATCAGAATCAGTATGAGCAAACCACATCCGGTACAGGTGATTGCCATTTCCGGCGGAAAGGGGGGCGTTGGCAAAAGTAACGTCGCGGTCAACCTTGGCATCGCCCTCTCCCAGAAAGGGCGTCGTGTGGTGCTGCTCGATGCCGACCTTGGCCTCGGCAACATCGATGTGTTGCTGGGGATTACCGCCAACCGGAACATCCAGGATGTGATTTCCGGCGAATGCGATCTTCGCGATGTACTGGTCAATGGCCCGGGTGGAATCAAGATTGTCCCGGCTTCCTCCGGCACCCAGCGTATGACCCAGCTGTCGTCGCTCGAGCACGCCGGGCTGATCAATGCCTTCAGTGAGCTGGGTGACCAGATCGATGTGCTGATTGTCGATACTGCAGCCGGTATATCCGAGTCGGTGGTCAGTTTCCTGCGGGCCTCCCAGGAGTTGCTGCTGGTCGTCTGCGACGAGCCTACCTCCATTACAGACGCCTACGCGTTGATCAAGCTGATGAACCGTGACTACGGCACCAATCGTTTTCGTATCCTGGCTAACCAGGTCCGGAATGAGCAGGAAGGTCGCCATCTTTTTGAAAAACTGACCAGGGTCACTGAGCGATTTCTGGACGTGGCACTACAATATGTCGGTATAGTGCCTTACGATGAGGCCGTTAAAAAGGCCGTTCAGCGCCAGCGCGCCGTGCTTGATGCCTACCCCCGTGCCAAGGCATCGCTGGCCATCAAAAGCCTGGCTGACAAAGTTGACAGCTGGCCTTTGCCACAGTCGCCCCGGGGGCATCTGGAATTCTTTGTGGAGCGGCTCGTCGAAGTCTGATTTTGATCCCGTCACCGAAAAGCCGGATACATGACATTGGCGAAAGAACTTGGAATCTATCATCGGACCGGCACCCAGGGGCCATCGCAACTCGTTGAGGAGCAGGCTCCGCTGGTCAAGAAAATTGCACTTCATCTTATGGCCCGGCTGCCAGCCTCGGTTCAGCTGGAGGACCTGATGCAGGCCGGCATGATCGGCCTGCTGGAAGCCGCCCAGCGTTACAGCTCCACCAAGGGCGCCACCTTTGAAACCTATGCCGGCATCCGGATCCGGGGTGCCATGGTGGATGAGATCCGCAAGGGGGACTGGGTTCCCCGCTCTGTTCACAGAAATTCCCGCCGTATTGCCAAAGCCATCAAGGCCGTTGAGGACCGTTTGGGCCGCGAAGCCCTGGACTGGGAAGTCGCAGAGGAACTCGGCCTGGGCCTCGACGAATATCACTCGTCACTGAGTGATGCCAGCAGTGGCCGACTTTTTAGCCTCGATGAGCTCAATGAATCCGGAGACCTGCCGATAGAAGAAGCAGAGACCAGCGATAATCCGCTGGACGGCCTGGCATCGGACAGCTTCCGCAAAAACCTGGCGACAGCCATCGGCGATCTGCCGGAACGCGAGAAACTGGTGCTCAGCCTGTATTACCAGGAAGAGCTGAACCTGAAGGAAATAGGGGCAGTTCTCGGTGTCAGTGAAAGCCGGGTGAGCCAGATCCACAGCCAGGCGGCCCTGCGTCTGCGAGGGCGGCTCTCCGACTGGCAGCAGTAGACCCGTTTGCGACCAAGTGGTTATGCAGCGTTGCAGAGCATTCTTTACTGTAGCCTTTTGGTAACTGGTGCTTTACAACGGCGCCAAAGGCAACACAATAAGCGGTTAATCTGCCGGCTTGCCTGACGGAAAGCCGGAAGCCAACAACGAATTCCGGGCGTTTTAAACTGGAGGTCCCATTGGACAAGAACATGAAAATCCTGATCGTGGATGACTTCTCCACAATGCGACGGATCATCAAGAACCTGCTTCGCGATCTCGGCTTTACCAATACCGACGAAGCCGATGATGGCAATACCGCGCTGCCGATGCTCCGCAGCGGCAAGTATGATTTTCTGGTGACGGACTGGAACATGCCGGGCATGTCCGGGCTGGACCTTCTGAAAGAAGTCAGGGCCGACGAAAACCTCAAGACCCTGCCCGTGCTCATGGTAACTGCAGAAGCCAAGCGGGATCAGATCGTAGCCGCGGCGCAGGCCGGCGTGAATGGCTACGTTGTGAAGCCGTTTACCGCAGCGGTACTCAAGGAGAAGATTGAGAAAATCTTCGAGCGAATCCAGTAACCAGAGGTCGGACGGGCTCCCATGAGCAAAAGCAACAGGAACCAACAGGGCCTCGACCCGGAGGTGACGGAAAAACTCCGTAGCCAGGCCGCTGAGCTGGTTGAACAGGTCAATGCCGGAGAATATGCCCGGGCCATGACCCTGATCAACGAACTCAGTGAGGTAAGGGATCAGAGTCTGTACCGGGAGGTTGGCCGGCTGACCCG
>NZ_JAWLDU010000032.1:30026-36818 GCF_041686475.1 Marinobacter sp.
TCGGGCCAGGACGATGTTGATGATCTTCTGTCCAGTCTCGGTTTCTGAGTAAAAGAGGGTAATCCATGGCGTTAGATGCCGACGAAGAGATTCTGCAGGACTTCCTTGTTGAGGCAGGCGAGATACTCGAAAAGCTGTCCGAGCAACTGGTCGATCTTGAGCAACATCCCGATGACAGTGATCTGCTCAACGCCATTTTCCGTGGCTTTCATACGGTAAAGGGCGGTGCCGGTTTCCTCCAGCTGGATGCCCTGGTTAATTGCTGCCATTCCGCGGAGAACGTGTTCGACATCCTGCGTAACCACAAGCGCAAGGTGGACTCCGAGCTGATGGACGTTGTGCTGGAAGCCCTGGACCACGTCAACGCCATGTTCGAACAGGTTCGCCACCATGAGGAGCCCACACCCGCTCCCGATGAGCTGATTGCTGCACTGGATGCGCTGGCCAAACCAGAGGCCGAGGCACCGGCCGCGAGAGTGGCAACTGAGCAGCCTGATTCGGCGAAAGAGGCCAGCGCACACGGCGACAACGGCGATATTACCGACGATGAATTCGAACAGCTGCTGGACGCCCTCGAAGACGAGAAAAGCAGCGCCGCGGCCACCCCCGGCGATAACGGCCAGTCCACCGCCGGGGATGGCTCGGGTGGGGATGACGAAATCTCCGATGACGAATTCGAAGCGTTGCTGGACCAGCTGCACGGCAAGGGCCAGTTCTCCGGCCCGCCGGAAACAGACAAAACTGATGACCTGAAGCCCGATGTCGCAGACGAAACCGCGAACAGCAGTGGTGATGAACTGATTTCGGACGACGAGTTTGAAAAGCTGCTGGACGACCTGCATGGCAAGGGTGGCAGCCCCACGGCTGATGCTGCAAAAGCGTCGTCGGCGCCTGCTGACAGTCAACCGGCGGCAAAATCCGCGAGTACTGAAACCGACAGGCCTGCCGAGTCGCCTGACAAGCGCGCAAAGGCGCCAGCCGACAGCAAGGGTGGGGCAACCTCTGCTGCGCCAGCGATGCCTTCCCGGGATGCCAATGCGCCGGTAGCGGAGACCTCGGTGCGGGTCGATACCAAGCGCCTTGACGACATCATGAACATGGTCGGGGAACTGGTGCTGGTACGCAACCGCTTGCAGCGTCTGGGTGCCCAGAGCGAAGACGAGCACATGCACAAGGCCGTCTCCAATCTGGATGTGGTTACTACCGACCTTCAGTCCGCGGTGATGGCAACGCGGATGCAGCCCATCAAGAAGGTTTTCGGGCGCTTCCCCAGGGTGGTCCGTGATCTGGCGCGAAATCTCAAGAAAGAAATTCATCTTGAGATGCATGGTGAGGACACTGATCTCGACAAGAACCTGGTGGAGGCTCTGTCCGATCCGCTGGTTCATCTGGTTCGCAACTCGGTTGATCATGGTATCGAAGAGCCGGATGTCCGCGACAAAGCCGGCAAGCCCCGTCAGGGCACAGTCACCCTATCGGCGGAACAGGAAGGTGACCATATTCTGTTGTCCATCGAGGATGACGGTGCCGGGATGGATCCGGACGTACTGAGGCGGAAAGCGGTCGAAAAGGGTATCTACGAGCAGGATGCCGCCGACCGGCTGACCAATGCCGAATGCTACAACCTGATTTTCGCGGCCGGTTTTTCCACCAAGGACCAGATTTCCGACGTGTCCGGTCGTGGCGTAGGCATGGACGTGGTCAAGACCAAGATCGGCCAGCTGAACGGTCAGCTGAACGTGGAGTCCGAGCTGGGCAAGGGCTCCCGCATCATCATCAAGGTGCCGCTGACGCTGGCCATCATGCCCACGCTGATGATCATGCTTGGCGACCAGTCCTTTGCCTTGCCGCTGGTGAACGTGGTGGAGATTTTCCACCTCGACCTGAGCAAGAAGAACATTGTCGACGGCCGCGAATGTATCGTGGTGCGGGACAAGGTGTTCCCGCTGTTCCATATCAAGCGTTGGCTGGTGAGGGGCGCTGCGGGAGAGCCCGAGCCCGAGAATGCCCATGTGGTGATTGTTGCCATGGGTACCCGTCGTGTCGGCTTCGTGGTTGATCAGCTGATCGGCCAGGAAGAGGTGGTGATCAAGCCTCTTGGCCGCGCGCTGCAGGGAACACCGGGCATGGCGGGAGCAACCATCACGGGTGACGGCCGTATTGCACTCATAATCGACGTTCCGAGCCTGCTGCAGAATTACGGCTGACATGTTTTCAGCTGTCATTCTGCAACAGGTACTGTTTTAGGAGAAATGGATGACGGTTTCTGTCCTGGTCGTTGATGATTCAGGTTTCTTCCGCAAGCGACTGACGGAAATCCTGACCGCGTCCGGTCAGATCAAGGTGGTAGGCGCTGCCACCAATGGACGTGAGGGTGTGGAGCTTGCCGAAAAGCTGAGGCCGGACGTCATCACCATGGACTACGAGATGCCGGTAATGGATGGCATTTCCGCGGTTCGCGAGATCATGAAACGGCATCCCATCCCGGTACTGATGTTTTCCTCACTGACCTACGAGGGCGCGAGGGTTACCCTGGATGCGCTTGAAGCCGGCGCCGTGGATTTCCTGCCCAAGAATTTCGAGGAAATTGCCAGGGACTCCAGCCAGCTCCAGAAGATTCTGATCGATCGCATACTGGATGTCGCAGGCAGCCGGCCGGGGGCAAAACCCGCTCCTTCACCGGCTGTGGCTCCAGCCCCGGCGGCGCGGCCCGTCGCAGAAAAACCTGCCGCACCGGTCAGCCCCCGCACCGAGCGTGCGCGCGCAACGCCACGTCCGGCACCGGAACCGCAGGCGCCACCCCGGCCTTCCCACCGCCGCGGGCCGGCAAAGCACTACAGCGTTGTGGCCATTGGCACCTCAACCGGTGGACCGGTTGCGTTGCAACGTGTACTGACGGCCCTGCCTGCGGGATTTCCTGCACCATTGGTGCTGGTCCAGCATATGCCCGCAAGCTTTACCCCCGCGTTCGCTGAACGCCTGAACAAGCTCTGCCGGATTGAAGTCCGCCAGGCTGCCGATGGTGACATGCTGAAACCGGGGCTGGCGCTGCTGGCACCGGGCGGCAAACAGATGATGATCGAGAACCGTGGCGGGCAGGGCCGGGTGCGTATCCTGCCCGGTGATGACCGTTTGAACTACAAGCCTTGTGTCGACGTTACTTTCGGTTCGCTGGCACGCAGCTTCCCGGGTAAAACGCTGGGGGTGATTCTTACTGGGATGGGGGCGGACGGCAAGGAAGGCTGCCGGCTGATGAAACAGAGCGGTTCTGGTATCTGGTCCCAGGATGAGAAAACGTCGGTGATCTATGGCATGCCCATGGCAGTTGCAAGGGCTGGTCTGACGGACGAAGTGCTTGCCCTTGATGACATCGGTCCCCGCCTGGCTGACGGGGTGAGCTGATGGATATTCTCAGCCTGCTGGGCGTTATTCTTGCGTTTGTCGCCATTCTTGGCGGAAATCTGCTGGAGGGGGGTGCTGTCAGCTCCCTGTTTAACGGGCCGGCAGCGTTGATTGTGATCGGCGGGACGCTCGCAGCGACCATCCTCCAGACCTCATGGCCGCTGTTGAAAAGGGCGGTTTCACAGGCCCGCTGGGTATTCTTTCCTCCCTATATCAGCCTGGAAGACGGCATTGGCAAGGTTATCGACTGGAGTGTAAAAGCCCGCAAGCAGGGGCTTCTGGGGCTGGAGGGCCTGGCGGATAAGGAATCCGAGCGCTTTGCCCGCAAGGGGCTCCAGTTGCTGGTGGATGGCGCCGAAACCGAAACCATCCGCAGCATCATGGAGGTGGACCTGGAATCCCGGGAACAGCGGGACATGGAATCTGCCCGGGTGTTTGAAGCCATGGGAGGCTATTCACCGACCATCGGTATTATTGGCGCGGTGATGGGGCTGATCCAGGTAATGACCAACCTGGAGGACCCCCAGTCGCTCGGTAGCGGCATAGCGACGGCCTTCGTGGCCACCATTTACGGTGTCGCGCTGGCAAACCTGCTGTTCTTCCCGGTTGCCAACAAGTTGCGGGGCATCCTCCGGGAGCGCACCCGTTACGAGGACATGATGATCGACGGCATCATTGCCATCGCCGAGGGCGAGAACCCCAAATCCATCGAACTGCGCCTGCGGGGCTTCCTGTAGTGCCGGTGTTGTGGAATCCGGAGGGCTCATGAGGCGGCGCAGACGGCAGGACGATGACCTTCATAACAAGGAACGCTGGCTGATCTCCTATGCCGACTTCATTACCCTGCTGTTCGCCTTTTTCGTGGTGATGTATTCCGTATCCTCGGTGAATGAGGGCAAGTACAAGGTGCTTTCGGAAACCATGACCGGTGTTTTCAATGCCCCCCAGCGTTCCTTCCAGCCCATCGAAGTGGGCGACCAGCCCCGTCGGTCTCCCCCCCGGGCAGCGGAAGATGTGATTGATCCCCCGGTGACCGAATCACCGCAGAATCCGGCCATGAGCGAGGAGGGGCGCACTGAGGCGCTGCGGGCCATGGCCGACCAGCTTGCCCTTGAATTTGACGAGCTGATCAACCAGGGAGTGGTCACGCTGGAAACCAGCGATGAATGGCTGGAGCTGAGTCTGCGCAACAGCCTGCTGTTTGGCAGCGGTGATGCCGAACCACATTACGATGCCTTTGAAGTGGTGGAGAAGATCGCGGGCGTGCTCCGCAACCGGGATAATGCCGTCCGGGTGGAAGGTTTTACCGATGATCTCCCCATTCGGACCAATGCCTTTCCCTCAAACTGGGAACTGTCCACGGCCAGGGCGGCAGCGATTGTTCGCATGCTGTCGATGGAAGGTGTTGAAGCCGAGCGCCTGGCAGCAGTCGGCTATGGTGAATACCAGCCGGTTGCCCGCAACGACACCGAAGAGGGGAGGCGACGTAACCGCCGCGTGGTACTTCTGGTTTCCCGCGACGCCAGTATTCGCGGCGCTATGCGGTAAAAGCCTGTAAGTCAGCCACTTGTCAGGTGATGCTGGAAGCCCCTGAGAGGCAAGTTGGCACAATATCTGTATTGACCCCCGTACATCTTTAATGGCGGCAATCCGTTGCCGAATTGTCTTCAAGTTGAGCGGATGATGGCCGATATATCGGTATGGTTTCCGGTGTTTCCGGAACTGATATTTCTGGAGAATGCAGCGTGCGAATCTGGGCAGTAGCCAATCAGAAGGGCGGTGTGGGAAAAACCACGTCGGTTGTGGCTTTGGGCGGTCTGCTGGCGGAAAGCGGGAAGCGCGTGCTGGTGGTAGACCTGGACCCCCATGGGTCACTGACCAGCTGGTTCGGGTATGACCCGGACACCATAGCCCACAGCGTTTTCGACCTGTTCCAGCACCAGGGCAAGGTGCCGGAAGGCCTGCCTGCGCAACTGATCACCGAGACCAGTTGCCAGGGCCTGTCCCTGCTGCCGGCCAGCACCGCACTGGCTACTCTTGAGCGCCGAATGGTGGGTGTTGAAGGCATGGGGTTGATCATATCCCGATCGTTGGCCCAGTTGTGGGATGATTTTGATTACGTGCTGCTGGATAACACGCCCTCCCTGGGGGTTCTGATGGTGAATGCGCTTGCCGCTGCTCAGCACCTGATCATTCCGGTGCAGACCGAGTTTCTGGCTATCAAGGGTCTCGAGCGTATGTTGCACACGCTCACCATGATCATGCGCTCTCAGAAGAACCAGCTTTCCTATACTATTGTGCCGACACTGTTTGACCGGCGGACACAGGCCTCGGTCAAAAGCCTTAATCAATTGCGTAAAACCCATGCCGACTCTCTCTGGCGTTTTGCCATTCCCGTGGATACCAAATTCCGTGATGCCAGCCAGGCGGGTAGAACACCGTCCTCCATGGACAGGGAGACCCACGGTGTCAGGGCCTATGTGCATCTGTTGAAGGACCTGCAGGAAATCACTGGCTCAGTAGCGGAGCGCCGGCATGCCTGACAAGAAATTGACGCAGGTTGCCGATCCCACATCGGCCATCGCCAGCTATCTGGATGAGTTGCTGCACACGGCAACGGGCACCAGCCGGCAGGAAGAGCCGGAGCCGCCGTCAAAACCGGTCCGACGTGAGCGTGCCCGCGTGGCGCCGAGGCCTGCCCGTGTAGTGGCCAGGCCATCCGCGGAAACAAAGGTTGAAAGTCCGAAGCCGGTTATGCCGGAAGCGGAGAAATCGCCCGAGGCTGAATACCATCAGCCAGAGGAACAGAAGGCCGCCGATATTCCGACGCCACCGGCATCAGAGCCACCGGGCCGGCCGGAGTGGTCCGACAAGCCTTTCGAATGTCTTATCTTTACCGTCGCCGGTCTGCAACTGGCAGTGCCCCTGATCCTTTTGGGGGCCATTCACCGTATTGAAGAGCCGGTCAAGCCGATTCCCGGAAGTCCGCGCTGGTATATGGGCATGCGACCGGACCGCGACCACAACCTTCGGGTGGTGGATACCGCGGAATGGATCATGGCTGGCCGGGCTCCGGCTGATGCCAGGGACAACTACCGCTTCGTGATTCGTCTGGATAGCAGCGACTGGGGGCTGGCCTGCGATGACGTGGCCCAGTCTTTTACCCTCAAGCCGGATGAAGTGCGCTGGCGTACGGCCCGCAGCAAGCGGCCATGGTTGGCGGGAACGGTGGTCGACCACATGTGCGCATTGATCGACGTAAAAACCATGGCGGATCTGCTGGTCCGGGCCGAGCGTGAACAACACCTCGATCTCAGCTAGCAAACTCCGGTTACTGAATGAAACCGTGCTGTGCTGGCACGGTTTGTGCCCTTAACTATAGTATTGGGC
>NZ_JAWLDU010000080.1:0-8809 GCF_041686475.1 Marinobacter sp.
CAGGGTACGCACGATGGCGTCGGTGCTCCGGGTCTGGAAAATGCGGCTGTTGTGCATCAGGCCCAGGCGCCACAGCGGGGGCTGGACGATGACTTCGTAGCGGGTGCGGCGATGGCCGGAATCGCCCCGGGCGAATTCGTTGGCTACACCGTGGAAACGCCTAAGAGGCACACCGTCCTGCCAGACCACCAGTTCCACCGGCTGTTCCAGCACTTCTTCAGCGGCAATATCCGGGGCCGTACTGGCCAGATCCAGCTTGCAATGGCAAAGCGTCGAGAGGGTTTCGGTCAGTTCAAAGCGGACGACCGCGAACAGGTCTCTGGGGAGTTGGCCAAGGGTGGCCGTGAACTGCAGTCCGGTTGCCTGGGGCATGTCTTCGATCCCTGAAGAAATAAATGTTTTTCGCTCATCCTGAGCTCAGACGGATTATAACGACCAACCTAAAAAATGTAACCCCACCCAATGGGGTCTGACCCCAGTGCATTTTACAAGGTGAAATGTATCGGGGTCAGACCCCAGCACTGGATGTTGACCTTGTAACGATTCTGCTGCACCCTAATCTGGTTTCATTACGCAACCGGAGATAATTTGTGAGCAACTATACCAATAGAGCGGTCGTTCTCAAGCAGCGCCCACAGGGCGAGATTCAGGACGGTGACCTGGTGCTGGAAGAGCGCCCGGTCCGCAATCTGAAGGATGGCGAAGTGCTGGCCCAGGTGCTGTGGCTGTCCCTGGACCCTTACATGCGTCCACGTATGAACGATGCCAAGGGTTACATGGATCCCATCGGCCTTGGCGAGGTTATCGTTGGCGAGAGCGTTGCACGGATCGTTGAGTCCCGCTCGGATAATCTTAAAGTTGGCGACCTGGTGACCTGCTATTCCGGTTGGCAGGAATACGTGGTTTTCCCCGGCGATGCGGAGATGGTCTACAAGATTGACCAGAAAGACAACGTGCCCCTGCAGGCTTACCTGGGTGTGGCCGGTATGCCAGGACGCACTGGCTACTGCGGCCTGATGTACGTGGGCAAGCCGAAAGCCGGTGAAACCGTGGTGGTTTCAGCTGCGTCCGGCCCGGTAGGAACCGTGGTAGGCCAGACTGCGAAGAAAGAAGGCTGTCGTGCAGTCGGCGTGGCCGGTGGTCCGGAGAAATGCCGTTACGTGGTGGAAGAGCTCGGCTTTGATGCCTGCGTGGATTACAAGGCCGGCAACCTGGAAGAAGACCTGAAAGCCGCCTGCCCCGACGGTATCGACATCTATTTTGAAAACGTTGGCGGTGCAGTGACCCGCGCTGTCGCACCGCTGCTGAATCCAGGCGCGCGAGTACCCATCTGTGGTTTCGTGTCCGCCTATAACGCGGAAGACATGAGTTCGGTGGAAACGCCCTTCCACGTGCTGAAGGCACTGGACCCGGTTCCGGAACACCGCTTCTTCCTGGTAACCGAGTGGCAGGACAAGCATCAGGAAATCACCAACATCCTCGCGGATCGTGTGGCTTCCGGTGAGCTCAAATACCACGAGACCATCGCCGAGGGCCTGGAAAACGCGACGGAAGCCTTCAAAGGCATGCTGAAAGGAAAGAACTTCGGCAAACAGCTGGTGCACGTCGCCGACTGATCCCTACAAACCTCCAGGGAGGGAGGTTTACCCGGCCACCTGCAGTAACACCTTCCCGATATTACGGTTTTCAGTCACATAGGCCATGGCTTCGCCAGCCTTTTCGATAGGCCAGGAACTGTCGATCACCGGGTCAATTTGCCGGGCACTGAGCAATGGCCAGACGTGCTGGTAAAGAGCACTCATGACGTTGCCCTTGTCAGCCACTGGCAGCGACCTCAGCGTCGAGCCAATGAGGCGGTGGCGTTTCATCAGCATCAGCCCCAGATCCACTTCCGCCATGCGGCCACCCATCAGGCCAATGAGTATGATTCGACCGTCCACGTTCAGCACTTTCTGGTCGTCGGCGATATAGTTGCCGCCAACCGGATCCAGCACCATGTCCACGCCGCCCCAGGATTTAATGGCGTCGACGAACGAACCGTCATTGCGATTCCAGACGCCAGTGGCGCCCAGTTTCTTACAGGCTTCCAGTTTGTCGTTATCACCGGCGGTGGCAAAGACCGGATTACCCAATGCCGTTGCCAGCTGAATAACGGTTGTACCCAGACCACTGGCAGCGGCGTGAACCAGCACCTTTTCACCGGGCTTGAGGGCGGCTTCGTGATAGAGGTTCAGCCAGGCGGTGGCGAACACTTCCGGAATCGCTGCGGCCTCTTCCAGGGTATAGCCCTTCGGGATTGGCAATACCTGCACCGCCGGCACCACCACATGGGTGGCGTAGCCGCCGCCGGTAAGCAGGGCACAGACTTCATCACCAGGCTTGAGGTGGTCCACACCCTCCCCCACTTCGGAGATGGTTCCGCTGACTTCCAGGCCCAGGATCTCCGAAGCACCGGGCGGTGGTGGATAAACGCCGGCCCGCTGCATCAGGTCTGCACGGTTGATGGCGGTCCACGCAATATCAATTGCTACATGACCTTCAGGCACTTCGGAAGGGATGTCATACGCTTCCCAGCTTAACGTGTCGCCACTGACCTTGATGGCTCTCATCATCTGCGCTCACTCCGTGTTTTGAATCAGGCTCAGGATACCGTCAGCTGGCCCAGAGTTTCACTGATCACTTTGTAATATTTCTTTTGCAGTTTGCTGAGCCGCCAGGCTTGCGGCGGGCAGGGCTCAGGTGTCTGCTGTAATAACTGATGCAACAGGCCTGCCGCTGCGTCTGCTTCTGCCACCGGGTCGTCCGGATGGCTGGCGTATCTTTGCGCGTCCGGCACATACTCGCGATATGCCAGCCGGTCCGGCGCCAGCGCCATACACCCGGAGGCCGTGGCTTCCAGCACCGACAACCCCTGAAAATCATGCAGGGCCGTGGTAATGGCCACATCGGCCTCTGCCAGCAGGCGATCATAGTCTGCTCTGCTCTGCAGATATCCCCAGTTCACAATACGTTCCCGGTGCCGCTGATGTATCAGATCAAACGCCTCGGGCTGATTACGAAACTGTTCACCCACCACGCTCAGGTGGAAGTCCTGGCCTGCCGCCGCCAATGCATCCAGCATCAGCAACAACCGATCCGGCGCCTTGTCGTACTCCCAACGATGATTCCACAGCAGGTGGGGGCACTGGGCGTTGACGGTATGGCGCCGTCCTGTGAAAAGCCGGTCGTCAATTGGCACAGGAACTACCCGGGATTTCTCACGGATACGATTGATCAGACCATCGGGAAGCCCATCCGGCATTTTGTCCAGGAACCGGTAAGCCTCACCCAGAAAGCTGTCCCGGTTCCAGGCACTGTTAAACAGCACCTGATCAGCCGCGATGGCACTGTACAAATTGACCATTTTGGGCTCGGCGCTGGAATGCTGCCGACCGGAATCCGGATAGGCAAACTGGTTTTCGTGCATGTAGAGAATGGAGGGTGTACGCGCCAGGCGGGGATGAAACCCCTTCAGGGACGCCAGATCCACCATGGAGGTGACGATCAGCAGATCATAACTGGCTTTCAGCGCCGGCTCCTGCAGCCAGGTCAGTGCGTTACCGCGAATCCGCCAGCGGAAAAAGCGGGGCGGAAGGGCCAGCACCTCCCAGTTGAATTCCGGCTGGCTGGCCACCAGCTGTTGTCGCCAGCGCTGGTGACTACCGGCGTCGTAAGCGGACAGAAGCAGGATGCGGGGCCGATGGTGTGGAGAGTGGGGTGGCATTCACGCATTCTGCCATTATTCCCGGTTGGACAGCCACACACTTTGATAGGGCTTGAGGGTCAGACATCCGGAGAGATCATCGATTTTCAGACCGGAAATCAGGTCCTGCCACTGGTCGGTGCCGATCAGGTTGATATCTCCCAGGGAGACCTGCTGCACTTCATCGGAGATGTTATGAATGCAGAAGATAGACTGATCCCGGCGCATACTCTGGCGCCAGAAGCCGAACAGCTGCAGTCCCAGGTGCAGGGTGAACTGGGTGGCGTTGGGATGAAAAGCGGGCTGCCGGCGACGAATGGCAATCAGGCGTTTGAGTTCTGTGAACACCTTGTGATGGTGGCTCAGCGGGTCCGCCAGCTCTTCCTCCAGCCGGTCCAGATTCCACTGGCCACGGTTGATGGAGCGCAGGCGCCCGGTGTTCTCTACCCGCTCCCGGTCGTTCTCCGTGCCCAGCAGGCTGTGAATGTAGAACGCGGGAATACCCTCCAGGGCCAGCATGATGGTATGGGCGCAGAGGAACCGGTGCAGCTGCCAGTGATCGGCGCCCCGCTCCGCTGTTCCCTTTAACGCGTCGAACAGCGCCACGTTCATTTCGTAGGGCTGGTCCTTGCCGTCCGGCGTGCGCCGATAGGATACCTTGCCCCCGAAAGATTCCATGGTATTGACCAGACGCTGCTTTTCCTCCTCTGTAAGCAGACCGTCGGTCGGGCGCAGGCCTACGCCATCGTGGGAGGCAATAAAATTCAGATAGGTCGTGCCCATCTGGGCCGGCGGCATGCTCATCAGCCAGGTTTTCAGGTGCCGGCAGTTGCCGGTGACCAGGGTATTGATCAGCAGCGGCGGCAGAGAAAAATTGTAAATCACATGGGCTTCGTTGGCGTTACCGAAGTAGGTCAGGTTTTCCCGGTTGGGGACGTTGGTTTCGGTGATCACCACACCATGGGGCGTGTGATGCTCGATCAGCAGCCGCAGTATCTTGATCAGTTCGTGGGTTTGCTGCAGGTGAATGGAGGGCGTGCCCACCTCTTTCCAGAGGAAGGCCACTGCATCCAGCCGGAAGATGGTCACACCCCGCTCCAGATAAGAACGGATAATGCCCACAAACTCGTTGAGCACCTGGGGGTTGGCAAAGTTCAGGTCCACCTGGTCTTCGCTGAAGGTGCACCACACATAACGTTCGCCATCGTCCGTCTGCACCGCGTTGAGCAATGGCGATGTGCGGGGCCGGACCACAGCACTCAGGTCATCCGTGGGCCTGGCCTCGAAGAAATAGTCCTTGCCGGGGTCGATCCGCTTCTTGAAGTTCTCGAACCAGCGGCTGCGGGCCGACATGTGGTTGATCACCAGGTCCGCCATCAGTTTGTAGTTGCCGGCAATGCGCTCGATGTCTTCCCATTCACCGTGGGATTCATTCACCGCCAGGTAGTCCATCACCGAGAAGCCGTCGTCCGAGCTGTAGGGGAAGAACGGCAGGATATGCACCGCCGACACCGTGTCCTTGAGGCAATCCTCAAGAAACTGGAACAGGGTCTGAAGCGGCTTTTCATGACTGCGCTGGACCGTGTCTGCGTAGGTAATCAGCATCACATCGGCCTCATCCCAGTTATTCTGATGGGCCGGAGGGGCGGGAGCATCCGGCGCCAGCTCCATGGTGGTCAGCAGCTGATCTGCCAGAAATCCGGTATCGATGGCCGGATAAACCACGTCCAGCATGGTGGCAAGCTTTTGGTGCAGGGTGTTGCTCACTGGCAATACTCCTCGTTATCCAGTTCCACGGCTTCCAGAAGCTGTTCCTTGATGTCCGGAATCGCACTGGTGACGCGATTCCAGCTGGGAATGAACGGGGTGTCCATGGGGTTGTCCAGGAAATAGGCCCCTGCCCTCATCACGTTCTGGGCAAACAGTTCCACCGCTTTCTCTTCCTTGTGGCGGTCAAATGTCAGCCCGTTGATCACGGCATCACTCTGGTAGGTTTCCACAAAATCCAGCGCAATGCGGAAATACGCCGCCTTGATGGTACGGAACTTCTCGTTGGAGAAAATCTCGCCGTTGGTGGCCAGCTTGCGGAACAGGGCTTTGCTGATATCCGTGCTCATCTTGGAGAGACCACGGCTGGCGTCTTCCGGTGAGAGCTCCTGGTGCTTGTGATCGTAAGTGTCGGCAATGTCCACCTGGCACAGGCGATTGGTAGCGTAGTTGCGCTTCATCTCAGAGAGCACCCCCACTTCCAGCCCCCAGTCACTGGGAATGCGCAGGTCGTTGATCACATCGGTGCGGAAGGAGAACTCGCCGGCCAGCGGGTAACGGTAGCTGTCCAGGTAGTCCAGGTAATCGTTGGGGCCGCACACTTTTTTCAGGGCCCGGATCAGCGGGGTTACCAGCAGGCGGCTGACCCGTCCGTTCATTTTGCCATCCGCCACGCGAGCGTAATAGCCTTTACAGAACATGTAGTTGAAGCTGGGATTGGCCACCGGGTAGATCAGCCGGGCCACCAGGTCCCGGGAATACGTCAGTATGTCGCAGTCATGCAGAGCCACGGATTTGCTCATCCCGGACGCAAGCACATAACCGAAGCAGTACCAGACATTCCTGCCCTTGCCCATCTCGGTGGGTGCCAGGTTCTGTTCCCGCAGCTTGAGGTCGAGAGCCCGCAGGCGTGGGCCGTCATTCCACAGCACCCGCACATGCTGGGGCAGTTCGGAGAAGTACTCCAGCGCGTGGCGATATTCCTGCTCATTGGCGCGGTCCAGGCCAATAACGATCTGCTCAAGATACGGCACCTTCGCCAGTTCGCTGACGATGTTTTTCAGGGCCGGGCCTTCCAGCTCCGAATACAGCGAGGGCAACACCAGCGACATGGGCCGGGCCTTGCGAAAGCTCATCAGCTCCTGTTCCAGTTCCTCCACCGGCCGGCGGCAAAGGTTATGAAGGGTTGTGATGATGCCGTTCTGATAAAAGTCGCCCATGGCGGCTCTCCTGTTGTTGCAAAACCCGGTTTCAGTAACCGTACTCAATCAGCAGATTCAGCACGCATTCGTTCCAGCCTGCCGGGCCAATCTTGATGGACCTTATGGCCCGGCTCTGTGACGGCAGGGACACGCGTTGGGACTGCACACCCCGCACGATCACCGCAATGTCCGCCTCTTCCAGCATTTGCTGATCGTTGGGGCTGTCGCCCAGCGCAATGGCAATAACCTTTTCAACGGGATATTGCGCCCTGTACTTTCCCAGCAAGAACCGGACCCCATCGGCCTTATCGAAGGTTCCCATGGCATGCAGAAAGCGCCCACCCTGAACCAGGCGGCAGTTGTGCTCGCTCAGTCTGTGGCGGAATCCGGCCAGTGAAGCCTCGTCTCCCTCCCACAGAAGCGGCTCTGTTCCAGCGCGGTCTTTCGCAAGTTCTGCTTCTGATTCCGAGAGCCCGGAGCGCCCGGCCAGCTCGGCTGGGCTCATGTCGGCAAAGCTGAGGAACCGGAACCCTTCTGCCCGACATTCTTTCAGCAGGGCCAGCACTTCGTCCCGGGATGCCCCAAAAGTCTGCACCTGCTCCGGGCCCGGTCCAAAACAGTTCGCGGGGATAACCACTGCGGCGCCGTTTTCCACGATAAAGGGCGCGGTGTTGCCCAGTTTTTCCCGGAGCGCGCGTATCTCGCCGGCGGTTTTACTGGAGTTGAGCACCACCGGGATATCCGCTGCTGCCAGCCTCGCCAGCGCGGGCTTTGCCGGGGACCAGTCGTAGCTGTCGTGGTCCAGCAAGGTGCCGTCGAGGTCGGAAAACAGGATCAGACGGGGCTTGGGCATGGCGAAATCCTCTACTGTCGCTGACGGATCAAGGGTTCACCGAAACTGTGGTCTTCCCCCACGTTAACCAAGCAATCCGCGCGGGCCGGCATCTCCGCGAGACTGGCACGGGTGATCCGTTCATAGTGCATGATGAAACGGACAACCTCTTCATCACTCATAATGCGCGATGGTTGGTTACTCTCGCCGTTTTTTTCGCCCTCTTTTGGTGCGCTGCCGGCTCGCTCCCGCAGCTTGTGCTCCTGAAGGGTGCGCCACCGGAGAACACATTCCATGGAAGGTGCCTTCAGCATGATCAGACAGTCGACCTGACTGAAAAAATCCCCGTACTCACCCCTGAGGCAACGGTTGACGTATTGTCGCCAGGTGCCCTCCGGGTCCTCGTGCCGCTCAAGTTCGTTAACCGGCGCCATCAACTCTCCATCGCTGGCGGCCGGTTCCGCGCCCATACACCAGCCTTCGATCAGGATCACCTCGGCGCGGCCCCGGAATACGGGCCACTGGTGAGCTGGTCGGCGGTCGTCGCGGGATTTGTCGAAGGCCGGGATGGGGGTTTCCGTATCCGCGCCGGCGGCTTTCAGCTGGTCGATGACCTGCTGGCCCAGCGCGATGTCGTGGGTGCCGGGTACGCCGCGGGTTATAAGCAGTGGATGGACATCCTCGGCCAGTTGCTCCCGCTCGGCGCGGGTGAGATAGAGGTCGTCCAGGGAGAAGCTGGCGGTGGGAATGCGGTAATGGACGGTCAGCAGTTCCCTGAGGAATTCAGTCAGGGTGGATTTGCCGGTACCCTGGGCGCCATGGATGCCGATGGTGATGGGTTCGGTCCTGGTCTGTCTGAGGTTGTGGATGTGTTGGGCCAGGGGGAGGATGGTCTTTTTGACGGTGTCGGCGTAGGAATCGGGGAGGGATTCCTGATTGATCAGTTTCTGGATGGTGGTGGTCAGATCGGGTGCGGACACTTTGCTGGTTCCTGTTGGTTTGTTTTGGGTTTTGCAGGTTTTGTACCAATTGGAGTATAGGTTGTCAGAGTCCGGTTTGTTTGTGGTGGTTGAGAGTTATCTGGGATACTGGAGCTATGAGCAGCAACAGTTTTAAAATCGAACATCGCTACCTTGAGCTACCGGACAGTTTTTATACCCGGGTGCAGCCAACGCCGTTGAAGGACGCGCGGATGGTGTGTTTTAACCATGATCTGGCGCGGGAGATGGGGTTCCATTCGGAGAACCCGGAAGAGTGGACCGGCGT